>CAJTYG010000004.1 GCA_910584155.1 uncultured Christensenella sp. | reverse complement strand
CTCAAGAGTATGCAAAAGCCATTGCATATATACTCAAATACATAGAGAAAACGGGGGAAAAAATTGTTTATTCGAGAGGACTGCCGATGTACTTAATTTCCGATATAGAGGATGGTGACGTAGCGACGATGTTCGGGCTTGAAGAAAGGAAACTATTGCTTTTTGATGATTTTAACTGTTGGGATAACGGCGAATGGATAGGAGTAATATCCAAAGAAACGAAAGCACTTATGCCAAAGACAAACTGAAATGCAAATGCGAGTAAAATCATGCGCAAAAGAATAACAAATGAGCAACGGAATGGCGAGAGGCTTTGCAAGCGGGATAGCGCAAACCTCTCGCCCGTGCTCTTAATTCTTTGTTTGATTTAGTGCATTGTTTCAGTTGATTGGCGTGTGCTTGTCTGGCGGAGCGAAGCGACGCCACTTGTTTCAAGACAAGCACACGCCTAACAGCCAAAGGACTATGAATTAGAATTAAATATTGACAGTAAAAGTCGCAAATGTTAAGATTTACTTGCCAAAAATTCTCAGATATTTCTATGGGCGCTTTTACTTAGGTAACAAGTGCGTTTTCTGTACATACAGTCCATAGAAATATGAATTGAGATTTTTGGCGAAATCAGAGGGAATGCACTTGTTATATTTTTATGGCATAGATAATGCGTTTTGCCTTTTAAGTCATATTTAAATAACATTTTGTATTTCTGCAAATAATCAGAACGAAACGGACTGAAAAGCAAAGTGCTTATGAAGAAATTTGAACGCTTAAAATCTAATTTTATAAACAAGTCAAGCATATACGGCGGGATTTTTCTGATTGTTACCGTTTTGATTATTACGGCATTTTGTGTTTGCTCAAAGTATTTAACGAAAATAAATGGCATGCCGACAATTGTGAATGGCACTCTTGATATGGGACAAAGCGATGGTTGGACGGTGTTGCCGGGTGAATGGGAATACTACTATAACAAATGGCTTATTTCGGATAATCTTTTAGATACACAGCCGGATGGAGTTATAGATATGCCCGATGTGTGGACAGGGAAAACCACACTGGACGGACATATACTCCCCAGAGACGGTTATGGCTCATTCAGATTGAAAATAAAAAATGTTAAGCCGGAATCGGAAATTTTGGTGTTTGCAAACAATTATGACGGCGCATACAGGACGTATATTAACGGCGTATTAAATGTTGAATACGGAATAATGTCTAAAGAGATAAGCGAAACCAAATCCAACGGGCGTGCAGAACGGTATTTACCGTATGAGGTCGGACAGGATGAAACTCTTGATGTTATAATTGAGATATCCAACAATAATGAAGGCGGAATGCATTATGCATTCTATTTGCGCTCAGATTTTACTTCTAATCAAATTTATACGGGTGACCAGATTTCATTCATAGTATTTGGTATCTTAGCCGCTTTGTTTTTAATGAGTATTGTTGTAAACTGCATATACAAGGAACAAAAAATGTGGTCGCTCGTTTGCTTACTGCTATTATTTGTACTGATGTTTATATTCTCGATAGATATTTACTCCTTATTCTGTTTGAGTTCTAAATCGTTTGCGTACAATGGAATTGCCGAAATATTCTATTCGTTGGCTTTTGTCGCAGTAATTGTTTTTATTTACCATTTGTATCAAATGGGAATAATCAAAAAACCGAAAAAATGGTTAGTTGGTATATTTGCTTTTATAAATGTAGCGTGTATTTTATCGTTTTATCTGCTATTTGGTTATAAAGAAAGAGCTGTACCTGTGTTTATTCAGTTGTTTTTAGCGGCATTGTTGTATTTTCCTATTGCAAAAGCAGCGACGGAAAAGATAAAATATGCGAAATCTTATTTGATTATTTTGCTTGGAATAATTCTGTTGATCGGCGCAAATTTGTTGGATATGATAGAGTTTGTGATTATAGGGACCGAATCATATGCTTCCGGAATTATTTTAGTAATTACGTTTGTAATATCGGTCATGAATTTTGTTAGAATTGCCGATAAAAACAAAGAAGCCTTGCAAGCAGAAGTTTATAAACGAAAGCTCGTAACAATAAAGAACGAGGTGTTGCGTGAGCAGATCAAGCCGCATTTTGTGTTTAACAGTTTATCTGCCGTGCGGTCCGTTTATCATAAAAGTTTAGACGAAGGCGATGTTGCAGTAGAAAAATTTGCTTCTCATCTGCGTGCCATTGTAGATGCGGATTCTAAACCTATGATAAGACTCGATGATGAAATTGACAACATATTAAATTATGTAGGCCTTGTAGAATTAGGGCTTAATAAATCCATAAACTTGATGCTTGATATAGAAAGCTATGATATTTATCTGCCTATATTATCATTGCAGCCGTTTGTGGAAAACGCAATTAAACATTCCGGAGTGATATATCAGGAAGACGGCTATATTTTAATCAAAACAGAGGATGCGGGGAAAGAAACCATTATAACAATAGAAGATAACGGATGCGGATTTGATTGCAAGAAAGTCGGGGAGAACTCGGTAGGTCTGCGTAATGCAATAGAACGGATTAAGTTTACACTAAACACCGACGCAATTATAGACACCACAATAGGGAAAGGAACGATTATAAAAATATTCGTGCCAAAAGGAGATACGAAATGAATATTATAGTTGTCGATGATGAGATGAATATTCTTAAGGATTTTCTTGAGAATATTGTAGACTATGGCGAAATCAAGTGTTCTATGTTTATGAACGACTTAGATGCGTTGATAACATACGTGAAGAACAATAATGTTGATGCCGCTTTCTTAGACATCGTTATGCCAAATGCGGACGGCGTTGATCTGGCAAAAAAGATACTGAGTATAAATCCTAAAATCCAGATTGTGTTTATTACGGGATACGCACAAGACGAGGAAAAAATAAAAAATGAGCTTGGCGACAACGTCGTTGGCTTTTGTTATAAGCCGTATTCAAAAGATAAACTGCATAAATATATAGCTGAAATCAACGACTCTTTGCATAACGACAGAAAAATTGTTGCGAAAACATTTGGAGCTTTTGATTTGCAGATCGAAGGAAAAAGCGTAGCGTTTAATTTGACGAAGTCGAAGGAAATGTTGGCATATTTAGTCTATAGGCAAGGTCAATTGGTCTCTATGCCCGAGATGATATCTGTATTGTGGCCCGACCATGACGTCGATAAAGCAAAACTATTATATCGCAACGCCAAAAGCCGACTCGATCTGATTTTGCGGCATAACCATATAGAGCATATAGTTCAGTTTTACAGAGGCAAAGCAAAAGCGAATACGGACACCATAACTTGCGATTTGTGGGATTTTTTGAAGGATGAAGAAAATCTCTCTTATAATTATGAATTTTTGATAGATTATGAATGGTCTTTAGATATGCAAAACAGATTGGATTTGATTATAAACCGCAGACTTAATAAAAACAATTAAATTCATAAACACTAAATTATTTGTTAAAGCGTGAATAATAGTTCACGCTTTTTTCACGGTTGATTTGTTATGCTTTTAAATAGAAAATAAATTTATATATGGGCAAGAGATACTTATGAGAAAAAAGCTAAATGTTTTGATATTTTTAGTGATGCTTTTGATAGGAGCTATGTGTGTATTTACAGCTTGTGATAAAAACAACACTTCTTCTGATTCAAAAAGTTTCGGCTTAGGCGACGGTATCAATGCTTTTACTGCAAAATCTCCAATTGATAACCAACAAATAGATAATATATTTGATTTTAACAAATTGCCTATTAAGAACACTGATATTGGTAGTACAGAAATAAATTCGACAGTTAGAGATAATGTAATAGAAAAGATACGTGAACTGAATAAGGGTTATACTCTTTCTTCGTCTGTCAATGTCAATTTAGGCGGTTTATTTTCTGCGGGATATGAAAGCAAATTTTCTATAAATAATTCAATTAAATCTTCGCATAAAGCCCATCAATATTTTTATACTATGTTTCATAATACGCAGGGTAGAAATTATTATTTAGATGGATTTAAAAATACACAGAATTATCAACAATATCTTAGTACAAATTTTTTAAATGATTTGAACAAATTTCAACAAAACAGAGATTACGAAGGTTTTATACAAAAGTATGGCACACACATAAGAACTTCCGTTATTTATGGCGGACAAATGGAAATATATTATAACATTTTTTCGGAAACAGATATAAAGAGTAATGAAATCAATACAGTATTTAAAAATGCAGTCAAAGCAAGTATAAGCGGAGGAGATGCTTCTATCTCGGCAGGCGTTGAGTTTGAAAGAAAGTTACAAGACTTATACCATGTAAATACTGAAAATTCTACGAGTTTCTTTAATGCTAAATTATTTGGAGGAGAAGTTGTAGCATGTTCTTCGTTTGAAGAGCTTGCTATTAGTTATCCTCAATGGGCAAATTCATTGAATAATGAGAATAATTGGAAGGTTATAGACGTTGCAGAACAAGGGCTTGTTCCTATTTGGGAATATATTCCAAATGAGTATAATGTGTTTAAAAACATATTGATAGCACGTTTTAAAGAAGAAGCAAATAAAAATGTTGAAAGGCTTTTAAATAAAATGAATTTTGAAGACGGAACGGAAGAACGCCCCTATAAAATTTATAATAAACAAGATTTAATAAAAGTTTTATCTTCAACAGGTAATCAAACCACAGGCATTCATTATAAACTAATGGCTGATTTGAATATGGGCGATTGGGGGCAAAATGGCAGTGACAGTTGGGGCAAATCAAATGGAACACCAGAAAACGCCTTTAAAGGCATATTTGACGGGAATAATCATACTGTTACTTATACTTTAATCAACTCAAGATCTAATACGAACAGTAAAGAAAAAGATACTACAACGTATGGATATGGATTGTTCTCGAGTTTGGTGAATGCCACAATAAAAAATCTAAATGTGGAAACGACCATAGATGTCAGAAACGGCTATGCCAATTGTTCTGTAGCCGGCGCAATAGCGGGATATGCGATGAATTCAACAATTTCCAATTGTACTGTTTCAGGCAAGGTGGATCAAGGCGAAATCAATTGTTACTATGTGTATTCCGGTGGATTGGTGGGGTGTGCTTACGTAACACAGTTTTGGGATTGCACAAATAATGCAGAGGTTTATGCATATTTTAAAAGCGGTCAAGGCGGACGGCGAGGATGGGCTGCGGGTATTTGTGGTGCGAGCGATGGTTCTGTGAAGTGCAACCGTTGCGTCAATAATTCAACAAGATTTAGTGGAAGCAATAAGCGTGATGATTATTGCTGTAATAGATAATTTATTGCATTAGTAAGGAGAACGAAAAATGAAGAAAAGTATTATAATTGTCATCTGTTTAACAACTGTTTTGGCATTAACTCTATGTGTGTTTACGGCATGCGGAGATCAGCGTCAACAGGGAACGGACAATAGTGGTGCCTCTAAAATTTTTAAGCTTATTTTTGAGGTAGACGGTACGGAGTATCATACTATATCTACTGCTGGTAACGAAACCATTGTTTTGCCGGCTGAACCGACCAAAGAGGATTATGATTTTGATGGATGGTATTTTGATAAGGATGAGTGGAGCCATCTGTTGACAGAAAGTTCGTTTTCAGAAGAAGCCTTAACTGAAGATATGTGCATATATGCGAAGTGGAGTGTTAAAACCTCACTAAGATTTAGATTGCATGATGATGAATATTATGAAGTAATCGGCCTTGACGATAACTCAACAACATCAATCGTTATTCCGTCAACTCGCAAAGGAATGCCTGTGAGGTCAATTGGCGATAGGGCGTTCGAGGATTGCAGTGGGCTTACGAGCGTGACAATAGGCAACAGCGTGACGAGTATAGGCGATTATGCGTTCGAGGACTGTAGTGGTCTTACAAACATCACAATCCCCGACAGCGTGACTAGCATAGGTAGCCGTGCGTTCTCTGGTTGCAGCGGACTTACAACAGTTAACTGGAATGCACCCGCTTGCACTTCGGAAGGAAGTTATGATAATTCTATATTTGTTGGTTGCACAAATTTAACAACGGTAAATATAGGAGACAATGTTACAAAAATACCTGAGCATGCGTTCTATGGATGCAGCGGGCTTAAGAGCGTGACAATCCCCGACAGCGTGACGAGCATTGGCAATAGTGCATTCTCTGGATGTATTGGTTTTACAAGCATAACTATCCCCGACAGCGTGACGAGCATTGGCGAGTATGCGTTCAGAGGTTGCAGCGGGCTTACGAGTGTGACCATAGGCAACAGTGTGACGAGCATAGGCAGAGATGCGTTCGAGGATTGCAGTGGGCTTACGACTGCAAAAATGCCCACGCAAGCAATTGGTTATATACCTAAATCGAATTTGCAAACAGTTGAAATAACAAGCGGTAGAAATATAGGTATTGGAGCGTTCGAGGGTTGCAGTGGGATTACGAGTGTAACTATTCCCGACAGTGTAACAGGTATTGGCAACTGGGCGTTCAAAGATTGCACTGGGCTTACGAGCATTGCATTGCCAAATAATGTGACATATATAGGACATAGTGCGTTCTCTGGTTGCAGCGGGCTTACGAGCATAACTATACCCGACAGTGTGACTAGCATTGGCGAGTATGCGTTCAAGGGTTGCAGCGGGCTTAATGCAGTGTATATTACAGACATAGCTAAGTGGTGCGGAATATTGTTTGGAAATTATGATGCAAATCCATTATATGGTGCGCACAACTTATATCTAAACAGAGAATTGGTGACAGATCTTGTCATTCCCGACAGCGTGACGAGCATTGGCGAGTATGCGTTCTCTGGTTGCAGCGGGCTTACGAGCACAACAATCCCCGACAGCGTGACGAGCATTGGCGAGTATGCGTTCTCTGGTTGCAGCGGGCTTACGAGCACAACAATACCCGACAGCGTGACGAGCATTGGCAATAGTGCGTTCTCTGGTTGCAGTGGGCTTGTAGAAATGACTATTCCGTTTGTTGGCGGCAGTAATAGCGAGACAAGTGCTTCATCCTCAACTTTGTTTGGATATATCTTTGGAGCATACAGTTATGAAGGAGGAACTGAAACAATACAGTATTATTATGGAGATAGTACGTCATCTTCTAGCGGAAGCCACCGCTATTATATACCAACTTCACTCAAAAAAATGACAGTGACAGGCGGCAATATTCTATATGGAGCATTCTACAACTGCTCTAATCTCACGAGCATAACAATCCCCGACAGCGTGACGAGCATTGGCGATTATGCGTTCTATGTATGCAGAGGACTTACGAGCGTGACAATCCCCGACAGCGTGACGAGTATAGGTGTTCAGGCGTTCGATGGTTGCAGCGGGCTTACGAGCGTGACAATCCCCGACAGCGTGACGAGTATAGGTGTTCAGGCGTTCGATGGTTGCAGCGGGCTTACGAACGTGACCATAGGCAACAGTGTGACGAGCATAGGCAGGAGTGCCTTCGAGGATTGCACTAGGCTTACGAGCATAACTATCCCCGACAGCGTGACGAGCATTGGCGGGCTTGCGTTCTCTGGTTGCAGCGGGCTTACGAGCGTGACAATAGGCAACAGCGTGACGAGCATAGGCAAGAGTGCCTTCGAGGATTGCACTGGGCTTACAACAGTCAACTGGAATGCAACCGCTTGCACATTGGTAAGTGACTCAGCAGCAGGTTATAGTTTATTCTATTATTGCAGACTGACACTGACAACAGTAAATATAGGAGACAACGTTAAAACAATACCTGCGTATGCGTTCGAGTATTGCGGCGGGCTTAAGAGCATAACGATACCCGACAGCGTGACGAGCATTGGCAGGAATGCGTTCGAGCGTTGCAGCGGGCTTAAGAGCGTGACAATAGGCAACAGCGTGACGAGTATAGGCGCTTGTGCGTTCTATTATTGCAGAGGACTTACGAGCATAACAATTCCCAGCAGCGTGACGAGCATTGGCGGGCTTGCGTTTGCGTGGTGCGATAATCTTAGGAATATAACTATTCCTGACAGCGTTACGTATATATGCGACGGAGCATTTGGTAACACGGCTTGGTCTTACAGTATAATTAAAAATTATGGAGTGGTATATTTAGGTAAAGTTGCTTATGACTATAATGTAAGTTACTCCTCACCATCTGAATCTGTATATATTAAAGAAGGAACTGTAAGCATAAGTGAGAATGTGTTCCAAAGCAATAGTATTAAGAGTATAACGATTCCCGCAAGTGTGAAAAATATTTTTTGTAGGGACTTTTCGGACTCACTTTGTAGCATTAATGTAGATGTTAATAATGAGGTTTATGAGAGTAAAGATGGTATTTTATATAGTAAAGCCACAAAGGACATCTTATACATCCCTGCTAGTTGGCATAAAAATAAACCTGATGGACTTGTGTATGTGGGAGATATTGCATATAGATATAAAGGTACCATGCCAGATAATACATCCATAACTATCAAAGAAGGAACTGTAAGCATAAGTGATGCTGCGTTCTATAAGTGCAGCGGGCTTACGAACATAACAATACCCGACAGTGTGACGCACATAGGCGATAGGGCATTTTCTGGATGTAGTGGGCTAACGAGTATAATAATTCCCGACAGTGTGACAAGTATAGGCGAAAATGCGTTCTCTGGATGTAGCGGTCTTACCAGTATAACAATCCCTGACAGCGTGACGGGCATAGGTTCTTCTGCGTTCTATGGATGTAGCGGGCTAACGAGCGTGACTATAGGCAATAGCGTGACATATGTAGGCGAAAATGCGTTCTATGGATGTGATAATATAACGAATGCAAAGATGCCCACGCAAGCAATTGGTTATATACCTAAATCGAATTTGCAAACAGTTGAAATAACAAGCGGTAGATATATAGGTTTTAGTGCGTCGTTCTCTGGTTGCAGCGGGCTTACGAGCATAACTATACCCGACAGTGTGACGAGCATAGGTGATTATGCATTCTCCGGTTGCAGCGGGCTTATGAGCATAACTATACCCGACAGTGTGACGAGCATAGGCAAGTATGCGTTCTATGGATGCAGCGGGCTTACGAGCATAACTATACCCGACAGTGTGACGAGCATAGGCTATGAAGCGTTCTATAATTGCAGTGGGCTTAAGAGCGTGACAATAGGCAACGGCGTGACGAGCATTGGCGAGTATGCGTTCAAGGGTTGCAGCGGGCTTACGACTGCAAAAATGCCCACGCAAGCAATTGGTTATATACCTAAAGCGAATTTGCAAACAGTTGAAATAACAAGCGGTGACAGCATCAGTCATAGTGCGTTCGAGGATTGCACTGGGCTTACGAGTGTGACAATTGGTAACAGCGTGACGTATATAGGCGACAATGCATTTGATAACACGGCTTGGTATAACAGTCAACCTGATGGAGTTGTATATATAGGTAAAGTCGCTTATGTCTATAAAGGCACCATGCCAAATAATACATCCATAACTATCAAAGAAGGAACTGTAAGCATAAGTGATGCTGCGTTCTATTATTGTAGCGGGCTTACGAGCATAACTATCCCCGACAGTGTGACAAGTATAGGCGAAAATGCGTTCTATAAGTGCAGCGGGCTTACGAGTATTACGATACCCGACAGCGTGACAAGCATAGGCTATAATGCGTTCTATTATTGTAGCGGGCTGACGAGCATAACAATTCCCGACAGCGTGACGAGCATTGGCAATAGTGCGTTCGAGGGTTGCAGTGGGCTTACGAGTGTGACAATAGGCAACGGCGTGACGAGCATTGGCTCTTATGCGTTCAATGGTTGCAGCGGGCTTACGAGCGTGACAATAGGCAACGGTGTGACGAGCATTGGCGAGTATGCGTTCCGTAATTGCAGCGGGCTTAATGCAGTGTATATTACAGACATAGCTAAGTGGTGCGGAATATTGTTTGGAAATTATGATGCAAATCCATTATATGGTGCGCACAACTTATATCTAAACAGAGAATTGGTGACAGATCTTGTCATTCCCGACAGCGTGACGAGCATTGGCTCTTATGCGTTCAATGGTTGCAGCGGGCTGACGAGCATAACAATTCCCGACAGCGTGACGAGCATTGGCAATAGTGCGTTCGAGGGTTGCAGTGGGCTTACGAGTGTGACAATAGGCAACGGCGTGACGAGCATTGGCTCTTATGCGTTCAATGGTAGCGGGCTTAAGAGCGTAACCATAGGCAACAGTGTTATGAACATTGGTTCTTCTGCGTTCTCTGGTTGCAGTGGGCTTACAACAGTAAACTGGAATGCAACCGCTTGTATTTCGGTAGGAAGTTATGATCCCATATTCAGGGGTTGCACAAAACTAACAACAGTAAATATAGGAGACAACGTTACAACAATACCTGAGTATGTGTTCAAAGGTTGCAGTAGTATTAGGAATATAGGTTTTCGAGGTACAATGTCACAATGGATCTCTTTAAATAAAGGCAATTGTTGGAATGAAGGGGCGCATATTTATATAGTTTATTGCTTAGATGGGAATATGTAATTAAATTAAAATGTTTTCAGGCGGAGCGAAACCCGCTCCGCCGAAAATAAAAATACTAAGGTGAAAGATATGTGGCTGGAAAACAATGAAACTGATCCTATAAAGTGGAAAATAAGAGAGAAGCGAATAAGAAAGATGTTAATAATTCTAATTGTTAGCTGTTGCATTCTATTTTTAGGCATTATAGCTTTATTGATTTGCGATATTATCTTGTGGAAATCGATAATAGTATCAGTGCTTTCTGCCTTAGCTGCGGTAATAACAATAGTCACATTTATAATTGCAATAATTAAAAAAAAATAAATCTAATTAAACACAAAGGAGAGAAAAAATGAACATAACAATGTGGGGCACAAGTGATAGCGGCAAAACGACGTATTTGTCGGCGTTATTGGATAGCTTTTGCAATCGAGGAGTTGAAGGTTTTCGATTTGCTGGGATCAATCAAACCGAAGAAAGAAAACTTCAACAAACGATGTATGAAATAGGTACGCTTTTTTCAAAATTAACATTTCCGAAGGCAACTGAAGAAAATATTATTGACACTCTTCAATTGCAGTTAAAGAAAGCCAACAAAAAAGTAATTGATTTTAATTTAATCGACTATAAAGGCGAAAATTTGCCATTAGCTGCGTTTGATGATCAAGAGGAAATCGTAGAATTGTCTAATAATTTGCTTCGAAGTGATGTAATAATTATATTTGCAGATGCGATTTCATTGAAATGTATGAATAATGACACACAGCTTAGCACCAAATTAGGTGTAGCTCCAATGACTTCAATATTTGAAAACGCATTGAAAAATTTTGAAAGATTCAATAAAAAAATACCTGTAATTTTTGCATTGACAAAGTTTGACTCTAGCGTTATCGAAGAAAAGGACATTGATGGTGTAAAGGACAAATTAAAGAATCAATTTTCTGGAATTATCGATATGTTATGTGATCATGGGTGCCCATATGTAATTATGCCGATAGGTGTTGTTGGTCGAGGGGTAGTTAATACGCAAGTAATATGGAAAGGTAATGAGTTAATTGTAACGAATAATATTCAAACAAATGTAAATTTTGCTCCTATAAATGTTGCTGCATTATTTGCTCAAGCTATGCTGATGTATTTGAATACTTGTCAACAAAACATAGAGAATTATAAACAATTAGGCACAGAAAATCAAAAAGAGTTAAATAATGTAATTAAAGTTCTTTTGGATATCTTAATCGGGCATAGTCAAAGACGCAATTTGAGAAAAGATTTGAATGATATTATCGAGTATACGGAGGTTTCGCTTGGGTTATTAAATGAATATGTAAATGATTTAAAAAGAATAGCAAAACAAGGAAGATAATTTTATATGGTATTTACTGCGACTAAACTTTTATATACTAAAATTAGCCATTATTGCGGTTATCGTTGGATATTTTTAGATAAATTTATATCATCTTCGGATAAGCGACTAATTGATAGCGATATACACAACTTTGCTCGGAGAGACGATATAAATAATCAGTTGTGTGTCAGGAAACTTAACGCAGGTGTTGCTGTATATAAGTATTTCAATTCGGGCAGAATAGATCAAAGTACACGTCCTATTTATGCGCTTTCGGGCTTGTTTTTGTCATTTGAAAATAGGGACAATGTATTTGCTATTCTTAGTTTGTTAGCGGCAAAGTATTTATTTGATGGGTTTGAAGTAATTTTTGATGAAAACAACAGAGATGATCGCTTTGTTTTATCCGAAGGGATTATTGACTGTCGTGAGGATAAATATATTGAGGCAAGGCAAGCAATAGACAAATATTTATTAGATAATGATATAGGAGATGGCTTCTTTATCACGTCTGAAAATGGAATTACAATTACACCAATAGTTAATCCTGTTGAAGATGAAAAAGCAAAAACAGCAAATAAACGATTTAGACGTTTTAAAAGAAAAAACAAAAAATAATTGTGACACACAAGCCACCGATTGCGGTGGCTTGTGTGCATTTTAATCTATTTGCAGTAACGAACAAAAATTTGTTCGGTAGCTATTAAATTTACTTTTGGTATATCTATATCAACAATTTTCCCGTCATCCCATACTTGTTGTATTTTAAAACCTTTGCTTATGAGAAATGCGCTAAGTTGCCATATCTCGTCATACTTGCCATAGCTGTCCACAATGATTTCCATATTGTTTTTAGGATACAATGCTTTAACTCTGAAATATTTTGCCATAATATAATCTCCTTTTTTTAAGCTGCTTGTTTATTTGCTTTTGCTATTTTCTTAATTTGTCTGTTGGCGTATGGCAGCCATTTATTGTTCACAAAATCTAATACTTGCTCATTAGGTCTGGTATCCCCATCGCCGTAACACTGCAATACTTTGTGATTTTGGAGCGAGTATTCCAATGTAACGAACGGGGTGTTGGGTGTGCTTTTATTCCTCACAAAGAATATAAGGCTCTCTTCTCGTATAAATCGCTGATCGTAATTCATACGCCCAACACAGTGGTGCAGTATCTCACCCTCTCGTATCAGGTCTTGCGGACTTCTTGCTATAAGGACGATAAATGTATCTTCGTTATTTTTTTGTAGTGACAAATACTTTTCTGCAATAGCAGCAAATTCTGCGTACAGTTTCTTATGCTCTTCGGCATCTTTTAATGCTTTTGCTGTACGATATTCATCTATCCTTATATCATGCCATTTCTTGAAATCGTGGGGCAGTCTGTTCTTTGGCAAGCTCATATCCAAGCCCAGATAATTGCAGGCGGTGAGATAGTCTGAATAAGATGATATATTAGCGTTTTGCTTTTCGATATACTCCAAGAATTCCGTAATAGCTTTGTCTGTTGTAAATAAGCGCTTAATATTTTTGTAGTTATCTTTGTGGCAGAATTTCTTTTTATCTTCCTCTATCTGCTGTACCTGTTTTATCTGTTTGCCCGTTATGTATGCTTTAAGCAATGTCCCAATATAGTAACTGTGTCCTATTATTTCATAGCGTTTATCAATCAGCCATTTGCGGAAGTTTTTATCTTTGCCAACTTTCTGTAATATTTGTTTGCTCAAAGCGTAAGCGTGTAATCCGAATTTAACCAACATTTCCGCTTGCGGATACTTTTCATATGTGCGCAGATATATTAACGTATCAAAATAAGGGTAAACGTCTACAGCACTGTATTTGTATTCAGGAAAGCGTAAGGCATATTCTTTGTTTAAGACAGGGCAGCGAATGTTAAAATACTTGTCGTCAACCCAGCCCCATTCATTATCCTCGTACCATCTTGGCTCTTTCTGTAAACCCTCTTCAAACCAGCCAACAGAGTAGTTGCCCATAAAGTGAAAGACTATATCTTTAATAAAGCATTTATCAGAATGCACACCGTGTATTACCACTTGCTTGCACCTCCAACGTGGACTGTATATTTTGTTTTTACAGGCAACAATAACCTTTACAAGCTCGCCGTCATTCTTGGTTAGATATGAATAAAATCTGACGTATCCGGACAGCTTTACGGAGTTCTTTACTTCCGCTTTTTGGATAAGCTTCAAAATGTATTTAGGTATAGGTTTAATTTTTTCGATTTTCATAATTTCACCTCACAATAAAAACCTCTCCGAGAATTTCAGAGAGAAGCGGTAACAACGATTTGTCTATTCTGTTATTAGTATCGGGCTCTTCAATTATTTCACCCGTATCTCGGTCTATAACTTGCTTTGGTATTCGGCGGATATTATTCTTATCTTCTGCTACAACAATGCTGTGCGTTTTCGCTATCTTGTTAAAATATATATCTGCTGCATGATAGGGAAAACCAATCATAGGCACACGCTCATCAAGTCCGCAATCTCTGCCGGTTATGGTTAAATTTATCTCGTTCCCGATAGTAACCGCATTCTCCCCGAACACCTCGTAAAAGTCTCCGAGCCTGTATGCTACAATATCCGTAGGGAAACGGTTTTGCACGCTCATATACTCTTGATACAAGGGCGAGCCTTTTGGCTTGTTCTCAGCTTCTGTACGGTCTTCCTCTGCCAGTTCTGCAAGTATGTCGCCTATTTCTTCGGATGTGGGCATATAGTCATCTTCGGTGTTTTCGGCATCTTCGATGCTTTGACTTTGCTGTTTGTCTTTGTCAGGTGTATTGGATTCCATAAGTTCAAAGATGGAGGTTTGCGAGTTTTGAGGTTTAACCGATTTTGGCGGAGCAGTTGACTGACTTTTAGGCTTTACAACGACAGGCTTATACTCGCTGCCGTCCTCGGTATATAATGTGCCTTCAATGGAGTCTTCCTCAAAGTAGTGAATAGCCCAACCAAATACGACGTTATCCTGCACACAAGCTGCTTTTACGTTTTTTTCACTTTGTTTACGAGCTTCTTCACAGGCATAATTCATAAAGCCGTCTAACGTCTTTCTGTTTAATAACTGCTTGCCGTTCTTATGGATATAAACGCCGTTGTTTATCTTGTCGGCAAGTATGTCGCTGACATTCTCTTGAAGATAGGCAAGTATAAGTTCTTGTTCACGTCCTGTTGCTGTTAAGTTTAATTCTCTCATTCTATTCTCCCGTAAATATCGTCTGCATAGAATTCGCAGATAAAGCAATTAAAAAGGGCGTGACACTTCACGCCCTTATATTCAACTAAATAGTCATTGTCGCCGATTTGTTCCAATACGGTTATTTCATCTATTTCGCCGTTCAGAGAATGAATATGTGCTTTTATCTTAAACATTACGCAATCCTCCTTATTCCGCCGCAAGCAGACTGTACGGCTATATCGCCGAATTCGCTACAAATCTCATCGGTCTTATTCCAAACATAGGCATATACCGTATGTTCGTTATTATGGCTGTGTATAAGATATTTCCAATCACCTTTGTATTTAGGGACTATGAGAAAATCATATAACTCGCAAAACTCCGTGTATTCGTGTGTAACGGCATAAATAGTACAATCATATTTTGCTTCAATCTCTTTCATCTTGGCTTCAAGTTCGTGGTATTGAAACGTCCAATAACCGATGTAGTGTTCATACATGCAGACATAATCATTTTGCTCATATCCTTTTATAAAGTCTGTATAAATGCCTAATTGTTTCATTATCTCTATTGCTTTTGCTTTTCTTTGTTCTTTTGTTGCTGCCATAACTAAATCTCCTTATTAAATACATTCTTGTAATTGTTCAAAACGGTTGCCTATGTTGCGCAGGGTTTCTTCAAATCCGAACCAAGCCAGCAGATTTTGGTTGTAATCTTCATTTGCAAGCGGATCTTCCTTATCCCACTTATCTCCAAACAATTCCGTCGGAGCATATAAACCGATGCTTTCCATTGTTTCGTAGAGCAGGGTGTCTATCTCTGATTTATATTGCTTGTAAAATCTCGTTGTATCGCTGTAATAAATCAAAAAACCAACCGCTCCGGATTGGCATCCGTAATAAAGAACATCTGTAAAGATATGCTTCTTGTCCGCATAATCGCTCCATTCGTTTGCTATGTAGTTAAGCACACGCCTTTCAAGGGGAGTGGCATTTGCTTTAAGACTTTTAATGTTGCTCAATGTAAGTTTCATCGTTAAATCTCCTCAAAATCTTTAAGATAAATCTTTGTGTATTGAGAGCCGTATTCAAAGTACAGATTGCCGTCACTGTCTTCGTATAACTCATAGTCCAAGAGGACTATTTTACCTGTGTCTGTTATGGCAACAGTAACAGTGTTTTGTCCTATGTCCAAATACACAATGTTGAAGGTGATAAAGTTTTCACCGTCCCAGAGGTTGAATTCATTTAGATAATAATCTTTGAATTCAATGGTTTGTTGATTGTTCAGATTGTTCATTTTCTTTTGAACCTCCATATTTTTGATTTGCCTTGCGGCAAAGGACATCGAAGCAGGGTTCGGTTTATTGGCAGAAATTGAATGTAGTAATATGGAGATGTCAACGAAGTGAAGAAATTTACGTTATAAATAAAAATGCTTTGGCATAAGACCAAAGCAAATTTATGAGCCGTTGACATCTGCGAGAACTGTGCTACGATTGGACTGACGTAAGGCAAAAGTATGGATATTTAAGTAAAATAAAAGCGAATTGACTTTTTATTTTCAACTCGCTTTTGGCGTTCCCGCCGGGAATCGAACCCAGAATACGAACTTAGGAGGTTCGGGTTATATCCGTTTAACTACGGAAACATTGCCTTAAAATTATATCAACAATACTCAAAATTTTCCACTAAATGAAAGATATTTTATATAAAAAATTTTGAGATTTTATACTCGGTTTTATACTTTTGTGCCACTTTCGCCGTGTTTCAAGCCGAATTTTTAGCAGAATATCTACTAAACAGTAGGCTTTTCGCCGTATTTACAGTGGATATATCACACGTTTAGGAGGCGATTGCGATATCCTATTTCGCCACGGGAACAGGGCATTTACATCGGCAATTATAGCAATTTTTGTGCGCATTGTCAAATGAACGCATATACTGTGTAGATAAAGTGTTATCACAGCAAAATATTAGGCGTTAGTTTACAAGTTTTTTAAATTTATGTTGATAGATGATTGAAATTGAACACTTTGACATTATATGTCTATTATTTCAGGCGGTTAGAATAAGCAAATGCTTATTATTGAAAAACTTTTTGCAAACGCTTGCCAAAAAATGTTTGGTTTGCGTATAATATTAGCCGTCAGACAATTTAAAATTGATATGGATAAATTTTTTGGCAATCTAATGCGATAAACGGAGGTTTGCAATGAATAGAATTCAGTTGCAGCAAATGATAGATTTAAAAAAGTGGTATGACAGTGAGTCAAGCGGTCGTGACACCTGCGGTACATATGATTTTTGCGCATATTGCGACAAGTCGCAATCTCAGCCGTGCGCTTGCGCCTACGAAAAGATGGAGGCAAAGCCTGCGCAGAGAGTTGCGCCCACACCAAAGAAGAGAGCGGCTGTGAAGCAGGTGAAAAATCAGGACACGTCCTTGGGCAAAAAGTTTGATTATGACAAGGTGATGGCAAAAAAGGCGTCTCGCAAAAGCTTGACCTTTGCAGAGAAGTATGCTTTGTCAAGCGACATTCTTAAGGAAAGATATGCAAAGCTGCAAAAGGCGCTTACGGATACGCCTAAGGGTGCGCCCAAAATCAAAAGCCGCATAAGCAAGCAGTGCGATACGTATCGCAGAAACGGCGAGACGGTTGCAAAAATCACCATAATCGGCACGTCCTTACGTATAAATTTGCCGCTTGACTGCGATGCGCCCGAGTTTAACGACGGCAGAACGCCGCACACGGATACGAGCCACAAAAAGGTGTATGAAGAAGTACCGTTTCAGTTTAAAGTCAACAGCAAGCTTGGCTTAAAGCGTGCGCTTGCACTTATCGAGCTGATTAAATAGGATTAAAAAAATTAAACTCATACATTAAAATTTACCGTAAAAATAATCCCTCGAACAAAGTTTGAGGGATTTTACATTTATTAAGTGAGGGTTTTTGATGAATTCTTATGTTAAATATATTATTCTTCTAAACCCATTAAGTAATCAATAGAAACGCCAAAATATACGGCAAGTATAACAAGTTGAGTACCTTTAATATCTGCTTGACCATTTTCCCAGCGGCAAAGAGATGATGAGCTTATTTTAACTTCTTTAGCCAATGATTGAATGGACAAGCCTTTTTCTTGTCTTAATTCTTTTAATCTTTCCGGAAAATTTTTCATAATATCTCCTTTTCATAAATAATATCCCAAAATAGAGATAAATACTTGACAATCCCTAATTAGGGATGATATAATCGTCCCATAAGAGGGACAGCGTATGAAAAATGAATTTAAGAAAGAAGTAATTGAAAACTATTTAAAGATTAACAGAATATCAAAAATGAAGTTTTGTAAGTTGTGTGGCGTAAGTTTGTATACGTTAAAGAAAATAATGAACAATAATTTAAATTATAGGATAGATGCTCTTTTTAAAATTGCAAAGGTAATAAACATTCAAGTAAGTCAGATGTTTAGTGAAGATTAAAGCAATATACCATTAAGAGTTCGTACTATCACTAATTTATCTGCTTGCTAAGAGTTGTCAACTTATTTGCAAATCATAAAAGGACGCCGCTTAGACGTCCCTTTCTATATTTTACATTCACTGAATTTATTTTTTTGCGGTCACTTCGTCCACATATTTGCAGGCGTAAAATGCTGCGACCGAGCCGTCGCCTGCGGCTGTTGCAAGTTGCCTTATGCTCTTTGTGCGGCAGTCGCCTGCTACAAATATGCCTTTGCAGGATGTGGCGCAGCTTTCGTCGGCTACGATATAGCCCGCTTGGTCAAGCTCCACGAGGTTTTCAAACGCTTTATTGCTTGGCTGCTGACCTATACAGATAAATGCGCACTTACAATCTACGTTTATTTGCTCGCCTGTGACGGTGTCCTCAAAGTGCAGTCCGCAAAGCTCGTCGTCGCCGATAAACTCTTTTAGCGACATATGGTAGCGCACGCTGACGTTGGTTTTTGAATTGAGCACATCGATGAGCGCCTTGTCGGCAAACAGTCTGTCAAACAATGCGCAGACGTGCACGTGCTTGCAATATCCGCTGAGCACTACCGCATACTGAATTGCGGTGTTTGCGTCGCCGATGACTGCAACGTCCTCGCCCGCATAAAATGCGCCGTCGCAGAGTGCGCAGTAGCTGACGCCGCTGCCTATAAGCTCTTCCTCACGCTCAACGCCGATATGGCGGGGCTTTACGCCCGTTGCGAGTATAACAGACGTGCAGCAATATGTGCCGTAGTCCGTAAACACCGTAAAGCCGTCTGAATTTCTTTCTACTCTTTCCGCCTTTTCGAGTTCGATACGTGCGCCCCACTGTGATATCTGTTCATACAGCTTATCCATAAGCTCCGCACCGCTTGCCTGCTGATAGGTAGGGAAGTTTTCCACTCTCGGTGAAAACGCTATCTGTCCGCCGAAGCTTTCGCCCTCGAGGACGAGTACGGTTTTGCCCGCACGCAGACAGTTGAGAGCCGAAGTCATTCCGGCAGGACCTGCTCCGATGATGATAATGTCAAAATTTTCCATAAAACTTCAGTTTTTATAATTGAATATCAGATGTCTATTTCGCAAAAGTGGCAATTTACTTGCCACTTTTGCACTTTAAAGTTGGTTTTTGGATAAACACAATTATTTTGCGCTTTCGATATAACCCTTTATCTTGCTTGCATTGTCGTATACGTCATATCCGCCGTTGCCGTTGGGGACAAGCAGTGTAGGCGCTTTTTTCACGCCGAATGCGACCGTTTGCTCCTTGTTGTCCTCTGCGTCGATGACGGTGTAAACTATGCCCGCTTTTTCAAGCATACTCTTTGCCATCTTGCAGTTGGGGCAGGTCTTTGTAGTGAATATCAGTATATCGTTGGGGTTTACTGCAGGCGCTTCTTCCTTTTTGGGGGTTGCCGTGACCATAGGCGCAACGTCGGTGCAGACAAACTCGCTTATCTCTTTGCCGTGATACTGCGAGGTTGCGATATCATATACCTTGCGCTCTTTAAACTCTGCAATCTTGCCGTCGTTCCAGTTTTGGACGGGGCGATAGTAGCCCGTGATACGGCTGTACACCTCCGTCTTACGTCCGCAGATGGGGCAGGTGTACTGCTCGCCCTCGAGATAGCCGTGATCTGCGCAGATAGAATACGTGGGCGACAGCGTGTAGTAGGGCAGCTTATAGTTTTCTGCGATCTTTCTTACGAGGTTTGCCGCAGCCTGCCAGCTATCCAGCTTCTGTCCGAGGAATGCGTGGAACACCGTGCCCGACGTATAAAGCGTTTGCAGGTCGTCCTGTATGTCAAGCGCCGTGAAGATATCCGCAGTGTATCCGACGGGCAGGTGCGAGCTGTTTGTATAATAAGGCACGTTGTCCATGCTCTTTGCGCAGATGATGTTGGGGTATTTTTCTCTGTCGTGCTTTGCAAGCCTGTATGACGTAGATTCTGCGGGCGTTGCCTCGAGGTTGTACAGGTCTCCGTACAGCTCCTGATAATCGCTGAGCTTATTGCGCATAAAGTTGAGCACTTTTTTGGTGAATTCCTGCGCCTCGGGATTTGTGAGGTCCTTGCCCACCCAACGTGCGTTGAGGCAAGCCTCATTCATTCCGACAAGACCGATCGTAGAGAAGTGGTTGTTGAATGAGCCGAGATATCTCTTTGTATAAGGATACAAGCCCTCCTCAAGCAGCTTTGTGATGACGTTACGCTTAATTTTGAGCGAGCGGGCTGCGATGTTCATAAGTCTTTCAAGCTCTTTGAAGAATTCCTGCTCGGTGGTGGCAACGTATGCTATGCGGGGGATATTGATTGTAACAACGCCGACCGAACCCGTCGATTCGCCGCTGCCGAAGAAGCCGCCCGATTTTTTGCGAAGCTCTCTCAAGTCAAGACGCAGACGGCAGCACATACTGCGCACGTCGCTCGGCTCCATATCGCTGTTTATGTAGTTTGAGAAGTAGGGCGTGCCGTATTTGGACGTCATCGTGAAGAGCAGACGGTTGTTTTCGGTGTCCGACCAGTCGAAATCTCTTGTTATAGAGTAGGTGGGGATAGGATATTGGAAGCCTCTGCCGTTGGCGTCGCCCTCAATCATAATTTCGATAAACGCCTTGTTGACCATACGCATTTCGTCAACGCAGTCCTTATACTTGAAGTCCATTTCCTTGCCGCCGACGATAGCGGGCAGCTCTGCGAGGTCGTTTGGCACCACCCAGTCAAGCGTAATGTTTGTAAACGGCGCCTGCGTGCCCCAACGTGAGGGGGTGTTTACGCCGTAGATAAAGCTTTGTATGCACTGCTTCACCTCTTTGTAGGTGAGGTGATCCACCTTGACGAAAGGCGCAAGATATGTGTCGAATGACGAGAACGCCTGTGCGCCCGCCCACTCGTTTTGCATTATGCCGAGGAAGTTTACCATCTGATTGCACAGCGTGGAAAGGTGCGAAGCGGGTGAGGACGTTATCTTGCCGGGGATTCCGCCAAGTCCCTCTTTAATAAGCTGCTTGAGCGACCAACCTGCGCAGTAGCCTGTGAGCATGCTCAGGTCATGCAGGTGGATTTGCGCCTCACGGTGTGCGTTTGCGATCTCTTCATCGTAAATCTCGCTCAGCCAGTAGTTTGCCGTCACTGCGCCGGAGTTGGAAAGAATAAGCCCGCCTACAGAATATGATACGGTGGAGTTTTCCTTGACACGCCAGTCGTTGACCTTGAGATAGTTGTCAACGGTGTTTTTGTAGTCGAGTGTGGTTGCGCTGATGTCACGCAGCTTTTGATGTTGTTTTCTATATAATATATAAGCCTTTGCAACTTCAACGTAGCTTGATTGAATGAGCACCACTTCGACGGAGTCCTGCACGTCCTCCACCGTCACAACGCCGTCCTTAACCTTGTCGTTGAAGGCTGCGGTGACACGCAGAGCGAGCATATCCAGTATGTCGTCGCTGTAGTTTTTGCCGACTGCGGCAAAGGCTTTTTCAATGGCTACTTTGATTTTGTTCAGATTGAACGGCACTATGTTGCCGTCTCTTTTTTTTACGTTCAGCATATTCTGAAATCCCCTTTTTTGAAATGTGCTTTCTCATTATAGCAAGCCGACAAAATAAGTCAAGGGAAATCACAAAATAAAGTGTGAAACATTTTTGAGAAACACTATATATTGTGGTTTTGTAAAATTGTGCCGAAAAATGTCGTTTTTGCGGTATAGGTGTTTTTGGCAATGTAACGGCACGTTTTGCACAAAATCGGCTATCTATTTGAGCGTGTATAAAAGCTATGCAAAAGCTGCATAAAATATGTGCAAAATTGTTTTGCGGCAATGTCAAACTGTGGGCAGAGCTAAATTGATATAGCTGACTTTTGTTCGTTTTGCATATTCGAGTATAGCCGTTATGGCTCCCCTTAGTAAGGGGAGCTCCGCAAAGCAAAAGCGAAGCGGTGAGGGGATAGTCACAACGAACAGCTTTTGCGAAGCTAAGAACAAGCACTCGCAGGGCGAGTGCTAAATTGAGTGCTGCGCACCAGACAAAAGTACGCAGTTTGTGGGCTGTGTTGTTTTCGCCCACAAACAAGTGACATAACAAGAGGACGATACTTAATGTGCGCACGCCGACTTCCCCTGCCCACAAGCAACGCAAAATATATGTAGTGAAAGAGCGAGCTGCCGCACGCAGCCTAATTCTTGCGGGAGGGGCACGACTCGGCGGCTTTAGCCGCAAAAATGTGCCAGTGACACATTTTTAGACAAAGTGAACAAGCGGGATTGCTTTGCAAACTGCGCAGTCGGAACAGCCCGAAGGGAAGGGGTGGGCTATTTCATTTAAAGTGCACGACGTACACCCAGCGGTAGCATCGAGAAAATCAAGTTAAAGCAACAAGCCTGTCCGAATTTCGGACAGGCTTGCGCTAAATATGCTGATTTTTGAGCGAAAAGGCGCACTTGCGTGCGCCCTTTGAGCTGTTTGATTATTCCTCTATATTATCCGAAGCTGCCTGCGCCAAGAGGTCGCCATTCGTCTCGCCGTTTTCTGCGCTAACTTCGTTTTGCTGCGTATCCGCATTTACGTCTGCGCTGACTTCGTTTTGCTGCGCAGCCGCTTTCTCTGCGGCAAGTCTCTTTTTCTTGCCCCAGTCACGCATGACAAAAAATTTGTTGCCGAGGAAGTTTACTATCACTGCCGCTATGCCTGCGACTGCCTGTCCCGTCAAGTTGAATACAAGATCGAGGAAGCCGTTTGCGTCGGGCTTAGCGCTCCAGCACGCATCGGTGACCAAGCCGCCGAGGTAGGTTTGCATAATGATTATCAGCACTGCCATTATCGCATAAAGCACCGCACGCAGTGCGACGTAGTCGGGCACGTTGAAGGTTTTTTTGCGGTTTAGCACAAAGGTGAGCACCTGTCCTACGACTGAGCCTACAAGGAAGCCGATAAATTCCGCCTGAGTTGCATAGTGGAATACGAACCAATCAAGGCGTGTGCTGCCCAAATGCGCCTCGAGCTTCAAGCCTGCCGACAGGGCATATGTCACAATAAGCTGCGATGCGCCGCATATCACGCTAAACAAAAGGAAGAATACCATTTGTCTTATGTCCTCGTGGGCTTTTAGATAGTCCACGATTTTCTTTATCCAAGCGGGCAATTCCTTTTTGGGCTTTTTCTGATCGGTTAAATTTTCATCCGCTTCCGAGGCGTTTTCCGTTTGCACCGTAATATCGTCGACAGTCTCCTCACTTACTGCGTCCTCAACGGCGTCCGTGTTTATCGTATCCTGCATAATTTTCTCCTCTGTATTTTCATACAATACGTATATTATATTCCTTTGGATTTTTGTTGTCAACAACGTGCTTATTCAAGTACGGTCAGCTTAAAATCCGCCGTCAGCGACATAGACGGTATATTTTGCAGGGCTTCGATCTTATCCTTTGGCGCACGGTAGGCATAGGGCGTCATCGCAAGCAGGGCGGATATGCCGTCGCCATTTAGGGTGAATTCATATTGCAATTCCGTTTGGGATATTTTTTCAAAGCCGTCCGCATTTAGCGGCGTTTCTACGGGGCGTACGTCGTCGTAAAGCGCACGTCTCAGCTCGATGAGGTGCTTTTCGCAGGGCGAGGCTATTATCAGTATGCCGCCGTCCTTAAGCAGGCGCTTGTATTCGTCAAGGGCATAGGGCGAAAACAGGCAGGTGATAATGTCCGCACAGCCGCTTTCGTAGGGCAGGTCGTATACGCTTGCAACGCAGCACTCGGCGGCTTTGTTTGCTTTTGCCGCATAGCGCACGGCGTGTTTAGAGATATCCGCACCCAAATAGACGTCCTTTATATTGTACGCACACGTGCGCATGCGTGAGGCGATGATTTTTTCAAGATAATAGCCCGTGCCCACGCCTGCGTCTATAAGCGTTATGGGCGTGTCACCGTATCGACTTGCTATCATGTCCGACACTGCGTTTGCAAGCGGCGCATAATATCCCCCGTCCAAAAACCTCTTGCGTGCGGCTACCATATCCTTGTTGTCGCCGGGGTCCTTAGAGTGCCTCGCATCGGGCGGAAGAAGATACAGATATCCCTCTTTGGCATAGTCAAAGGTATGTCCGTTTGGACATACTGCGTAGCCGCCTTTTTTTGCGAGCTTGTTTTTGCAAATGGGACAAAGCGTATTTAACATAACGCTATTTTATCACATCGCAAATGGCTTGCAAAGCATATTTGCGCAAGCTTTTCGTTTACAACGTCGTGCGGCGGCGTTATACTGTATGTATGCTTGAGCTTTTAGCACCGTCAGGAGATATAAACAGCTTCAACACCGCAATAGCCTGCGGTGCGGATGCCGTTTACCTCGGTTTGTCAAACTTCAACGCAAGACGCAAGGCGGAAAATTTCACAAATGCCGAGCTTGCCGACTGCATAGCAAGGGCGCATTTTTTCGGCGTCAAGGTTTACATTACGCTCAACACTCTCGTAAACGACAGCGAGATAGGCGAGGCGCTCAGGCTTGCCCGCAGCGCAGTAGAGGCGGGTGCGGACGCATTCATCGTGCAGGATATAGGGCTTGCGGCTTGCTTGAGGCAGGCATTTCCAAACGTGGCGTTGCACGCAAGCACGCAGCTCGGAATACACAATTTATACGGCGCAAGGCAGGCGGAAAAGCTGGGCTTCAAGCGTATCGTGCTTTCAAGAGAAACAAAGCTCGAGGATATAAAGGCTATTAGCAGCGGCACACAGCTTGAGATAGAATATTTTGTGCAGGGAGCGCTTTGCGTTGCCTTCAGCGGCAACTGCTATCTCAGCGCAGCCGAGTGCGGTGCAAGCGGAAACAGAGGGCTTTGTAAGCAGCTTTGCAGACTGCCGTACACCGCCGAGGCGGGCGGGAAACGTGCGGAAGGATATCTGCTCAGCGCAAGGGATCTTTGCCTTGCAAACAGTCTTAAGGAGCTTGCGGACGCAGGCGTTACGTCCTTTAAGATAGAGGGGCGTATGCGCAGAGAGGGCTACGTCGGCAGCGCAGTAAAGGTATATAGACGGCTGCTTGACGGGATAGATAGCAGCAAAATATCCAAAGACGAGCTTTTGTCGCTAAAGCAGGCGTTTTTGAGAGGAAGCGGCTATCTCGAAAGAGCATATCTCGACGGCGGCACGCCCGACGTGATAGAAAAGCACTTCAACAACCACACGGGCATAAAGATAGGCTATGTAAAAAAAGTAAAGCCGTTTAAAGCGGATCTATATGAGGTCACCGTGTTTTCCGACCGTCCTATCGCAGCAGGTGACGGGCTAAAATTCTTTGCGGAAGTCAAGGGTGAAATGAGGGAGCTTGCAAGCGTAGGCGTTGGCGACGTCAGACAGCACGGAGTTGGCGAATATACGTTCGTCACAAAAACGGCTGTCAAAGAGGGTTGGCAGTCAAACGTCATTCTGTCAAAGGCGCAGGAGGACAGCGTGGCAGGCGAGCGCCGTTTCAATCACGTGAGCTTTGAGGTCTCTGCGCTTGTGGGCAAGCCGCTTGCGATAAGCGTTACCTGCAACGGCATTGCGGAAAAGGTGAGCGGCGAAATATGCCAAAAGGCGATAAATCAGCCGACGGACATCGCCGCATTTGAGCAGCAAATCAAAAAAACAGGGGACAGCGGATTTGTCGCAGACAGCGTTGTTGTGCATACGGACGGCGTTTTTGTCGCAAAATCGGTGATAAACGGCTTGCGCAGACAGGCGCTTGAAAAGCTTAAAGCAAGCATTATTGCCGCAAACAGCCCCAAAATCGCAGTAAATGAGGATAAAATAAACGAGTTTTCGCAGGAAATAAGCTCAAGCTTCGAGCATAGACGAATGAGGTTTTATCATTCGGACGAGGTGCAAGACGGCGCAAGTCCGCTCACGGATATACGCAAGGCGGAGCTTGCGGTGCTTTGTCCAAGCGCATACACTGTGCAGGAAATAACCGCAATGCTAAGGGCTCTTTCGCTTGAGGCGGACAAAGTCGCATTGCAGCTGCCCGTCATCGCAAACGGCAGGGATATCGCCGTGCTCGAAGCCCTGCTTGCCGAGCTTCCGCAAATAAAAACGCTTGTAAGTGAAAATATCTACGGCTTTGAGTTTGCTTTACAGGGCTACAAGGTCATAGCAGGCGCAGGGCACAACGTGCTAAACGTATACGCAAAACAGCAGTGTATAGCTCTCGGCGCAAGCGAGGCGCTGCCGTCTTTGGAAAGCGGTCGCCGCACCATGCTTACAGGCGACGAGCTGCCGCTTATGACCTTTGCACACTGCCCGTATAAAACTGTGTTTGAAAACGACTGCGCCCATTGCTCGTATACGGGCGATATGACGCTTGCCCGTGAAAAGCGCAAATACAGAGTGTGCAGAACAAAGCTGCACAACTGCTATTTCGGATTGTTTGAGCTGTAAACAAGTTAATTTTGATACATTAGAATTTAAAATATAGCATTGCAGCGACGGAATAATCGAGAATGGAGCACAATAAAATGCAACTTTTTTAAAACCAAAAAATCAAAAGGCTTTTTTACTGTACAAATCAAATCGCTTGTGATATGATAATGTCAATCATCTAAAAGGAGAGAGAACTATGGCAAGAGTTATAAGTGACGAGTGCATTTCATGCGGCGCATGCGCAGACACCTGCCCCGTAGGCGCAATTTCTGAGGGCGACGGCAAATTTGTTGTTGATCCCGATGCTTGCATTGACTGCGGTGCTTGCGAAGACGGTTGCCCCGTAAGCGCAATTTCTGAGGCATAATAGAGCAAACACAACAAAAGTTAAAAGAAAGAGCACTCAAACCGAGCGCCCTTTCTTTTTTATTATTTCTTAATATAGTGTTAAGCCGATTTTATTCCTCATCTGGAAGTGAATCAATATCCGCTGTGGACTGTTTTTCGCCTATGGACATATCGTCAAGCCCGTAGGTGCGCACGTCAAAGGTGCCGTCCTTCAGCATGACCTTCACACGGGAGGTTTGTTTGATGAGGTCGTTTGATTCTACCGTGCCTTCGCCGTCGGGGGTTTTGACCTTGCTTCCGACCTTTGGCATAAGCTTGTAGGTTTCGCTGTAGTAGGCGTTTTCGTATTTGAGACAGCACATCAGCCTGCCGCACACGCCGCTTATTTTTTGCGGATTGAGCGAAAGCCCTTGCACCTTTGCCATTTTTATGGATACTTTTTCAAAGTCGGGCAGGTGAGTAGTGCAGCAGCAGGCTCTGCCGCAGGGAGCGAGCGCACCTCTCATTTTGGTGTCGTCACGCTCGTAAATCTGACGAAGCTCAATGCGCATCTTAAATATGGACGCAAGCACACGCACGAGCTCTCTGAAGTCAACTCTGCCCTCGGCGGTGAAATAGAATATGAGCTTTGAGCGGTCAAAGGTATATTCGGCGTCAACGAGCTTCATATTCAGCTTCATTTCGGCGACCTTTTCACGGATGATTTTCAAGGCTTCCACCTTATCCTCGGCGTTTTTTTGCAGGCGTTCAAAGTCCTCGTCGGTGGCTTTGCGCTGCACGGGCTTGAGGGGTTGGACGATTTCTTTTTCGTCGACTTCCTTATTTGCAATAGTGACGGTGGCAAACTCGAGCCCACGGGCGGTTTCCACGATAGCGCCGTCGCCGTCCTCAAAGGCGATGCCGTTGGGGCTGAAGTAATATATTTTGTTGCTGTTTTTAAATTTGATACCTATTATCTCGGGCATTTATGTCTTACCTCCAAAGCCGAAAAGAGCAGATTGTCTATTGCAGACAGAGCGCTTACGTTTAGCGAAAGCTGCCTGCGAGTATCGTTTATGAGATACAGTATTTTTGCAAGCGCCTTTTGCGAGTATTTATTTGCAAGGGCGGCTATTTTTTGAGATACGTGCTTAGACAGCACCATATCGGGCTGATCCTGCACTATCATCATATCTCTTATTATTATCGACAGCACGTCTAAAAATGCGCCGACGTTATCGGAATTTGCAATTTTGCCGTCAAAGCGAGCGACGTCCGTGCTGCGGTCAAGCCCATCCATAAGGCTCAAAGCCTCGTCGTAAAGGGACGAGTATTCCGGCGAAGTGGCAATTTTTCTTGCTTTTCCGAGCATACCCTCGCTGCAGGCGGCGGCGACTGCGCTCATATTTTCGTCGCAGCCGAGCGCACGCATAGCGTCATATACGGTGTCCTTGTCAAACAAGTCGATATGTATTGTCCTCGCCCTTGACTTTATGGTGTCAAGCATAGCGGACTCGTTTGCAACGCCCAAAAATACGGTGACGTCTGCAGGCGGTTCCTCAAACGTTTTGAGAAGCTTGTTTTGCGCCTGCACGTTCATAAGGTCCGCACGGTGTATAAAATACAGCTTGCGCCCCGACAGCGATTTGATAAACACGGTGGATAGCATATCCGTGATGTCGTCCACCTTTATCTTGTCTCGCTTTTCGTTGATATGAAATATATCTGCGTGAGTTGCGTGCAGCACTCTGCGGCACTCTGCGCAGTCGCAGCAAGCGGAATGAGCGTTTTCGCAATATATAGCCATTGCGGCAAGCGTAAAAAACTCGTCCACAACGTCGTCATCGCCCGACGCAATAATGTATGCGTGCGACAGCCCCGACTTCAAGTCGTTTTGCAAAAGCGAATATGCTCTCGAGCCCCTCAAAGCCTTTTCAAAAACGAGTCCGCTCACTTTATTATCCCTCGCTCACGCATAACGGCTATAATCTTTTGAGAAGTTACGTTTTTGTCAAAATCGGGTTTTATAGGCACAATTCTGCCATTTGAAACGCTTATTTCGTTGATAAAGCCGTCGTACACCCTCTTAAAAAATTCGTTTGATTCCTGCTCGAGCCTGTCTGCCGTGCGGTACGTCCGCCACGAGTGCTCGGGGCTGAGGTCTATGAAAATTGTAAGGTCGGGCATACAGCCGTCCACCGCAGGGGCGTTGATTTTTTTGATAAGCTCCGCACCCATCTGCCTGCCGTAGCCCTGATATGCGACCGAGCTGTCCACATATCTGTCGCAAATGACAAGCTCGCCTCTTTCAAGCGCAGGCTTTATGACTTCCCTTACAAGCTGCGCTCTGCTTGCGGCGTACAGCAAAGCCTCCGTCATCTCGGTCATGGCAGTGTTTTTGGTGTCCAAAATCACCTGCCTTATCTGCTCCGAAATGTCGGTGCTTCCTGGCTCACGCACGTAGACCGCACGCTGACCTGTCCTTTCAAGATACTCGCTAAGCAGCCTGAGCTGCGTGGATTTGCCCACGCCCTCGCAGCCCTCAAACGTAACAAACATATCGTCATCCTCTTGCGTTATTTAAACAGTATATCACAAAGGCTGCGTTTTCACAAGGGAAGTGCAAAAGCAATTTTAATTTTATGTATATTGCCGCAACAGTACGAAAGTGAAAGCGAGAAAATCAGCGTCTTCGGCTTTCGCTTGCTTGCAATTTCTTAGGCTCCCTTTAATAAGGGGAGCTGGCTGCGTAGCAGACTGAGGGGATGTGACACACTTCGTGTGCTTTACTTATTCTAAGCTTCGTAAGGGGCGCAAGCAAGACCATCTCCTTACTCTAAAATTTTGCAAGCAATCGGCCGCCCTGACTTGATTTTCTCGCTGCTACCGCACAAGCTAAAACTGCGCTACACGCTGTCTCGTAAATAGCTGTAGGACATCTCGTTCAATCTGCATTCGCTTGTTTTATCTTGTTTGGTGGTCACCCCCTCACCGTCTCATCACACAAGGTGTGAATTCGACAGAGCTCCCCCTATCAGGGGCAGCCATATTAAGGAAAATCACACTTTTAAAATGGCTCCCCTTATCAAGGGAAGCCATAATAGTGTCACAATAGTGCAATATTGCTTTTATAATAGTGCAGAACTATTATATTTCATTTCCGTCTTTATCCAAATCACCGTCAGTGCAGTGTATTGTGAAATTACCCGTGTTCTTATTCCAATCAGTACCTTTTTCTATAGCTTTCCACTGCGCTTTTGTGCTGTTGAATGTAATGTTTGTAAGACTGTTACAATCTTGGAACGCACCCTCGCCAATGCTTGTCACGCTGTTGGGGATGGTAATGCTCGTAAGCCCGCTGCAAAACCAGAACGCACCCCCGCCAATGCTTGTCACGCTGTTGGGGATGGTAATGCTCGTAAGCCCGCTGCAAAACCAGAACGCAAAACTGCCAATGCTTGTTACGCTGTCGGAAATGGTTATGCTTGTAAGGCCACTATAACCGAAGAACGCCAAGTTGCCAATGCTTGTGACGGGCAGGGCATTATAGTAAGAAGGAATTTCAAATGTTTTTGCATATTTGTCAACATAATTTGTCAGCTCATAGCTGCCGTCATCTTTTAAGGTATAAACAACTCGGTCAGCCCATATTGCTGTAAAATAAATGTCGCAATGGGGTGGGGTAATAGTTGCTTTAGCAGGATATATTTCCTCGTCCAAACTCCAACCTGCAAATGCTTTGTCGGCGTCATTGCAAGTTGGGACAGAAGATGGCAATGTATAGGAATCTCCGTAAGTAAACTGTTCGGATTCTATATCATAACTTCCGCCATTCGAATTATAGTAAGCGGTATATTGTTTACCATGATAATTTTTTGCTTCAATTGATACATTGCTATCGGGCATATAGGTGTTTTCATCAATAAGAGTTCCGTTTAAATAATAGTCATATGTATATCCATCGTTTTCAATTGATTGCAGTTGTCGCAGCAACAAATCTCCCTCATATGCTATGGTATCGTTTATGTATTCTCCGTATTCTCCTCTAACATGTATGGTATATGGTGTTGGGTTATACCAATTAGCATAATACGTGACATCTTCCCAAATGCGGCTATCCTCATCAAGGCGGGTGCCGCCGTTTTTGTAGCCGTAAGGCTCGGTATACCAACCTCGAAATTCACGCTCAGGGCGGACAGGTGTGCCCGATGGCTCTTTTATTTTCTCGCCGATTTTGATTTTTTGGTTGTCTATCTTTCCCGAGCCGCCGTTTAAATCAAAGGTCACGTTAGCTTTTTTGCTGTTTATATCATATTTGACAAGTGAAATACGCTTGTATTGCTTCATATTTTCCTTGTCATCACCGACCTCGCCTATAAACAGAGTTTTGTAGCCGTCTTTGGCGGAATACTGAAAATCTGCCGAAAATTTGCCGAAGTCCTCATCTTTTACGGTGAAGGTGATTTTCCCGTCGGACGTTTTCCAAGTGCCTTTTTCTATGTAAGCTTCTCCAAATTCCTCACTGTAGCCTGTATATCCCGTTGCGGTAAAGCTATAAAAATCGTTTGGGTCGTCAACGTTGACATACACGCCTCTTATACCTACAAGAGTAGTCATAAGCGTGATAAATATTATCAGTGCCAATGCAGAGGCAATCAAAATTATCCAATGATTTTTCACCCATACGCCAAACTTTGATGTGGCAACCTTTGTCAGTGTATTTGAAATTTTTTCCTTTGCAGATATTGACGAAACGCTTTTGGTGGCTTGTTTTTCTGCTTCTAAAGCGGCAAGACGTGCTTTCAAAGCTTCAAGCTCGCTGTTTACGTCCTGCGTCGTTTCGGTTTGGTTCGCCGTTGTTGACTGCAATGTTGCGCCTTCTGTCTGTTGTGGAGCTGCGGGCTGCGCAGTTTCTTGCTTTTTTGTCGCATAGTATTTATTGCAATTCGGGCAATAAAATTTTTTGTCATCGTAGCGTTCAAGCTCGGTGCCGCAGTTAGGACATTTTGCCATATGATATCCTCCTTATAGTCGTTATATTGTTTTTGACTATACAAAAAAGTGGCGACCCCGACGGACCGCCACTGTCATTCTTATATAACAAGTGCGCTCCGTGAGTTCACCACAAACTTAATGAATTTTAATACCCAAATCCACTTATACGGAAAACACACTTGTTACCTTATGGTAAAAGCGAATTTGGGATATTTATTCAAGTTTGTGGTGAGATTATAGTAGCACAATCAAGGTGCATTTGCAAGCGGCTTTTGCAGTTTGATTTTGGGATATATGCTTTTGATAAGCTACAAATCACTCGATGTGCGCTTGACTTATAAAAGAGTAAGTATTAAACTGTTTTATATTTATTTAATATGACCAAAATATCGGCGAGGTTTTATGGACTATAAACAGGTTGAAAGCAAGTGGCAGAAAAAGTGGGCGGAAACGGGGCTATACAAGTTCGACCGCAGTGCGGTGGACAAAAAGTATTATTGCCTTGAGATGTTTTCATATCCGTCGGGGGCGAAGCTTCACGCAGGGCATTGGTACAACTACGGACCTGCGGACTCGTTTGCGAGGTTCAAGCGTATGCAGGGCTATGAGGTCTTTCAGCCTATGGGCTTTGACGCATTCGGTCTGCCTGCCGAAAACTATGCGATAAAGACGGGCATACATCCCGAGGAAAGCACCCTCAAAAACATAGAGACTATGGAAGGGCAGCTTCGCCGCATAGGCGCTACCTACGATTGGGACTATGAGATAAAAACCTGTCTGCCCGACTATTACAAGTGGACGCAGTGGATGTTTTTGCAGCTCTACAAGCACGGGCTTGCTTATCAAAAGGAAGCTCCCGTCAACTGGTGCCCGTCCTGCAACACCGTGCTTGCAAACGAGCAGGCGCAGGGCGGCGTATGCGAGAGGTGCGGAAGCCCCGTCACGCATAAAAACCTCAATCAATGGTTTTTTAAGATAACCGCTTATGCGGACGAGCTTTTAGATGACCTCGACAAGCTCGATTGGCCCGAAAAGACAAAGCTTATGCAAAAAAACTGGATAGGCAGAAGCTACGGCGGCGAGATAGAGTTCGCAGTCAAGGGCACGGATATCACTTTCAGAGTGTTTACGACGAGGGCGGATACGGCATTTGGCGTGACATACGTCGTGCTTGCGCCCGAAAGTCCGCTTGTGGATATGATAACCACGCCCGAGCAGAAAGCCGCTGTCGAGGCATACAGGGAAAAGGCTGCCGCCGCAACCGAGATAGACCGTATGTCCTCAACCCGTGAAAAGACGGGCGTGTTTACAGGCGCATACGCCATAAACCCCGTAAACGGCAGAGAGGTGCCCATACTTGTTGCGGACTACGTTATCGCAAGCTACGGCACGGGCGCAGTTATGGGCGTCGCCGCTCACGACGAAAGAGATTTTGTGTTTGCTAAGAAGCTCGGTTTGCCTATCGAAAGAGTTATAAAGGGCAAGGACGGCGAGGACGATACGCTGCCGTTTAACGAGTACGGCGTGCTTTGCAACAGCGGCGAATTTGACGGCTTACCGTCAGAGGACGGCAAGGTCGCCATACTCAAAAAGCTTGAAAAAGAGGGCAAGGGCTGCCTAAAGACCAACTACCGTCTGCGTGACTGGCTCGTGAGCCGTCAGCGCTATTGGGGGGCGCCCATTCCTGTGATACACTGCGAGCACTGCGGTGCGGTGCCTGTGCCCGAAAAGGACTTGCCCGTGCGTTTGCCGCACAACGTCAACTTTACGCCCGACGGCGAATCGCCGCTCAAAAAGTGCGACGAGTTTATAAACACCGTCTGCCCCGTGTGCGGACGTCCCGCAAAGCGTGACGCAGATACGCTCGACACCTTTGTTTGCTCAAGCTGGTATTTTTTGCGCTATCCCGACAACCGCAATGCGGACAAGCCCTTTGATACAGAATGGATTGACAAAATGCTGCCCGTCGACAAGTATATCGGCGGCGCCGAGCACGCCTGTATGCACCTGCTTTATGCCCGCTTCTTCACAAAGGCGCTGAGGGATATGGGCTATCTGCACTTTGACGAGCCGTTTTTGTCGCTTGTGCATCAGGGCACTATTCTCGGCACGGACGGCAATAAGATGAGCAAATCAAAGGGCAACGTGGTGTCGCCAGACGACAGCATTGCAAAATTCGGCGCAGATGTGTTCAGAGTATATCTTATGTTCGGCTTCAACTACGTCGAGGGCGGTCCGTGGAACGAAAGCGGGCTCGAATCCGTCAACCGCTTCTTTGAAAGGATAGAACGTATCGTCAAAAAGTGCTATGAAATAGCCTTTGAGGACGCCCCATTCGGCAAGGCGGAAAAGGAGTTAAACCGCATACGCCACAACACCATAAAGAGCGTGACCGCAGACCTTGAAAGCTTCTCGTTCAACACCGCAGTCGCAAGACTTATGGAATTTGTAAACGCTATCTATGCCTACGAGGCGAGCGTGGAAAAGAAAAACTCAATGTACAGAGACTGCGCAAAAGACCTTGTGCTTCTGTTTGCTCCGTTTGCGCCGCACTTTGCAGAGGAACTTTGGGAAATGCTCGGTGAAAAGTATTCCGTATTTAACCAAAGCTATCCCAAATATGACGAAAAGGCGACCGTGCTTGACGAAATCGAGCTCGCCGTGCAGATAAACTCAAAGCTTCGCACCAAAATAAACGTGGCAAACGGCGCAAGCAGAGAGGAAATAGAAAAAGCGGCGCTCGAAGCCGTAAAAACGCAGCTTAACGGCGCAAGTGCAAAGAAAGTCATCATAGTGCCAAATAGGCTCGTAAACGTGATAGTATAAGTCGGCTTGCCGACCTCAAATAAAAAGAAAATGGAGATATAATATTATGTTGGATTTGTTAAGAATCAGAAACAACCCGCAGGAAGTTGCCGACGGATTGGCAAAAAAAGGCTTCAAAGCGGATTTTACGCAGGTCATTGCGTGGGACGACGAGCGTAAGTCGCTCATCACCGCAGTAGAACAGCTTAAGGCACAAAAGAATAAGGTTTCTGCACAGATTCCCGTGCTTAAAAAAGCAGGGCAGCCTGTCGAGCCTATTTTTGAGGAAATGAGAAAGCTCGGCGACGAAATCGCCGTCGGCGACGCAAAAATTACGGAGCTTGTCGCAAACATCAACGATACGCTTGCCTGTATGCCCAATATCCCCGACGACGATTTGCTGTCCGGAGAAAAGGAAAACAATCAGGTCATCAAAATGGGTGGCGAAAAGCCTACTTTCGATTTTCAGCCCAAAAACCACGTCGACATCTGCACCGATCTCGGGCTCATCGACTACGAAAGAGGCGTAAAGCTCAGCGGCAACGGCTTTTGGATATACAGAGGCCTCGGCGCTCAGCTCGAGTGGGCGTTGCTCAACTACTTTGTAGAGGAGCATTTAAAGGACGGATACGAATTTATCCTGCCGCCTTATCAGCTCGGCTACAACTGCGGCTACGGCGCAGGTCAGTTCCCGAAATTCAGCGACGAGGTATATTGGCTGGACTGCGACGAGGATAAAAAGCGCAACCGCTTTATGCTTCCTACCGCCGAAACCGCACTCGTCAATATGTATGCGGGCGAAATCATCGACGAAAGCAAGCTGCCTATGAAGTTTTTTGCCTACTCGCCGTGCTTCAGAAAGGAAGCAGGCTCCGCCCGTACAGAGGAAAGAGGCATGATAAGAGGACATCAGTTCAACAAGATAGAGATGGTGCAGTACGCACACCCCGACAAGAGCAAGGAAGCCTTTGAGGAGCTTGTCGAAAAAGCCTCCCGCCTCGTTGAAAAGCTCGGCTTGCACTACCGTGTCAGCAAGCTCGCCGCAGGCGACTGCTCGGCGTCTATGGCAAGAACGTACGATGTGGAGCTTTGGATCCCGTCAATGGGCATATATAAGGAATGTTCGTCCGTCAGCAATGCAAACGACTATCAGGCACGCCGAAACAACACCCGTTTCCGTGATTCCAAGACGGGCAAGCCGCAGTTTGTGCATACGCTCAACGGCAGCGGACTTGCAACGTCACGTCTGATCCCCGCTATCGTGGAGCAGTTCCAAAATGCCGACGGCAGTGTAACTGTCCCCGAAGTGCTCCGCAAATTTATGGGCGGCTTAGAGACAATATCCAAAATATAAGCTTATTGAAAAGCGGATATTTATTGCGAAGCTTAGAACAAACAAAGCGTGATAAGGTGTAACGAACACTCTTTGCGAAGCTTAGATAAGCGCTCGCAGGGCGAGCGCCAAATTGAGTGCCGAAGTGCGACGAAAAGTACAAGCGAGCAAGCAGTGTTGTTTTTTTGCTTGCGAGCGAGTGGCATAATAAGAGGGCGGCAGTTGTTCACGAGTGCCGAGTGTCGCCCCCACGAGCGATGTAAAGTTTGAAAGAGAATACCTCTTCATACGAGTGGGGGAGAAATTCCGGCGAGACCGGAAAGAGGGGGCTGTTCTATTTAAAGTTGAATAGCATAAAACATATCAAAGGTTTAGAAAAAAATGAAAATAAACGGTTACGAAAGATTTTCAATGGTTGACTTCGAGGGCAAAATATGTTGCACCGTCTTTACGGGCGGCTGCAATATGCGTTGTCCGTTCTGCCATAACGGTGCGCTCGTTGTGGGCGACGTCAAATCGAATCAGATAGACGACGGTGAGGTGTTCGAGTATCTTGAAAAGCGCAAAGGCTTAGTGGACGCCGTCAGCGTAACGGGCGGCGAAGCAACCTTGCAACCCGACCTTGCCGATTTTCTGCGCCGAGTGCGTAAGCTCGGATATCAGATAAAGCTCGATACAAACGGACTGCGCCCCGACGTGCTTAAATCGTTGTTGGACGAGGGACTTGTGGACTATGTCGCAATGGATATAAAAAACAGTCCGCAAAAATACGCAATGACTACGGGGCTCAAAAACGTCGACCTCGACAAAATCAACGAGAGTATGCGCATAATAAAGCAAAGCGGCGTGGATCACGAGTATCGCACGACTATAATCAAGGAATTTCATACGCTCGAGGATATGCAAAGCATAGCCGAGTGGGTGCAGGGCGCAAACAACTACTTTATGCAAAAATACAAGGACAGCGAGGGCTGTATATCGCACGGCTACCACGAAGTTGACAAGGAACAGGCAGAGCAGTTTGCAAAGCTGTTTGAGGGCAAGGTAGCAAGAGTGGGGCTAAGAGGCTACAATTAAACAAAGCGTTGCATTTATTTTACAACACATTATATAACAAAACGGACGGTTTATCCGTCCGTTTTGTATAAATAAAAGGTGAATTATACTAAAATATTAAATAATCAATATTCTTAATTGTGTCTCGGATAAGGCTCGTCAACGTCCGTCAACTCAAGGATATAATCGGCGGACACGTTAAATATCTTTGCCAGTGAAATCAAAATGTCGATGGATATTTCACGCTTTCCCGTTTCGTATTGCGAATAGGTGTTTTGTCTGACGTTTAGCAAGGCTGCAAGCTCGGCTTGCTTTAGTCCTTCCTGCTCACGCAATTCCTTAATTCTCATAGATACCTCATAATCTATGTCAATTATAAAAATCACATATTGAGATATTGACTTATATCTCATATTGTGATATTTTGTTTAAATCAGGAGGCACTTATGAAAAAAAGTACGGTAAAATATTTTCGCATAGCGGCATTATGTCTGTTGTTAGTTTTGTCAAGTCTGTGTCTGTTTGCCTGCGATAATGGCAGCGGTTTCAGGTTTAAAACAGGCACAAAGGTCAACGATGTTTTAAAAATGTTTGACGACGGTACCGTTACGAGTTGCGCATACACTGAGTCATCAACGTATTCTAAAACAGGATACACCTCTGTAAAAAGCTACGAGGCGACAAAAACTATATTACATTACAAATGGGACGATGACTATGAAAAATGGACTGTCTATGATTTGGAAGAAAACAAAATATATACCATCGATGTTCTGCCGTTTGTAAGCTATTCTTGGCAACCCATTGCCTCGTGGGAAGATCAAACCGCATTGGAGGGACTTAGAAATATGCTTGCAAATACGTCTCAATATGCGTCCAAAATTTCCATAAAGGGCAGCGCTGTCACAATGGAAGAGACCGTAAGGCTCTCTACTTCGACCACAAAAGTGCAGTATGTTTGGTCAGATTTTAACAATATTCAACTGTCTTTGCCCGAAGAATATGCAAATTACAAAGCTTTGGCTGTCAGAAGCGACGGCGGCTATCATTAAACAAGAATATTATGGTTCATAAGGGTTGTCTGTGCATCCTATAAGATAGCCTGAAGTCACATTATACAAATCGGCAAGCTGAATGAATTTGTCTAACGGCATATCATAAGGCTTGTCGTTTTCGTAGCTGATGTATTCGCTCTCATCTATATTAAGCAGTTCGGCTATTTGGGCACAGGTAAAAGAGTGTTGCAGTCTCAGTTCCTTGTATCTGTAATTAAGCTGTAACGGATTATAATATCTTTTCATATGCCAAGTATAATATGAATATGTTCATATTGTCAATGAATAAATTCATTTTATGGTATCATTTTTTTATGTTTGGAAAGCGTTTGAAGGAACTGAGGTTAGAAGTCGGTTTAACTCAAAAAGAGTTGGCGGAAAAATTGAATTGTGATCAATCTATGATAGCTCGGTGGGAAAGCTGCAAAAATGAGCCGACCGAGTCAAACATCATAAAGGTCGCAAAGTTTTTTGATGTGTCATCTGATTATCTGATAGGTTTGTCGGATAATTGACCATAACTATATATTATTTAAATCATATTATAGTAAAACGGGCGGTTTATCCGTCCGTAAGTGTATGATCAAAATGATATTGTTTAATCGATGCGAGTTTGATATAATTGAAATTGAGGAGATTAAACAAATGGTTAAAGATGAAATGTTATCTATATATGATAAAATCAAAATAATTGAAAAGTCAAAAATGCAAACGGATATTCCAAGTGAGTGCTATCCAAAACTGTTTGGACAGAATTATTTTTTTATAAGTTATTCACATAAGGATTATAAAGAAGTTTATAAAGATATGCTTTTGCTCCAAGAAAAGGGTATAAATTTTTGGTATGATTTTGGAATTTCGTATGGAGATAATTGGCAAATAATTGCGGAAGATTATATTAAACCATATAGGTGCATAGGTGTAATTTTTTATGTTAGTAAAAACTCTTTATTATCGGAAGCTATTCATCAAGAAATGCAATATGTAAAAAAATGCGGAAAATCATGTATAACAATAAATTTACCTTATGTTGATAATAATGGCATATCCCATAATTTGTCGGCTTATGAAATGCTTTTAGCTATGGAAAAAGATGGGGAAGTCATTTCTAATGAGAAAAAAAATTTGATAGCTAAACTTTTTAATAAAGATGTTTTGTTTTCTTCAGTATCCGAGCCAACAGATTTCAAAGCGACAAAAATCAAGAATGGAGTAAGCAGACCGCCTTTATTTGAATATAGAACAAACAATAAAATAATTGAATATTCAGATGATGAAAATGAATATCAATGCTATTCGTTATATGCAATAAATGATATTGATATAAATCAAATTGTTTTAAAAGATTTCAATTCATTTGAACAGGAGGGACGTGAAAAATCAAACATCACAGACATCGATACTTGTGCATTTGCCAATTGCAAAAATCTGAGAACAATCGAATTGCCGTCCACTATAGAATCTATTAACGATTATGCTTTTTATAATTGCAGTTCTCTTGAGAGTATTGATTTGCAATCAATTAGAGAATTAGGTAAAAATGCTTTTATGGGGTGCTCATCACTTAAACAAATCAAGTTTGGACGAAAATGTCAGTTAACCGTTCTTCCATCTTATGTATTTTTCAAGTGCAGTAGTTTAAAGAATATAAAAATACCCGATAGCGTATCAAGGGTCGGCGATAGCGCATTTGAAGGTTGTGTAAAATTGACAAAAATAGATTTGGGTAATGGCGTAACTGAAGTTGGATATAGGGCATTTTGCGGATGTGTAAGTTTAAAAAGTGTAAATTTTTCAGAAAATTTAAAGTATATCGGCGATAGTATGTTTATTAGTTGTACCTCTTTAACAGATATAACGATTCCGTTTGGAGTAACGGAAATCGGTGAAAGAGCTTTCGCTTGGTGCAGTCAACTAAATAATGTATCAATTTCCGAAAGTGTAATAAATATAGTGTCAGGAGCATTTATTTCATGTGAAAAATTGGAAAAATTAGTTTTACCTTTTAGTATAAATAATATAGATAGTGGTGCATTTAGCGGCTGTAGTAATTTATTTAGTATAGAAATTGATGAACGCAATAAGGTTTATTATAGTAAGGGTAATTGCTTAATTGATAAAAATACCAAAGATTTAGTTTTAGGTTGTTATAACAGTGTCATTCCACAAGATGAAAATATTATTAGTATTGGAAAACAAGCTTTTGAGGGATGTAAATTATTGTCGCAAATAAATATACCTTTTGGCGTTGAATATATAAAAGATGCTGCTTTTAAAGAATGTGTTTCGTTAACCAAAATCAATTTTCCCGATAGTTTAGTGAATATCGGCAATTATGCTTTTTCCTATTGTGTAGAATTGAATAGTGTAAAAATTCCTAACGGTGTGACAACAATAGGATCGGCAGCTTTTATTTCGTGTTATAAATTAGAAGAAATAGAAATTCCTAAAAGTGTAGTTCGAATTCAAGATACAGCTTTTTTTGAATGTGATTCACTTAATTTTATCAATTATAAAGGAACAAAAAGCCAATGGGATGATATAGATAAAGATTTAATTTCAGATAAAAAAATAGTAGTTAGATGTATAGATGGAGATGTTATATATAAACCGCACGTTGGATTTGGTTGATAAAATTTTTATAGCAAAACGGGCGGTTTATCCGTCCGTTTTTGCATTGTAAAGTTGTTTTTATGATGTTTTGCAGCTTGAAGTGTAAGGCGTTTTGTATTGTTATCAGCAAACGCCGTCCTGCAGCTTCAGCATAACAAAGCCCTGTTTTGCTTTGCAGAGGGGGCAGATTTCCCACGGTTCTTTGCCTTCCGCTTCGTATCCACAGCCTGCGCACTTCCATTTGACTGATTTGGTCTTTTTGTAAAGCGTGCCTGTGGACATTTGGTTGTGCAGGTCTTCAAACAGCTTTTTGTGACATTCCTCGACGCTACCTATCATCTTAAAGAGGTTTGCGATTTCCTCAAAGCCTTCCTCACGGGCGGTCTTTTCAAATTCCTTATAGATTTTGATTTCGGCGGCTTCGTCATCGGCGGCAAGCTTAAGGTTTTCTATCAGATTCCATTTCTCTTTAAACGGATAGCCTGTTGCGATGTCGATGTTGTCGATGGTCTTGTCGCTTGCCTGCTGAATTGCGGTGTACAGCATTCTTGCGTGGTTAAACTCATTGAAAACAACCTTGTCTATCACTTCTGACAGGGCGTTGTAGCCCTCGTTGCGTGCGCCGTATTCGATAAACTTATAGCGTGTATAAGCCTGCGTTTCGCCTGCATATGCTTTGGCGAGGTTAAGTAGTGTTTTGCTGTCGATAAGTTTCATAATAGTTCTCCTTGCGGTTTGATTTTTAAATTATTGCCGATTTTTTTTGCGATTATACAGTTTTGACAAACACTTTGCGGCGAAGTTTTGCAATATCCTTCAAAATAAATTTCCTTTTGCGCTTTTGCTTGAAAGTATCCGTTTATGGTGATATTATTGATACAGAATATTAACGGCTTTTTGCCTAAGGAGTTTTATATGAGTGATTGCAGTCATGATTGTGGAAATTGCTCGCAAAATTGCGACAGCAGGATAACGTATGACAAGCCGCACGAGCTTTCACGTATCAAAAAGGTCATCGGCATCGTAAGCGGAAAGGGCGGCGTCGGCAAATCGTTGGTCACGTCGCTGCTTGCGGTAGCGGCGGCAAAGAGAGGCTTTTTGAGCGCCGTTTTGGATGCGGATATAACGGGGCCGTCCATTCCCCGTGCGTTTGGCATATCGGGCGGCGTCGAGGGCGACGATATGGGCATTTATCCCCGCAGAAGCAAGTCGGGCATAAAGATAATATCTTCAAATCTGCTGCTTGAAAACGAAAACGATCCCGTCATCTGGCGAGGTCCCGTTATTGCGGGCATGGTCAAGCAATTCTGGACGGACGTCATCTGGGGCGACGTCGACTATATGTTTGTGGATATGCCTCCGGGAACGGGCGACGTGCCTCTTACGGTCTTTCAGTCAATCAAGCTTGACGGCATAGTCATCGTGACGTCGCCGCAGGAGCTTGTGTCGATGATAGTGGAAAAGGCTGTCAAAATGGCAAATAAGATGAATATAAAAATCTACGGCGTCGTCGAAAATATGAGCTACATCAAGTGCCCCGACTGCGGCAAGGAAATCGACATTTTCGGTACGAGCAAGGTGGACGAGGTCGCAACCGATTTCGACCTGAAGGTGCTTGGTAGACTGCCCATAGACAAAGATATCGCCTCCGCCGTAGACGCAGGCAAGGTCGAAAGCCTCGCCGAAAAGGACTATCTTGAAACGGCTATAAAGGAAATCATCAAATAATGGACGCAATGCAAAAACGGCTTGTTGCCGAGCAAAATTTTTTAAACGGCTACAACTGCACACAGGCGGTCGTTATGGCTTTTGCGGATGAGCTCGATGTAGATAAGGATACGCTGCTAAAGGTCGCATCGTCCTTTGGCGGCGGCTTTGGCAGACTGCGTGAGATATGCGGTGCAGTCAGCGCAATGGGCATTGTTATAGGCTTGCTTTACGGCTGTGATTTTTCCGTTTCAGGGCTTGACGCAAAGGGTAAGCACTATGCGCTCATACAAAAGCTTGCAGGCGAGTTTAAAGAGATAAACGGCAGCATAGTCTGCCGTGACCTGCTCGGCGCAAAGCTTGCCGCAACAAATCCTCAGCCCGACGCCCGTACGCCGGAATATTATAAAAAACGTCCTTGCGCAAAGCTTGTAGGGGATATGGCGTTCATTATCGCAAAACATTTGTCAAGTGACACGGTTTTACAATAAAATATTGCAAAACCTTAGTCTTAGACAAATATTTTGCTCTACTACCGCACAAGTTAAAACTGCGCTACACACTATCACGTAAATGACTGTAGGACATCTCGTTCAATTTACATTCGCTTGTTTTATCTTGTTTGGTGTGGCGCACTACGTGCGCCTAAGGTGGATAAATTAAATTTACGCTTCATCACCGCTTTACACCCCATTATGGCGCCCCTTAGTAAGGGGAGCTCTGCCGAATTCACACCTCGTGTGATGAGGCGGTGAGGGGATTGTCAACTAACGAACACTCATTGCGAAGCTTAGATAAGCGCTCGCAGGGCGAGCGCTAAATTGAGCGTCAAGCACGCTCTTAGTACAAGTGAACGGGCAAGTGTTGTTTTTATGCCCGTGAACGAGTGACATAATGAGAGGACGTTGGCAGTTTGCGCAGACCGTAAGGAACGCAGTGACGGAATAGCAATTGCTGGCGAAGCCCAATTGCGTCTTGTCGCCCCCACGAACGATGAAATTATATGCAGAGAAAGAGCGGGCTACCGCACGCATCAAGTTTGAGTGGGGGAGAAATACCGGCGAGACCGGAAAGAGGGGGCTGTTAAATTTAGGGTATACGCCGAACACTCATTCAAAGGGAATTAAAAAATATAAAAGAAAAATGAGCTTTTACGACATAGTTTACGATGTAGTCAAAAAAATTCCTAAGGGAAGAGTTGCGACCTATGGGCAGATCGCAATGCTTTGCGGTTCGCCACGTGCTTCGAGAGCGGTGGGATATGCACTGCATTTCAATCCCGATCCCGAGCATACGCCGTGCTTCAGAGTTGTCAATCGCTTTGGCGGCTGTGCGGAAGCGTTCGCCTTTGGCGGGAAAGCAGTGCAGGCAGATTTGCTAAAAAAAGACGGCGTTGAGGTGCGGGACGATTTCACCGTTGACCTTGACAAGTATCTTTGGGATCCGTTTAAAACTTGAGCACTTTTACAAAAGACAAAATGAATTTTGCGGCATTTAAATATAAATCACCAAATTTCACAAAGTTGAAAACCTATGGCTTTGAGCAGATAGGCGATATTTACAGTTTTACGACTAATATTTTCGACGGACAGTTTCAGATGACGGTGCAAATCGCCCACGACGGTAGTGTTAAAGTCGACGTTTTGGATATCGCTCTCGGCGAGCCTTACACGTTGCACCTCGTCGAAGAGGCAAGCGGCGCATTTGTGGGCAGAGTACGCAGTGAGTTTGAAGCGGTGCTGCAAAGCATTGCCGATAATTGCTTTGAGCGTGATGTCTTCAAAGAGCCATGCGCCAAAGCCGTGATAAAGTATGTGACGGATACATACGGCGACGAGTTGGAATTCCTTTGGGATAAATCTCCCGACGGTGCAATTTGGCGCAGAAAGGACAACCGCAAATGGTATGCGGTGATGATGATAATTTCAAAACGCAAGCTCGGTCTTGACAGCGACGAGCAGACGTCCGTCATAGACCTGCGCTTAGATACAGTAAACGATGTAAACCTTGTGGACGGCAAACGCTTTTTTGCAGGCTATCATATGAACAAGCGCACGTGGTTTACAGTCTGCCTTGACGGCTCGGTCTCCACTCAAACGATTTGCAATTTGATAGACAAAAGCTATATCCTCGCCAAAAAGAAGTGAATATTTTTTCAAATCTATAAAACTGAAAACAGCCCGTTTTGCGAGCTGTTTTCATTTGTAATTTTATTTACGCCTTGTTTTCTATTTCGCTGTTACATCCCCAAATCACTTCTGCGTTGCAGTTTATATTCCATTTATCGTCCCAACCTTCAGGCTTGCTTTCCGCTTCGCAATATATGGTTTTAATGCCCTGACAAAGACTGAATGCAGCTGCACCTATGCTTTTGATTTCGTTTGGTATAAACAGTTCTTTAGGCCCTTTGCATTCGGCAAATGCGCTATGCGCAATGCTTGTTACGCTTCCATCGGTCGGAATAAAGCAGTCTTTACAGCCTAAAATAAGTTTTTTTGCGGCGGTTTCTATAAGGCAGTTGTTTGCGCTATGATAGACGGGGTTTCCTTGCGCAACTGTTATACTTGTGAGTCCGCTGTACCTATCAAACGTATAATCACCGATACTCGCCACATGGTTGGGTATCGTTATGCTCGTAAGCCCGCTGCACCTATTAAACGCATAATCACCGATACTCGTCACGCCGTTGGGTATTGATATGCTCGTAAGCCTGCTGCAACCCTCGAACGCCCGATGACCTATACTCGTCACGCTGTCGGGAATGGTTATACTTGTAAGGCTTCCACAATTTATAAACGTGCCGTCACAAATGCTTGTTATCCCGTCTGGCAGGTTAACACTTTTAAGCTCTCTGCAAAAAGAAAATGCACTCTCGCCAATGCTTGTCACACAGGCGGGAATAGTTATGTTTTCAATGTCGCAGCCGTAAAAAGCATTTTCGCCAATGCTTGTCACGCTTCCGTCGTCAGGAATAACGCTGCTTTTGCAGCCTAAAATAAGTTTTTTGCTTGCCGTTTCTATAACGCAGTTGTTTGCGCTATGATAAACAGGATTGTTTTGCGCTATCGTTATGCTGATAAGGCTGTCGCAATAAAAAAATGCGGTTTCGCCGATGCTTGCTACGCTTTCGGGGATAAAAACGCTTTTAAGCTCATCACAACGGTCAAATGCCCACTTTTCTATGCGCTTTATTCCGTTTGGAATGATTATATCGATAAGGTCGGGATTTTCTGCAAATTCGCCGTCAAAGATATAATCGGGATGTTCGGGTTGTATTAACAATGCTTCTGATGAGTTTATATTCGTTTCCATTTTATTTATTAGTCGTTTATTTTGTTATTTATGTAGCTTATTCGTTTACAAGTCCTTTCATATGTGCGAGATATGCGTTTGCAAGCTCGGTGGCTTCAGCCTGCGTGGGCTTTGAGGTCGCAACATAAAATTTCAGTTTGGGTTCTGTGCCGCTTGGGCGCACGCATATCCAATCGCCGTTTGCAAGGTGCAGCTTGAGGGCGTTGGTTTTTGGCAGGGCGATAGGCTCTGATGTGCCGTCCGCAAAGGTCTTTTTGCGTGCTACAAAGTCGCTTACGGCAAGCACAGGAGTGCCTGCGATTTCGTTGTATTTTGCATTGCGAAGTTCGAGCATAATGTTTTTCATCTTTTCCATTCCGTCAAGTCCGCCGAAGGTGACTGAAGTGGCTTTTTCAACAAAGTAGCCGTATTTTTCAAATATATCCTGCAACACCTGATAGACGGATTTGCCGATTGAATCGAGATAGCACACCATTTCTGCAAACATCATACTTGCGACGACGGCGTCCTTATCTCTCGAGTGCGTGCCCACAAGCGAGCCGTAGCTCTCTTCGAAGCCGAACAGGTATACAAACTCGCCGCTGTCCTCCCACTCCTTTATCTTTTCGCCAATAAACTTAAAGCCTGTCAGCACGTCGAAGGTGGTCACGCCGTAGTCGTTTGCAAGCATACGGGCGAGCTCGGTCGTGACGATGGTTTTTACAAGCGCACCGTTCTTTGGCAGAGTGCCGCTTTCGGCTTTGCGGATAAGTATGTAGTTAAACAGCAGCACGCCTATCTGATTGCCGTTTAAAAGCACAAAGCTGCCCTCGTTATTGCGCACGGCAATGCCCATTCTGTCTGCGTCGGGGTCTGTGCCGATCACGATATCGCTGCCTATTCTGTCGGCAAGCTCAACGCCGAGCTTGAGGGTATCCGCTTCCTCGGGGTTTGGCACACGCACGGTGGAAAACTCTGTATCGGGCTTTGCCTGTTCCTCAACGACGTTGACGGTGATGCCCATTCTTTTTAGGATAGTGGTCACAGGCATAAAGCCGCTTCCGTGAATGGGGGTGTAGACAAGCTTGACGTTTGCGCCGAAGCTTTTGACGGCTTCGGGTGACAGCGACAGCTTGCTTATTTCGTCAAAATATGCGGCGTCCACGCTCTTGCCGATGACGGTGATATGCTCGTCGAGTTTTTGGTTGTCAAGCCCCTTTATGCACTTTGCGCAAGCCTTGACGTCTGCGCACTTTATGCCGAAATATGGGGTTTTATCTATAAATTTGACCACTTTATCCGTCGATTCGGGCGACATCTGCGCCCCGTCCTCGCCGTAGACCTTATATCCGTTGTAAATTTTGGGGTTGTGAGACGCCGTTATCATAACGCCTGCGATAGCGTTTAAGCGGCGTATTGCAAACGAGCACATAGGCACGGGGCGAACGTCCTCAAACAGGTGAGCGTTTATGCCGTTTGCAGACAGCACCTTTGCGACCTCAATGGCAAACTCGCTTGAAAACTTGCGGGTATCGTAGGAAATGACAACGCCTCTTTTGCAGGCTTCCTCGCCGAGCGTATTGATATAGTCCGCAAGACCTTTGGTCGCACGGCGCACCGTAAAGGTGTTCATACGGTTTATGCCGACGTCCAAAACGCCTCTCATGCCTGCGGTGCCAAATGCGAGCGGAGCAAAAAACAGTTCCTTTTTTTCGTCCTCGCCGAGTGCGTTTAGCCTTGCTTTATCCTCTGCCGAAACCTCGTCGCTTGCAAGCCATTCTTCAAATCTGATTTGATAGTCGTTCATAATTTTCTCCTAAATTTTGGATATTTAAGTATATTATAACTTTAAGTATTTTTTATGTCAATACTCGTTGAAATCGATTATTTAAATATCAAATATTTTCAAATATAAATTAAAAGCCTGCGACTTTGCGCAGGCTGTGCTTTATTGTTCGTCCTTTATATCGGGGTTGGTGCCGATGAGTATTATCCGCTTTTGCGGCTTATAGGTGTCACGTCTGATTCTCACCGATTTTATCAGCTTGCCGTTTTCAAAAAAGTCGAGATACCCTTCCGATTTCAGCCCGTCCTTGCCGTAGGTGTCAATCACTTCCTTGCCGAGCGGCAGGGTATCGTCCTCACGGTATTCGGTCTCAAAGGGGATTTTTTCCACCGTTTCCGACCTTCTGCGTATGCTCACGTCGTCCACGCCGTATATTTCGGCACGTATAAATTTGCCGTCGGTTTTCACCTTTAGGGTGATAGGTCCCGACAGCGTATTGACAAATCTGAAATCCGATTCGCTTGACACCATAGCGTCAAAGGACGGCGCAACGTAGCTTACGGGCAGCGAGTGCGGTCGCACGTGAGATATTGCGAGCCCCGCAAGCAGCGCACAGTTGTATACGGTGCTCGACACCTGACAAACGCCGCCGCCCACGCCCTCTACAAACTCGCCGTCCTGAATGATGTATGCACTCTTAAAGCCGTTTGCCTCTGTGCGTCTGCCCACGCAGTCGTTAAATGAAAATTCGTCCTCGGGATAAAGTACGGTGCCGCTTATCTTGCGTGCGGCAAGCTCGACGTTATACTTGCGGTTTTGCGAGCTTTCGCCGTAGTATGTGGAAAAATGCGCAATAAGCTTCGGCGCATAGGACGTAGCGTTTGCAACAGGCGCAAATCTTTGCATAAAATATCCTCCCGACGCCCCCATAGCGCACAGTGCGATGAGAGCGCAAAATATCAAGATTGATGATTTTGCCACGCTTTTGTTTCTCATACGTATATTATGTGTCGATATCAAAGAAAGTTGCAGGGTTTTTAAAAGCGCCGCAGCAGTAATAACGCCGACTTAAAATAATATAATTTGTTGAGGCGTATATGAATTGGACAGTGATAGTAATGGCGCTCATCGCAGGCGTAGCGGGTACGGGACTTGGCGGAATAGCGGGCGTCGTCTTCAAAAATAAGGGCGATAGAATTATGGGTAGGGTGCTCGGCTTTGCGGGCGGAGTTATGATAGGCGTGGTGTCGTTTGAGATGATCCCCGAGGCGATTTCCGCCTGCACGCATATAGGCAAGCTCGCAGGCGTCGGCATAGCCGTAGCCACCGTTATCGGCGGAATGATCGCAATCTATCTCGTCAACCGCCTGCTTGATTTCATCGAAAACAAACGGCATAAAAAGACCGACGCATATCGCACGGCGGCGGTGCTAAAGGTGCATACGCTTGCCGTCTCGGGGCAGGATAGCAAAAAAAGTATGCTCAAAGCAGGTGTAGTGATGTTTATTGCCATATCTCTGCACAATTTCCCAGAGGGAATGGCAATAGGTGCGTCGGGCACGCTCGCAACCGAGACGGGTGCGCTCGTAGCGATAATAATTGCGCTTCACAATATTCCCGAGGGAATGGCAATATCCGCACCCTTGGTGAGCGGCGGCGTAAAGGGCTTTAAGGCAATTTTGCTCACTGCGCTCGCAGGCAGCGCAACGGTGCTCGGCGCAGCGCTTGGGCTTGCGGTCGGGGGACTCGGCGACATCGCCACAGGCATATGCCTCGCCCTCGCAGGCGGCGCAATGATGTACGTCACCTTTTGCGAGCTGCTTCCGCAGTCCATTGCAATGAAAGGCGACGTCCCCGCCGTAAGTATGCTCGTCGGGCTTGTCCTATCAATCGTCTTTGTGTTTGCACTGTAGCATTGTCAATCATATTTTGTATTTTGGTTGACAATGATTGCGGGAATATAATATAATCTCACAAAAGGCGGTGGATATGACAACAAAAGAGAAGGTTTTAAAAGTCCTTGAGGAAAACAGAGGCAGGTGTATTTCCGGTGCGGAGCTTGCGGCGGATCTCGGCGTCAGCAGGACTGCGGTGTGGAAAAGCATTTCTTCGCTTATAGACGACGGCGTAGAGATAAAATCGCTTGCGGGCAGCGGCTACATTTTGCCCAAGGACGCAAACGCACTCACGGTGCAGGGCATAGCCAAATATCTCAAATCGGACGGTTTAGATATCAAGATTTTCAAAGAAGTAGATTCCACAAACAACGTGGCGAAATCGCTTGCGGCAGGCGGTGCGAAAGAGGGCACGGTAGTGTTTGCGCTCAGCCAGAACGGAGGCAAAGGCAGGCTTGGCAGGAAGTTCTATTCGCCGTCGGACGTAGGCGTTTATATGACGCTTATATTGCGCCCGGGTGCGCAGCAAACGCCCTATCTCACCGTGCTTGCGGCTATCGCCGTTGCCGATGGCATAGAAAAGGCGGGCGGCAAGCGCACTGCGATAAAGTGGGTTAACGACGTCTATGCGGACGGCAAAAAGTGCTGCGGCATACTCACCGAAGCCGTTGCCGATCTCGAAACGGGCGGCGTGGAATATGCGGTGGTCGGCATAGGCATAAACGTCACCGAGCCTAAGGGCGGCTTTGCGCCCGAGATAAAGGACGTGGCAACATCGGTTTGCGACGGCGTAGAGGACGCACGCAACAAGGTCGCCGCTTGCGTACTCGATGAGTTTTTTAAACGCTATCGCAGCTTTGATAAAGAAAGCGTTGCGGCGGCATATAGGGCAAAATCGTTTTTGATAGGCAAGCAGGTCACGGTTGTCAAGGCGGACAGCATGCTGCCTGCAACCGTGCTCGATATAGACGGCGACTGCCACCTTGTAGTACGCTATGAGGACGGCACGCAGCAAACGCTTCTTGCAGGCGAGGTGACACTTCGGACACTTCGTGTCTGATAAAGGATAGGTTTATTCCTCTTATCATATTATGAAAGGAATCAAGCTTATTCCTTTCAAACAGGCGGACAATCTGGACACTTCGGACACTTCGTGTCGTTTAAAGGAAGATTTATGTTGTCTATCTTATTATGGAATAAATCAAGCTCAGTTTTTTCAAACAGGCAAGCCTGTATCATATTGTAAGGAATTAAGCATAGTCGTTTCAATCAGACTAAGTATCACGGAAAATTTAAAGGTTATGACAGGCGCAAATACACAGCAGCTAAAGCTTCAAAAGAGAAAAAACCGCACCCTGCGTATGGTGCTCATCGCAATGTTTGTTGCGCTCATTGCAGTTGGCGCATTTATCAAGTTTCCCGTAGGCATAGTGCCTGTGGCTATGCAGTGCGCCTTTTGTGTTTTGTGCGCCCTCACGCTCGGAGCGAGAGACGCAACCGTCGCCGTGCTTATATATCTGATAATGGGTTTGGTGGGTATCCCGATATTTACCGCAGGCGGCGGCTTTTCATATGTGCTGCAGCCCACGTTTGGCTATCTGCTCGGCTACGTTTTTGCGGTGCCTATCGGGGCGATAGTTGCAAGAGGAGTAAAAAACACCTCACGTCCAAAGCTATGGCGATTGCTGCTCGGCGCATTTATTCTGCTTGCGATTTTGTATACGTTCGGCGTGCTTTATATGTACTGCATACTCAATTTCTATATGGGCAAGGCTCTCGATATGTCCAAAGCGTGGCTGACGGGAGCGGCGATATTCCTTCCCACCGACTGCGCTTGGTGCGTGGTAGCTTCCGTAGTGGCGCACAGAGTGGTGCCGATAGTCTTTAAACGTGCGGACGGAATGTACGGCATAAAAGCCGAGCTTTGCGGCGAGGAATATGTGCGTGGGTTTTCAGATAGGCAAATAGATTGAAATTGCGGCGTAGTAGCAGAAAAACGACAGCGAAATGTGTCAACAAGCGGTTGACACATTTTTTAATTATCTAATATTGAAAATATCCATATAAAATCGTATAATGAAACAGAGGTTAAAATAATGGACTTTGGCGAGAGATTAAAAGATTTGCGAGTGCAAAAAGATATGACGCAAGAGGACGTCGCAAGTAAACTGTTTGTCACAAAACAGGCAGTATCCCGTTGGGAAAACGGCAACTGCCTGCCCGACGTTGCCTCACTCGGCAAGCTTGCAGAGATTTTTGATGTGAATATCGACTATCTGCTCACAGGAAACGAGAATATAAAGGTCGTAGAAAAGGAGACGGTAGTAGAAAAGGAAAAAATCGTTGAGGTTGAAAAAGAAAAGATTGTTAAAGTAGAAAAGCCCTTGTCGGATGAAATTAAAAGCAGAATTTTAGAGTATTACAACAGAGTTTTGATTTTTACGATATCAGATTTCATTGTAGCGCTAATGGCATTTATTGCAGGTATATGTTTTGCTGTGATAGATGATGATACACTTAATAGAGTTCTGCTATCTTTCGGATTTTGTGGAGTATTTATAGTTTTAGGTATTATAGGCATAAACATCAGTAATAAAGAAAAGAAAAAAATTGAAGCTGAAACGGGAAGAAAAATCAAGCTTTTTAAGTTTAAAGATAAATGAGAAACGAAAAATGTTGATTAAATAAGCAAATAAAGTTTTATATGGCGTAGATAATTAGGCGAGATATGAATGATTTTGGCGAGAGATTAAAAGATTTGCGAGTGCAAAACGATATGACGCAAGAGGACGTCGCAAGCAAACTGTTTGTCACAAAGCAGGCAGTATCCCGTTGGGAAAACGGCAACTGCCTGCCTGACGTTGCCACACTCGGCAAGCTTGCAGAAATTTTTGACGTTAATATTGACTATTTGCTTATAGGCAACGACAATGTAAAAATCGAAAAAGAAATTGAAATTGTCGAAAAAGAGAAGATAGTAGAAGTAGAAAAAGAAAAAATAGTTGAAGTTGAAAAACCTTTGTCGGATGAAGAAATAGAAAGAATATTGGATAGATATAAACATATTAAACTGAAAATGTGGTTGAATATTTTTTCAATTATTGCATTTGCAATAGCATTTATTGTTTGGTGTACATTTAAATCATGGGGAGCAATAGTTCCGGGAATATGTTTTTTGGCGTTTATACCGGCATCAATATATAGTTACCGTCTTTATAAAAAAGAGAAAAAGACAGTAGATAATTACTTAGAAGATAATGAATAATTATAATAAAGAATTCTACAAATAAAAACTAAGAGTAACATGGAGTAACATGTTGGAAATATAAAAATGGATTTTGGTGAAAGATTAAAAGATTTGCGAGTGCAAAAAGAAATGACGCAAGAGGACGTCGCAAGCAAACTGTTTGTCACAAAACAGGCAGTATCCCGTTGGGAAAACGGCAACTGCCTGCCCGACGTTGCTACACTCGGCAAGCTCGCAGAATTATTTGACGTGAATATTGATTATCTGCTTACAGGCAACGAAAATATAAAGGTCGTAGAAAAGGAGACGGTAGTAGAAAAGGAAAAGATTGTTGAGGTTGAAAAACCCTTGACCGAGCAAGATTTATATGCACTTCAGCTTTATCATTTTGAATATTGGCGACGCTACTATGGAGCAATATTTGCTTCTATCATGTCATATATTATGACGCTTATAATGCTAATATGTGTTATTATAACTTTTGATCGCAAAATTATATTGCCGCTTTTCTTTATTATGATGTTCTTTTTTGGTATTCTTGGCACAGTAGCAGTAATTGTTGCCGTAAAGAATAAAGACAAATATAAAGCAGCAAAGAAAGAAGTTGAAGAAAAAGCAGGCAAAGAGATAGGTTGGTTTTATTTTAAAGATTAAAATAAAGATATTAGCAAAATAGTTGATCGACAGGCTTAGTATTAAATATAAAAAATGGATTTTGGCGAGAGATTAAAAGATTTGCGAATGCAAAAAAATATGACGCAAGAGGACGTCGCAAGCAAACTGTTTGTCACAAAGCAGGCAGTATCTCGTTGGGAAAACGGCAACTGTCTGCCCGATGTCGCCACACTCGGTAAACTCGCCGAATTATTTGACGTGAATATTGATTATCTGCTTACAGGCAACGAAAATGTAAAAATCGAAAAAGAAATTGAAATTATCGAAAAAGAGAAGATAGTAGAAGTAGAAAAGCCATTAACTGATGAAGACAAGGAAAGAATGTTGTATAAATTTAACCGTATTAAGGGTAGTTTGTATGTTTATTATTGTTTAATAGTTGGCTTTACAATTATAACAATAATATTTTCGATAAAATCGCCTTATGCTTTAATTGCAGGTGCATTTGCATTGTTAATTACGATTCCCGCTACTATTTATACTCGTAAGCTATACAAAAAGGAAAAAGAAGCAATCAAAAAATATGATGAAACAATAAATAATGACAACAATAATAACAATGATGAAATAATAAATAAAAAAGATAATGATTAGTATAATTGCACTATTATTTGGTATAGTTGTGCTGCTTTGTATTTGAATATTCAAAATATTATAACGGCTAATTGACGGTATAAATTTTTTCAAAATCGTGAATTTATTTTAGATAGCTATACAATATTTCAGTCCGCAGTCAGTTTTGTATTATTCTTATATGCAACAAATCCGATTATTTAAACACATACGCATTTTTAGTGGCTTTTGACGCTTGTATTTGCCGTTTTGATATGTTATTATTTATTATATATTTACTTTGGGAGTGTAGATTATGGATCAACACGAGATTTTGCAGCAAACCGACCTTTTAAATGCAGAGGGCAATATTGCGGAGCCGGGCTTTGCAAAGAAGATGCTTTACACCTACAACCGTGAAAACGTCAAGGCAAACAAGATGCGCTTAAAAGAGTGGGACTATTATTATATCGCCAACAAAGAATACGCACTTTGCCTGACCATAAGCGATATGGGCTTTGTGGGGGCGTTGAGCCTTACGGTCATGGATTTTGTCACTCCCGCACAGTTTACAAATTCTGCAATATGCCTGTTCCCGATGGGCAAATTCAATATGCCGCTCACAAGCGAAAAGGGCGACTGCGAATGGAAGATAGGCAAGGTTGAGATGAAGTTTACAAACGACGGCGAAAAGCGCCGCCTTACGGGCGTATATCCAAATGCCGACAAGCTCGGCACCGACGTGAAGTGGGATATCGTCCTTTCGGACGTGCCTGAGGAAAGTATGGTCATCGCAACGCCGTTTGACAAGCCAAAGCACTTTTATTTCAATCAAAAAATCAACTGTATGACGGCTGAAGGCAGCTTTACGCTCGGCGATAAGGTATGCCCGTTTGACAAGGCTGACAGCCTCGCTACGTTGGATTGGGGCAGAGGCGTTTGGACATACGACAACACGTGGTATTGGGGCAGCCTGCAAACCCGCCTCGAGGACGGCTCAACCTTTGGCTGGAATATCGGCTACGGCTTTGGTAATACGTCTGCCGCAAGCGAAGATATGCTCTTTTACAACGGCAAGTCGCACAAAATCGGCAGGACGGAATTTATCATACCCGGCGACAAGGAAAGCGAGCCACGCTATATGGAAGACTGGAAGTTCGTATCCGACGACGGCAGACTTGATTGCACCTTTAAGCCTCTTATCGACAGATACGAGCCGTTTGACCTCAAAATTATGTGCATGATACCTCATCAGGTGTTCGGCTATATTAGCGGCACGGCAACCCTTGACGACGGCACTGTTATCACTCTCGACAACGTGCTCGGCTTTGCAGAGAAAGTGCATAATAAGTGGTAAAAAAAATAAAATCAGCGCAATAGGCAAGGCAACGCTTGCTTGCAAGCATTGCCTAAGCCTAAGCTTGATTTTATTTTCACTGACCGCACAAAGTATCGTTTGCTATTGTATCTAAATTACATTGTAAACATCTGCTATGTTCCGCACGATACTTTGTTTGGTGAATGCCCTTACGGGTAAGTGGATAAAATCAATCAGCGCAATAGGCAGGGCAACGGTTTTAATTGCGCCGAATGTTACGCCTCGTTACACTCGGCACGCAAAATCGCAAAGTATTGCGAGTTTTGCTGTAAGCGCAAACGTCTGCAAAATCAAGGGGTTGATTTTGCATAAGGTGCAAAAGCGGGAAGTCAATTCCCACTTTTGCGAAAATATTACAATAGCTTTTGCACTTTTATTCGTCATTGCGAGGCTATTGCCGAAGCAATCCAGTCATCACATTATGGCTCCCTTTAGTAAGGGGAGCTCTGCCGAATTCGCACTTTGTGCGATGAGGCGGTGAGGGGATTGTTTCCCTGCACTCGTTGCGAAGCATAGGGAATAGGTATAAAAATATCCAACGTAAACTTTTTATAAAGGAAAAAATATGAACTATACTGGCGAAGGCGTAAACGCTCTTGTTTGGGCGCTTACGGATATGCAAAACACCAATATAATTTACGCTGTCGACAAGCTCGAAACAGTTTTGAAATGCCTTGCCTATTACAGCGAGTTTAAAACCGTGTTGACATTTTGCAACAAGGGCTTTGATTTTGAAGCGGAAAAAAGCAAGGCTATGACCTTTACAGGCGAAAGACACGTTTTCCGTCTGCCCAAAAATCCGCAAAAATTGGTCGCATTTGTTGCAGCTCTTCTGCTTGAGTTTGACGAAAACAAGATGGATATGATGAAGTTTGTCATAGACTATTTTCCCGACAGCAGCAAGCAGGGCAGTTATCTGACGTTTTTTGAAAGGGTGATGACGCCGTTTAAGCACGCAATAGTAGACTTTGTCATCAACGGCATTGCAAACGAGCCCGCACCTGTGGACAGAGAGGTAGATTTTGCCCCCGACGGGCTCAGCCAACAGACGGAATATCTCATCGTCAATATGTACAACACCGTGCGAGAATGTGGTTTGTCAAACGCCGAAAGCGAAAACTTCTGCGTGATGATAGAGGGCTTTGCCGCCGCACTCGACGCCCGAGACAGGCTTATGATAAAAGCCATATGGATAGGGCTCAAGGGTGCGCTCAACCGAGCCAAGCTCTGCGCTAAGGAAGTGTCCGAAATGGACGAGCAGTTAAGACTGTATCTTGTGTCGAGATAATGTTATAAATACCGTGACGTCGGTCACGGTATTTATATAAAAGGAATAAAATTTATTTTGTATATCTTAACAATGCCTTGCGGTGAAAACTAATGATTTCGTCACGTACGGTTTGAGGATAAATGACCTTTGCGTCTTCACCAAAACGCACAAAGTACTGTATTATTTGAGAATAAGAGCAGTTAAAATAATAATGATTGTTGTCAATCTTTGTGGGTATCGGACGATGGACGTACATTTTTTTATATTTATCCAAACCTTTTGCTGTTAATTCGACTAAAACCTCTTTTTCAAACGGCTTATATATAAATTGCGGTCCATACTGTATCATTCTTTCTGCCAATAAGGTTTGCTCCTTTGTGAAGGTTGCGTCTGCCGATAGTTGAGTTATGCTTGTAATTCTTGACAGTCTTATGGGATTGCAGCCTTTTTGTACGCCTATAACATATAAATGCAATTCTTCTTTTGAGTTTGCGATTGCATATGGAGCGGTTTCAAATTTGTTGTTAAAAGAATTTGATGTGGTAATAAACACCTTCTTTTTTTCCTTTATAGCTTTAAGCACCGCCTCGTATTGAGGCTTAAAGATTATAGCTTCTCTCTTATCCTGAGGAAGCGCAGCATATGACGCAAACATATTTCTGAAATATTCCGACAAACTGCGCCCCATTAGCAAGTATTTGTCAATGTAGTCTATTATAGGCTCTGATTCTTTCGTAGGCTTTAAGGAAACGAGTTTATCAAATTTTTTACCGTGCACCGCAGTTTTATGGTCGTAAAAGCTTTCGCTGATTTCGGTGCAAAGCTCATCAAGCTGTTTTCTGCTTATCGTTGCAGTGTTGCCGATAGACCGTTTTAAATATGATTTCAGTTCGTTTTGTTCATCCATAAAGCGTTTATGGTAGTTTATTATCAGTTTTGTAAGAAGTGCATTTTTGTTTAACGTTCTGCCGTCTTTCTTAAAAAATTCAAAACCCTCGGTATCTTTTAACAGAATATCGGATATGTAGTCTGTAACATAAATTTTAATTTTTTCCATATAATTTCCCTTTTTGACAAATTATACCATAAAAAGGGGTCTAAAGTAAATTTAAAATTGAATAAATTTGCCATATTATATCTATATTTAAGTCATTTTAACCCAAATTTAGGGGGCGAAAAATTTATTTAAAGTGCGTATTTACATAGTATTTTGAATATGCTTTAATTATTTCGCAAGCAAATGATATTGATTTTGGAGGTGGCAATATGAAAATATGCAACAGTGAGGCAATGAAGCTTATTAAGGAGCTTGAAACAAGAAAAAGTATAATTGTTTATACAGAGGAAAACAGGAGTAGAGTATCGTATAAGGAAGATGAAGTAAAATGTATTTCAAAGTATTCTTATGAAGATACAAGAAAAGAAATTGAGAAAATCGATTTGCAGATAAGAAAGATAAAACATGCTCTCGCATGCGCCAACTGCACCGTTATGGTAGAGGGATTTGATATTACGATAGGCGAAGCGCTCGTGTATCTTGCTCAGCTCAATGCAGAATACAGCAGGCTTGATGATTTGGGCGAATACGACAAATTATCTCGCAGGATAACGAGCAACGGCGTTTTGGAGTATACCGAGTGCTTGTATGATCCCGATAAGGTGATCGAAGAGCAAAATAAGTTATATTCTATAATTTGCAAATTGCAGGTTGCTATTGACAAAGCAAATCTGACAAATCTTATTGAAATCTGAAAAACATTCCTCAGTTGACCGTATGGCACAAATCATAAGGATTTGATATTGTCTAAGTATATAAAAACGGTTTAGAATTATCGGTCGTAGCTTGTAGATTTTGTTTAAAGTATAAGACGGAGGTAATGTTCTTAAACATAATAAGGCTGACGGCAACTGTTAAAACTTAAGTTGTAAACTGCACAGCTTCGATACGAGGAAGTAAAGGTTATATTCGTATCATTATTTAGTCAAACTGCAAGGAGGGCATATGATAATCACAGGACGGCATAACAGTGCAAAGATATATACTGATGTTATAGAAGAACACGCTATAAGCCAAATCAAACAAATATGTGATGAGGCGGCTTTTGCAAAATCAAAAATCCGTATAATGCCCGATGTCCATGCGGGTGCGGGATGTACGATCGGCACCACAATGACTATAATCGACAAAATAGTCCCCAACATGGTGGGAGTGGACATAGGCTGCGGAATGGAAGTAGCAGAGCTTAATGAAAGAAATATAGATTTTGCAAAATTGGATAAGCTTATCTATGATAATATTCCATTTGGAATGACTTGTAGAAAAAAGCAACACGCATACGCAAGCAAAGTCAATCTGAAAGAGCTTAAATGCTACTCAAAAATAAACGCTGAGCTTGCTTATCGAAGTGTAGGAACGCTTGGCGGGGGCAATCACTTTATTGAAGTGGATACTGATGAAAACGGTTCTATGTATCTTGTCGTACACTCGGGGAGCCGTCATCTCGGTTTAGAGGTCGCAAATTATTATCAGACGCAGGCTTACAAAACACTCAGCGGCAATTCGGATACGCAGATAAAAGAAATAATTGCAAGATTAAAAGCTCAGGGCAAGCAGCAGTTGATCGAGCTCGAAATTGAAAAAGCAAAAAAGAACAAGGCAAAAATCGATCCTGATATGGCATATCTGACGGGGACATTGTTTAAAGATTATATTCACGATATGAAAATAATTCAAAATTATGCCGTTGTAAATAGACAGGCTATGGTAGATGAAATAGTGGTAGGCTTGGGGTTGACGGTCAAAGATTGTTTTACAACCATACACAACTATATCGACACCGAAAATATGATTTTGCGCAAGGGCGCCGTATCTGCGCAGAAGAAGGAGCGGTTGATTATCCCAATCAATATGCGTGACGGTTCTCTGATTTGCGAAGGCAAAGGGAATGCAGAATGGAATTTCAGTGCGCCGCATGGGGCAGGCAGATTGTTAAGCAGAAGCAAGGCGTTTGCAACATTGTCGATGAAGGACTATGAACAGCAGATGGAAGGTATTTATACGACGTCGGTGTGCAAGGGGACGCTTGATGAGAGCCCTATGGCTTATAAAAAGATAGAGGACATTATCGACAATATTGCCCCGACAGTAGAAATACAAAAGCGTATCAAGCCCGTATATAACTTCAAAGCGAGCGATGATATAAAACGCCAAAAGTAAAGTTTATATATAGCAAAACTGAAAGTTATTATTAGACTTTTTTGTATGCAATAATTTAAACCGTGCAGTGATCAGACTGCACGGTTTATTTTGAATATCAGATAGATGACTTTGCTATTACATTCTTGTGGTTTTGTCCTCGCCAATGCCCACCATTCCGTCAACAGAATACTTTTTGCCGTTGGTGTCGGTGACGTATCCGCTTATCGTGCCAAAGGGCAGAGCATAATAACATTCCACTATCAAGGCGTGTATTGGCATATAAAAGGTTTTGCTGAGCTTAAATGTGATGTCAACGATTCCCTCGCCCTTTTCGTCCGTTATATACCACTCGTCCGCTTTCTTCTTGCCGTTTTTATGCTTGAAAACCACAGGAGGCAGAGGGAACTGCTCGTCGCCGCACCAAATGAAGTTTTCGTTGTAATTGTCCTGTTCCACCGACTGATTGCGGGTGAGGTTAAAGCCGAAATATTTTTTCTCGCCGTCGACCTCAAGCTGTCCCATAGTTGTCAGCCAGTCGTAGTGCGCACGGTAGGGATAATATCCCTTGTGGTCGTCGATTATGCCGACCGAGCGCTCGTTTGTGGTGTAGGCTTTGTTATTGACGGTTATCGTACCCGTGGCTTTAAAGAAATCCTTTTCGCTGTACAGTGGGTTGCGGAAACTGCCGTCCTTGTTTTTGGCAAGCGGCATAACGCCGTTTGCAAGCGGCGATATACGCTCAAACTTCATATCTATAGAAAACTTGCCGCTCTTGCCCTCGGTAAAGCCTCTTGCAGACGCCTTGCCGTTTAGAAAGTCGTTGTTTATGCGATATTCGCTTTTTTTTGTTTTGCAGTAGCAGTAGTCGTCCACAAGCTGTGATGCGACCTTTGCCTTTTTCTTTGGCACGATATTGCGCCAGCTATAAATTTTGTCCTCTTTTTTGTCATACCACACAAAGATGGAAAAGCCCATTCCGTTTGTGTTGTACACGGCGCTTATCAGCGAGCCCTCGTCCATATCGACCTCAAATGCTTCCCACTCGACAAGGCGGGACGACTTCAAAAAGTTGGGCGTTTTGCCGCAGGGCTTTACTGCGTCAAGCATATTCAGATTTTTAAACGGCGCATCAAATGTGCCGTAATGCACTTTGCCGTCCTCAACGATGCTTTGAGGCGTGGGAGCGGGCACACGCTTTGGTGATATGTAATTTGGATACTCTGTCATAATTTTCTCCGATTTACGCATTTGCGCTTTTGTATAATATATTACTTATATACTAACATAGTTAAAAACCATATGCAATATTGATTTTGTACAAATGTATAGAATTTTTTTGAAATGGGCATAATTTTTCTATCAAAAAAGGAGAATTTTTTATGTCATTCAATCCATTTAACGAAGCACCGGAAAAATCCGAAAAACTCTTTTACGATTGGAAAACTATCTATCCCGAAAGCTATTCCAAAAACGACACGGACGCCTTTACAAAGACACGTATCATTCTTATGAACGGCACGGAGTATGAGGCGGTTTGGTTTTCCCATCAGTTTTTCCGTCATTGCAAGGACAACGATTTACGCCGTCAGCTCGAATTCGTGAGGAAAAACGAACAGCAGCAGCAAAAGAAGATCGCCTGCCTCAAGCCAAAGGACGAGACGGTGCTCGAGAGCACTATAGGTTATGAGCAGCTCGCCGTTGAGCTTACTGCGATACTTGCGCAAAGAGAGCCCGATATGAACGTCAAAGCGGCGCTCGATTTTGCCTTGCTTGAGGACTTTGATCACCTTTACAGATATGCGGATCTTTTGGATATGGAGCACGGCATACATGCCGACAGGCTCGTAAACGGCTACACCGAAATCACGCCCGCACGCCCCACGATAGCGCATCACCGTCACCCGTACGACGACGTGCGCAAGCCTACAAATTTCAAAAAGGCTGCGCCCATAACCAAGCTTGACGTTGCCATTATCACGGCGGCGGAGCAGCAGACGATGAACTATTATATGAATCAGTGCGCCTTTTACGAAACCGACCTCGGCAGACGCTTATATCAGGAAATCGCAATGGTAGAGGAGCAGCACGTCACGCAGTACGGCTCGCTTATGGACGTAAACGAGGGGTGGCTCGAGTGTTGGCTCAACCACGAGTACACCGAGTGCTATCTGTACTATTCCTGCTGGAAAGACGAAACGGACAAAAACGTCAAAAAGGTGTGGGAACAGTGCCTGAGGCAGGAAATAGCCCACCTGCATATTGCCGCCGAAGCGCTTAAAAAGTACGGCAAAAAGGAGTGGCAGGAAGTCATACCCGACGGCAATTTTCCCGAGCTTCTCAGCTTCTCGCCGCAGGAGGCATATATCCGTCGAATTATTGCCGAGACAGTGGAAAACACCTCGCTCAGAGAGGGATATATCAACGTCAACGGCTTGCCCAACGACGCAGACTTTTTCAACTATCAGCGCATAGTAAATTACAACGATAAGATGACGCCAAGCCACGCCGTCATCAGAGCGCACATCGACAACAGCGGGCAGGACTACCGTGCCGAGCACGATTTAAACCCCATAGAGTGCCTGCGTGACAGAACCTCCGACAACGTGACGCTCGGCAGATGTAAAAGCAGATAATTGCATAAATTGATGTTTATATCTACAAAAACCGCATTTAGCAGTGTATTTCATAGGGATTAAAGCAAGGACGATAATCAGTCCTTGCTTTTTAGTACGGTTATGATATGATGAAACTACTATAAACAGTAATTTAACGGAGGAATTATGAACATATATCAAGTAAATAATAAATGGGATTATTTGCGATTGTTATTACTTGCGGACGAGCAGAAAAGTATGATTGAAAAGTATCTTGATAAGGGTGCTATGTATGTCCTTGACGATAACGGCGTAAAAGCGGAAATCTTAATTTGCGACGAGGGCAATGGTGTTTTGGAAATCAAAAATCTTGCCGTAGAGCCACAATCCAAGCGGCAAGGCTATGGCAAAAAGTTGGTTGATTTCGTTTGTGAGCATTACAAAGAAAAATATAATACTTTACAAGTTGGCACGGGCGATAGCCCACTAACCATTCCGTTTTATGAGGAATGTGGTTTTAAGCGTTCGCACATAGTTAAAAACTTTTTTACAGATAATTACGACCACCCGATTTACGAATGTGGAATACAGCTTATAGATATGATTTATTTTGTAAAGACATTAAGTTAAATTTCAATTTATTGTCCTAAACTTATAAAGTATAGCGCACTATACTTCGCAAGCGAAGATAGTGCGCTGGTTCTTTGCCCACAAGGAAATCCCTATAACAGATACCAATAAAATGCGGTTTTTGCGCTTTTAATCAAAAATACTTTTTAAACTGCCGTTCATTGACTTTTCTTAGTAGATGTTTTATATTAAAAAAGATATTACAATAATTGAGGAGGGCATTATGCGCTATTGCATATCAGATATTCACGGCGAATACGACCTGTTTTTGCGCCTGCTTGACGAGATACGCTTTACGGACAGCGACACCCTCATCGTAAGCGGCGATATCATTGACAAGGGCGAGCGCTCGGTGAAGCTTGCAAACCTCATATTTTCGTTTGACAACGCCATTTGCCTCAAGGGCAATCACGAATACGACTTTTTAAAAAAATATCATTCGCTCACAAGCGACGGCGACGTAGACTTCGATATGGTGCTCAAGCAGCTACAGGATTATTTTCCATATGACGGACATCTGCTCGATTGGGACACCGTGGACAATTTTGACGGTATGCCCGACTACTATGACGGCGGCGACTTTTTGTGCGTTCACGCAGGCGTGCCCTTAAGCTCCGACGGCAAACTGCCTGAGCTTTCGGGCGTTGCTACCGAGTATTTCGTGTACGACAGAAATATGAAAAATCCAAACACGTTTGTAGACGACAGGCGTTGCATACTTTACGGGCACACGCCGACAATAGGCATAAGCTCGGACTATAAAATAATAAAGTATCCACGCAGTCCGCAGCTTTCAGGCAGTGCGGACATAAAGGACTTCAGCCGCATACATCACGACACGGGCGTGTACCTCACAGGGGTTTTGGGCTGCGTGTGTATAGACACCTGTCAGTGCTTTTATGTGAAAAAATAAACCGAATGAACGCAAAACTATTGTTTTAAAATAAATTATTAAAAATCTTTTCTGCCAAGCAGAACATCTATATCCTCGTCAAAATAGTCGGCAATTTTACATAAATTAGTTAAAGTTATCTCTCGTTGACACAAAAGATAGCGTGAGATTGTTTGTTGAGGAATTCCGATTTTGTGCGCAAATTCACATACGGACATATTTCCTATCAACTGTTTTAAGTTTTCGGCAAATACTTGCTTATACTCTTTCTTCATACGTTATACTTATAACACCAAGCGGTGTAATGCGCTTGACATCACACCAAACGGTGTGATAAGCTAAACTTAGTTTATTAAGTTTGATAAAAAATATTAGCGGCGTTATGCTTGAAAGTATAATTCACGCAACGCATAAAAAAGTCCTGCGTAGTGCAGGACTTTTTAAGTTGTTTTTTCTTAGAAGAATTCGCCTCTTGCTTGCTCTCTTGTCTCGTTGTCGATGTTGAAGGGTATTCTTGTCGTATAGCCCTCCTTTGCTGCGACAATTTGTCTTGTCGGCCAAGAGAAGATTTCTCTGTTCCACGTATTTACGGTGTCGTTGTAGACCTCTCTTGCAGCGGTGATTTCTCTTTGCAGATAGGAATTTTGCTGCATTGCGTCGGCAAGCTCCTGATGAGCTCTGAGCTCGGGATAGTTTTCAAAGGCGAGGTTTATGGATCTGCCGATTTCCTCTATCTTGCCGGCATATTCCATACGTGCGCTGTCGTCCTCGGGCTTTACGCCGCCTCTGTAAGCGGCTATCTGCGTAAACGTATCCTTATCGAGGTCGATAGCCTTATCCACGAGCTTTGCGCAGTTTTTGAGGATCTGCACACGCTGCTCGAGGTAGTTGTCTATCTGCGAAGCGTCGTGCTGAATTTTTTGCTGGAGCTTTTGGAAATAGCTTTTTGCTTTAACCTTCATTATGCTCCATACGATGCCGCCGATCACAGGCGGCAAAAACCACCATATGACGTCAAACACCTTTGTGCCCGTCTTTATCGTGACGGGAAGCTGCTTTGCGATGACTCTTACGTCCTTGCCCTCGTCAAGGGTAGGGCTTGTCATTTCGTCAAGTTCGTTCATATATATCCCTCCAAAAAGTTTTCCTTTATTAGTTTATTTTAATACCTTTGATATATCCGTGTCAAACGTTAAATCGTTTGCTGCTATGAGGCAGCACAGTATTCCGTGTGAAAACACCCGCATTTGCCCGTATTTTTCTATTACGGCTTTAAAGTCGCCGTCGTTCAGCTTTCTGCCAAACTCTCTGTCGGACATTGCAAGCTCCTTCATTTTGACGGTGCTGTTTTGCTCGATTGGGATATATTCCAACCAATGCACGGGCACGCTGTGCATACGTCCGTCGCCGCCCCAAACGGGCACGAGGTCCACTCTGTCCTCGGTCTTAAACGAGTGAGCTGTGACCATAACCTGATCCGACGCACCGTCCTTAGTCATAAAGTGGGTTTTAAGTATGGATTCCGTCGCCGCAAGCGAGGGTGCAAAAATGCGTCTGCCCATTTTGTTTACGGCATATTCCGCCTCATAGCTCGTGCAGTTGCGATAGTAGCTGTCCTTATAGATATACTCGTGAGGCTTATGTTGCTGATATAGCGGAATGGAAAGTAGCGGCGCAAGGTCGAAATACAGTGCTTTAAAGTATTTTTGATTGAACGATGCAAACTTTGCAAACGAATCGTCGACGTCGTACGACTGATATCTCGTATACGACGTGTCAAGGTCCCAGTAGCGGGAGTGCTCGGATGATATCATATTAAGACATTCGTATTTGCCAAAGAAAAAGTCGTCGCCAAAGCCCTCCTTGCTTTTCATCAGCTCGAGCATATTTTTTTGCGCAAGCGGGGTAAACAGCAGGCGGAATTGCACCTCGTTGTTGCGGTCGAGGGCGCCGAAAAGTACGTCGAATTCCTCATTGCCCATTCCCGTAAACGCCTTTTCGCCCTTTTTGATGGCTTTGTCCTGCATCTTCTGTATCTTTTTCGCACCCGATTTGACTGTGCTTTCAAGCTCTTTTTCGGACATCTGCTCGGCGTGCGACGGCTCGTGCGTAAAGCGAAGGTCGGGCGCAGCCTCGTTGCCGTATATAAGTCTTGTCTGCTCGGCGTAAACGGGCTTCGGCTTTGTGACGGTAGCGACAAGCGTCTGCGAGTGCGACTGCGTATGCGTGTGTCCCTCGGAGTCCGTATAAGTGGTAGTCCAGTGTATGACAAGCGTGCCCGTATACGTCTCGCTGCCCATAGTCTGCACGAGCTCTCTGTCCACGACAAAGGGATTGCCCAATATTTCGCCCGTGAGTATCGCAATAGTTGAGCGGTTTAGGTCTCTGTTTTCCGAAAAGCCGTATTTTGCGTTTAAATAGTCATAGCGGCGCATATCGAAGTTGTCGTCTATCTGTATCAGCGGCACCGTCTTTTCAATGAGTATTTTTGTGGCGTTGCTGTCAAAAAGGGCGTTTAGCGGAGCCATTTGCTTCCACGCCTCGGTCAGCAGCTCGTCGGCACGCTGACGGTGCTTTTCGCATTCCTCTTCAACGTGCTTTATCTTTGGATTTACTGCCTTTACGGTGACGACTATCATGCTTATTGCAAGCACAACGCCTATGGGCAGCAAGATGGAACCGACGAGAATATTGTTTTGCACAAGCAAAAATATGCCTACGCCAAGCATAATAAAGCCGGCGACCGCAAGAAAAATCAAAAAGCCCTTAAGCGCCTTATGTGCGGAAAGCTTGCTACTGAGCTCGTCCACCACCTTCATTTCCTGCTTATATTCCGCAACCGTCCTGCGGTTTTGCTCAACGTCAATGGCAGATTTTTTTATAAGATCGTCAAAAAAATCTTTGGTATTTTCCGCAAATTTGTCCCTGTAAACAGAAGTATAAGCGTTTAGCGGCTCAAGCAAAATATCGTCCATTCCCCATTACCTGCACAATTACATTTGTATTATAATTTATTTTACCATATGACGCAGACTTTGGCAAACGCATTTTACTATCGCAACAAAAATATCGTAAAAAGCACTTTAAATATACATTTTACATATATAAAATACCTGTTTTGCGGTTTATTTTAACATAAATATAATCTTATATTTTGATTTTTGCTTTGACGGCACATATTTTTTTGCGTGCCTTTAGGACGTGTTAGAGCCTGTGTAGTGCAAAGCTTTTTAAGCATTGTTACGTTATTTTTAATCTTTCTTAATTTATCTGTAAATACAAAAAACGCTTGCCTGCGTGCGCACATGTGTGTATAATGGATATACTATTGATTAGTTAATAACTTAACGGAGCTTCTTATGAAGAAAAAACTGATAGTTACAACCGTGCTCATTCTGTTGCTTGCCGTATGCCTTTCACTGCTTGTCGGCTGTGACGAGATGTTTCACTTAAACGAGGAGCGTGACGCCACGCAGGTAGTCGCCTCCGTCAGATACGGCGATCAGACCGCCGATATTTATAAGTTTGAGCTGAAGGCGTCGTTCAACAGCTATTCGTACGCATACGTCAATTATTACGGAATGACGTACGAGCAAGCGACAAATTACATTTTGCAGTCTCTCGCACAGCAAAAGCTTTTGGCGCTTTACGCAAAGGAAAAGGTCACAGAGCTTATGGGGCTCACGGCTATCCCCGAGGACATCACAAAGCTGCTTACGAGAAGCGAATTGGATAAAGCTATTGACAACGCAAACGACAGCCTGCTCAGCGCACTCAAGTCCAATGTGGAAACTTCCATAAACGACGACAACTACAATTCGGGCAACAACAGCGATACTGACGATGACGATGACGACGACGAGGACGTTGAAATCACCGACGCCGTGTACGTGCGCTTTGATTCGCACGGAGGCACCACGGTTGCACGTCAGCGCATACAAAAGGGCACCAAAGCCAAAAAGCCTGCCGATCCCACAAGAGAGGGCTACACCTTCTACGGTTGGTATGAAAACGAGCAGTGCGAGGGCACCGAGTGGGACTTTAAGACAGCCGTTCCCGAAAGCAGAACGCTCCACGCAAAGTGGATAGAGTATACCGCACCACGTACCGAAATGCCAAAGGCTGAAGAGGAGGAAGATGATTACGATCCGAAGAACGACGATCCGTCCGTCGAAATCTCGCCCAAATTCTTCTCTAAGGAATATTATGACACTCTGCTTGACGAGCTCAAGGACGAGGACTTCGTCGAGAAGATGACCGTTGCGGACGGCAAGACCTTTAACGAAACCTTAAAGGATTATATCGACAACGGCATTGCGGAGCTTAAGCAAAATATAGCTAAAAACACCTTTAAAAAGACCGATGACGAAATGTACAACTACTATCTCAACAATCAGATAGAGTCCATTCTCGTCACCAAAATGCAAAGGCTCATCGGCGAAAGCGTCGAGGTGACCGAGGCGGAGGTTGAGGCGGAGTTCAACAGGCTCGTTGCAAAAAATCAAGAGACGTTTACGGGTGAAAATGCAGATTCCAGCTATGAGAGCGCACTGACGGGCTCGCTTGACAAGACCTATTATCACACCTCTACCGAGCAAAGCTACGGCTTTGTCATCAACATTCTGCTCAAGCTTGACGAAGACAGCCTCAAGGTCCTCACGGATATGTGCAAGGAAAATCCCGCACGTGAAAAGGCTATCACCATCGAGCGCAACCGCCTCATCTCTCAGATGAAGGTCAAGGTGTCCAACCCCAAATACGACAGCACGGCAAAGGTGCAGGACAAGGACGGCAACGACATCGAGCTTCGTGATCCGATGACCGACGAGAAAAACCCCTACAACGGCGTGAAGCCGCAGGAGGGTTACGACCTTGACAAGTATCATGCCGAGGGCGGCAACAAATACAATCAGCTTATATCCTTAAAGGAAGTGAGCGAAAACGAGTTTGAAATCGTATACGGCGCAACCGAGCACCCCGCAATGGCATATCTGCTTGAAAGCTGGCCTGCGTTTGACGAGGGCGACAAGGTTGGCATCATACATCAGATTTACAACAGCTTCAATCAAGTCAAGCAGCTTGTAAACAGCCAAAAGCTCACAAAGGAGCAGGGCGTATATTGGCTGCGTGAGATCGCAACAAAATGGCTGTATCTTGTGGGCGACGACAGCGGCGCAGTGACGGATAGCAGCAACAACAAGGGGCTTGGCTATCTCATCACGCCCGAGGGCAAGGACAGCAGCTATCTTGAGGACTTCACGGCATACGCACGCAACCTCATCAAGGCAGGCACGGGCGCATATGCGCTCGAGGGCGTTGACGAAAGCAAGACGTTCAAGGGCACAAGCAGTAGCGACGGCACTATAGACGGCAACGGCGTAGCATTTGTCGTAGCGGACAGCTTCATCGGCAACAAGAGCATTTCAAACTACGACAACGCATATGCAGGCGTATTTGTGTTGCTCAACAGCTACACCGTTTGGGACAATGATGCGATAGGCGACGTTGAGGAAGAGGGCGTGCTGCCGATAGATTATGTTATGACCTTTGCAAAGGATAAGGACGACATCAAGAGCATAAGACAGGTCATCAAGGATTCGTTGCTTTCGGCAAAGCAAAAGCTTGCATACAACCTTGATGTAAATACGATGGGATCTGAAAATATGGACAACATCGTGTATTACGAAAAAGCGTACAAGTCCATTTGGAAGGACGCAGAAAAATAATAGTAGACATTAAAGCAAAGCGCTCGCAATCTGCGAGCGCTTTTCATATATTTTGCGAATTTGCTTTCAAGCGCCGTGCGTATGGCGGACGCTGAGCGCCAATTTACCTATCGGATACGTTTTCGTATTCTCGCTTATATTCGCTTCCGCACATAGAGTCAAGCTCGTGCGCTAAAGATATGGCTTTGCCCCGACGTGTAGTGCTGTTGTAGGCGGTAACGTAGTCTTCCGATTGCTTGCCGCCCGTCATATTGAGCTCGAGAATAAGCGTCATAACGATAATGAGCATCATATTGGGGTAAGGGACAAAGGTGCCCGTATCTATCATGGAGTAGCCCTCAAAGCCTATCCATATGGCAAGAATGAAAAGGTTGAAGGAATTTTTGATGTTTTTAAATAGCACGTACAGCCGTGCGCAGTAATAATAAAGATAGGCGATGATGCCGACTATGCCTGCGCTTGCAATCACCTGAAAGAGGGTTGAGTGAAACCAGTAGAAACCTATTGCATCAAGGTCAAAAAGAATTCCCTCGTAAATGCCCACGTAGCCTATACCTACGCCTAAGAACGGGTGCGCTTTGAAGAGCGACCACGCTTCTTTGTAAAGATCCGTTCTGCCCGACGACCCCATGCCACGGTTTATAAGGGCGGCTATCATGCCGTTTATTTTGTCCATAAATATAAGATACAGCAAAAGTGCTATACTTAATATAACGGCGGTGTAGACGAGCTGACGTTTTCTGTTTTTTGCTTTTACTATGGTGAACGCAAGTGCAAAAGCTCCGCTTATCATGCCGAATATTATTCCGCCACGGCTGAAAGTCATGATGATACAAAAATACTGCGCAAGTCCTATGGCGAGGTATATCCAACCGTGTCTGTAGCGTGTGGAGAGGTAGAGCGTCATTCCCGCCGTGATTATCAGAAACGTCGCTATATTGTTGCGGTTGCCCCAGCCTGTGTCCCAATAGACGGTGTCCCATTGCGACATAGAAATGTCGCTGCGGATTATTTCGGTGATTAGCTCGAGGCAGATGACGACGCCTATATACATCAATACCCGTGAAAAATAGAGAGCATAGTCCCGTTTGCTGTCCCGCTTTAGAAAATGGTCGTAAAATATATACACGGCAAGCACGCCTATACCTAAAAGCAGAACGTTCGGAAGCCCTCGCAGGTAGTCCTGTGAGCTTGCAACTCCCGCACCGCCCAGCAACAGCGCAACGGATACCGCTATCTGCGGAAAGAGCATTTTGCCTATGCGGAATCTGTGGCGGCAGTTTTTGACGATGAACACTATAATGCAGAGTATAAGCGGAATGAATATCGGCCACATATACAAAAAATCGGAAGGCTTTTCCGACCATATTATCAACATCGCACCAAACATATTGATGCTAAGCGGCAGTATGTCGTCCGAACCCAAAAGCACTGCGCATGCAAGCAGTACGACCGCCGCCATGCCGAAAGGCGTGCATTTGCTCACCCATCCGATATAGGTGACGATGGATAGGAGTATAAGATAATAGTCGGTGTAGACGAACTTGCGTATGAAATTTTCGTATTTTGTATAGCCTGTCCTAAGATTTGGCAACAATGCGGCTGTTTTCATGGCTCTCCTTGCTGTCATACCTATCGGGCGGCGGATACGGCTGAGTTTACAGTATCCGTTTGCCGACGGTCGGTTTTTATTACAGTGCGTTTGCAACAATGCTACAACCATTATGCTCGCAAACTGTTGAAATGGAAAAAGGTAGTTGCAGTATTTAACGTATTGGTGCTACGCCCCCGAAAGGTTGGACAAATCATCTCTGATAGTTTATTCTTTATCATCTTTTTTCTTTTTTGAAAAAAGCTTTTTGATTTTTATATACAGTGTGTTTATGCGGGGCTTTACTATTTCGTCCACTCCGCTTTGCAAAATCTCGAGGCTTGTGGTTTCCGCTTGAGCCGTGATTTCGTCGCCCGCAAGCAGCACGGTGTCCGACGACGGCACGATTGAGGCCCCGTCTCTCTTTATTGAGCGGATAAGCAGATTGCCCGGCCACAGCAGGTCACGTATTGCCTGTCCGTTTGCAATGGAGTTTGCCTCAACGGTGGTCACATACGAGTAGCGTTGCAGCTTGACGTCGTGCTCGTCCATAAAGCTTTCCAGCATAGCATCGTAAAGGGGCTTGAGCCTGAAAATTTCGCTTATCATATAGCCTATGGACACGCCCAGTATCACGGGGATAAGCAGTGTAAACTGCCATGTGAGCTCCACGACCATAATTATCGACGTCAGCGGCGCCTTGACGACTGCGGTGAAAAACGTAGCCATACAAATCATCACAATGCAGTCGGAATATATCACGTCCATTCCCATCAGACCGCAAAGCTTTGAGATGAGTGCGCCCAAACATGCGCCCAGCGCAAGCATAGGGATAAATATGCCGCTCGGCACGCCTGCGCCGAGATTCATCGCAGTGGATAGCAGGCGAAGTATGAGTATCACTATAAGCGTGACGACAATAGGCGACGAAAACACGCTTGTCACAGTCATTTCCATTGTGCCGCCGTGGGTGCCCACCGCCTCGATAAGTGCGTGTCCTCCGCCCATAGCGTATATTGTCATAAGCCCGACAACGCCTGCAAACAAAAACGGAATGAGCATACGCACAGTGCCTTTAAGCGCAGTTATCTTTGAAAAAAGCTTGCGCATCAAAAAGCCGAGCTTGTAAAAACCTATGCCAAACAGACCGCTTATCACCGCCGCAAACGCAACGTACAGATAGCTCTTTATGGGCATAGCGGAAAATGTGAATGCCTCAAATGCGCTCGTGACGGCTTTGCCCATTAAGCCAAACAGCACGTTTCTTGTGATAAGCGCCGTAAGCACGGACGAAAATGCGCAGATAAATATGGACGGGGTGAAACGCCTGTGCGCTTCCTCAAACGCAAAGATAATGCCTGTCAAAGGGGCGTTGAATGCGACCGCAAGTCCTGCGCAGGCGCCGCCCGTAATCTGATAGCGTCTTTCCATGCTTGAGCCGCCGAGAAGATGGCTCACGCCGTCGCCGCAGGCGCCGCCGATAAACATACTCGGACCTTCCGCCCCTGCGCTGAGACCGCAGAACATACAGTACAGGCTTGCCGCAGCCATAGCGGGCAGAACCTGATACCATTTCATAGTCAGCAGCCCTCTCGATGCGCCCTCCGTCTGCGGAATACCGCTGCCTCTTATCATAGGCACAAAGTAGATAAGCGTGCCTATTGCAAATGCGGACAGCGCAAGCACGACAAACAGCAGGGGCACAAATGCGGGGTTTTCTCTTATGCCGAGATACAGATTTTTGGAATATTGCGTGATAAAATCCGCCGCAATATTGTAAAAGGTCACCAGCACGCCGACAAGAAGTCCCGTGCAAATGCCCACGCCCATAAGCTGCAAGCCCTTGCGATAAAAGCTGTATCCCAGTTTTGTTGTCATCTGATAACACCTTGTGCGCACGCACGCATGCGTATTTAAATCAGGTATTGTATTATAGCCGCCAAAGTGAAAAAAGGCAACTAAAATACGGCGTTTGCGGATATTTAAGTATACCTTATCCGATATATTTACAATTACTGTCCCGTCATTCTGCGGGTTTTTCGTACAGTGCGAGCGTATCCCTAAGCCTGCCTATGACTTCCTCTCTGAGCGCTTCGGGGCGCAAAACCTCGACGTTGCTGTTGTATTGCAACACCCAATACAGCATAGCCTGTTTGCTTGCCTTCACGGTTGCGACAAAGTATCCGTCCTCGGCAGGTGTTGCGCTGAAAGCCGTACCGAACCAGTCGGACAGCTCGTCCATCATAAAGCTTTTGCACTTCAGTACGATTGTCTGCGGCTTGTCGCTGAACATATAGGGCATACCTGTGGCAATACTCTTGTAGTCTATGCCGTGTCTGAAGCCGTCCATTTCCTTAAGCGGCAGAGCGTCCTCGTCCGTTATCTGCATATTTGTTATCTTGTCAAGCCTGTCGTAGCTTACAGTGTCGTACTTGTCGTCCTTTATCATCAGATAGTATCGCTGATTGTGCAAAAGCATCTGATAGGGCGAGCCGATATGCACGTCCGTCATGTGCAGCTTGCCGTCAATGCCCGTGCGGTTGTATTCAAATTTTATCTTTTTGCCCTGCTCGATAGCCTCGTCAACTATCTCGATGTTCAAAAAGAAGTCCTTATTTTGCGATTTTTCCCATTCCTTTACAGAATAGACGTGCTTCACGTGGCTTTTGAAATTGCGCCCGCCAAGCTCGATAAGCTTGTCAATAAGCTGCTTCGAGTGCGTGGAATTTATGTGCCGTGAGCTCAGCACGCTGTCTATCAGCAATCTCAGCTCCGCATTTTCAAAGTGACGTGAGGCAAGATATGCGCCCTTTGCGTCGCTTACGATGTCATATCCCATTTCCTTTAAGCAGGATATGTTGCGCCCGACCGCCTTGCGCTCGCACTCTACGTCGTAGTCCCTGTCAAGGATATCGATGATGTCCTGCTGCGTTAGCGGGTGGTCCTCGTCGGAGTATCGCTCGAGTATCTGAAATATCCTCATAATAAGCGTCTTCTTTGCCTCAACTGCCATAGCTATATGCTCCTTTGTTTTATGCCTTGATTATAAGCCGTTTTATGTACCGTTTTCGGTACATCGTATATCCTATTATATACGTGCAGGGGACGTTTGTAAATAGAATTTCACCGCAAAATAAAACGCCCTCCGCATATTTGCGGACGGCGTGAATAAACTCAAAAAGAGGTAAGTTATGAAGGTATCTATGTCAAGGATCAGCAACGAAAACACCGTAAGCAGTATGCAGGTCGTCACCGTCGGAGGCAAGCTCGTAGGTATGCGCCTAAGCGTCATTCACCGCTAAACAAATTCGCTATACAGCTTTTCAAAGGACGGCAGCGATTTTATTATCGTATCCTTGCTCACGCAGTAGGCAATGCGCACCCACTCGGGGGCTGCAAAATCGTTGCCCGATACAATGAGAAGTCCGTGCTTCTTTGCCGCTTCCGAAAATGCGGCGGCGTCGCCGTTCGGCGCTTTTACAAACAGATAAAAGGCGCCCTTCGGGTGCACGCACTCGAAGCCTATTTTGCAAAGCGAAGTGTAAAGCAGGGTGCGGTTTTCATCGTATGCCTTTAAATCGGGACGGGCGTTAAGGCACTTTGCCGCAACTCGCTGAAACAGCGACGGAGCGCACACGTATCCCAAAGCACGTCCTGCGCCGAGAATTGCAAAATACAGCTCCCGTGCGCCGTTGCACGCAGGGTTGACCGCAATATAGCCTATGCGCTCGCCCGGCAACGACAGCGATTTGGAAAAGCTGTAGCACACCACCGTGTCACTGTATACCGTAGGGATAAACGGCACGTTTTCGCCGTCATAGACAAGCTCTCTGTACGGCTCGTCGGCAATGATAAAAAGCGGGTGTCCGTAAAGCTTCGCACGCTCGGTCAGCATTTCGCCAAGCTTTTTCAGCGTTTTTTCAGAGTATATCACGCCGCAGGGATTGTTTGGCGAGTTGACTATTATCGCCTTGGTTTTGGGGCTCAGCGCCTTTTCGAGCGAGGCAAAATCGATTTGAAAATCGCCGTCAAATTTAACCGTGACGGGCGTTGCGCCTGCGGCTTTTACAAACACGCCGTATTCGGGGAAGTAGGGCGCAAGCAAAACCACCTCGTCGCCCTCAATGCAAAGCGCACGCAGAGTTATTGCAAGCCCCGCCGCTGCGCCGCAGGTCATATATATGTCGTCTGCGCCGAATGAAACGCCGTATTTTTTGTTTAAGCTGTCTGCTACGGCGGTGCGTACAGATAAGTCGCCTTGCGCCGAGGTGTAGCCGTGCAGAGTTTTGTCGTCAAGCGTATTTATCAGCTCAAGCATAGCTTCCTTCACCTCAGCAGGCGCAGGCACGCTCGGGTTGCCCAGTGAAAAATCATAAACCTTATCTGCGCCCACCTCTGCGGCACGCTGCTTGCCGAATTCAAACAGCTCTCTTATTGCGGAGCGTTTGCAGCCTAAACTTAGCATTTCGTCGTTGAACATATGCGTATCCCAAACCTTTTTATATATTATATCACCTGCGCACGCTGTTAGCAATCGCAATTTTTAAAACGTATATTGTTGCATAAACAGAATTTAAAACATATAAAAACGGCATTTAAAATGCCGTTTGTGCTATTTTACGTATTTTATATTATATTACGGTCACGCTTTTGGCGAGGTTTCTGGGCTTGTCGGGGTTAAGCCCCAAGCACAGCGAGGCGTTTAGCGCAAGGCTTTGCAGCGGCACTATTGCGATCAGCGGGTACAGTGCGTCGTCCTTGACAAAGGGAAGCGAAAGCGTTTTGTTTGCACCTATATCGCCCACGCTCGAGAGTGCGATAACATACGCCCCACGTGAGCGCAGCTCGCTCACGGTCGCCTCTATGCGGTGCTTGTCCGCCTGCGCCGTAGCTATCACAACTACCGTGCTTTTGCCGTCTATCAGGGCGATAGCCCCGTGCTTCAGCTCGCCTGCGGAATACGAGTCCGTCATCTTGTAGGTTATCTCTTTAAACTTCAACGCCGCCTCTCTTGCGGTCACGCAGTCAAGTCCCTTGCCCACAAAAAACAGTTTGGCTCGCTTAAAGCGTTCTTCGTATAAATCGTATGCGGACACAAGCCGTATTGCGTTTGCAAGTCTGTCGAGGTCGGCAATATCGAAGTCCCTGCCCTCTGCGCACATTGCAAGCATATACAGCGCAAGCAGCTGGCAGTTGTATGATTTTGTCGCCGCAACTGCGACCTCTGCGCCCGCTTCGGTGAGCAGAGTGCAGTCCGCAAGATATGTCACGCTGCTGTGTGCGACGTTGGTTATCGCAAGCGTGCGTGCGCCCTTTGCCTTGCAGACGTCAAGTGCGCAAAGGGTATCGGCAGTCTCGCCGCTTTGGGTGATAAATATGACAAAGCAGTTTTTATCCAAAAATCTTACGCTGTCAAACTCGCTTGCCGCCACCGCCTCGCAGGGGATATTCAAAGCTCTTTCCAAAACGTATTTGCCGTAAAGTCCTGCGTGATATGCGGTGCCGCAGCCCACAAGATACAGCCGCTTCGCCTTTTTTATCCTTTGCAAAAGACCGTCCGTCAAAACGCTTTTTGCAGACGCATACGTGCGGCTTATTGCGGTGGATATCTCGTCGATTTCGGCACGCATATAGCAGGCGCAGGGCTTTGGGGGAATACGCTTTATGCGCACGGGCTGCTTGAGTATGGGCTTACCGTCCTTAAAAAACGCAGCGCTGCCGCCTCTCAGCACCGCATATTCGCCGTCCTTCATCACGACGGTCTTTGTGGTGTATCTGGATATGGCAAGCGTATCGCTTGCGACAAAGCTTTCGCCGTCGCCTAAGCCTATGGCAAGCGAAGCGCCCATTCGCCTTGCATAAATGGCGTCGTCGCCCTTTTTTATCGCAAGAAAGGTGGTCGCCCCCAAAAGCCTGTTGCCCACACGTTCCATAGCCTCGAGCATATTGTCGTTGTTTTCAAGCGCAAGCAGGTGTGCGATGAGCTCGGTATCCGTATCGGATACAAAGCTTATTCCCTTTTCTACAAGCTCTTTGCGCAGCTCCTCGCAGTTTTCAATGACGCCGTTATGTACGACGGCGATATTGCCGTCAAAGGACAGGTGCGGGTGTGCGTTTTTTGCGGTAGGCTTGCCGTGCGTCGCCCACCTCGTATGACCTATTGCGGTGTGAAAGGATATATCCGGCAAAAGCGCTTCGAGCTTAGCCACGCTGCCTGCGGTCTTGTAAATTGAAATATCATCGCCCAAAAATGCGATGCCTGCGCTGTCATAGCCTCTGTACTCAAGCGTTTTAAGCCCGTCTATGACGATATTTTTAGCGTTTTGATAACCGGAGTAACCGACGATTCCGCACATACTGCCTCCAACATTTTAATATATGAAGGGGCAGGGCGCTTGCGACAGCGATTTATGGCGCAAATTTTCGCATGCCGTCAATATTTGTCGGCGAAGCACCTTAAAATATCTTTATATAAGCATTTTTTTTGCATTTATTCTATCCAAGCCGTCCATTTGATGTTATCATAAACTATACATATACTTATTATGCGGAGGTGTTTTATGCGCAATGATGAAAAATCGGCACGTATATGCGGTATAGTTGCAGTGTCGCTGTCCTTTCCGACATGGCTGCTCACGTTTATTGCGGGGGTAGCGATGTTTTTCACCTATGCTACGATAAACTGCGGGATATTTACATTGCTCATCTCGGCGTTGCTTCTTGCAAGCGCCATCACGGGCGCAGTATCCCTGCAAAAGTCAAGCTGTGCGCTTGCAAGCTCGATAATGTCCGCAATATCGGCAGTCGTCATCATCTGCTGCGCCGCAATGCCTTTCAACAATCCCGTAGCGTTGGGCTTGGCGATATCGGCAGGCTTGCTTTCTATAGCGCTTTTTGCGCTTTATGCGGTATATTTTACAAAGTCGCCCCGTCAAATCAAATACGACGTGAGAGAGCTGCAATATAAGTCGGATATGCTTCTCATAACAATAAATCACAATTCCAAGAAGTTTGAGGACGGAAGCATTTGCGAGGACGAATTTCAAAGCGTCGACGCAGCGCTCAACGCAGAGCGCAACAAGTATTTGGAGCTTATCCACAATCCGCATTACAAAAAATACGGCAAAAAGCAGATATTGACAGTGTTTTTGGTGCCCGTGCTGATAATGCTCGTGCTGTTTTCAACAGTCATTCCCTGCACGGTGGTGGGCACATATAACAGAGCCTACAGTGTGATTTTGGATAGAATGGCGCATATGTCCGACTCGGAGTTTTTCTGCGGCGGAGCGCACTCGAGTATGCGCTATGTCTATCTTATGCCCGACAGCTACAAGGACGTAGCAAAGATAAGGACTGAATATGATTATGTAAAAAAGCAGTTGGATTACATTTACGATTGGGGCAACAGCAAATTTGCAAGACAGGCATATTTAAACCTTAAGGAGCTCGAAAAGCAGGACAGCCGTTGGAATTTTAAAAATATGCACCCGCTGAGCGTCAACGTATTGCTTGACGCTACGTGGTCGGACGGGGATATGCAAATCACATTTTTTGAGGCGTCAAACGACAACAAAAATATGTTTGCGACAAATCTGCCCATAGAAATTCCCGAGACCTCTAAGGAAGAGGTAGAAAACGCAAGATATACTCAGTATATCGAAGAGGGCTGCTCAACAAGCTGCGGTTTTGTTTCGTCATGCAGTTGCTATTTTGAGATAGGTTTACGGTTGGACGAAATCGGCGTCAGAATACCCATATGCCAGATAGTAGATTTAAAAATAGACGGTGACGGCGTGTTTACCATAAAGGCATATTGCCTTGCAGACGGTGAAACCTATACGTTGACGCTCGCCGCCTAATAAATCTTTAACAGCAAATGGGAATGAATGTGTAAAATATTATTTTTTACTTAAACAAAATAAATCTCTTAAACAAATTGTTATAGAGATTTATTTTTTTATGGTTTGAACATGTAGCATATAAAATTTTAAGTTTAAAAATTTGGTAATTCGTAAGTGACGATAACATGAACAAATTTTGCACTCACTCGAAATCATCACACGCACCGTCTCCCCAACATACTGTTCTTGAATGTTTGGCGCATTGACCGGGCATATAGCCTTGAGAATCTGTCGGCATATAATAATGACATCTTCCGCAGTATTTGGAACCGCTGCTATTTTTCATAATTTCCCCGTATGCCTGTTTATCAGACCATGCGGTCGCCTTATCGACAAGGCGCTCAAGAAAATTTTTATTCTGCGGTATGCCCGAACGGTACGTAGTAACCGTATTTGACTTTCCGTATTTTGCCTCGTATTCTCTGCGTTGTGCATATTCGGCATTATTTTTTTCTACTGCTGCTTGCTTTGGATTTTTGAATTTTGAAACGCCGCCCGCCAAGTTTGCATAATGCTCGAATTCTCGTTTCGCATCGGCAAGTACTTCACTGTCGACAACTTTATCCTTTTTCTCGACGTAAACACATGAATTTAACCAAATAAACAAAAGTCCTGCAACAAAACCTGCCGCTCCGTATATTCCAAACCATCTTACAGTATTTTCCATACTCGAAGATAATGTAATTTTATCACCATTTAGCTCATACAACACAAAAAATGCTATTCCTATCGCAATCAATGCAGCTGACGCAACTATAAGTGTAATAATGATTGACTTAAGAGTAAGAGCCAAATTTCGTTTTGTAGAAGTTCCATGTTTCAGTTTTTGTGATAGAAGCCCGACATACCTGTCATATGCTTCTTGCGCCTCCTCATTTGCTGAGTGTTTTGTGTTTGTATTTGAAGTAGTTGCATTTTTATTTTTTGTCAGGGCGCATTCTCTTAAATTTACATTTATGGTTGTGCCACAAGTGGGGCATTTTATTCTGTGACTATAATCTAATGGAAGTGCTTTTAAATTTGTGGGCGGAGTAAAATATATTTCTGACCGACAGTTTGGACATTTTACTTGCATTATAGTTCTCCTATGTTTATAAGACTCAAAATTGGTTTTACACCTATATGGTGTATTATTGCTTATTATAACACTGTTTTAGTGTAATGTCTACCTCGAAATGGTGTTTATTTTGGATATTTTTCAAAATATTTTAGAATTGCATTATGAAACTATATGAGATACGTACAAAAAGACATATATCACAAGCACAGGTGGCAAAAGAAATAGGCATAAGTCAGCAGTGCTATTCCCGATACGAGAGAGGTGAACATGAGGCTGATTATAAAACCCTAATCAAGCTTGCCGACTTTTTTGAGGTGAGTTTGGACGAGCTTGTCGGTCGCACTGCGCCGCCTCAGTTGTTTGACGATGCGAGAGTGCCAAAGAGCGAGATACAGGCTGTTTATGACGACCTTCCTTTCGAATTGCGCAAGGATCTGTTGACATACGCATATGGCTGCCTGCACCGTGCTCAAAGCGATAAAAACTAAAAAAACGGCTTCCTGCGAAGCCGTTTTTGTTTTTATTCATCAGTGTTTTCATTGTCAACGCTTTCCGCTTCGGGCACCGTTTCGTTTTGAGCGGTTGCCTCGCTGTTTTCAGCTATAGGCATACTGTCAGCCATAGCGATTTCTTCGGTGCCGTTGGCGGGCACCGTTTCGTTTTGAACTGTACCCTCGCCGCTTTCAGCTATAGGCATATCGTCAGCCATAGCAATTACATCGGTGCCGTTGGCGGTCGCTTTTTTTGCATTTATTTTGGTTTTTATGCTTGTAATTATAAATTTACAGCCGTTTGCAATATCCAAAAACGGATTTCTGCCGCCAAACGCACGGCATTTATCCTCGGGCAGTGTGACGTCTGCAACAAAGGATATGCAAAGCAGCATTATGAAGAATGTGGGACCAAAGAAGTTTGTATCCACCATTCCGTATGCGTCAAACAGGAACAGCGCCGCAAGCAGAGCCACAAATGCGGGGTTTTTGCGATGTGCAAGCAATGTGCGATAGCGCCAGAAGTAGAAGAACACAAACGTGATGACACCCACGATACCCATTGTCGCAAGAATTTGCAAAGCGGTGCTATGATACCAATATGGCGTATAGAAGCTGCTTGCAAGCTCGCCGAGACGGTAGTCCCAACCTGCGCCGAAAATGGGCCACTGTTTGAAAGCCTCAACCGCTTCGGGATACAGCCAGTCCACTCTGCCGGAGCTATCAAGCCCTCTGCCGATGATGTTGTCTATGACGCCCGACATAAATTCGCCATAGTATGCGATGATAAAAAACGCTACGCAGAACACTGCGCAAACGGTCACGCCGAACGCCACTTTATTTTCCGTCTTAGCCATCGTATACAGCAGCATAGCGGGCAGCAGCACGACAGTCACCATAATTGCGCCTCTGCTGCCTGTAAACATAAGCAGGGCAAATTCCAGCAGGGATATTATAGCAAAAATCGGCGAAAGCCTGTTCTTTTTTATGCAGAAGTAAAAGCCTGCGGGTATGCACATCGAAAGCGTAGGCGCAACATTGTTTTTCCCCGCCCAACCGAGATATATATCTTTTGCAAGTATGGCTTTTTTGATTTCCTCAATGCCGCCCAGCCTTGCAAAGTATACCACGAGCTGCAGGGTGATGATTATGCCCATCGCAAACAGAATTTTAATCAGATATTCGGGCAGCTTATCCTTATCCTCGGCGTCACGGTTGGTCGCCATCAAAAAGGTGTAGCCAAGCGCCATAACCACAACGAGCGCAAGCGCTGCTACCACCGCAATGGGGTGGTCGTAGGGCGAGCCTGCGCCGCCCAAGGCAAAGGGCACTATCAGCGCAATAAGCGTGCAGTGGAAGCCCTTTATCTTTGTGGGGTGCAAAAACTGCCAGTCCTCTCTCTTGCGTCTGAAGCGCACGAGGTTGAAGATGATACCCGCAAACAGCACGATAATCAGAGCCAGAAGCGGAGCATACGCCTCGAGTGCGTGGCGGTTTGAGCTGATGATAAGGGTAAACGTCATCAGTATCACAAGCAGGTGCTTCGTCTGCTTTGAAAAGAAAAGCGGAAGCGTGCTTATCACAACCAAAATGCACAAAATCGGCACCCAAGCGTTAAAGCACCAGCCTATAAATACCAAAATTGCGGTGAATAGAATAAACCAGTACGATTGAATGAAATTGTTTGTTAGTGATAATGCTTTTGCAAATTTTTCTTTCATAATAAACCCGATTTTACGGCAATATAACGCCGACATACTGTTACATATAGCGTAATACTGTGCCGAGCGTAGCTTTTGCTTACGTGTATAAGATGTCAAAATTATAACTGTTTATACATATGCTGTCAATTATTGCGCCCAAATACAAATCTTAATTTAAACTTAGCAACAGCAAAATAAAGCGTCGATATTGCGCACGTTTTGAAGTTATGCTATAATAATAAAGGATAAAACCGTAAATGGGAGGATAAAATGCGAGCGCTTACCGTATCAAGAGAATGTTTGGGCTTCAGAGGGAATTATTTCAAGCTTAAAATCTACGTATCCGATCCCGACGGAGACGTTTATATCAAGGACATTCCCTGCAAGCTGCTTTGTACACTCGGAGCGTACGATACAAAGACCTGCCCGATAAGCAGCGACGAGGTGACGGTCTTTGCAGTCTTCAGCAAGGCTACAAGAAACTACAAGTACGACGTGCGCACTATTGCGGCAGGCGACGAGCCCGTGAAGCTGAGCGGCGTAAGTATGTGCGACTATTGGATGGGAATGATGTTCAAGTTTGACGGCGAAACCTCTTTGCAGGTCAAAAATGACGCAAGGCGTTTTCTCATAGGCATAAGTGTTACGGCTGTCGGCATTGCGATAGTCACTATGCTTTTGACGTTCCTCGCCGTGACTTTGGTGAAGGCTCTGATATAGCTTCCGCTTGTTAGCGGCGTATCGGTGCGCTGATATAAGCAGTGATAAAACAAAAACAACTCATAAAGGAAATAAATATGAAAAACAACAATGCGGAAATTGCAGAAAGGCTAAAAGGTCTCAGGGAAATGCTTGACATATCCTGCGAGGAAATGGCAAAGGTCACAGGCATAAGTGCCAAGGACTATCAGCTTTACGAAACGGGCGAGCGTGATTTTTCAGTCACGTTTCTGTACAACTGCGCCGAACGCTTCGGCGTTGACGTGACCGAGCTTCTTACAGGCACCACGCCCACGCTGTCAAGCTGTTCCGTGGTGCGTGCGGGACAGGGCGTGGTCACCGAGCGCAGAAAGTATTTCACCTACGAGCACCTTGCGCACAACTTCAAGGGCAGAGAGGCGGAGCCGTTTTTGGTCGTCGCCCCCTACGACGAGGGCGCAGAGAGCAAGCCCATTGCGCTGTCCTCGCACAACGGGCAGGAAATGGACTATATCTTAGAGGGGCAAATGCTGCTCAGCGTAAACGGCCGCACCACCGTTTTAAAGGAGGGCGACACCGCATATTACGACAGCGCTCAGCCGCACGGAATGATAGCCATAGGCGGCGCACCGTGCAAGTTTCTGGCAATAGTTTTAAAAGCCTGACAAGGCGGTTTAGGGGGAATTTATGAGATTTTCAACGACGTTGGCGCCTGCTAAAGAGGATGCGCAAATCACGCTCGGCGACCTTCGCATAAGCGTAATAACCGACAGAATAATTCGCATAGAAAAGGGTGCGTTTACAGATAAGCGCACGCAGGCGATAATGTGTCGCAATTTTCACAATACGCAGTTTAAAAGCACAAAATCACAAAATAAAGTGTCAATTTTTACACAATGCTGCACTTTTACCGTGGATATAAATACGCTTGAAACAAGCGTAAAGCTTGCAGGCAGCAACAAAACTGCGTCGCCGTCAAACGCCTCAAATCTCGGCGGAACGGCACGTACGCTTGACGGCACGTTCGGCGTACTCGGCGGTTGGAAGGGCAAGCGTGAAAAAAAGGACCACTTCTGTCTCGGTCATATCAGACGTGGCATTTTCTCAATTGACGGCGTGGCGGAATACGACGACTCAAAATCGGTATTGCTCGACGAGGACGGCGGCGTTTCTATGAGGGAGGGCAAGTGCGTCGACAAATATATATTTGCCTTCGGCGACGATTATCTCGGCGGACTTTATGAGTTTTATCAGCTCACGGGCAAAACGCCCGTACTGCCCAAATACGCCCTCTCAAATTGGTGGTCACGCTATCACGCCTACACCGATAAGGAATATCTTGCGCTAATGGACAAGTTCGCAAAAAAGGACGTTCCGCTCACCGTCGCCACCATAGATATGGACTGGCACATCGTCAAGGACGTGCCAAAGGGGACGGAGTATCACTCAATGCAGGGCGCAGGTTGGACGGGCTACACGTTTGAAAAATCGCTCTTTCCCGACTATAAGGGCTTTTTAAATGGGCTCAAGCAGAGAGGGCTTGCGGTCACCATGAATTTACATCCCCGTGACGGCGTGCGCTCATTCGAGGTGCAGTATCGGGATATGGCAAATGCGTGCGGTATCGATCCCGATTCGGGCAAGACCGTGCAATTCGATTTGACGGACAAAAGGTTTTTAAACGCATATTTCGATATCCTTCACCACCCCTACGAGCAGGACGGCGTTGACTTCTGGTGGATAGATTGGCAGCAGGGCACAAAGTCCAAAATGAAAGGTCTCGATCCTCTTTGGTTGCTCAACCACTATCACTTTTTGGATAACTGCCGCAACGGACAAAAGGGGCTTATCCTCTCACGCTATGCGGGACTCGGCTCGCACAGATATCCGCTCGGCTTTTCGGGCGACACGTTGGTGTGTTGGAAGAGCTTAAAATTTCAGCCGTATTTTACGGCGCTCGCCTCAAACGCAGGCTATACGTGGTGGTCGCACGACATCGGCGGACATATGTATGGCAAGGGCAACGAGGATCTGTATCTGAGATGGCTTCAGTTCGGCGTGTTTTCACCCATAAACAGACTGCATTCCAACAACAAAGCGTGGAGCAAGGAGCCATGGCTTTATCCGCACGTCGAGGAAGCGGCGGAAAGCTTTTTGAGCCTGCGCCACAGGCTTCTGCCGTTTTTGTACACCGCAAGCGTGCGCACTTCTGAAGAGGGCGTGCCGCTTATAGCCCCCATGTACTATTACAACAAGTGCGAAAAAGCTTATTCTAAAAAATACAGAAATCAGTATTATTTCGGCGAGCAGCTTTTGGTGTCGCCCATTACTTCGCCGTCCAAATGCTACGTTGCCCGCAAAAACGAGCTTGGCGAAAAAGTGCTTTCGCCCGCCCGCACAAGGTCGGAAAGAAGCATAGGTACAAATATGACGTCAGTCAGCATATGGCTTCCCGACGGCGTCTGGTTTGATTTCTTTACAGGTCTTAGCTACGGCGGAGACAGAGAGTTCAAGGCGTATTATGCCCTCAAGGATTATCCCGTCTTTGCAAAAGCGGGTGCGATAATTCCTCTTCTTGCCGAGCGAAAGGGCAATTCCACAAGCTTTGACGAGCTTGAAATAAGGCTGTTTGCAGGCGAGGGCGAATATACAATGCACGACGAGCAGGGCAGCATCGCCTTCAAGCTTGAAAAGACCTCCGACGGCTATGTCCTGAGCGTGACGCCCACAGCCGACATAATCACCAAAAAATTGAAGCTTGTGATGATGGCAGCCCCTCGGGACGGCATAAAATACACCGCTTCCTGCGACGGAGCAGCAAGCCCCGTCGACAACGAAATCACCGTCGACTGTAAACCCGCAACAGTGCTTTTCAAGCAGGAAAAACTTGATTGATATGCCGACCTAAATATTATGGACACAATCAAAAATCGCAGTTAAACTGCGATTTTTGATTACTTAAAAAGTCTTTTTATAAATTTTGCTACATTTCTTAATCTTGCGTTTGCTCAATGATATCGTTACCATTCTTATCTATATTACCGTCTGTGCAATGTACAGCAAAATTCCATGTGCCTAAGTCCCAAAACTCTCCCTCCAATGCGTACTTAAATTCCTTTTTTGTGCCGTCAAAGTTTATGCGCTCAAGTTTTTTACATTCCAAAAAAACATACCAACCAATTTTTGTTACTCCTTTTGGAATAGATATGTTCGTAAGATTGGAACATTTATAAAATGCCCAACTGCCAATCGTTGTTAAACTATCGGGCAATAGGACATGCTTCAATTCGAGGCATTCTTGAAATGCACTTGACCCTATATGTTCTACACCGTTTGGAATAGTTACGTCTAAAAGATTGCAGCAATATCTGAATGCGCTATCTCCGATATAGGTTATAGTGTCGGGGATGATTATACTCATAAGGTCTATGCAACCGCCAAATGCATAGTCACCTATGCTTGTCACACTTCCGTTGGAAGGAATAAGCGAGTTTTTGCAGCCTAAAACAAGTTTTTTGTTTTGAGTATCTATAATACAATTGTTAATGCTTTTATATCTGCTATTATTTGGCGAAACTGTTATATTGGAAAGTCCGCTGCAAAGATAAAATGCAGTATCTGCAATGCTTTGCACGCTATCGGGGATGTTTAAACTTTTTAAACTGAAGCAATCATAAAATGTCTTTTGTCCGATACTTATCACACTGTTAGGAATCGTTATACTATTTAAGAGAGAGCAAAAGCCAAATGCCCAATCGCCAATGTGCACTACATGATTTGGTATTTCTATGTCTGTAAGATACATGCATCCACAGAAAGCTACATCGGCAATTGCAATTGTGTCTTCTCTAAGATCTATACTTTGTACTGAAAGTTTGTCACCTTTATAAGAATAGGCAACTTTGCCGACATACACGATGCCGTCGGGTTGATTATTAAACCAAGCCGTATCATGCAGTGCCCCTCCACCGATATGAGTTATGCTGTCGGGAAAATCAATTTGTGATAATTCTGTACAGTTTTCAAAAGCAAAATCGCCTATTGTAATCGTTCCGTTGGGAATTTTAATGGAAGTCAGCTTTTTGCAATCTTTAAACGCAAAATCTGAAATTCCTGTTGTACTTTCTTTAAGCGTAATAGAGGTTTCTGCATTCATTTCCCCTTTATAAGTATATACAACATTACCGGCATAAACAATGCCGTTAGGTTGATTTTTTAACCAAGCGGTTTCGGCGAATGCGTCATGTCCAATGAAAGCTAAGTTGTCGGGGAAGGTTATATTAGTAATATCTTCACAGTACGAAAATGCAGATTCTTCGATACTTGTCACACAGTCGGGTATGACAATATCACTTGAATATGATTTCAGACCCGTTATCCTAATTTTGCCATTTTCAATATAATAGTTGAACATTGACAGTTTTTCCTCATCGCTGATGATAGGCGGTGTATCATCTTGGATCGGATCTGAATTTTCGTTTTTCTCGTCGCAGGCAACAAGCGCAGTGCTCAGGCACAGTGTCATCAAAACCGTCACTGTCAGCAGAAATAAAGGCTTTAAGCGTTTGATGTTTTTCATAATTCCTCCTTATTTAAATTTATATTGCTATTAGACATATTGCCCCTTATTTTATCACTTTAATTTTACTATTGTGGCACAGCTATGTCAATATCGGCATGTGTTTTGCATAGTTATAGCAATATAAAGATTTATTTATAATATTTCGCCATACAAAAAGCGGCGACCTTTTTGGACACCGCTACTGCTTTTGTATAACAAGTGCGGTTCCGCAAAGTCACCACAACTCTTTAAACAAATATTAACTTTTTAGTAAACCTTGTTTACGCAGAAAACACACTTGTTATCGTGATAATAACAAAGTTTTACTAAAAATATTCAGAGTTGTGGTAGCTTGATTTTAGCACAGTGAGGACGTGATGTCAACATCGGCAAAGGTTTATGCGGTTTTATAGTGTAAAAATATATAACATATATCTATATATAGTATATCTAAATACAATTTTACAAAATGCGCAAATCTGCTTGACTTATGTTTTTAGATTTTATATGATATACAAGCATAATTTTGATGGTATAAAAACCATTGTAATCGTATTTTCTGATAGTCTGTGTTTTGGCGAACTAGCCCCTCGTCCATAGCTCAAGCTTGACGGAAATAATATGGAGGTTGGCTAATATGGCTAAGGATTTGTCTTATATGGCAAAAAACAACAAATCTTTTATGGCAAAGCCGGGCGAAGTTGAAAGCAAATGGTATGTCGTCGATGCAACGGATATGGTGCTCGGACGTCTTGCCTCTCAGGTTGCCGCTATTCTCAAGGGCAAAAACAAACCCGAGTACACTCCCAACGTCGACTGCGGCGACCACGTTATCATAATCAACTGCGACAAAATTGTCCTCACAGGCAACAAGCTTGAAGACAAGTATTATCGTTATCACACCGGTTACATCGGCGGTCTTAAAGAGATCCAATACAAAAAGCTGATGAAGGAAAATCCGGACAAAGCGGTTTACAAGGCGGTCAAGGGCATGCTTCCCAAAAACAGCCTCGGTGCCAAGATGCTCAAGAAGCTGCGTGTATATGTCGGAAGCGAGCACAATCATTCCGCACAATGCCCGACCGAGCTTAAGCTCAAATAATGTGAGGTGAATTATGGCGACTAAAAAGACTAAAAAGGTTCAATTTCTCGGCACCGGCAGAAGAAAGACTGCTATCGCAAGAGTGCGTCTTATCCCCGGCGGCGAAGGTGCAATCATCATCAACAAGCGTACTCTTGACGAGTATTTCCCTCTCGATACGATGAAGCTCATCGTCAATCAGCCCCTCGTAGCGACAGGCACAACGGATAAATTCGATGTGTTTGTAAACGTCTGCGGCGGCGGCTACACAGGTCAGGCGGGCGCTATCCGTCACGGCATTGCAAGAGCACTTTGCGTTGCGGACAGCGAGGCATACAGAGCTATCCTCAAAAAGGAAGGATATCTCACCCGTGACCCGAGAGCAAAAGAGCGTAAGAAATACGGCTTGCACAAGGCACGTAAAGCACCTCAGTTCTCAAAGAGATAATCGCAAAAGAAGATTATTCTTCAAAGCCCCGATTGTGTCGGGGCTTTTTCATTTGTACACTCTTTGCGAAGCTTAAAACAAATAAAGTGGTGATGAGGTGACCACTCAAAGTTGTTGCGAAGCTTAGATAAGCGCTCGCAGGGCGAGCGCCAAAGTGAGCGCCGAAGTGCGATGGAAAGTACAAGCGAGCAAGCAGTGTTGTTTTTTGCTTGCGAGCGAGTGGCATAACAAGAGCACGGTAGTTGTTGACGAGTGCCGATTGTCGCCCCCACGAACGACAGAAAATATATGTAGAGAAAGAGCGAGCTACCGCACGCATCGAAGTTTGAGTGGGGGAGAAATACCGGCGAGACCGGAAAGAGGGGGTTGTTTCATTTAAATTACACGAGGTACACTCATTGCAAATTAAACTACATCACTCTGCACAGCGCACACGCAACCACTGTGCCGAGCAGAGTGCAGAATATCGCAACAGGGATAGCATAGCGCAGCTTGCGCACTTTGCAGGCGGAAAAGTACACTGCGGAAATATAAAATATAGTTTCCGTCGCACCTGCGATGACGGCGGCGCACCTTGCGGGATAGCTGTCCACGCCGCAGTCGTTTATAATGCTTTCAAGCAGAGCGATAGTGCCGTTGCCCGACAGCGGCACAAGCAAAATTATCTCGGTTATCTCTTTGGGGATACCGAGATAACTCAGCGGCATTTCGAGCCAACCCGACACCGTTGCGGACAGACCGCTCGCCTTAAAAAGCTCGATGCAAATGAATATCGCAGCGACGTAAGGAAAAATGCTTTTGATGAGCGACAGGCTGTCTTTGGTGCCTTCCAAAAAGCAGTCGTATACCTTTATGCGTTTTATCACGCAAAAAATCAGCAGCAGTATCAAGATTACGGGCAGAATAAATGCGCTCATTTTTTACACTTTACAGACGGCTTGATTTTGCCAAAACCCTTGTTTAATTGAACGCTTTTGACTGTTAAACCTTTGTTTTTGTCATTTTTAGATTTTTTATCCGTAAGCGCAAAAACCTTGCAGAGGATAATTCCGCTCAGCGTTGACACCGTTGTGGAAATGAGCGTCGGCAGCATTATTGACGCAGCGTCTGCGCTGCCTGCGGTCGCCCGCATAGCGATGACGGTCGCAGGGATTATCTGTATGGACGTTGCGTTTATTATCAGCAGCAGTATCATATTCGGGCTTGCGACGGTCTGATCCGCCGTAGCCATACTCTGCATAGCTTTTATTCCTGCGGGCGTAGCCACGCCGCCCATTCCCAGCATATTGCCTGCAAGGTTTACGGATATCCACCCGTATGTCTCGTCGCTTTCGCCCTTAAACAGCCGCTTGATGACAGGGCGCAAAAGCTTGGACAGCTTTTTGTCCAGTCCCGTTGCCTGCATCATTTTGAGCACCGACAGCCACACCGCATATATCGCAGTCAGCTTGACGATAAGTGAAATTGCGCTCATCACCCCTTGCAGCATAGTAGGAAACGCCGTCGCAGGCGACAGATAAGTCAGCATAACAAGCGATATCAGCGTGAGAGCAGTGAAGGCAACGTTCATAACATAATGATATTTTTAAATATGTCAAATTATGTTGAGAATATATTTGTTGCCAACAGTAGATTTAAGTTGTATAATAATTTAACTATAAATAAAGCATTATCTTCTTTAAAATTGAGAGGTATTATGGAAAAGCAAAAATATTATCTCACAACCGCAATCACTTATACGTCGGGCAAGCCGCACATAGGCAACACGTATGAAATCGTGCTTGCCGACCTCATTGCAAGGGCGAAGCGTATGCAGGGTTACGACGTGCATTTTCAGACGGGCACCGACGAGCACGGCGAAAAGATAGAGCTTAAGGCGGCCGCCGCAGGGCAAAGCCCGAAGCAGTTTGTAGACGGCGTTGCGGCAGAGATAAAGCGCATATGGGATCTTATGGACACCACATATGACAAATTTATGCGCACCACCGACGCTTATCACGAGGCGCAGGTGCAAAAGATATTCAAAAAGCTTTACGAGCAGGGCGACATCTACAAGGGCTCGTACAAGGGCTGGTACTGCACTCCGTGCGAGTCGTTCTGGACGGAAAGTCAGCTTAAGGACGGCAAGTGTCCCGACTGCGGACGTGAGGTCAAAATGGCGGAGGAAGAGGCGTATTTTTTTGCGATGAGCAAATACAGCGACCGTCTTATGCGCTATTATGACGAGCACCCCGAGTTTATCACGCCCGTATCCCGCAAAAACGAAATGGTCAACAACTTTTTAAAGCCGGGGCTTCAGGACCTTTGCGTATCAAGGACGTCGTTCAAGTGGGGCATACCCGTATCCTTTGACGACAAGCACGTGGTATACGTGTGGCTTGACGCCCTCACCAACTACATTACAGGCTTAGGCTATGACGCAGACGGCAACAGTGCGGACCTATACGAAAAGGAATGGCCTGCCGACGTGCACATCATCGGCAAGGACATTGTGCGTTTCCACGTGATATACTGGCCTATATTCCTTATGGCGCTGGGGCTTCCGCTGCCAAAGTGCGTATTCGGTCATCCGTGGCTGCTGCAGGACGGCGGCAAGATGTCCAAATCAAAGGGCAACGTCATCTATGCGGATGATTTGGTCGATGTATTCGGCGTTGACGCCGTGCGGTATTATCTTTTGGGACAAATGCCCTTTGACAACGACGGCACTATCAGCTGGGAATCTATGATAGACGTGTTCAACAATGAGCTTGTCAACGTTTACGGCAACCTCGTACAGCGCACCGTGGCTATGAGCAACAAGTATTTTGACGGCGAGGTGTGCAACAGAGGTGTTGTGACCGAGTTTGACAGTGACTTTATTTCAGTGATGACAGGGCTTAAGAGCAGGGTGTTTAAATACATCGACGAGTTTAAGACCGCCGATGCACTCGGCGAGATAGTGACAGCGCTTCGTCGGGCAAACAAGTATATTGACGAAACTGCCCCGTGGATACTTGCAAAGGACGAAGCCCAAAAGGACAAGCTTCAGACAGTGCTTTACAACCTCATCGAAAGCATAGTGATATGCTCGAGCATGCTTGCGCTGTTTATGCCAAAGAGTGCGACCGCCGCAATACAGCAGTGCGGCGCAACGCCGAGAAGCTATGACGAGCTTGATAAATTCGGTTTGATAGGCAAGACAAAGACGGTAAGCAATCCGTCGCACCTGTTTGCAAGGCTTGACGCCGCAAAGGTGATGGCGGAGCTTAAGCGCAAGGGGCTTGTAGCGGACGAGGAAGCTAAGGAAGAAAAACAGCCCGTATCCCAAAAGACAGAGGTGAAAAAAGTGGAAAACGTAGTGAATTTAAATGAAATAACAATAGACGATTTTGCAAAGATACAGCTTCGTGTGGGGCACATACTCACCGCCGAAAAGGTGGAAAAAGCCGACAAGCTTTTGAAATTCACCGTAAAGATAGGCGACGAGGTGCGCACAATCGTAAGCGGCATCGCAAAGTTTTATACCCCTGAAGAAATGGTCGGCAAAAACGTAGTCGTCGTGTTCAACCTCAAGCCCGCAAAGCTCAGAGGTATCGAAAGTCAGGGCATGCTGCTTTGCGCCTGCGAGCAGACAGAGGAGGGCGAAAGGGTGGTGCTCGTCGCCCCCGAAAAGCCCGTGACGAGCGGAAGCGTGGTGAGATGATGATAGACACCCATTGCCATTTAAACGACGAAAAGCTTTTGCCCGAAGCCGACGGCATAGTAGCGGGCTTCAGGGAGCAGGGTATCGAAAGTGCTATCTGCGTCGGCTACGATATGCCCTCAAGCGAAAGAGCGGCCGAGCTTGCCGAAAAATATCCCGAGCTGTACGCCGTTATCGGCATACATCCGCACGATGCGACCACCGCCGACTATGACAAATACGAAAGGCTTGCAACGCTGTCCTCATCTCAAAAGGTGGTGGGCATAGGCGAAATAGGGCTTGACTATCACTATGACCTCAGCCCCCGTGCGATACAAAAGGGCGCTTTCAGAGAGCAGATAGAGCTTGCCGACACGCTCGGGCTGCCAATAGTCTTGCACATAAGAGAGGCGTACGAGGACGCAAAGCAGATACTTTTTGAGGCGCAGCGCTATTTAAACAACGGACTGCTTTTGCATTGCTATTCCGGCTCGAAGGAATTTGTAAAGATATTCGGCGAGCTCGACGCATATTTTGCGTTCGGCGGTGCGATAACGTTTAAAAACGCCAAGCACAATTTAGAGGCTATGCAGGCGGTGCCCGTAAACAGACTTCTGCTCGAAACCGATTGCCCCTATATGACGCCCGAGCCGTTCAGAGGTCGCACAAACCGTCCCGAGTATGTAAACCTTGTTGCCGACAGGGCGAGCGAGGTGCTCGGCATAGAGCGTAGCGAAATAGACAGGATAACATCGGAAAACGCAAAACGCCTGTTTATCAGGATGAAATGATAGTATAAAAGCCGTTTTAGAGGAAATATGACAAACACCTACGTATATGAATTTGGCAACAGCCTTTATCTCAACATCACAAACCGCTGTCCCAACAACTGCGAATTTTGCCTGCGCAAGTTTAAGGACGGCGTAAGCGGCAACAAGCTGTGGCTGCTAAAGGAGCCCACGTTTGAGGAAATGAAAGAGGACCTTTCGCTGTTCGATTTAAAAAAATATGACGAGATAGTTTTTTGCGGCTTCGGCGAGCCGACCTGCAATCTTTCGCTTATGTCGCAGGTGGGACCTTATCTCAAGGGCAAGGGCTGCAAAATAAGAGTGAACACAAACGGACTCGGCAATCTCATCAACAACCGCACGGACGTCGCAAAGATATTTGCAAAGTTTGTGGATTTTGTATCCATATCTCTCAACGCTTCCACGGCGGAGGGCTATGACGAGATATGCCGCAGCAAATACGGACAGCAGGCGTTTTACGCTATGCTCGATTTCGCAAGAGATTGCGTGAGAGAGGGCATAGACACCACGATGAGCGTTGTCGATTTCATCGGCGAGGAAGAGATAGCCGCCTGCGCAAAGGTGGTGGAAAGCACGGGCGCAAAATTCAGAGTGCGTGCGACCGTCTACGAGGAAACCGAATACTAAAATAAACGAAGGTCCAATAAAAGATTTTGAACCTTCGTTTTTTTCCTTCGTACATTTGATATTCATCATCAGTACAGTAGTAATTTGTGCAGAGCTCAAAAAATTATTCGCAAACGGACAGGAAAAATATGGAATATCCAAATTTAAAAGCTATCATCAACGACGTTCAGTTTAAATTTAATAAGTCGCTCGGTCAAAATTTCATAACGGATAAAAACCTGCTCGACGCCATCGTAGCCGACAGCGGCGTGACCGACGAGGACACCGTAGTGGAAATAGGCACGGGCGGCGGCACTCTCACACGTGCTATCGCAAGCGTTGCAAAAAGGGTGATTTCATTTGAGGTGGACAAAAATCTGCAAAGCGTGCTTGCGCTTTCGCTGCAGGGCGTGGAAAATGCCGAGGTCGTGTTTAAAGACGTACTCAAAATGTCGGACGACGCTTTGCGTGAGATTGTGGGCGACAGCTTCAAGGTAGTCGCAAATCTTCCGTATTACATCACAACGCCGCTTGTTATGCGCCTTTTGGAAAGCACGCTCGACGTCAAAACCATCACCGTAATGGTACAGCAGGAGGTGGCGGATAGGTTTGTCGCTGCTGCAAACACTGCGGACTATGCGGCTATCACGCTCGCCATACAGAGCGCAGGCAGCGCATATATCACCCGCAAGGTCAACCGCAGGATGTTTTATCCCGTGCCCAACGTGGACAGCGCAGTGGTGAGGATAGACGTGGACAGGACAAAGCTGCAGGGCGAGGACAAAGCTTTGATACACAGGCTCATTCGCTCGGCGTTTGCAATGCGCCGCAAGACGCTCGCAAACAATCTCAGCGTTGCGCTCGATATGGATAAGCAGACCGTTACAGACAGGCTCGTTGCGGCGGGCTATCCGCCAATGGTGAGGGGCGAGGCGCTCACTCTCGACGATTATATAAAGCTTTCAAAGCTATTTGCATAATAGGATATTTACTGCGACCGCACGCAATGTGCGGTCATTTTTTTTAGTTTATTCGCATACCCTTTGCAAGAGGTGTGCTATGATTGCAAAAAAAGAGATAATAGTATTAAACGGCGGCGGACATAAGGGAATAGTAAAAATATCGAGGCTCACGGGCAGACAGGGATATATCAAAATAAACTGCTCGCTCGACTTCCGCCCCAACGGAGCAAAGCTGTATTTGATAGGCAACAATATTGCGCAAACGGTACTTAACGATACAAATTGCGACGTAGAAGTGCCGTTTGACGCAAGTGACGAGATAGGCTGCGTACTGCGTTCAAGCTCGGTCACTATGTTCGGAGGCAGCGGCTCAAAGAGCGAAATGCTCAAAAAAATCGACGCCTTCAACCGTGAAACCACTGTAAAGGCAAGCGCCTGCGAAGCGCCCGAAGCGACGGCAAAACAAAAAAAAGAAGTCATATCGGACGAAGCTGATGCGGACGGCAGCCTGCAAAGCACGTCATCACAAAGCAATGCAAAAGTGCAAAAATCGGTCAGTCCCGACGAGCCTGATTCAGACGACAGCTTACAAAGCACGTCATCACGAAGCAATGCAAAAGTGCAAAAATCAGTCAACCCCGATGAGCCTGATTCAGACGATAGCTTGCAGAACAGGATATCACAGCGCAAGGAAAAAGCGTTTGTAGGCGTTGCGTCAAAGGCGGAGGCTTCCGTATTTTCGGAGTGGACAAAGTACGACGGCAACAATTTTTATTACGCCGTAAAGCCGCAGATAGACGAGATGTTCATCTGCTATCCGTCCGACGACCTGTTGACAGCTACCGTGCCCAATTCAAAGTGGGTGCGAGTGGACGCCGAGGACGGCTATTACGTAGTGGGGCTGCTTTTCGACGGCGACGATCCGTCCTTCATCTGCTACGGCGTACCGCAGGCGGACGAGGGGGGACAGGCGCCCGCCGAGCTTGAAAACACCTGCGTTTGGCTGCCCGTCGCTTCCGATGACATTGCGGGCTATTGGATGATATATCAGTCGGCAAAGACGGGCGAAATCATAAAATAATCGCCGAGTATTGTTTTGCTCTGCGCAATGTGCTACAATAGGCATATGCAAAAGAAAAAGACCGCAATAATCATAATATCGGTGTTGGCGTTCATAGTGATCGCCGCCTGCGCCATCGTGCCGGGCAGCCTGTATGCAAACGGACTGCTTGCAACCGCTCATCCGCTCAACAAGGCAAAGGACGGGCAGATACGTGTGGCGTGCGTGGGCGACAGTCTTACATACGGCTACGGCATTTCGGGTTGGGCAAAAAACAATTATCCTGCACAGATGGGCAAGCTTTTGGGCGATGAGTTTTGCGTAAACAACTTCGGTTTTTCGGGGCGCACGGCTTCCTTTGAGGGCGACAGACCTTATGTAAACGAAAAGCTCTACAGACAAAGTTTGGATTTTGCACCCGAAATAGTGGTGCTGATGCTCGGCTCAAACGACACAAAGGCTATGAATTGGCGTGGCAAAGAGGCGTTTAAGGATGATTATAAAAAAATAATCAAATCTTATACCGCCCTCGATAGCGTGAGAAAGGTATTCATAATGTCCCCGACGCCCGTATTTCTGAAGGACGGCAAGGCGCCGTACGGTATAAATATAGAGCTTGTTGCGACCGACGTCCACGACGTTGCAAAGGAGCTTGCTTTAGAGATGAATTTGTTTTATATCGACCTTTATAAAATTTTTGAGGACAGGCAAAATCTTTTCAAGGACGGCGCACACCCCAACGCAGAGGGCGCAGGTATCATTGCAAAAGAGGTCGGGGAATACGTAGCGCAGGTCGCACACATCGTCTGCGTTATCCGTCCCGAAGAAGAATTCCTTATATAATATATATAAACTGATATAGTAGGAATTAAACAATATATACAATATTTAGTGTCCGTCCGTTTGGGTGGACACAATGCTAAAAATATTTTAAAATTTATTTATTTTCAAGCTTAATTTTTGTTGACATAGTTGCTTGATTTATGCTAATCTTAGCAAGCGTGTATTAGAACACGTCCATTTCCGTTGCAGTGCGACGGTAAAAAAATAAAAAGACACACACGGATCAGTGTTATAAATCAGGAGGCTATATATATCATGGCTGGGCAAAAAATAAGAATTAAACTTAAAGCTTACGACCACAATCTCATCGACCTTTCCGCAGAGAAGATCGTGGAGACAGTCAAAAAAACCGGCACGAAGGTATCCGGTCCCATTCCGCTTCCCACGGATAAGGAGATCATCACGATTTTGCGTGCAACTCACAAGTACAAGGACAGTCGTGAGCAGTTTGAGCTTAGGACGCACAAGCGTTTGATTGACATCTACAATCCCACGAGCAAGACGGTGGATTCTCTTATGAAGCTGGATCTGCCCGCAGGCGTAGATATCTCAATCAAGCTGTAATATTAAATTGTAACAATAAAAGGAGGGATGAACTTTACATGGATAAAGCAATCATCGGTAAAAAGTTGGGTATGAGCCAAATCTTCACTCCGGAAGGCAAGGTCATTCCTGTGACGGTCGTCGAGGCAGGTCCCTGCCCGATCGTGCAGGTCAAGACAGTGGAGAACGACGGCTATGAGGCAGTACAGGTCGGCTTTGGCACCGTCAAGGAGACAAGAGTCAACAAGCCTGTCAGCGGACACTTCAAAAAGGCGGGCGTCACCGTCAGAAAGTATTTGCGTGAGCTGCGTCTTTCAAACAGCACGGGCTACGAGCTCGGTCAGGAAATCAAGTGCGACGTCTTTGCCGAGGGCGACAAGGTGGACGTCACGGGCACATCTAAGGGACACGGCTTCTCGGGCGTTGTGCAGAGATGGAACAATCATATCGGTCCCAAGGCGCACGGCTCCGGATATCACAGAGGCGTAGGCTCAATGGGCGCATGCTCGTCGCCGTCACGTGTATTCAAAAACAAGCACATGGCAGGACAGTGGGGCAGCGAAAAGGTGACAGTGCAAAATCTCACGGTAGTGCGTGTTGATGCGGCAAGAAATTTGCTTCTTGTGAAAGGGGCAATCCCGGGCCCGAAGGGCGGCTTGGTGATCGTAAAAGAGTCCGTCAAGGGCTAAGCGAGGTAGGAAATGAAACTTAACGTATTGGATATCACCGGCAAAAACGTCGGCAGCGTAGAAGTGAGCGAATCCGTCTTTGCGTGCGATTACAACGAAGCGCTCGTGCATCAGGTTGTTGTTGCACAGCTTGCAAACAAGCGTCAGGGCACGATGAGCGCTCTCACGAGGACGGAAGTGCGTGGCGGCGGCGCAAAGCCTTACCGTCAGAAGGGCACGGGCCGTGCACGTCAGGGCTCTATAGTCGCACCTCAGTATGTGGGCGGCGGCGTCGTATTTGCAAAGAAACCCAGAGATTTCTCACAAAAAATCAACAAAAATATGAAAAAGGCGGCATTCCTTTCAGCTATGTCCGAAAAGATCCGCCAAAACGAAGTCGTAGTGCTTGACAAGCTCGCACTCAGCGAGGCAAAGACGAAGCATATTGCAAACGCAGTCAAGGCGCTCGGCTTAAACGGGAAGGTTATGTTCGTGCTCGGCGAGTATGACGCAGACGTACTGCTTGCAAGCGGCAACATTCCCACCGTCAGCGTGACAGAGGCAAGGACGCTCAGCGTCTACGACGTAGTTGCAACCAAAAACCTCGTGCTCACCGTTGACGCATTGAAGAAGATCGAGGAGGCAGCACAATAATGACAGCATACGATATCATCATTGAGCCGATTCTTTCAGAGAAAAGTTACGACGGCATTCCTGCAAAGAAATACACGTTCAAGGTTGCAAAAACCGCAACGAAGTCACAGGTCAAAGTGGCAATAGAGCAAATTTTCGGCGTGAAGGTTGCAAAGGTCAACACTTCAAACTACGACGGCAAACTCAAGAGAATGGGCAGAAATGAAGGCAGACGTCCTGCTTTCAAAAAAGCTATCGTCACCTTGACTGCCGACAGCAAAGCTATCGAATTCTTCGAGAGCCTCGCATAAGGATAAGGAGAGTAAACTATGGCTATTAAAAAGTATAAACCAACTTCTCCTGCCCGCCGTTTTATGACGGTGTCTGCTTATGAGGAAATCACTTCCACCACACCCGAGCGTTCGCTTCTCGTATCGCTCAACAAGTCGGGCGGAAGAAACGCAATGGGCAGGATCACCGTGCGTCACATCGGTGGCGGAAACAGAAACAAATACCGTATTATCGACTTCAAGCGCAATAAGGACGGTATCCCCGCAAAGGTCGCAACGATAGAGTATGATCCAAACCGTTCTGCAAACATAGCGCTTCTGCACTATGCGGACGGTGAAAAGAGATACATTCTCGCACCTCTCGGTCTCAATGTCGGCGACGTGCTCGAAAGCGGTGAAAACGCAGACATCAAGGTCGGCAACTCGCTTCCCTTGTCCGCAATTCCCGTAGGTACGATGATACACAACATCGAGATGCAACCCGGCAAGGGCGGCATCGTCGCAAGAGCGGCAGGCAACGCCGCACAGCTTATGGCAAAAGAGGGCAAATACGCAATCGTGCGTATGCCCAGCGGTGAAATGAGATATATCCTCATCGGCTGCAGAGCGACCATCGGTCAGGTCGGCAACCTCGATCACGAGATCGTGCGTGTCGGCAAGGCGGGCAAGACACGTCATATGGGCGTGCGTCCAACCGTCCGTGGCGTCGTAATGAACCCGAACGACCACCCGCATGGCGGCGGCGAGGGCAAGTCACCTGTAGGTATGCCTTCACCCGTTACGCCTTGGGGCAAGCCGGCTTTGGGCTATAAGACGAGAAAGAAGAAAAATGCGTCAAGTAAGTTTATTATTAAGCGCGTGAACTAATCGGAGGAGAAAATGAGTAGAAGTGTTAAAAAAGGCCCGTATGTAGAAGAGCGCCTTATCAACAGAATCATCGCAATGAACGAGTCAGGCAAGCGTGAATCCGTCAAAACATGGTCAAGAAGTTCAACGATTTTCCCCGAGATGGTCGGACACACGATCGCAGTCCACAACGGCAAGCAGCACGTTCCGGTATATATCACAGAGGATATGGTCGGCTGCAAGCTCGGTGAGTTTGCTCCCACACGTACCTTCAGAGGTCACGCAGGCGACAAAACCACGTCGGGCAAATAAAGGAGGGATATATGGCTACCAGAAGTAAACAAAAGGCTTTGGAGCGTCAGACAAAGGCAGACCAAAGACCGCACGCAACCGCTAAATATGTCAGAATTTCTCCCTTCAAAGTGAGAGTAGTGCTTGACATCATCAAGGGCAAACCCGTCACAGAGGCTGTCGCTATACTTGAAAACACGCCCAAGGCGGCAAGCGAGGTGCTTATCAAGCTTGTAAACAGCGCAATCGCAAATGCGGAAAACAATATGAATCTTTCCAAAAACGATCTGTTTATCGCAGAGTGCTACGCCAACGAAGGTCCTACGCTCAAGCGTATACAGGCAGTGTCGAAGGGCAGAGCATACCGCATCAACAAGAGGACGAGCCACATCACCGTTGTGCTCGACTCCGTACAGGCTTAAGGAGGTATCCAATGGGACAAAAAGTTGATCCGAACGGACTCAGAACGGGCATTATCAAACCTTGGACTTCGACATGGTATGCCGACAAGGCACACTTTGCAGACAACATTGTCGAAGACAACAAGGTGCGTAAATTCATCAAAAAGAAATATTACGACAACGCAATTTCCAAAATAACCATCGAGAGAGCGGCAGACAAGTTTGTTGTGGCAATCCACACCTCACGTCCCGCAACGCTCATCGGCAAGGCAGGCGCAGGCGTAGAGCAAATCAAGAAAGAGGTTGAAAAGCTGCTCGGCAAAACCGACAAAAAGGTCAGCATCAACATCATGGAAGTCAAGGCTCCGGACGCAGACGCACAGCTCGTTGCCGAAAACATCGCCAAACAGCTTGAGGGCAGAGCATCCTTCCGTCGCACGATGAAGCAGGCAATGTCAAAGGCAATGAAGGCGGGCGCAAAGGGCATTAAGACAATGGTCAGCGGACGTCTTGACGGCGCAGAAATTGCAAGAAGCGAACAGTATCGAGACGGCTCCATTCCGCTTCAGACCTTGCGTGCAAACATCGAGTACGGTGTAGCTACGGCGCACACCACCTTCGGTGCGATCGGCGTAAAGGTTTGGATCTACAAGGGTGAAGTGCTCGGCAAAAATCCACTTGAAGGAGGAAACCAATAATGTTAATGCCAAAACGTGTCAAAAGACGTCGTCAAATGCGTGGCAGAATGACAGGCAAAGCAACGAAGGGCAACGTAGTCGCATACGGCGAATTCGGGCTCGTCGCTCAGGAGCCGGGCTGGATTACCTCCAACCAAATCGAAGCAGCACGTGTCGCAATGACAAGATATATCCGCCGTGGCGGCAAGGTATGGGTGGACATCTTCCCCCACAAGCCCGTGACCAAAAAGCCTGCCGAAACCCGTATGGGCTCAGGTAAAGGTTCTCCCGAATATTGGGTAGCAGTAGTCAAGCCGGGCCGTGTGATGTTCGAAATCGCAGGAATCGATGAATCAGTAGCAAAAGAGGCGTTGCGTCTTGCAGCAAACAAATTGCCCGTCAAGTGCAAATTTGTAAGAGCTGAAGAGACCAAGGACGTCGAAGGCGGTGAACAATGAAATCAAAACAAGTTTTGGAAATGACGGATAAGGAACTGATGGATAAGCTCGCAGAGCTCAAATCCGCACTGTTTTTCCTCCGTTTTAAAAATGCCACCAATCAACTCACAAATCCTTTGGAGCTTAAGGAGACGAGACGTGACATTGCACGTGTCAAAACCGTTATCCGCCAAAGAGAGCTTGCCCGTGCCAAAAAGGGCGAGGCAAAGGGCTAATCGGAGGACATTATGGAAGAAAGAAATCTCAGAAAAGAAAGAGTGGGCATAGTTGTCAGCGACAAGATGGACAAGACAATCGTCGTCGCCATCAGCGAGCGTGTCAAACACCCCCTCTACAAAAAAATCGTAAGTCGCACCAAGAAGTTCAAAGCGCACGACGAGCACAACGAGTGCGGCATAGGCGACAAGGTGCTTATCGCAGAAACACGTCCGCTGTCAAAGGACAAGTGCTGGCGTCTTGTTGAGATAATCGAAAAGGCGAAGTAAGGAGGGACGAAACTATGATTCAACCATTAAGCTGGCTTAAAGTCGCCGACAACAGCGGCGCAAAAGAAATCATGTGTATCAGAGTTTTGGGCGGCTCCTTCAGAAGAAGCGGCAACATCGGCGACGTCATCGTAGCGTCCGTCAAGTCCGCTATCCCCGGCGGTAAGGTCAAAAAGGGCGACGTCGTAAAGGCGGTCATCGTCCGCACCCAATTCGGTCTGCAGCGTGAGGACGGCAGCTACATCAAGTTTGATGACAACGCAGCCGTTATCATCGACAATCAGAAGCAGCCTCAGGGCACCCGTATCTTCGGGCCTATCGCAAGAGAGCTTCGTGACAAGGACTATATGAAGATTATCTCATTAGCACCCGAAGTGCTGTAAGAAGGAGGACAAACTATTATGGCAAACCTGAGTGTGAAAAAGGGCGATAACGTGATGGTCATCACGGGTAAGGATAAGGGCAAGGTCGGCAAGGTGCTCAAAGTCAATGCCGACAGCAACAGACTTTACGTTGAGGGCGTCAATATCGTATCAAGAAGCAAAAAGCCGAGAAATGCACAGGATCAGGGCGGCATCATCAAGAGAGAGGGCACCATCGACGCATCAAACGTGATGCCGGTGTGCGCTTCCTGCGGTGCGGTTATCAGAGTCAAGCATGAGCTCAAAGAAGTAAACGGCAAGCAAAAGTCCGTCCGTGTATGCCCCAAGTGCGGCGCAGCCCTCGACGAGAAGAAGGCGTCCGCAAAGAAGGCGGCAAAGAAAGCGGCAAAGAAAAAAACAAAGTCTGACGAAAACAAAGCAGACTGATAAATCGGAGGTAATATCGTGGCAGACAAGAAAAATCAGGTTGCTAAAGCAGCTGCAACCGATAAGAATGCTGGTAGTGCTGAAAGATATCGTATGAGAAAGCAGTACACCGAAGAGGTTGTACCGGCTCTCATCAAACGCTTTGGCTACACAAACGTGAACGAGGTTCCACGCCTTGAGAAGATCGTCCTCAATATGGGACTGGGCGACTGCAAGGACAACAGCAAATCGCTGCAGCTCGCAGTTGAGGAGCTCAAGCAGATCGCAGGTCAGAAGCCGGTCATCACGACAGCAAAAAAATCAGTAGCAAACTTCAAGGTGAGAGAGGGAATGAACGTCGGCGCAAAGGTCACTCTGCGTGGAAACAGAATGTATGATTTCCTTGACAAATTCATCTCTATCGCTCTTCCGAGAGTCCGTGACTTCCGTGGTATATCCTCAAAGTCCTTTGACGGCAGAGGCAACTACGCAGTCGGCGTCAAGGAACAGCTCATTTTCCCCGAAATCGACTACAGCAAGGTGGAAAAGGTTCGCGGTTTTGATATTTGCATCGTAACGACGGCAAAGACGGATGAGGAGGCAAGAGAGCTTCTCAAGCTCTTGGGAATGCCTTTCGCTAAGTAAGGAGTAAAGTATGGCCAAAACATCAATGAAGATAAAGCAGCAAAGGCCCCAAAAGTATTCGACACGTGAGTATACACGTTGCCGTATCTGCGGGCGCCCGCACGCCGTCCTCAAGAAGTACGGCATTTGCAGAGTTTGTTTCCGCAATCTCGCCTATAAGGGAGAACTTCCCGGCGTGAAGAAAGCAAGTTGGTAATAGGAGGCGCAAAATGACAGATCCCATCGCAGATATGCTTACAAGAATCAGAAACGCCTTGACTGCCAAACACGAAACGGTTGAGATACCCGCAAGCAAGATGAAGGTTGCAATCGCAGATATCTTAGTCAAGGAGGGCTACATCAAGGGCTATGAAATCGTAGAGGGCGCAGTGCAAAACACGATTCTCATCACCTTGAAGTACGCACCTGAGAAAAATCAAAAAGTAGTTACGGGGCTCAAAAGAGTTTCCACACCGGGCTTGCGTGTATATGCAGGTGTAGACAATCTTCCCAAGGTGTTGGGCGGAATGGGTATCGCCATTCTTTCCACGTCCAAGGGTATTCTCACCGACAAGGAAGCAAAGGCTCAACACATCGGCGGCGAAGTGCTTGCCTACGTTTGGTAAGGAGGTAGTTATGTCAAGAATAGGCAGAGCTCCCATTGCGCTTCCCGCAGGAGTAACATTTGAAAACAATGACAACGTCGTTACGATAAGCGGACCTCTCGGCAAACTTAGCCAGAAGGTGGACAAGTCCATTGACGTAGTGCTTGAGGACGGACACGTTCTTTGCAAGCGTCATTCCGACGACAAGGATCACCGTGCGCTTCACGGTCTGTACCGTGCGCTCATACACAATATGGTGGTCGGCGTTACAAAGGGCTTTGAAAAGTCGCTCATCGTAAGCGGTGTAGGTTATAAGGTGACGCTCACGGGCAACAACAAGCTCACGCTCAGCATCGGCTTCTCTCACACGATCGAGGTCGTCGCTCCCGAGGGCATTACGTTTGCGCAGCCCCAGCCTCTTGAAATTGTCGTAAAGGGTATCGACCGTCAGTTGGTCGGACAGCAAGCGGCAAGCATCAAGGCGCTTAAGCCTGTCGAACCGTACCACAACTATGGCATCCACTACAAGGATGAGGTGGTCGTCAAGAAGGTCGGCAAGAGAGCCACGAAGTAAGAGGTGAAACTATGATAAGCAAGAAGGATAAAAATCAGGACAGAGTTATTCGTCACGCAAGAGTCAGAAAGAACATCAGCGGCACAGCCGAGCGTCCTCGTCTTTGCGTGTACAGAAGCACCAACCATATCTATGCACAGGTCATCGACGACGTAAAGGGCACGACGCTTTGTTCGGCGTCCACGCAGTCAAAGGATGTCGCAGCGCAGCTCGGTGACGCAACCAAAACGGAAGCGTCGAAAATGGTTGGCGCAGCAGTTGCCAAAAAGGCGTTGGAGCTCGGGATAAAGAAGGTCGTATTTGACAGAGGCGGCTATCTTTACACAGGCAGAGTGCAGGCTTTGGCAGACGGCGCAAGAGAAGCCGGTCTTGAATTTTAGGAGGCAGTATGGCAGACAATCGTGACAGAAGAAACGATAGAAACAGAGAGGAAAACGACGGCTTGACCAAAAAGCTTATTGCCGTAAACCGTGTTACAAAAACCGTTAAGGGCGGCAGAAATATGCGCTTTTCGGCGCTTGTAGTCGTCGGTGACGGAATGGGCAAGGTCGGTCTCGGTATGGGCAAGGCGGCAGAGGTGCCCGAGGCAATCGAAAAGGCAACTCAGCAGGCAAAGCACAACATCGAGCAGATGTCGCTCAAAGCCAACACCATTCCTCACGCAACAACGGGCAAATTCGGGCGTGGACAAGTGCTTTTGCTTCCTGCTGAAGAAGGTACCGGCGTTATCGCAGGCGGTGCGGTCCGTATGGTGCTTGAGGTCGCAGGCGTAAAGGATATCAGAACAAAGTCTCTCGGCTCCAACAACCCCATCAACAGCGCCAAGGCGACGATCGAGGGCTTGCGCAGCCTGCGCAACGCCGATGAGATCGCAAAGCTTCGTGGCGTCGAAGTTGTGGCAGACTAAGGAGGATACAATGGCTAAGAAAGCAGAACAGACTGAAAAGTCAATCAATATCACCCTCGTCAGAAGCCCGTTTGGCATTCTCAAAAACCAAAAGGCAAACCTTGAAGCGTTGGGATTGCACAAGATAGGACAGACAAAAACCTTTGTTGACAACGCCTGCGTAAGAGGCAAAATCGCAAAGGTCACTCACCTCGTCAAGGTGGAAGAAATCTGAGGAGGAGAAAAGCTATGAACATTCAGGACATTAAACCCGCAGCAGGCGCAAAGACCCAAACCAAGAGAATCGGTCGTGGTATCGGTTCCGGTATGGGCAAAACCTCAACACGTGGTCACAAAGGTCAATGGGCAAGAAGCGGCGGCGGCGTACGTCCAAACTTTGAGGGCGGACAAATGCCGATGACAAGACGACTCCCCAAAATCGGCTTCAACAACAAGAGATTTGCACACGTATACAACACAGTCAACGTTGAAGTGCTCAACAGATACAACGACGGGGATGTCATCACGCTCGATGTGCTCGTGGCTGACGGCATCATCAAAAAGACTGAAAGCTACGGTCTTAAAGTTATGGGCGACGGGGAGCTCAGCAAGAAGCTTGTTGTCAAAGCAAACAAGTTTACCTCGTCTGCAATTCAAAAAATTGAAAAGGCAGGCGGCACAGTAGAGGTGCTCTAATGTTTGAAACCCTAAAAAACGCATTCAAGACGAAAGAAATCAGAGTGAAGATTTTTCTCACTCTGCTTCTCGTCGTCGTATATCGTATAGGCTGCTATATTCCGGTGCCGACGCTTGACACGCAAGCCGTGCAGTCGATATTCTCATCAAGCGTTGACTTTTTCGGCGTCTTGGGCATGATCACGGGCGGTTCTATGGCAAACGCCACGCTGTTTGCGCTGGGCATATTGCCGTTCATCAACTCGTTCATCATCATGCAGCTGCTCACTCTTGTCATTCCCGCACTTGAGAGAATGTCAAAAGAGGGCGAGGAAGGCAGGAAGAAAATCACCCAGATTACGAGAATAGTCGCTATCGTGCTTGCAGTCATACAGGCTATCGGTATCGTCGTCACGCTCAACAACGGCAACGCTATCAGACCTATCTTCGCCTATGAGGAAGGCTCGGAGACGGCGCCCATACTGACGTTGGCAATAACCATCGTAATTATGGTCGCAGGCAGCACGATGGTCATGTGGCTGAGCGAGAGAATCACCGAGTACGGTATCGGCAACGGCACGTCCATCATCATCTTCATCGGTATCCTTTCTTCGGCAGGCACAAGCATCGCAAACGCATTGAAGCAGGTCGGCAACGAGTGGACGTATATCTGGAATATCATCGGCTACATTCTCGTAGTCGTGGCAATTCTCACCTTCATCGTCTTTATCGACGGATCTGAGCGCAGAATTACCGTGCAGTATTCCAAGCAGATAAAGGGCAACAAGATGTACGGCGGTCAGTCTACGTATATTCCCATCAGAGTGAACGGCAGCGGCGTTATGCCCATCATCTTTGCGTCATCACTGCTCATGTTCCCGCAAATGATAATACAGTTGTTTTTCAGCAACACGTCTGCGGCAAGCTGGTATGCGCAGTATATGGGTTCAAACACTCCCGTTTATTACGTCCTGCTCGCACTGCTCATTCTGGGCTTCTCGTACTTCTATGCACAGATACAGTTCAACCCCGAGGACGTCTCAAAAAATATTCAGCAGTACGGCGGCTTTATCCCCGGTATCAGAGCGGGCAAGCCTACAAGCGACTTCTTGCGCAAGATAAACAACCGTATCACGCTTTTCGGCGCAGTATTCCTTATGATAATTGCGCTCGTGCCGACGTTTATCTTCCTTGCGCTGTCGGGCTCGTATTCGGGATATGACCTCGGTCTTGCAAACTCGTTCTCCGCAACAGGACTTCTCATCGTAGTGTCCGTGGCGCTCGAGCTTAACAAGCAACTTGAATCACAAATAATGATGAAGCACTACAAGGGCTTCCTCAAATAACAAAATACAGCATTTTTTGCAGGAGAGGCACAAATCGGCTTTTGATTTGAATGCCTTTTCGGCACAAATCGGGCAGCGATTTGCTTGCAATCTCCGCAAAATAGTGCTAAAATAAACTGCTATGAAAAATGTAATCTTATTAGGCGCTCCCGGCGCAGGAAAAGGTACGCAAGCTGCGTTGATCTGTGAGGAATTCAAGGTTCCCCACATATCTACGGGCGACATACTCAGACGCAACATCAAAGAGGGCACCCCTCTCGGCGTCAAGGCCAAAGAGTATATCGACAAAGGCGCACTCGTCCCCGACGAGGTCGTCATCGGTTTTGTGGAAAGCAGACTCAAAGAGGACGACTGCAAAAACGGCTACGTCCTTGACGGTTTTCCACGCACGATCCCGCAGGCGGAGGCTTTGGATAAGGTTGCGCACATCGATATGGCAATCAACATCGACGTCCCCTTCGCTTTGATAGTGGAAAGACTCGGCGGCAGAAGAGTTTGCAAATGCGGTGCGACCTATCACGTGTCTACGCTGAATGGCGAGACAAAGTGCAAGGTCTGCGGCGACAGTTTGTTCATACGTGACGACGACAGGCCCGAAACCGTGCAGAATAGACTTAAGGTTTATCAGGAGCAGACGCAGCCGCTTATCGATTTTTACGGCAAGCAGGGCAAGGTCGTCAATATCCCCGCAACGGGCACGATAGAAGAGATTTTTGCCGACGTCAAAAAGGTGCTTGAATGATAAATATCAAAAGCCCTGCCGAAATTGAGTGTATGCGCAAATCGGGCGCAATATTGCGTGACTGCTTGCTGTTTCTCGAGGAAAGAGCGAAGGTCGGCGTAAGCACAAAGCGGTTGGACGAATTTGCGCACGACTACATAATAAGACACGGCTGCAAGCCTTCGTTCTTAGGCTACGGCGGCTTCCCCGGCACGATATGTGCGTCGGTGGACGACGTTGTGGTGCACGGCTTTCCTTCCGACAAGAGGTTGGAGGAGGGGCAGATACTCAGTATCGACTGCGGGCTGATATATAAGGGCTGGCAGGCGGACGCCGCAAGAACGCTGCTTATCGGCGAGGTCAGCGAGGAAAAGCGTCAGCTTGTGGAAACGACAAGAGAGAGCTTTTTCAAGGGCGTCGAGCAGTTTAAGGACGGCAACAGACTGGGCGATATATCCTATGCGGTGCAAAAGCATTGCGAGGACAGAGGCTACGGCGTAGTGCGCAGTATGGCCGGACACGGCATCGGCAGAGAAATGCACGAGGATCCGCCCGTGCCAAACTACGGCAAGGCGGGGCACGGCGTAAAGCTGCAGGTAGGAATGGTGCTCGCAATAGAGCCCATGATAAACCTCGGCACGTGGCAGACGGTGGAAAAGGGTTGGAGCTGCAAAACGCTTGACGGAAAGCCGTCCGCCCATTATGAAAACACCGTTGCGCTGACAGAAAACGGCGCAGAGATATTGACACTGTGATATGGAACTCGGACAGATAGTATATTCCAAAGCCGGCCGTGACAGCGGCAAATATTATTGCGTCGTGGAAATCGTCTCTGAGGACAGAGTGAAAATCGCCGACGGCGATTTGAGGCGCATAAAAAAAGCTAAGATCAAAAACGTAAAGCATCTGCAAACGGACGGCGATATTCTGCCAAAGGTCGCAGACAAGCTTAAAGGCGGACAGCAGGTATTTGACGCAGAGCTGTTCAGTGCGCTCCGCTTTTACAACGAAAACAAAAAATAAGGAAGGTTCTATGTCAAAGGAAGACGTAATCGAAACCGAAGGCAAAGTAGTAGAAGTATTACCAAAAACGCTATTCAGAGTTGTGCTTAACAACGGACACGAGATATTAGCCTACCTCGGCGGAAAGCTGCGTATCAACAACATCAGAATTTTAGAAGGCGACAAGGTCAAAATCGAGATGTCGCCCTATGATTTGACAAAGGGTAGAATAATCTACCGCAACAAGTAAGAAAAAAATAAGAACTGTATCGGAGGTTCAATATGAAAGTCAGACCCAGTGTTAAACCCATGTGCGACAAATGCAAGGTCATCAAAAGAAACGGCAGAGTTATGGTGATCTGCTCGAAGTATCCCAATCACAAGCAGCGTCAGGGCTGAGCCTATGGCGTACAGTCCTGCACAGCGCAAGCGGACGGGACTTAAAATCGGCAAAAAGCGTAGGGCGGCTGGTTGTCACATTCCACACTCTGACAACTACCTATGCGTGGCATATATAAATAACATATTTTTACATTATTTTCGGAGGTAGAAAATGGCAAGAATCGCCGGCGTGGATCTTCCACGTGACAAGAGAGTTGAATATGGCTTGACCTATATCTACGGTATCGGTCTTCCTACGTCTCAAAAAATCCTCAGCACCACCGGCATCGATCCCGATACGAGAGTAAAGGATCTTACGGAGGAGCAGGTTAGTCTCATTCGTGACTACATCGAGAAAAATTTGCACGTCGAGGGCGACCTCAAGCGTGAGGTAGGCTTAAACATCAAGAGATTGATGGAAATCGGCTGCTACCGTGGCGTGCGTCACAGAAAGGGTTTGCCCGTAAGAGGACAAAACACCAAGCAAAACGCTCGTACGAGAAAGGGTCCGAAGCGTGCTGTAAGTCGTAAGAAATAAGGAGCGGGATTATGGCAGGTATAGCGAGAAAAGCAATCAAGAAAAGAAAAGATATCAAGCGTGTTGAAAAAGGACAGGTGCATATCCACGCTTCCTTCAACAACACGATAGTGACGATCACGGATATGAACGGCAACGCAGTGTCATGGTCGTCGGCAGGCAAGCTCAAATTAAGAGGCAGCCGTAAGTCTACGCCTTTTGCGGCGCAGATGGTCAGCGAGGACGCAGCAAAGATCGCATACGATCAAGGCATGAGGACGGTCGAGGTTTACGTCAAAGGTCCGGGACAGGGCAGAGAGTCTGCCATTCGTGCTCTTGGCAACGTAGGTATGGAGGTTACGCTCATTCAGGACGTATCGCCCATTCCCCACAACGGTTGCCGTCCGCCTAAGGCGAGAAGACTGTAAGAGGAGGATAAAAAACTATGGCTAAATATACAGGACCCGATTGCCGTCTTTGCAGACGTGAGGGTTGCAAGCTTTATTTAAAAGGCAGCAAGTGCAACAGTGACAAATGTCCGATACTCACAAAGTACGCTCCTCCGGGAGACCACGGCAAGGGCAGAAAGAAATCAAGCGGCTATTCCATTCAGCTGCGTGAAAAGCAAAAGACAAAGCGTTATTACGGCGTTACGGAAAAGCAATTCAAGATGTACTATGACAGAGCGTCCGAAATGCGTGGTGTAACGGGCGAAAATATGCTCATTCTCATCGAGAGACGTCTTGACAACGTCGTATACCGTATGGGGCTCGGCGCATCGAGAGCTATGGCACGTCAGATTGTCAACCACGGTCACATCACAGTCAACGGCAAGACCGTAGACATTGCGTCGTACATCGTAAAGGTCGGCGACGTGATTGCCGTCAAGGAAAACAAAAAGGACAGCACAATGTGGGACGCCGTCAAAGAGACCAAAAACCTCAGCATCGCCAAGTGGCTCACGTTTGACAATGCTACGCTTACAGGCTCGGTCGTTGCGCTTCCCGAAAGAGCGGATATCGACCTTGACATTCAGGAACACCTCATCGTCGAGTTGTACTCGAAATAATCTGATTGGAGGATAACGGTTATGATGGAGATTAAAAGTCCCAAAATATCATTTGAGGAGAACGAGAGCAAGAATTACGCCAAATTCGTAGTCGAGCCGCTTGAAAGAGGCTTCGGCACGACGATAGGCAACAGCTTGCGCCGTATTCTTCTCTCTGCGCTCCCCGGTGCGGCTGCGGTCGGCGTAAAGATCGCAGGTGTAGACCACGAGTTTTCCACCATCAAGGGCGTCAAAGAGGAAGTGACCGAAATCATCCTCAACCTCAAAACAGTCAGGTTTAAAGCGGTCAGCAGCCTTGAAAAGGCAGGTAGACAGCGTTGCAGCCTTCACGCAAACACAGTGGGCGCAGTGACGGCAGGCGAGATAGAGTGTGCAACCGGTATCGAGGTTATGAATCCCGATCAGGTCATCTGCACTCTTGACGACGGCGCAGAAATAGATATGGAGATATTTGTCAAGTGCGGCAGAGGCTACGTGCCCGCTGCGCAAAACAAAGAGGTGCTCGAGCCTATCGGCTACATTCCTATCGACGCAATCTACACGCCCGTCATAAAGGCAAACTACACTGTTGAAAGCACCCGTGTCGAGCAAAGCATCGACTTTGACAAGCTCACGCTCGAGGTGACGACGGACGGCACGACGTCCGCAAAGGAAATCACCTCTCTTGCCGCAAAGATAATGAACGACCACGTAAAGCTCTTTGTAGACCTCGTGGAAAACATGGCGGAAAAGGCGATACTTGTGGAGCCGCAGGCAGACACACAAAAGAAAGTGCTTGAGATGTCCGTTGAGGACCTTGACCTTTCGGTGCGCTCGTACAACTGCTTAAAACGTGCAAACATTCACACCGTAGACGATCTTACAAGACGTACGGAAGACGATATGCTCAAAGTGAGAAACCTCGGCAAGAAATCGCTTGAAGAGGTTGTCAAAAAGCTTGAAGACCTCGGTTTGGGCTTGAAAACGCAGGAGGACTAGGAGGATACTATGTCAAACAAATTAGGTAAACGCACTGACCAAAGAATGGCAATGCTCAAAAATCAGGTTTCCGAGCTTTTGTGGTATGGACAGATCAGCACGACTGTCGACCGTGCAAAAGCGGTGAGAAGCCTTGCGGAAAAGTATATCACGATCGCAATGAGAGCTTATAAGGACGACGTCAAGGTGACAAAGACGGTCACCAACACCAACGCCAAGGGCGAAAAGTCCCAAAGCAGCGTTGAGTTTACAAACGACGGTCCAAAGAAACTTGCGGCACGCCGCAGACTTATGGCTGAGCTCGTAGACCTTCAGGAGGTCAAGGGCGCAAAGGAGTCCAAGTCCGCCTTCAGAGCACGTATCAAGGACACCAAGCATCCTCTTATCGAAAAGATTTTCAAAGAGTATGCCCCCAAATACGACGCTCGCAAAGAGGAGCTCGGACAGGGCGGCGGCTATACGAGAATTATCAAAACGGGCAATCGCAGAGGCGACGCAGCAGAAACCTGCATTCTCAAGTTGATTTAAAAATCGGCTCGGCAGGCAAAATTCAACCGTTTGAAATCGACGGGCGAAGTAAAATTCGCTCGTTTGTATTACAAACAGGCGAAGCGCAATTTACTCGTTTAGATAACCTAAAAACGCTAAAAAGACAGCACAAAACGCTGTCTTTTTTTGTTTTATTTCGTACAAAAAAGCCGCAACCCGCTGCCTTTTTTGGTTTATTTCGTGCAAAAAAGCCGCAACCCACTGTCTTTTTTTGTCATATTTTGTGTAAAAAAGCCGACAGCAAACGTGTTGTCTGCTTTTGCAAAGAAGTGAAAAATACTCTTAAAATAGCAAATGACAATTATTTACTGTTGACTATGCCTGCAAAATTATATATAATAATATAAATTATTATATAATCGCACAAAAATTTGCATACATCGACACGCAGTTTCAAATTATTTCGCTTGCTTTCAGCCTGCGTATCGGCGCTAAGGGGAGGTAGCATGGCAGCGATCAACGTCTATATATCCATCGACATCGGTTCCGACGTTACAAAATCCGCATATGCCTACAAGGTAGGCGGCAAATATTTTCAGGACAGGCTTCAGATAAACGGCACTGATTTTCTTTCTATGGCGTATTACGATCCGCAAAAAAACTGTTGGAAATTCGGCAGAGACGTTTACACCGCAGCAAGGGACAATTTCAGATATCTCGTTATGATACGGGAGCTTTTGGATTTATTTCACACCAAGGATATCAATCACTATTACGACGGTAAGCATCTTTTCAGAAACTTTTATTTTCCGCCCGTGCAGGAGGAGGGCTCGTTCGAGCAGATGATAAAGGCAAAGATGTGCTTCGAGGCAAGTGGCGACACTCCGCAGACGGTCTGCAAAATGTTTTTAAAGACCTACTGCGACAAAATCAAGGCGCAGGCAAACAAGGTCTTAAAAGACAAAGAGGAGCTTGCGGGCTACACGCTCGACTACAAGTACGTTTTGGTGTATCCCAGCAACTCGTCGCTCGACTACATCAGGGAGCTTATGAGCTTAGTCAGATTTGCGACGGGCACCGACGAGGATCCAAAGCTCATTTCTGCGAGCAAGGCGGTAGGTGCAGCGGCAAGAGAATATGACCTCATCGACGTCAAAAAGCCCAAAAACGTGCTCATCTTCAACGTAGGCGGCAACGAAACCTCGGTCGTCAGAGCCAAAATAGACGAAAACAACATCTACACCTACAGGCTCAAGGCGGACGTAGCCTATTCGTCAAGCAACGGTATGTCCGCAAACGAGATATGCAACGCCCCCATCAGGATAGGCGGACACGATTTCGATTTGGTGATAAACGACATTCTCACAGAGGAGTCGGGCGCAATTCCGCCGTTCGGCAGTAAGGGCGACCAGATGCAGGGCGAGAGGGGCTCGTATTATGCGCAGTTTATGACCATGCAGGACATCAAGGCGGGCAAGTCCATATTCAGTCACGGCGAATATTACGAGGCAAGAAAGGACGTCGGCGTTGAGTTTAACGTAATGCGTGAGATGACCGTGCCCGTGTTTATTAAGAAGGAGCGTTTTGCCGAAAGAGCGAAGCCCGTCTTTGAAAAGCTTTGGAATTTTGTGAAATCCAAGCTGCTTTTAAGCTGCACCAACGACGCAAACAAAATAGACACTCTGCTGTTTGCGGGCGGCGGCTCGGACACCTACGGTCTCGAGGCGTTCATAAAGCGCAAGCTCAGCGAGGAGTTTTGCACGAGAAAGATAAAGTATATCGACTTCAGCCCCATCGACAGCGCAAAGGGCTATGAGGTTGCGGTATGTAAGCCGTCCTATGCGACGGCGATAGGCGCAGCGCTGTTTGCGGTGGGCAAATACAAATTCAAGATAGTCACCACAAAGGCGTACGGCACGGCGGTCAACAACGAAACGAGGTGTTCTATCATCATCAAAAAGGGCGAGGAAATTCCTCTCAAGGGCGAGCTTATCGAAAACGACACAAAGCTTTGCCCGTTCAATATTCCCGCAAAGTACAACTTTGCCCTGCGTCGGCACGAATGGAACGACGCCTTCTACAAGCTCGACTACGAGGGTGTCGGCACCTTCGATTTAAACAGCTATACGAGGAAGCAGTACAACGTCGTCGAGCAGCGTGCGCTTGTGATATTTGATGAAGCGCCAAGCAAATCGCCGCTGTTAAAGATGGGCGTGGACAATTATTTTTACTTTCTGTATAAGCCGAACACCAAAAACGGAATGCCCTGTCTTGAGGGCTTCATCATCGACTGCGAGGGGCGTGGCGTGCTCGAGGCGAGGAGAAGGTCTGTAGTACGTCAGCCGCATAAAGACGACACAGCCTTTGCAATGAGCAAGCTTGACGTTGACTTTGCTTTGAGAAACCTGAGCGTACACATTCCCTACGACAATATGGAAATGGATTGATTTAGAGGTGCAAAATGCCAGATAAAAAACAAACGACGATAAAGGTTGACGGCAACGTCAGCATAAACGACGACAAAAAGAAATCGTCCGCAGCGCCCAGCCGCCTCACGGACGAGCTTTTGGATACTCTCGGCAGTGTGGAAACGCTCAGCCGTTACGACGACCTGTCAATGCTCAAGATAGACGCCCACGACTACGAGTGCACGGCAAAGACCAACGGCTTCGGCATAAAGCGCAACAAGGCGGTGCACGGCAACGGAGCGGTTATCCGTTCAAACCAAGTGAGAGCGGCGCAGATATTTCTAAGCAGACTGAGGGGCTTCGGCTTGCTTGCGGACTGCGTAGGCAGCGGCAAGACCTACGAGGCGGGCGTAGTCATCAGCGAGCTTGCGATAAGAGGCAAGGTGAACAACCTGCTTGTGATAGTGCCGGACGAGTCGTTGCTCGGCAAGTGGACGCACGTGCTTGAAAAGGAATTCGGCATGGGCGAGGGGCAGCTTCAGGTGCTGAAGAGCGATATGGAGATAACGGGCAGGAAGATAGAGCATCTGGGCAAGCGCAGGGATATATCTCATCCTCTGGGCGCATTCATAATGCTGTACGACGATTTTGCCTCAATTCCTCTCGAGGTCGCACAAAAGTATCTTTTCGATCTGATAGTCGTAGACGAGGCGCACCACCTCTGCGCCAAAAAGAAGGGGCAGAAAAACCGTTCGATGTACTATCTTTCGCTTATGATGAAGACAAAGCGTGAGTTCAACTATCCCTACTGTCTGCTGCTCACGGCAACGCCGCACTCGGGCAATCTTGAAAATATGTTTGACCTATGGTATTTCATCAGCTGCAAGGGCGGCTGTCCTGCGTGCTTTGCCGACGCATCCATGCGTTCCAAGCCGTCCGCCAAGGAGCAGGAGCAGTACGAGGCGGAGCGCAAGCACTATATGGACATAGTATGCAAGGGCGCAAAGACGGTAGCCGAGTACATAGAAAAGGCAAAGGAGCAGGAGCTTGTCGGCAGCGACAACTTCGAGAGCAGATACAGACGAGCATACCTCAGCGCATTCGAGTATACAAACGAAAACGGCGAGGAAAGGGTTTATCCCGAAATCGCATACAGTCACTATGCGCAGCTTTCGCAGTATGACAGAAAGATGAGGCGCAACGCCTATCTCGGCGACAGACGCAGGGCGGACGTGAGAGCGGAGATACTCGACAAGGTAAACTACACCTACACCAACGAGGTCATGCGGGCGATAATGGTTCGCCACAAAAACAATTTCAGCTCGGCAAGAAAGGCGCACAGCTGTTTCTTCCTGCCCGTTGCGGGCTTAGAGGGAATGGAGGTGGCAAAGGAGCCCGCCCGTTCCAACTTTTTTATGGACGGCAAGAGAATGAATGCCGAGCAATTCAACGCCTTTTTCAAAGGGACAAAGGCGTTTGCAAAATCGAGATATTTTACAAAATCGGGCACGAGAGACTTTTATCATCAGCTTTTAAACGTATTCAATTTTGAGTCCGACGACGATTTTGTGCATATAAACCCCGTAGTCTGCAAGCCTGCGGCGATGAGCGATGCCATATTCGAGGCAAAGTGCGCCGCATTTGTGGGGCTTGTAAGGGGCACGGACACGACGCTCGTTCCCGACGGCGAGGTAGGCAAGCTGATAGTGTTTTTCGACTATGACGTAGAGGATAACGCCTTTGACAAGGAAACCAGCTCGTGGAACAGGCTTTGCGATTATCTCAGGGCGCACGGCTGCGACGATATCCTCGCACGTATAATACACGGCGGACAGTACAACCTTAAAGAGGCTATAGAGCAGTACAACCAAAGACAGGACGCAATATTCCTTGCCGAAAGCAGCAAGTGCACCGAGGGGCAGGATATGCAAAGCGGGCAGGCGATATTAAACTTCGAGGTGCCCATCAATCCGCTCACGATAGACCAGCGCATAGGCAGAGTATACCGTCTCGGGCAGGATTCGGACGTCAAAATTTATTCGTTCGCTTCCATGAACGAGCTTGACGGCTACTGCCTTGCCTACTATCTTTCAATCGGCATATTAAGCGACAAAAACGGCGATGCTTCCATACTTTCGGGCTGCAACAGCGAAAATATGGTCGCCCTCAAGTGCCTGCGCTGCAAGAGCGTATCCATCGTGTCCGACAGCGACTATATGTCGCTGCTTCCCGTATGCGACAGCTGCGAAAAGGGCAAAAACGAGCATATGGCGGTGGTCGGCGAAAACTTCGTGTGCAAGCACTGCGGCGCAAAAAAGCCCATTCCCGCAGACAGCGGACTCAGGTGCACAAACTGCGGCGAGGAGCTCGGCTCGCACGGCACAAAGCACTATGTCAGAGAAAAGATATTTTCCTGCGAATATCAGTGCTCAAACAACCCTGCGCACCGTCTTAGACGTGTCAAAAGCAAGGAGAGCAACGACTATGTTTACGTCTGCTTCTCAAGCAATCAGGAGACGCTCAAGCACACCAGCGCAGCGTATACGCCCGACGGCAAGCCTACGGTCGAGTGCGAAAAGCTGTGCGCTATCAAGCACTGCTCAAAGTCCGAGGACGGTTGCCCGTTGAGACAGGAGCTTGCAAACGGCAATCTGCCGCAAAACGAGGCTAAAAAGATATGTATCGAGTGCGGCAAGTCGGGCTGCAAGTGCAATCTTGATAAGCCCGCTTGGGCGACGTGCAGCAGCTGTATGCACGCACAGTGCAATCCAAAGCCGTACAAGATAATTTTTGATGAAAACTATGACGGCGCCGACTGTCCCGTGTGCGCAAGGCAGCACCTGCATACGGGCGCAGCCACGCTCGAAAAAAAGGAAAACAACACCTTTGAGTCCTACATCAGAGAGCTGTATGAAAACGACGCAAGCTTCTGCGAGCATTTCTTAAACGACGCAGCGGCGACAAAGGACATCAAAAACGTGCTCATATTCGACGACGGCAACGGAGGTGCAAACTGATATGAAATACGTTCTTCGCACACAAGAGGAAATAGATGCCTTCAACGCTCTTTGCAAGCTGGGCGCCTCAAACGGCGTCAGGGTAGCAAGGGACGGCGAGCAAAACATATGTATCGTCTGTGACAGCGGTATCACCTTCACCTGCGCCGACGACGATTTTGACGTTTATTCGGACGGACAGCAAACGAAAACCGTCGACAAAGAGGGCTTCAGTTGGTTTAAGGCGATAAGAGGCAAGGGCGCCGACAACGAAAGACTGCTCGGCGACGCCGAGTGGAAGGATATGCTCACAAGGGTGCCGCAAAAATTTTTCAACGATCACCCCTGTCTTATCTACACAAACAAGGAAGTCTTAAGGGACAAAAACACCGAGGTCTGCAAGTATCAGATACGCAACCTCATCAAAAACGTGTTCGGCATAGAGGCGGATGTCGTCGAGGCGGGCTCGGAGCAGCGCAAGTTTTACGGCGCAAGCCTCTGCCTTAAGCTCAGTGCTTCGGGCGATCCCGTGTCGCTTGTGGGGCGTATCTTTTTCACGATATCCAACGAGGACAAATCCTTCAGAGTCATTTCAAAGGACAACGCAAGCGTAATAACGGACGTCATTGCGCAAAAGGAAAATCAAGCGGGAGCTGCGCTTTCCGCCGATGAGATAGCCGAGTGGAACGAGGACAGAAACTTTGTCTACGACAAGATAAAGGAGTTTTTAAAGTCCGGCGAAAATCTGTTCGACTACCTTATTTTCGGCGAGGAAGACCAGCGCATATTCGACGACAGGCTCGGTGAAAACGTGCAATTCAACGGCGTGCTCGCAATAACCTGCTCGGCAATCGACATCAACCTCATTATGAAGGTATTTGTAAACGTGCCCACCTACAAGGTGCTGCTCAGGTGCAACACGTCGGTAAAGGAGCTTAAGGCGCACAACTTTGCAAAGCTCATATCCATCGACTGCGCCTGCGGCAAAAAGCTCATCGAGTACAACAGGGTAGTGTCCGACGACGAGGGCTTTGACGTGACCGTCGATTTCGACCGTTACAATCAGCCCGTGTTCAAGGTGCACGGCATTGCGCTTGACGAGGCGAGGAATATCGCCATAGAAAAGGTGTTTTCAAAGCACCTGCGCCACGTCAAATGCAATCTGATACACGAGATGGGCGCAACCTGCGAGGCGTATATATGCGGCGACAGCTTTTTGGAGGTCGCCTGTGCTGACGGCGGCAGCGTGATAAAATGCGACGACTGCCCCTACTGCGAGGTCTATATGAAGGTGGACGGACGTGCTTACGAACTGTCTATGCTCAGCTTTGACGGCAAGGAGCTGTTTGTTTCAGACGGTGACAAAAACTACTGCTCGGTGTGCGGACGCACTATAAAGCCCGACAGGACGGAATGTCATCTTTGCTCGAGGTTGGAGCTGTCCGCAGCCGACGACGCCTACAGGCAGGAATATGCCGCACAAAACAAGCTATACAAGCGCTATCAGAATTTGCTTCCGTTCGGCAAGCGGCTCACAAAGGGCAAGGACAGGCGCTGCGTAGAGGATCAGGAATATATCGTTTTCAAGTCGGGCAATCTGTATTTTGTGTTCGATAAGATACTCGGCGAGTTTATCGTAAAGGGCGACGACGCCACTACCGCAGAGAAAGAGAACTGGGAGATCGACTGATGAGTAAAAAAATAAGTTGGGTGCAGGAAGTCACCGAAAGTGAAAATTCAAATTACAGCAAGGACACCAACAAGCGATTTTTTGACAGAAAGCTGTTTTTCTTCATAACGCTCGGCATAATGTTCGTCATCGAAGCGGCAGTAGCGATATGTCTTTGCGCAACCGTAAACAAGCCTGTCTATATGATAGGTCCGCTTGCGCTTATGATTTTAGACCTGCTGTTTATGATAGTGGCAAAGTTTATCAACTTCCGCCAGAGGTATTCTATCGTATGGCTCGTGATATATCTTGCGCTATCGGTCGTGATGACGGTCGTGACGTTGGTGCTCGCATTCTTATACGACGGCAAGCTCGTGATGTCCATAAGCTCTGCGGTCATCTTATCTGTGATACAGGCGGCAAAGATAGCGTTCATTCTGTTTGCGGTCAAAATCGCAAAAAACGGTTGGACAAACGGCAAAAAATACACCTTAAACGGCGTGATATGCTCGGCGGTAGTCGGCTTGCTGTTCATCGCATTTTTGGTATTCAACTACGCATACGGCTTTATGGGGCAGGGCGGCGGCATCGCAAGCGAGCGTGCCACGCTATCCTACAGGCAGAATGACGACGGCAGCTACATCGCATGCGGCACGCTCGGTGACGGCAACGAGGTAATAATTCCCGCAACCTTCAACGGTCGCACGGTAGTCGGCGCAGACGTGGAGCTGTTTGGCGAAAGAAAGATAAACAGCGTCATCATAGAGGGCGAAAGCTTCAAACTCTTCAATGTAGAGAATATAAATACGGTCATAAACAAGGCAAATCCTCAAATCAAAATACAGGTGCACAAAAAGTCCGTCAACGAGGTGCGCAGCAGCGTATTCTACAGCATAGCGGGCGCAAGCGAGGCAGTCAGCGCCGTTATGGACAAGATAGTGCCCTTCGGGCTTGACGAGGACGAAACCTTTTACAATTACAACTATATCGGCGACTGCCCGAGCGATTTAGTCTATATCCCCACCGTCATACAGGGCAAGGACGAGGCGTTTGACGTCTCAAAGGTGTACGGCGGTTTCGAGGGGTATTTCCAAAGGACGGACAGGCTTGAGCCCAGCGACCTTCAGTGGTGCTATTCCAACAACGGAGGCTATATCCTCGATGAAGAGAACATCAGAGTAGAACAAAATCAAGTCTACGTGCCCTTCAGCAAGGTATTTTATTTCTCGAGCTTAAACGGCAACGATTCCAAGTGGACGACCACCGTGCCGTCGCAGTTTATCGCAATGAACGAGGTCGAGGGCTTTGTCAATGCGCTTCCTAAGCGTATCGGGCTCACCGCTTCGTGGCAGGCGAGCGGCTACCGCAACTACATCGACAACGGTGTGGATAGCTTCAGACAGTATCTCGAGGGCAAGGCAGGGCAGACGATAGAGATATCGCCCGTATGGAGCGTCAACACCCCCGTCATCAAGGCGGAGCCTCAAAAGCAGAAATCCATCACCTACGGCGAGAACACGTCGGTGCAATTCAGCGTTCAAAGCGACATCAAATACAACAGTATGCTTTACAAAAACGGCTATCTCATTTTGGACAATGCCGACAACAACGTGTTAGATGCCGAAAATTATCCCGACAGCAAGGTCTACACCACAAAATACGACCTTATCGGCTACGATCCCACGCAAAGCGGCGAGTATGAAATACGCATCACCGCCTGCGATCCGTCCGTGACTGCGCTTATTAGCAAAACCGTCACCTGCAAATTCAACTTTACGGTAAACAAAAAGGGCTTAAATTTCGTATGGACATTGCCCGACGGCGAGGTTTACAACAAAATAAGCAAGTCCGTCGTCAGCGAGTTTGACGCTTCGGACGTCATCGGCGACGACGTTATAGAGTTCACGCAAAATATGTACAGCGTCACCGGTGCAGGGCAGCATATCGCAAACGTCACCCTCGGCGAGCAGACGGACAAGCTCTATTATATCCGCAGCGGCAAGACGGTCAGCTTCGAGATACGCCCGAAGCCCGTTACGCTCAGTTGGGACAGCTTAAGCGAGGAGCAGCTCATCTACAGCGGCGGTCCCAAGACGGTAGGCGCAACGGTGACAAACCTGTGCGGCGATGACGAGTGCAATGTCAGCGTATCCATAAGCTCTCTTAACAGAAAGGACGTCGGCGACGTCGTCTACCGAGCAATGTCGCTCGACAACGGCAATTACACCTTAAGCAGCGTAAGCAACGTGACGGCAACATACACAATCACCCCGCTTGAGCTGATATTCGATTGGGTACAGCCCAATGACCTTACATACAACGCCCGTCCTAAGACGGTCATCATCAACTATCACAACCGCTACTTAAGCGACAGCTGCGCCGTCACTATGGAGTGCGGCGACAACGTAAACGTCGGCGACGTGACCTATACCGCAACGGGATTGCAGGGGGCGCAAAGCGGCAACTATGTATTGCCCTCAAGCGGACTTTCCACAACCTTCCACATCTCGCCGCTTCCCGTGTTGCTGAGTTGGACGGATTTATCCGCACAGCAGGCGGTCTATGACGGGCACGAAAAGGTGATAAGCGCATGGGTATCCAACATCTGCGCAGGCGACGTATGCGACGTCAGCGTAAGGCGCACGAGCGACAATGCCTACGAGGTCGGCGACGTGACCTATGAGGCGTACGAATTATCAAACGGCAACTATACGCTTGCCGACTACAGCAACCTCACGGTTTTGTATACAATCACCCCTCGCATACTTCAGCTTTCGTGGACGTATCCGACGGGCAACGACGCAATATATGACGGAACGGCAAAGGAAGCGGTCTGCACGGTGACCAATCCCGTAGACGGCGACGACTGTGCGCTTGTGATAAACCATTCGCCAAACGTAAACGCAGGCAGTGTGGACTATTTCGCAACGGGGCTGAGCGGCAGCGCAAGCGGCAACTACGTGCTGTCAGGCGAATATACGCAAACCTCCTGCACCTTCACTATAGCGCAGCGTGGTCTGCGCATAGTGTGGACGCTTCCGCAAAATCTTGAGTATGACCGCACCGAGAAGGTAGCGACCGCCGACGTATCTAATATATTAAACGGCGACGACTGCCGCACAGTAGTGTCACATTCCGACAACGTAAACGCAGGCGCAGTCGTATACAGCATAAACGGGCTTGAGGGCGCAGCGAGCGGCAACTATTACGTGCCCGCTTCTAACGCTTCCGTATCCTTTACGATAACCAAGCTTGCGGCGACCATCGTATGGACGCTTCCTCAAAACGCAGTCTACGACGGCAGCGACAAGCCCGCATCGGTAGCGATATCCAACCTTATTGCAGGCGACGACTGCACGGTCGTATTGACCTATTCCAACAGAGTAAGCAGCGCCACTGCTGCGTACACGGTAAACGGCGACTGCACGTTGGCAGGTATAGTGACCTGCAGGGCTACGGGCTTTGTCGGCGAGGACGCAGGCAACTATGACGAAGCGGCGCTTCTTGCAAACGCAAGCAACAGTGCGACCTACACCATTCAAAAGGCGGAAAGGGACTTCAGCGTGACTATTGAGGGTTGGACTTACGGCGATAATGCCAACAGCCCGCAGCTTACGCTTGCCGTCGACGATAAGCCCACCGTGTCATATGCATATGGCGTAAGGGACAGCGCAACGTATTCGCAAACCGTCCCCGTCAATGCGGGAGCCTACACGTTGCGTGCGGTAGTGGCAACGACGATAAACTACAAATCGGCGTCCCGAACCTACGATTTCGATATAGAGCAGAGGACGGCGCAGCTCGGCTGGAGCATAAGCTCAGCCGCACTCGTGTATGACGGCAAGGAAAAGATGCCCGTCGCAAGCGTGACCAACCTTGTAAACGGCGACAGTTGTACGGTTACGGTGGACATAACGTCAAATAACCGAATACATGTAGGCTATGTGATCTATACTGCCTCTGCTCTTAGCAACGGCAACTATAAGCTTGACGCAAGCGCACTTACAAAGGTATATAAGATAAAACAGCGCACCGTGACGTTGGAATGGCATATGTCGGGCAGCAGCGAATATGACGGCAGCGAAAAGACGGTGACTGCAACTGCAACAAACCTCGTAGACGGCGACAACTGCACTGTCACGGTCGGCATAACCTCGCAAAACAGAGTGAACGCAGGCGACGTGACCTACACTGCCTCGGCTGTGAGCAATCCCAACTATATACTCGGCAAAAATCTTTCGCACACTATCACTATCACAAGACGGCAGGCTCAGCTTGAATGGCGTTTAAACGGAAGCGATGTCTATGACGGCAGCGAAAAGTCGGTGACGGCAACAGTATCCAACCTTGTGGGCGACGATACCTGCTCGGTCAGCGTAAACATCACGTCGGCAAACAGGGTGAACGCAGGCGAGGTGACGTATACGGCGGTATCCATAAACAACGCCAACTATGCGCTCAACTCAAACGTCAGCGCCCGCAGCTACACGCTCGTCATCAAAAAGGCGCAGCGTGTCGGGGTTTCGCTTTCGATAGAGGGTTGGACAGAGGGCGATGTGCCGTCCACGCCGCAACTTAGCGGCTACAGCGGAGACGTGGAGTATTCCTATGCGGCAAAGGGAAGCGACAGCTTTATATCCGACGTTCCCACGCAGGCGGGCGAGTATACGCTCAAGGCGGTCATAGCCGAAAGTCAAAATTATGAGGAGCTTGTGCTCACCGTTACGTTCACCGTAAGCGTAGCGCAAGGAGAATGATATGGCAAACGACAAATTTACAATTTACTGCTCAAAATGCAAGCGTGAGGTGGAGCCCATCACCTATTTCAACGGCGACCTCTACTGTCCCGTCTGCCGCACGACGTTTGTGGAAAACATCAGCGAAAATGCGCATAAGGCGGCGGATCCGAGAGAGATAAACAAAGAGGACTTTGCGCTGTCACAGCAATATTTCATACGCTATCTTATGGACATTGTGCCTCAGATGCGCAAGTGCTTGGAGGAGAGCGATACAAAGGGCTTCGACGAGCTGTCGGCAATAAGACTCGAGTATCTTCGCCAGACAATAGACTACTGCAGGAGGGCGGCATACAGCGGCAACCCGAGCGCACTCATCAACCTTGCGTACTATTTCAAATCGGGCTACGATCCCGTCATACGCAACAGAGAGATAGCCTCGGACAAGCTGTTAAAGGTGGTCGAAGAGGTGTTCGGCGAGGGCTCGGATTTCGATGAGGAAATAAAAGCAAGTATCGCCCAAAAGATAGGCGTTGCGGACGAAAAAGCGGTCGCAGTGCAGGACGTGGGCGGATATTCCTATTTTTGCAAGCTCGTCGACGACAGCGGCGACCAGAAGCTTGAAAGATGTCCGCTTTTCGGCATAGTCAGCATTCGCTACGGCGAGCTTTCCGCCGCAGAAAAGGAAAGTCTGCTTGCCGAGCTCAAGCGAGCCGCCGAGGCGTGGAGCAACGGCAAGCTTTGCGGGCTTTACTACTTTGACGGCAGCGAATTCAAGGCGCTGCACGGCGCAAAGGTGGAGATAGTCATAGACGACGGCGTGTTTGAGGGCAGGGATATCACGCACCTTGTGTACAGAAACGCCAACTACAACGCCACGGGCAAGCAGTGCGTAAAGGACGCAAAGGATATCGTCACCTCAAAGGACATCGTAAAGGATTTCTTCGCAAGGCTTTTGGAGCTTAAAAACGCCGAAAGCGAGGACTGTACGATAAGCTTCTGCGACTGGGACGCATATATCTGCAAGGATACGGGAGTAAAGGGCAAGTTTGACGACCTCGTGTCAGAGGTCCGCAAGATTTGGGCAAAATAAAAGTATAAACACCAAAGAGGTATTTTATGAGCGACGTTTCCGACAGACATATAGATGTCGATACACTGAGAATTATTTTGGAAAAGTGCACGGCTTACGGAGTGAAGCTGCGCAAGTCTGACGTGCAGATGATAAACGGGCTTATTGCAATGCACAATCCCATTTACGATTCCGCCAAAAGCAAGTCGAGGGCGATAGAGTGCGGCGAGTGCATAATGCGCATATTCCGAGTATGCGTCAATCTCGACGGGCGTGCAAGGAAAGATATCAAAACTCTCGTGGCGCACTTGACTTATCTATCGCAGTACAAGACGCTTCCCTCAAAGGATATAACAAAAATCGACAAAAAAATAGATAATATCCTAAAATATTACAAAAATGAAGAGGACAAATCGCTCAGCGACAGCGGCGGCAAAAACACCTCAACTATGGCGCACAACGTGCGGGCGGTGCTCAGGTACATCGACGAAAATATAACGCTGCTCGAGGTCTGCGAGGCGGGGGAGCGTGCCAAGGACGATCCCGTGCTCGCCCGGCGCATAGCGGACACAAAGCACTACTATGAAGACCTGCGCCTGCGTGTTGCAGCTATGGAGAGAATGGACGGCGGCTTTTCGTCCCTTGCCACGCCGCATTTAAACAAAATCATCGAGCTAATTCTCAAGACACGCACGGACATATACAACGGCAATTTCATTGCAAATCTGTCCCGCAACAAGGAGAGTGCCTTTGCAAAAATAGATTTGGAAGCGCAGCAAATAGAGAGCCTCGTTCTGCCAAAGGGCAAGGCTAAGCAAACCTATCTCGACCACATCAGCCACACGCAGGACAAGACCTATCAGACCTACATCGACTATCCCCGCAAAAACGCCCAGTATCAGGAGGCAAAGGCAAGCATAGAGGGCGAGATAGAAAGGCTTTATCAGATAGTGGACGACAGCACCTCGAGTACGGAGCAGCTCGAGGAAAAGCAGGCTCGCCTAAGGCAGGAGATAGCCGAGCTCAGAAAGCAAAAAGAAAACGGCGAAGTCAGCTTTATGACCTACAATCTCAGGGCACAAAAGCTTAAGACTCAGTGGGATTGCTGCGTAAAAGGCATAAATATAAGGGCAGCAAATGCGTCAAAATATGCGTCGGCTATCCTCAAAAATCTGCAGACCTGCTCGGACGCATTCAACTCTATCGACGCATTTATAGAGCTTGCAAGCCGAGACGAGTTTATGAGCTTCATCGACAGGATATTAAAGTCGATATATTCCATTCTTGCGGTGCTCAAGACAAACAATTTCGGGCAGAACGAGGTGGAGCGTATCAGAGACACCGTTTCGGATATATCCAAGCTGCAGCAGGAAAACGAATATGTCGCAGTCGTCGCAAGGACGCAAATGGAGCCCACGATTGAAAATATAATCAACGGCAGTCAGCTTGACCTTGACAGCGATCCGCTTGCAGGCTTGGACGAAATGGAGCGTGATCCCATAGGAATAATGCCAAAAACGGACGTGCTCGGCGATATCGAAACGCAGGCGGACATTCCGCTCGTAAATAAAAAACCCACAGACAACTGATAGGAGGAAACATTATGGCTAAAAATCCCATAACCTTTAAGGATAACGTGCAGGCGGTCATCACCGCCCTGCAGGAAAATTTGGATTTGCTCGATCTTCGCATATTCGAGGAGGAGGAAAAAGTCCGCCACCTGAAAGAGGGCAGGTCCTCTGCGGACATTGAGAGGCGTATCGAGGACATCAAAATGGCAAGAGAGCGTGTAGACAAGCAGCTTGCCGCCCTTAAGGAAGTCGCAGACAAGGGCAGCGAGTACGCCGTGCCCACCTTTGAGGATTTAAAGGGAATACTCAACCTCATCAAGGCGTTCAGAGATGACGTGTATATGGATTCCTATGCCATAAACAATTCCGAGGCGGACGCAAGCAAGCTTAGGAAGATAGACGTGCTCGTCGCCAAGGTAGTGGCGTGCGTGTCGGAGGAAATCGCAAAGCCCAAGAAGGCAACCTACGAGCACATCATCACGGGCATGTCCGACCTTACGTACTCAAGATATATGCAATATCATCTCAAAAAGAAGATGTATATGGAAAAGCGTGACACCATCAAAAGCGAGATGGAGCGTATCGAGGGCGGCATAGACGACCAGAGCGAGGAATTCACTCAGCTCAACAGCGAGTATCAACAGCTGCTCGTCAAAGCCAAGGAGCTTCAAAAGGCAAAGGCAAACGGCAGCATAAGCCCCATAATGTATTCCACAAACGCACGCACGCTCAAGACAAAAATAGACATCGTCAACCACAATATGACGATAAGGGCTTCCGCATTCAATATGCGCCTCAAGACCGTCATGGCAAACATAACGGTATGCAGTCAGGTGTTCGCAGTGATAGATTCCTCTTTGGACAACGCCTCGAGAGAGGATTTTATGGACTTTGCCGACAGGTCTATGGACGCCTTAGAAGCCGTATACCGTGTGCTTATGTCAAACTTCCCGTCCGACGCAGACGTAAAGGCTATGACCGATGCCGTCCAAGATTTGCAGACGGCGGCACAGGAGACCTTCGAGCGTTCGCAAATGCAGGAGCAAATCATCGAGCCTATCGTCGTGCCCATTCAGCCCCTCGACTTCGACGAAGATCCGCTTGCAGGGCTGTTTGACGAAAAGCTGTCCGACGAGCTTGACAACCTCATCGAAAACAATCCCGTCGACAGAAGATTTAAGCCCATCGACAGCGATGACGACGAATAACAGGAAACACCTATGATAACCGTCCCCATTGTAGAAACACTCAAAAAAGCCGACAAGGCGTATTGCGACAGCGTGTCCGTCAAAAGACTGGACGAAGCTTTGCTTGCCTTAAGCGATTTAAACGCCGACATCTGCAGCGAGCTCAACTGGCAGCGCACACGCCGTCTTGACGGCTACATAAAGATAAAGCTTGCGGTGATAAAGTTTTTCAAGGGCAAGCTTGAGCAAATAAATCTCGACGTTGCCAAAAAGTCCATCGACAGGGCGAAGAGCATACTTCCCGACAGCGACCTCAGTTGGGTGGAGTCCGTCAAGGACATCATGCGGCAGACGGTGGTGTTTATGACAAGCGTCTACGAGGGCTATGCGGCGGTGATGAGCAAGCACGACCGCCTCTTCGATACGGGGCGCTATCTCGAAACGCTTGAGTTGATAGACGACAAGCTAAAGGAGCTCGGCACAAAGGACGGAGCTTTTATAGAGTTTATCGACATCTTTCCCGATGCCGAAACGGGCAAAATAGCCTTTTTCAGCGTAAACGAAGAGGTGCGCAAGGCGCTTTACGGCTGCCGCAACGATATGAGGCTCGCATTTGAAAGCAGCGCATCGCCCAAAAACGCCGTATTCGATACGCTCGGTCAATTTGACAAATACAGTCTTTGTCCCGACTACACGATAAACATCGGCGGAGAGCACTCGCCGATACTGTTTGTCAGCACGCCGCTTGAAAACGAATTCACTTTTCTTCTCAACGTCAACAAAAGCGTAGGCTTCAAGCAGCGCAACATCGTGCAGCTAAACACGGGTTGGTGGGGTGAACTTTGCAGCAAGCCCGACGACAAGGACGGCGCAAAGGAGAGAGCGAACGAGGTGCGTGACCTGTTTTTGGGGATACTTATGCAAGCCGACTATCGCAAAAACACCGACATCTTTGCGGTGTACGGGCTAAGCGAAATGTCGCTTGCCGATGTCAGAGGGGTGCTCATAGCCTGCTCGGACTACGTAAAAAAGAGCGACCGTCCCGTCAAATTTGTCATCAACGACGGCACGGGCAACCTCGGGCTTTTGGAGTTTTTCAACGGAATTAAGCAGGAACTTTCGCTGTGTGCGGCGGAAAACGTATATCTTTCGCTTCCGTCCTTCAACAGCATATGCGAGTATCTCAAGCTCATCGGCACTGCGGAGCTTCAAACCTTACACAAGCAGGGCGTATTTTTGGGCTACGTAGGCATAAGCGTGCTCATCGAGCAGTTTAAAAACGGCGATCCGCTTTGGCGTGAGGAGTATATCGCCATGTCGAGGACGAATTTTGCAAAATCGAGGCGCTTTTTGGACGAGCTTGCGGACGATTCCCGCTACGTCCCCGTGGATTGGAACTGGACGTCCGAGGTCAAAAAGCCGGAGCAGATAGACGTAAAGTACGACTATGACAAGATAAGAGACGTGCTCGACGCCCGCATAGAGGAAATCATCGCAAACGAGGATTATGACATCTACAGGCGCTGCGAGGAGCTTGTGCTTTACTGCCTCTGCGCCGACGAGGATCTGTCCGTATGGGAGCGTATCGACGACGACGAAAAAAAGTCGAGGGTGGCAAGAGCGACAAGAGTTATAGCCACCGCAATGCGCTGCTACTATTCCAATCCCGACGTAGAGTTTTGCGACACGGACGAGGGCAGATGGGGCGGCAGGTGCTGCGGAGGCGGACAGCTCATTCAGTACAAGATAAAGGACATACAGGACGTCGAGTGGACAAGAGACGCCGTTTTGCACGAGCTATATCATTCCATACAGCACACGATGATGTCCTCAAACCTATCTCTCAAGTGGTACAAAAAGACCTACCACGTGTCCGAGGAGCGGTTGCAGTCGTGGCGTGACAACAACGGCTGTTATATAAATTCAGACAAGCACCATGACCTGTATTGGGTGCAGACAATGGAAGTCGATGCCCGTGACTATGCGTGCATGTGCCTCGGCGACAAGATATATCATTCGGTCAGATTAAAATAGGGGGGGATTATGGACGACAAATATTTAGAGGAGCTCGAGGCTTTTGAAGAGGAGCTTTTGCATCTTCGGGACTCAAACAACCGACAGGTCAACATCTGCGTAGAAAACGGCATACCGCAAAAGTCCGACGTATTCACGCTGTATGACGAAAACGGTCTGTTCGGGCTGCGGTTTTTCAAGCGGATAAGACGCAAGATAGGCGCAGGCATATCGGTATATCTTCGTGACAGCGCCATAGACGTGCCCGAGGTAGGGCTTGCCAAAACGGACGCTACCATAGTCAGTTGGCGTGGCAACAGCGAGCCGGACGAATTCCGTTACATACAGCGCCAGCTAAGCAGATTTATAGATTCCGTATATAAGGATATGAGCGCAAAGGGCACAAACGTGCTGTTTTTGTCGATAGGCGCAGTGAAGTGGAAGTCCGCCGACGAGGTCATCACGTCGCCGCTCATCATTTTCCCGATAAAGCTTATCCGCAAGATAGACAATCAGCCCGTCGGGCTTGAATTCGTAGACGACGACATCTTTATCAACGAGTGTTTTTATCGCCTGTTTACAAAGATATACGGCGTATATCTCGAAAAATTCCCGCTTCCCAAGTCCAACGGAGTTGAGAGCACTGTCATTGACATCGACAGCTTTGACATCGAGGAATATTTCAACGCCGTCGAGCAGTACGTAGAGAGCTGCAAAAGCAACTCTTTAGGCGAAACCACCTTTGAATTCGACAAAAATCTCGTTGCGATCGCACGCTACACTCACGACGACATCTGTATGTACCGTGACATAATGCTGCACAGGGACGAGATAGCCTCATCGCCGCTCATTCGCAGAGTGTTCGGCAAGGAGTATCAGCCCGATCCCGCCGTGCGTGGCACTGCGCCGCTTCGGTTTGTGCTCAAATACGACAGCGTACAGCGTGAGATAACCGACGAGGTCATCAACGGAGGCAAGTGCGTCAAGGTGCAGGGACCTCCCGGCACGGGCAAAACGCAGACTATCGCCAACATACTTGCGTGCGCAATATCCGCAAACAAGCGTGTGCTTTTCGTATCCAAAAAGGTGCCTGCGCTCGAGGAAGTCTACAGCAAGCTTCCCTCAATACTTCGCCCCTTCGTGCTCAAGATTGAAAGCGAAAAGGAGAGCCTCACCGTGCAGACAAGCCCCAACGAGCTGCACCGAGATTTCAACCGCACACTTAAATACGTGCTTCCCGACGTCAACAGAACGGGGGTGGAAAGCAAGGACATTTCGCTAAACGGCAAGCTCAAAGAGGAAGCGCACCTGCTCGACCTGTACAGCAGAGCGCTTTTCGGCGACGAGCTGAAAAACGGCTACAGCCTGTACGACGCAATCTGCCGCTTCAGCAAACGCCCCGCCTGCACGCAGATAAATTTCGACGAGCCGTCAATAAAATACGTGCTCACAATGGATATGGCGGCATACGAGCAGCTCGGCCAAAAGGTAAAGAGTTTGCAACAGTGTTTTGCACAATTCACGGATAACGGAGCCGTTTCGGCAAGAAAAACCCCGTATTTCGGCATTAAAGAGGAAAAAATATATTCCGACTTTATGCCAAAATCGCAGGTGGATGAGCTAAGCGAGGCGCACAAGCAGCTTGCCGATCTCACCGAGAGCCACCCCGATTTAAAGTCTGCGCCGCTCGGACTTCTTTTGGCAGTAGCAAGCATAAACGCAAGCGACAAATTTATATCCCGCTATCTTAGCTGCGACTGCCTCGACAATATTATAGAGCAGCTTGACGGCGCAATAGGCAGGCGCAAGGTGCTGTCCGAGCAGGGCATAGACGACGACTTCAGCGGCTTGACGTTCGGCACATTTTTAAAGGACGCCCAATCGGTAGCGATTCCCGCCGTAAAGGAAACCTATTTAAACTACTCGCTTCCCTGCCTCAGACGTGTGGAAACGTTCTTTGCGGACAGCCTCATCAACAGGATACGCCGTCAGGAGAGTGCGCTGCGAGCAAGCCTCAACCGCTACTACTATGCAAAGGCGCAGTACGGCGACAGCATAGGCGTGTTTACCGACATCATGGGCGAGGGCGTTTTCGAGGACGAAAAGGCGGTCAGGTCAATGCGTAAGGCGCAGACAAAGCTAAAGCAGTATTTCGATATTCAAAAGCTCGATGCCACAGGCTTCGCCTTAAAGGGCTTCGGCGCAAAGAGCGCATTGAGTGCGGTGGAAAAGGCAAGGAAAAAGACCACGCCCATCACGGCGGCACGTCTTATAGAGGGCGCAAAGCTGTTCGGTATCATCGACAGCGCAACGTCCGTCATAAAGCAGGAAGAAACGCTAATCGCAAGCCTCATAGAAAACGAGCTTGACGAAAACACCGTAGACCTCATCAAGCTTATGTTCGACTTTGCCGACGGCAGCGTGCTTATGGAGCAGGCGATAAGGGATATAAGGCATATCGTCGGTTGGGCGGACGCCACGTTCGGCGGTGCGGACAATGCGCTTATCAAGCAGGTTATGACAAACGGCAAGCTCGGCGAGCTTGTGCAAATTGCGGAGATAGTAAACACATATGTGCACTACAGCTATCATATATCAGCCTGCAACGGGCTTTCCGTACATAGCTCAGGCGGAGCCTTGCTCGAGGATAAAACGCTTTTGTCTGTCGCTACGCTTGAGGATATGCGCAAAAACGTCTACGGCATATCCAAGGCAAAAGGCGTGCAAAATCCTGCGGGCTTCATCACGGACGTCAAGCCGCTCAAGGGCGCAATAGAGCGGACCTGCGCAGCGGTGCTCGGCTTCGCAAGAGAAAACACGGATAGGTTTATGGGCGAGCTTTCGGCATATCACAGCCCGCAGTCGCTCACCGTCGCCGACCTCGGCATATTCGTGTCCGACGTATGCAACGCACAAAAGCGCAACGCCGTATACGACTTTGCAAGGATAATAAATTCCGATAAAGAGGGCTTTTTGCAGAGCTTCTTCGCCCCCTTTGTCGTAGGCAGCAACGACGGCTACAGACAAAATTCCTTTGAGGATATATTCGAGCATTCCTTCTTTGGGCTGTTCATAGATTCCGTGCGGGCAATCGCCCAGCAAAAAACCTATCTCAACAAGCTCGTGCTATCCTTAAAGCGCAACGTCGCCGATGAGGGCGAGGTCACCTATAAGGACAAGCTTGCGCTCAAGACTGCGCTAAGCGCAGACGGAGCGCAGGACGGCGAAGTCAATGCGGCGCAGTCGGTGTATTTCATCGCAAAGGCGGTCGAGCTGTTCTCGGATTTCATAGACAAATTCGGCTTAGGCGACGTTCAGCGCATAAGAGATAGCTATGCCAAGTGCGAGGACGACGTGCTTAAAAACAATCAGAAGCTCATTGCGCTAAGACAGATAGAGAGGATACGGAAGCTCGTCGAGGAGCACAAAAACGCCTTCAGCGTATTTGAGGGCGACAAGTCCACCTATCGCAACGTCCGCCTGCTTTTCAAAAACGAGGCAAAGATAATCATGCAGCTAAAAAACTGCTTCATAATGTCGCCGTCGTCAATCAGCTCGCTTATGGGCAACGACGAATTCAGCAAATTCGACGTCGCTATCTTTGACGAGGCAAGCCAGATAGAGCCGCAATATCTCATTCCCGTCTTGTTCAGGACAAAGCAATGTGTTATCATAGGTGATGAGCATCAGATGCCGCCCATTCGGCACTTTGTCAAAAACAAGCTTGAAAAAGAGGACGACGATTATATAAAGATAGAGTCAGGTTTGGATCTTGTCAGCGGCGGCAGAGGCGCATTCGAGGGCTATTCGCTAAGGTGCCACTACCGCAGTCAAAGCGAGTCGCTCATCGCATATTCGCAAAGGTACTATCCCGATATGATCACCTTCCCGTCAAAGATGTCCTTCAATTCGAGGATGGGCATTAGAGATGAGCTCGTGCAGCTCGAGTGGTCGGACGAGGTGTACAGCGGCGTCAACAAAAAGGAAGCGCAAAGGGTATTAGAGGTGCTTTCACGGCACTTCGAGGTCAATCCGCAGCAGTCTGTGGGCGTGCTCACGTTCGGCGACGCACAGGCGCAGTATATATCGAAGCTTATAGGCGAGGACGCAAAGCTTCGCAAGCTCACAGAGGACAAGGGGGAAGATTTCTTCGTCAAGCCGATAGCAAAGCTGCAGGGCAGAGAGATAGACCACGTGATAATGTCAATGACCTACGGGCGCAACGAGAGGGGACAGATAGTCAGCCTCGGCGACCTCAGCCGCAGCTACGGCGAGCAGATTTTCAACGTCGCCGCCTCGAGGGCAAAATATATGCTCACCGTCATACATTCCTTCACCGTCGAGGACATCGCCTCGTCAAACGTGTATGCAAGGGACTACCTTGCGGACTTTTTGCGCATAGTGCGTGACCACTCTGCAAACGGCGACGAGGGCTGCAGGAGCGTCAGCAGCGCTGCGCCAAACGGCTTTATAGGGGACGTATGCGGCTTCCTTGTCGGCGAGTGCGGCATTGACAGCGCCCGCATTATGGTCAACTACGGCGCAACTCAAAAATCCTTGCGTATTCCCATCGTCATACTCGATGAGGACTGCAAGGCGGCGGATATAGCAATATTCTGCGACGTCGCCCCCATCGTCGGCGACCGTGCGGTAAACTATATAGACTTTGCCATAAAATACCGTCAGTCGCTCGTGCAGACGAGAGAGTGGAACAAGACTGTGTCCGTCAGCGCATACGACTGGGTAAAAAACGGCGAGCAGGAAAGAGCAAACTTAAAGGACTTTATAAACAAAAGTATAAATAATTCAAATAAAGGAGATACACAAAATGCCTGAAACCATGATGAGACAGGCTCCCCAAAAGGTCATAAGGGATCCGGAGCTTAATGCGCTTGTGCGCAGCAAAAAGGAGGCGTTAAACGCCTACGTGGCAAACGCCCAGCAATACGGCGAGGAGGACGCAAGGACGCAATCCAAGCTCGTGCTTTATGTGTTGCGCTCAAAGCTTTGCGCCATAAAGGAAACGATAATGGGCTACAAGGAAGTGATGATGGACTTCGCTTCGATCTCGGGCGAGATAGACAGCCTGTTGGATATGAGCTTCAATGTATCCGCACAGCAGTTTTCGCACGGAGTGGAAGGCTTCCCCAAGTTTTTGCGCAAATTTATAGTGCGCCGCCGTGCCAAAAAGTATTATAAAAAGAAAATGGCAAGGCTGGAAAGTATGATAGAAAGCACGTCCATCGGCATAGAGGCCGTCGGCGGTTTTATGTCCATAGTGCTTGGCTCGCTTGTAGGACTTACGGACGCTACGACCAACCTGCTTTCGGGCGGCAATGGCAAAAAGAAAAAGGGCAAGGACAGCTTCATCGACGACGAAATGCGTGCCGAAATCGAAAGAGCAAAAGCGTCCATGTCTCCCGACACGGCAAGCGCAGGCGATGCGGACAGCGCAGTCGGCGCAACGGGCGGCACAACCTCGGACGGCGACGCAGGCACGGGCAGCGGCGTGATGAATTGGTAAGCGGGAGGCTAAAATGGCAGGAACTATAAAGCCGAGAGACAACGGCTCAGCCCGCTCGGGCGGTGCGGCGACGTCCGCTGCCGAGCAGGAAAAAAGCATATCGCAGCTGCTTGACGAATACAACCTCAGAGGTGTAAAGGTCAAGGAGCTTACAGCCTATATCGAAAAAAATCCAAACGCCACCGACCTTGACGAAAAGCGTGCGGAAATAAGCAGCCTCAATCTACAGGCGGCGGCAACGCTCAACAAGATGGTAAGCTTGGCAAAGGCGGATAAGAGCAAGCATTCGGAGCTTATGCGCCTTTTCGGCAACGACGAAAACATTTTGGAAAAGCTCGCCGACAAAATCAAAGAGCGTATGAGCGAGGCAAACAAGTACGGCTCACGTGTCAAAAACGAGATACCCAAAACCACGCTCGACGACATCATCGGGCAGGAGGACGTCAAGGACGTTGTGCGAAGCTTCGTATTCCTTGCTCAGCACGCCGAGCTGTTTGACGTCTACAAGATGAAGGGAGGGCTCGGAATGATGATGTACGGCGCCCCCGGCACAGGCAAAACGATGTTTGCGGAGGCTATCGCAAACGCAATGCAGCTACCGCTTTTCGTCATCACGCCTGCGGATATCTTCAAATCCTACGTCGGCGCTTCGGAGCAGGCGGTCAGACACATCTTTCAGGATATCGCAAGCTTCCCCGACGGCGCAATACTGTTTGTGGACGAGTGCGAATCAATCTTCAGCAAGCGAGGCGGCGACAGCAAAGACTACAAGTCGGCGGTAACCAGCGAGCTTTTGCAGCGTATGAACGGCGAGGGCGTGGACGGCAGCAGGCGTATCATGATAGCCGCCACCAACCGCCCGTGGGACATCGATCCCGCATATCTCAGATACAAGCGTTTTTCGCACCTTATCCATATCGGTCCGCCGTCCGACGAGGCAATCGCCTCAATCATCGGCAATAAGCTCAAGGGCATTCCGCAAGAGGACGGAGTTGTCGAGTATGCGGCGGCGCTGCTTGCAACAAACAAGCTCGGCAGATACTCCGCCGCAGACGTCTGCGGCATTGTCGAAGAAGCCTGCCGTATGGCTATCGAGCAGTATATGAGCGTCAAGCGCACAAACGACAAAGCGGAATACACCAAGGTCAGCAAAGAGATGATAGACGCCGCCGTCGCCAAGCGTCAGCCCAGCATAAAGCTTGATGACCTCAAGGTCTACGAAAACTTCTCGCTCGGCTCGATGCTTGATTGATGTTTAAATTTATCGAATAAGCAAAAAACTCACAAAAAACCTGCATTTAGGTGAGTAGCGACAGGGAATTCAAAACAACTTAAAGCGAGTCTAAAATACCGTGTGAAATAAGTCCACGGTATTTTAGTTTATAAAAATGTGCTATAATCATTCATAATATATCAAAAAAATTATAAGTGGGCACTAACAGTTCCAAGAATATTATGTTTTTGTTCTTGACTTTAAGCATTTTGGATGGTATAATTATATCAAAATCAAATAAATGATAAAATTGAGGTATAAATTGCATAAATTTAACTACAAAGAAATAAAGCTGTCAATTTCAGAAGATTTGATTGAAACGATAGCACAGACTCATGAGTATAAAGGCGAACAGAATTTGTATTTGAATGCAAGGGAAGATACTTTAACAGCACTACTAGAAATTGCAAAGATTCAAAGTGCTGAGTCTTCAAATAAAATTGAGGGGATTTATACGAGTTGCGAGCGTTTGAAACAATTAGTTTTGGATAAAACAAATCCTCAAAATCGTAGCGAAAAAGAAATAGCTGGATATCGAAATGTATTGAAAAACATACATGAGAATTATGAATATATTCCAGTTAAACCAGCCTATATTTTGCAACTGCATAAAGAATTGTATGCTTATAGTGGAAAGGAATATGGGGGAAAGTATAAAGTTGGAGATAATGTAATAACCCAAGAAAATGAGAAGGGAGAGAAATTTGTACGATTTACACCAGTTGAAGCGTGGATGGCTCCCGAGGCATTGGAAGAGGCCTGTGCGTCATTCAATCAAGCGGTAGAACAGTATTCAGTAAACCCATTGTTGCTGATTCCGATGTTTATACTTGATTTTTTGTGTATACATCCGTTTAATGACGGAAATGGCAGAATGAGCAGACTTTTAACATTATTGTTGCTTTATCGCTCGGGATATAACGTAGGAAAGTATATCAGCATTGAAAAGAAAATAGAGGAAACGAAAGAACAATATTATGATGCGCTTTTACGAAGTTCTCAAGGGTGGCATGAAAATCAAAATGATTACCTGCCGTTTATAGAATATATGCTTAGTATTTTGCTTGCATCTTATCGGGATTTTAGAGAGAGGGTGCAGATCTGGATGCGGAAACCTCTTACAAAACCACAGCGTATAGCAGATATAATCAAGAATAAGCTTGGAACTATAACTAAATCCGAAATAAAAGAGCAATGCGCAGATATTTCGGAAATTACAATTCAACGAACACTTGCCGAATTGGTTGACAAGGGAGATGTACAGAAAATTGGCGGCGGCAGATATACTAAATACGTTTGGAACAGCGAAAGGAGATAAAAATGATTACGGGAGAATTGAAAAATAAAATAGACGCACTTTGGGATATTTTTGCCTCGGGTGGAATAGTGAATCCGCTTGACGTGATAGAGCAAATCACGTACTTGATGTTTATTCATGATTTGGCAGAGGCTGACGATAGGAAGCGTAGAGAAGCAATTATGCTTGACGTTCCGTATGCAAGTATTTTCAAAGAGGAAGTTGAAATCAATGAGCGAAAAATCAACGGAGAGCAATTAAAATGGTCGGTGTTCCGCGATAAACCCGCAGGTCAAATGTATTCTATCCTGCAAGAGTGGGTATTTCCGTTTATTAAGAATTTACATACGGATAAGGATAGTGCGTATAGCAAATATATGACCGACGCTATCTTTAAAATTCCTACGCCGCTTATGCTTTCCAAAATAGTGACGAGTTTGGATGGAATATTCGAGCTTATCAAAAACACAGACTCGGTAGATGCGAAGGGAGACGTATACGAATACTTGCTTTCTAAGATTTCGCAATCAGGCTTAAACGGACAATTCCGTACGCCTCGCCACATAATCAAAATGATGGTGGACATGATGCAACCCGCACCCGAAGATGTGATTTGTGACCCTGCCTGCGGTACATCAGGATTTTTGGTGACGGCAGGTGAATATCTCAAAGAACATCATAAAGAAGATATTTTCTATAACCGTCAAAATAGAGAACACTATATGAGCCAAATGTTCCATGGCTATGATATGGACAGAACAATGCTTCGTATAGGCGCAATGAATATGATGACTCACGGAGTGGATAATCCGTATATTGAATATCGCGACAGCCTGTCCGACCAAAATCCCGATAAGGAAAAGTATTCGCTTATCCTTGCAAATCCGCCGTTTAAGGGCAGTTTGGATTATGACACCGTTTCTGTGGATTTGTTAAAGGTTTGCAAAACTAAGAAAACTGAACTTTTGTTTCTTGCATTGTTTCTGCGTATGCTACGAGTTGGTGGCAGATGCGCGTGTATTGTTCCCGACGGCGTTTTGTTTGGTTCATCTAATGCGCATAAAGCAATACGTAAAGAACTTATAGAAAACAATCAATTGCAAGCGGTAGTTTCTATGCCGAGCGGTGTATTTAAGCCCTATGCGGGCGTATCCACCGCCGTGCTTGTATTCACCAAAACGGGACACGGCGGAACGGATAAGGTTTGGTTCTACGATATGAGAGCGGACGGCTTTTCTCTTGACGATAAGCGTAATGAAACAAATGAAAATGACATCCCTGATATTGTTGTGCGCTTTCATAACTTGCAAGGTGAAGAAAACCGCGCTCGCACCGAGCAGAGCTTTTTGGTTGACAAACAGGAAATCGTAGATAACGATTATGATTTGTCTATCAATAAATACAAAAAGACGGAATATGTTGCGGAGCAATATCCTTCTACACAAGAGCTAATGGCGGACTTACATAAACTGGAAGCTGAAATCACGGCAGGACTTGCTGAATTGGAGGAATTATTGTGAAAGTAAAATTAGGGGATATATGCTCGGTGCAAAAAAAATCAAATGTTAAGGCGGGAGAGGGATTGTCGCAAGGCAAATATAAATTTTTTACTTCAAGTAGCAGTCAATATAAATTCTATAATACATATCAATTTGATAAACCCGCTTTGATATTTGGTACAGGAGGAAATGCTAATATCCATTTTTGCGATGAACCATTTGCAACCTCAACGGATTGTTTAGTATTGTATGCAAATGATAGTCAGATTAATTTAAAAATTGTTTATCTATATTTCATAAGCAATATGCATCTTTTGGAGAATGGATTTAAAGGTGCAGGATTAAAGCATATTTCCAAACAGTATCTTACAAATATTGAATTTGATGAATCAATATTTATAAATCAAAATGAAAAATTAGAGCGTTTTAATTTAATAGGTCATTTTATTGCAAAACGCATACAGCAACTTAAAAAACTTGACTTGCTAGTTAAATCGAAATTTATTGAGATGTTTGAAGATAAAGGTTTTCCTACTTTATTGTGGAATGATGTATTTTTAACAAAGACTGGAAAGCTTGATTCAAATGCCATGGTCGATTGTGGCGAATATCCGTTTTTTACTTGCGCCAAAGAAATTTTTCAAATTGATAAATATGCTTTTGATCAAGAGGCTTTGTTGTTAGCAGGAAATAATGCAGTCGGGAAATATGACGTAAAATACTATAGTGGAAAATTTAACGCCTATCAAAGAACTTATGTATTATCTCTACGCAACAAAGATTGGCTATATCGCTGTTTTCAATATCAGCTTCAGGACAAATTAGATTACTTGCAAAATCAATCAAAAGGTACTAACACTAAATATCTCACTTTAAAAATTTTAGCGGAATTAAATTTTATAATCCCGCCAATTTCGCAACAAAATAATTTTGCGGAATTTGTCAAACTGATAGATAAATTAAAGTTTACTATTAATTGTAGTCTAGAAAAATTAGAAACATTGAAAAAAGCATTAATGCAAAAATGTTTTGGATGAAAGGGAGAGAATATGGACAAGCGATATCAAGTATTTGTAAGTTCGACATTTGAAGATTTACAGGAAGAAAGAAAAGAAGTGATGCAAGCACTTTTAGAATTGGATTGCATTCCAGCGGGGATGGAGTTATTTCCTGCTTCTAATGATGACCAGTGGTCTTTAATTAAAAAGGTCATCGATGATTGTGATTATTACATTCTAATAATCGGAGGTCGCTATGGAAGCGAGAATGACAAGGGAATTAGTTTTACTCAAATGGAGTTTGAATATGCTTTAAACAAGAATAAACCAATAATTTCATTCTTACATAAAAAACCTGGAGAGATTATTGTAAACAAGACAGATAATAATCCTGAAAAGAAGAAAAAGTTAGATGATTTTAGAGATTTAGCACAAAAAAAACTTGTTAAGTATTGGGAAACACCTGCGGAGTTAGGTGCGATTGTTTCTCGTAGTATGATAAGGCTTATTAAAGACTTTCCTGCTGAAGGGTGGGTTAAATCGGGAAGTGTAGTTGATGAAGATTCATTACAAGAAATTGCGAGATTGCAAAAAGAAAATAAAGAATTGCAAGAAAGATTAAAAATAATCGCAACGGAAGCGCCCAAGGGAACAGAAAAATTTGCACAGGGAGAAGATGAGATAAAAGTGAAATTTTCATTTTCCGCAACTGAAAATAATTCTTATGACTACTATAACTATGAGGAAGAATTATCTTTTTCGTGGAATTTAATATTTTCTAGAGTGGCACCTAGTATGATCGATGAATGTGATGAGGAGACTTTTAAATATGCCCTAAATGATTTGTTAGAAAGTTCAATTAGCAGAATAGAAGAAATAGAAGGTTATGAAGATGTATCTGATTTTGAGGATTTTAAAATTAGTTACGAATCGTACAGTTTAATTAAGGTGCAACTTAAGGCTTTAGGATTAATACAATTAAGCGAAAAAAAGCGGTCTACAAAGGATAGGGAAACATATTGGACTTTGACACCATATGGAGAATACTATATGATGCAATTATTAGCAATAAAAAGGTAAGTTTTGAGATCAATATGACTGACTTTGATTTTTTGAAAAAAGAAAAAGATTTTGCGATGTTTGTGGATATTGCAATTAAGGTGGAAGAAATATTCCATATTGATGCGAAAAAGCATTAATGTAAGAATACTTGGGATAAAATAGGAAGAAAAGAATGCTTAAGATACAAGTAATAAGTAATAAAAAGATAATTAGGAGTAATGATTTTTCTATAAGATACGCACCATACAATAGCCCAATGACTTTTGATATGTTTGATATCAATATCATAAATTTACAAGATGAAAATATTTGGAAAAACAATGGTTCACAAGCGAATAGAATAAACATTACAAATGATTTGATTTCATTAAATGCTCTTATTAAAAATAATACTAAATCTAAAGTCGTTATACTGATGCCGATGAACTATAACATGTTGTTTTTATATAATAAATACGACCTTGCTTATGAATACCAGTATAATATAAAAGATAGACTTGATTGTTTTTATGAGATTCTTAGAGAATTGATAACAGGGATAGGGAGATATCAAATAATATTTGAGAATTCCAGAACAAAATGTGAATATAGTTTTTTCGATTCTTCGTTCAGTTTTTTGAATTGTGATAAAATTGCGGTCACAAAAGCAGAAGGCAGCGGAAGAGCTACAACGATATGTCTAAATGAAAGATTATACTTGACTACTTTGTTAATGGAATCGACTAATTGCAATTTCAAAGATTTTATTGAGGCGATTGGTCTTGCTGACGAAAAGCTAGAGTATCCGCAATGGCTTATTGAATTGGAGAGATTTGATGATGTTATCCAACGAGATATTATTAAGAACGATATTATAAAAATAGAAGAATTAAAATGTGAGATAGAGCGAGCGAATGAAATAATAAATAAAAATCTGAATTATAAAAGTATATTAATTGAAAATGGAGAGCGGTTGATTTCTGTTGTATTTGACATTCTGCAAACACTTTTAATGTATGATTTAAGTGGTTTTAAGGATGAGAAGAAAGAGGATTTTTTAATTAAATTAGATAACATTACGTTTATAGGCGAGATAAAGGGAATTACATCTAATGTTAAATCAGAAAATATTTCACAGTTAGATGTGCATTATCAGTCATATTTGGAAAAGTTGCAGGAGGATGAGAAAGAAGAAGAGATCAAGGCATTATTGATAATCAATTCGCAAAGGAATAAGCCTTTAGAGGTACGTGAACCAATTCATAAAAAACAAGTTGACCTTGCAATAAGAAACGGTAGCCTGATAATTACAACGGAAAAATTACTAAGTCTTTATGAGAAATTTATTGCAAACAAAATTGATACAAATCGAGTTATCAAATTATTTACAGAACAGACTGGACTATTTGAATTTGATTAAAAAGGGAAGTTATGACAAACTTTGATTTTTTGAAAGAAGAAAAAGATTTTGCGGTGTTTGCTGATGTCGCAATCAAGGCCGAAGAAATATTTCATATTGATGCGGAGGCGAGTGTTTTGAATTGCCGACGCACGATGGAGTTTGCCGTGAAATGGATGTATTCGGTGGATGCGGAGCTTTCAGCACCCGATTATGATGATTCGCTCAATACATTGATGGGGACTGAAGAATTCAGAAAAATCGTCGATTCGAGCTTGCTTAGCCGTATGCACTTCATTCGCAAAATGGGTAATATCGTTGCGCACGGCGGGAAGAAAATAAGCGAAGCTCAAGCACGGTTGTGTCTTGAAAATTTGTTTTATTTTCTTGACTTTGTAGAGTATTGTTATGTAGAAGATTATACGGAAAAACAATATGATAAAACTCTTCCCGATAGACAAACTGAAGCGGTATCCGATTATTCAGTAGAAATAAACTTTGAAGAATTGCTCGCAGAGAATGCTGCTTTGAGAGAAGAATTGACTAAACGTCGAGAAGAGCAGGGAAAAACTTATTCGCTGAAAGCAGAGCCATCGGAATATGAGACGCGCAAGTTGTATATTGACGTGGCACTTGCCGATGCAGGGTGGATTGAAAATAAAAATTGGATAAACGAATACGAGCTTACTAGTATGCCTAATACTTCCGGTGTAGGTTACGCTGACTATGTGTTGTTCGGCGATGATGGAAAGCCACTTGCGTTAGTTGAAGCCAAAAAGACTTGTGTTGATCTTGCGGTAGGCAGACAACAGGCAAAACTGTATGCAAATTTGCTTGAAATAAAATTTGGACGTCGTCCGATTATATTCCTTTCAAACGGATATGATACGAGAATATGGGATGACAAGTATTATCCTGAGCGCAAGGTAAGCGGTTTCTATTCCAAACGAGATTTAGAGCGGTTGTTTAATCTAAGGATGCAAAGAACTTCGTTAAAGCATGTAATAGTAAACAAAGGCATTGCAGGAAGGTATTATCAGGAAGCGGCAATCAAAAGCATATGCGAGGCGTTTGACGAGCGCAATCGCCGCAAGGCATTGCTGGTCATGGCAACGGGTTCGGGAAAGACGCGTACTGTCATAGGACTTATCGACGTGTTATTGCAGCACGGATGGATTAAAAACGTGCTTTTCCTTGCGGATAGAACTGCCCTTGTCATGCAGGCAAAGCGTGCGTTTGTCAATTTATTGCCTGATTACTCGGTGACGAATCTGTGCGAAAGCGCGAACGACCCGCTTGCATGCGGAATTTTTTCGACTTATCAAACGATGATGAACTGCATTGACAGTGTTAAAGACGACGAAGGAAGATTGTTCACCTGTGGACATTTCGATTTGATTGTTTGCGATGAGGCGCACCGCTCAATCTACAATAAGTATCAGGCGATATTTGATTACTTTGATGCGCCACTTATTGGACTCACTGCAACTCCAAAGGATGATATTGATAAGAATACTTACGATATATTTGAATTGGAGCAGGGCGTTCCGACTTACGGTTATGATTTGTCGCAGGCGGTTTTAGACGGATATCTTGTGGATTACAAGACGGCGGATGTTGCGCTCAAATTCATGCAACAGGGCGTAGTATATGACGAGTTGTCTGAACAGGAAAAGGAAGAGTACGAAAAGACCTTTGCCGATGAAAACGGAGAATATCCCGAAAGCATTTCGTCCAACGCATTAAACGAATGGCTATTTAATGAGGACACCATCGTACAGGCACTTCGCTGTGTTATGCAGAACTCTTTGAAAATAGATTATGGTCAGAAGATAGGGAAGACGATTATTTTTGCAAAAAACCATAGACATGCCGAACTTATTTTTGAAATTTTCAATAGAGAGTATCCGCATCTTAACGGTTATGCAAAAGTTATTGACAATTACGTTAACTATGCGCAAAGCGCAATAGACGAGTTTTCAGATGTGAAGAAATTGCCGCAAATAGCAATTTCTGTCGACATGCTGGATACTGGTATAGATATCCCTGAGATATTGAATCTTGTTATCTTTAAACCTGTATTATCAAGTGCGAAGTTTTGGCAGATGATAGGACGTGGCACAAGATTGTGCCCCGAGTTGTTGGATGGGGCAGATAAAGAAAAATTCTTTGTTTTTGATTTCTGCGGCGTTTGTGACTTTTTCAAAGCAAATAAAGGAAGGGAAGTAAACAACCAAGTCGCTCTACAATCCGCAATTTTTAACCTAAAGGCGCAGATAGTATATAAGCTACAGGATATCGAATACCAGACCGATGAGTTGATTCCTTTTCGAAATAGGTTGATAGGTGAGTTGAAAGAAGAAATTGCCGCTTTGGATAAGAATAATTTTGCGGTAAAACTGCATTTGAAATACGTTGAAAAGTATTTAAGAGACGAGGCATATACTCCGCTTTCATATGAAGATACGCTTATCATGGCGGAGCATATCGCACCGCTTATCTTGCCGGATAAAGATGACGTGTTGGCGGTTAGGTTTGATTCGCTTATGTTTGGAATAGAGCTTGCTTATTTGGCGGGAAAAACATATACTCGAGCGAGAAATGATTTGATAAAAAAAGTTGTTGCGCTTTCGCAGATTGCTAATATTCCTCAGATTATGGTGCATACCGATTTGATCGAAAACATATTATCTCCTTCATATATTGAATCAGCCGGAATAAACGAGTTTGAACACATACGCGAAAACTTGCGTGAGTTGATGAAGTTTATTCCAAAAAACAAGCAGACCTATGTTACCGATTTTTCTGATGAGATTTTATCTTTTGAATGGAAAGATGCGGAGTTTGGTAACGACGCTTTGAGAAATTATAAAATCAAAGCGGAGCGTTATGTGCGTGAACATCAGGAGCTGAAGGCAATTGCAAAGTTAAAAACTAATGAGCCGCTTAACTTGGACGACGTAGCTATGTTGGAAGAAATATTGTGGAAAGATTTAGGATCAAAAGAAGACTATGAAAATTCTTTTGGACAGAAACCGCTTGGTGAATTTGTTAGAGAGATTGTTGGACTCGATATGGCTTCGGCAAAAGCAGCGTTTGCGGATTATTTGAACGAGAATAAATTCGATAGCAGGCAAATTTATTTTGTCAATCAAATAATCGAGTACATTGTCAAAAATGGACTTATGAAAGATTTGTCTGTGCTGCAAAGTGCGCCGTTTACTGATAGAGGTAGTATTGTTGACATTTTTCAGGACGTTAATGTTTGGTACGAAATACGCAAAATAATCTCTGAAATCAATGCCAATGCAGTTGCGGCATGAGTAAAAGATGATATGTGTTTTATGATAGCATAATTAAAAATATTAAATAAAAAGTGGGTTTCCCACTTGTTTTAACGAGGCGTAAGCTGAGTATCAAAATTCTCAAAATCTACGGATTTTGGGAATTTTCTTATCCTGCTCTTTGAAATCTGTGCTTTCCCAAAATTTTGCCATAATAAAATATTGAAATTTTTTCAAATTAGTGGGCCAACTTTTGCCTAATTTTCGCCCTTTTATATGGAGGGCTATTTTGTAAGCAAAAGATTTCTAGAAAAAATCTAAAGATTTAAGAAATGTGGTTGTAAAAACCCAAAAAGTGTCCTTGGGAATATAGAAAGGTAAAAAATATTTTTGCATCATGCGTCTATAATTTCGCCCATAAGTGTGCTTGGTTTATTAGAGGAGTAATTATGTAGCAACAAAAAAATAAAAAATTTTCAAATTAAGAGGTACGATTTTGCCGATTTTTTGCCCTTTTATATAGAGGGGTTATTTAGTGAGTAAAAAAATTTTCAATAAATTTTGGGCTACACCCCGAACTTTTTGAGAAAAGTGTACTTGGATATATAGAGGGATATAAAAAAATAATAAATTTTTCAATAGACCGTCACGTTTTTGAGATAAGTGTGCTGGGTATATTAGAGAGATATTTTGGAGGTGATGCGCATGATTTCATAAATAGGAAACTTGGATACAAAGTATAGCCCACTATACTTCGAAAGCGAAGTGTGGTCTCTGTGAGGCTTTTCGTCCACAGGCTGAAAAACAAAAATACTAATGTAAAGGAGGCAACGTGAAAATAACCTCTTGACAAATTCAAGTTTATGCACTATCGTATCAATACGAATACATGTTGTATAAGAGGTGAAACAATGGAAAGAAAAGAAAGTACGCCCATAAGGGAAAATCGTAGGAGATATGAAGAAAGCCATAAAGAAGAGCGCAAAGCGAAGTGTAAAGTATGGGGAACGAGTATAGACCGCAATTTAGCGGACGAAATGGAAGAGTTTCTTACAAAGCACAACATTACAAAGGTAGCAATAATAACGGCAGGCTTTGAAGCATTGAAGAAACAGTATGAGCCGTAATATGAGTGAAATTTAGAATGCTGTTTTAATTGGAACCTAATCAATTAACTTAGATTGAATAGGGTAGCGGGAACAAATACAAGAAGGTGCCTGACCTTCACAAACGAGGCATAAAATAGAAGCAGTAAAAGGGGAACAAAAGGAGCAAAGAGAATTTAGATACAATACAGCAATTGGAGGCACGGAGTACACAGTGCTTATCCGAGAAGAAGAGACAGCAATAAAAACTGTCTTGGAAAAATTAAAGAAGTTAATACTTAGAGACTCGCTTGAAGGTTGTTATTCCAAAGGAGAAGAAACGATATGATGGAGCAACTGAACGAGCAAAGAAATAAGTACGTTAAAAACGGAGGTGATAAGATAACAGCGTTATACTGTCGCTTGTCGAGAGACGATGAACTCGAAGGGGATAGTAACAGTATAAAGAATCAAAAAGCCATATTGAGCAAGTATGCGAGCGAACACGGATTTACTAATCTTTGTTTCTATGTGGACGATGGATATAGCGGCACGAATTTCAACAGACCTGATTTTCAGCGAATGTTGGCAGATGTTACAAATGGAAGAATTGGCACAATCCTCGTAAAAGATATGTCCCGATTAGGCAGAGACTACTTGAAAGTAGGAATGTACACTGAGATAACATTTCCCGAAGCGAATGTGCGATTCATTGCCATAAACGACGGAGTAGACAGCGAGAGCAATGTGGATAATGATTTTACGCCTTTTAGAAACATTATCAACGAATGGTATGCAAAGGATACAAGCAAGAAGATAAAGGCTATATTCAAAGCAAAAGGTATGTCTGGAAAACCACTATGTACGAGACCACCATTGGGATATATTAAAGACCCGTTAGATAAAGACCATTGGCTAATAGATGAAGAAGCGGCTGTAATTGTACGAAAAATATTTAGTCTTTGTATGCAGGGACACGGCCCGTTACAAATAGCTAATATTCTTACGCAAAATGGAGTGGAAACACCGTATATATACTTACATCGTAAAGGGTTGCCCGTGACTTCGCAAACAATAGAGTCCCCCGAAATATGGAATAGCCAAACAGTAGGTAATATATTGTCTAATCAAAGCTATGTTGGAAGAACTGTGAATTTTAAGACATACCGCAAGTCATATAAACAGAAGAAAGCAATATTAAATTCCGAAGATAAAATGGTGGCGTTTGAGAATACCCACGAAGCAATTATAGACAAGGACACTTTCGACACTGTGCAGCGTATCCGTCAAGGCAAGCAACGTAGAGAAAGACGGACAGGTGAGGTGAACAAGTATGCAGGTCTACTGTTCTGTGCGGACTGCGGAGCAAAGCTTTACATAATACGTAGAGACCCTAATAAGAGAGATAATTATTTTACATGTTCAACTTATCGCAAAAAGAAAAGGGAATTGTGTACTGCTCACCAAATAGGAGAGAATGTGTTAGATAAGATTGTGCTATCGGATATGCAGAGAGTGTTTTCAATGGCGAAGGAACACGAACAAGAGTTTTTGTCAGTAATTACAAACAACGCAGATATCGAGAACAAGAAGAGAGTGGCACAGTACAAGCAAGAGTTAGAAAAAGCAGAACAGCGCATAATCCAACTTGATAAGATCATTCAAAGACTGTATGACGACAGGGTAAACGGGATGATAACAGATGAGCGATTCGCAACGCTATACAAGAACTATGATGCGGAGCAAACTGCATCGAAGGAATGTTCAGACAAGTTAAGGGCAGAATTACAAAGAGCAAATGAGCAAACAACAAACGTGTCTAACTTTATGCGAATAATTCGCAAATACACCAAGATAACTGAACTGACAGCAGAAATATTACACGAGTTTATTTCAAAGATAGTGGTGCACCAGGCAGAAGTAGTTGATGGGCACAGGAAGCAAACGATAGAGATTATTTATAACTGCGTGGGAGCAATTCCCACGCAGAATGAGCAAAAAGAAGTAGCGATAGTGACATAAAATCCCTATCACTACACACCATTTTGCAGGTTTTTTGCTTAAAAATTTAAAGCATAAAGATTTTGTGAAATTTGACATAAAGTATTGACAAAATTTGGTGATTATGCTATCTTAATGATAATGATTATTAAATGATAATTATTATCAATAAGGAATGATTATCAATAAGGTGTGTTTTAAGGCAAATTATTGATAATGATTATCAATAAGCAGTCATTATCAAAAAAGGTGAGTTGCAAGCAAAATATGGCGGACAGAGGCAGAAATACAGTTCAAAGAGACGTGATAGAAAGAGTCGTCTGCACTGCGTGGGATCATCCTACGGCAGATGCCGTCTATCAGCGTGTCAAAGACGAGCTGCCGTATATCAGCCTTGCAACGGTGTACCGTATCCTCAGAAAGATGGTTGCAGAGGGCGTAATTCAAGAGGTCACAATGCAAAACGGAGCCTCCGTGTTTGACAAAACAACTGTGATGCACGCCCACCTTGTCTGCAAGCAGTGCGGTGCGATTGAGGACGTGTTTTTGGATGAGAAGAGCTTTATGGCTTCCATAAAAAGCAATGGCGGATTTAAATTGCAAAATGCGCAGATAACCTTTGACGGTTTGTGCACAAAATGCGCCGATAAAACCGCACTCTGCAAAGCTTCGCAACGAGGCTAAACGAAAGCAATAAGCTGAATGACAGAACTTCAAAATATAGCTTTCAGGTGAGGCTGAAAGGTGGATTTGCGGCGAACGAATGTGTGCGAAATGCGACGATTTGGTTGCGCTTAAAAAGCTTTTCGATAAATAAGGCGGTAGCCTTAGGACGAAAAGAGGCGATTAGAACAACAAAATAATGAATTTTACCGAATAACGGTGAAATATAAATTTAAAGGAGAGTACAAAATTATGGCAAAATACGTATGTCCCGTTTGCGGCTATGTGTATGAAGGTGAAAATCCTCCAGCGGTGTGCCCCATCTGCAAGGCACAGCTTAAAAAAGAGGAAGCAAATGCAATGTCTTGGGCGGCAGAGCACGTCATCGGCGTGGGTAAGGGCGTCCCTCAGGACATTTATGACGGCTTGAAGGCAAACTTCGAGGGCGAGTGCACAGAGGTTGGTATGTACCTTGCAATGGCAAGAGTCGCACACAGAGAGGGATATCCCGAAATCGGTCTTTACTGGGAAAAGGCAGCCTTTGAAGAGGCGGAGCACGCAGCAAAATTCTGCGAAATGCTTGGCGAAATTGTGACAGATTCCACAAAGAAAAATCTTGAGATGAGAGTTGCTGCGGAAAACGGCGCAACCGCAGGCAAGACTGCGCTTGCAAAGCGTGCAAAAGAGGAAGGGCTTGACGCTATCCACGACACAGTGCACGAGATGGCACGTGACGAGGCACGTCACGGCAAAGCGTTTGAGGGACTGCTCAACAGATACTTCAAATAAGCAAGCTTTTAGTTGCAATGACTTAAATCAAATAAGTTACATAAGCTTTTAAGCAAACTAAATAAGCTACATAAACTAAATAAAAAGCAAGGGCACATAAAACGTGCCCTCGCTTTTATTGTATGAAATTGTATAATATCGTTTTATCCTACGTATTTGATGTCGAGGTTTTTGATTTGCAAGCCGAATAGGGCGGCGTTCATTTTGGCGGCGATGGCTTGGGTTTCGAGGTCGGTTTTGCCCGAATTGAAGGACAATTTTGCTCCGCCGCTTGCAAGCATTACGTTTAAGAAGATTATGCCAAAAACTAATTGATTATGTATTGTAAAACTTTTTGGATATAATCTTTGGTTATAGCAATATCAATTACGTTGTTATGTTTTTTATCTAATATTTCCATTAGTTTTTGGACTTCGCTTTGTGTTAAATAAGTCTTTGCAAAATCTGATATTGCTATTTCACCGTTACAGTCTTCGCATAAAACGGGTAATATTGGTCCGCCCATTTCGAACCTTATTTTAAGTTCGTCTAATACTGGTTGAGAATCAAATGTGCGTTTTGATATGACTAGAATGAAGACATCGGTAATAGAAATAGCATTTTTTAATTGTTGTTTCCAATTTCCGGCAGACATTTGTTGCGTATAAATATAGGGCTGAACAGTGCCGTTGTTTATAATGCTGTCGTAAATTTTTTGTGCTACATCACATCCTGTTGATGTTTCAAATGATATGAATGCCTTTTTATTTGAATACTCATATGCGTTATTATCTATAAAGATTGCAGGTTTTTTTGATGACAATTTGTAGGCTAAAGAAATTAAAGTTTTGGCGATATGGGAATCGCCCAAGCTACGATCGGGTTTTTCTGTTTTGGTCGTAAATATTTGAGATGGAGAATCAAAATTGATTTTGTTCATTATATTATGAGCCAGTAGTAATGAATCTTGATTGGATGAATTTAATAGTATAGTTTCACACGCCCATATTCCGTCCGCAGATGAATTGTTTTTGAACCATGAATTCTCTTGACTTAAAATATAATTGCAACCTTTTTGTACGACTATATCATTGCCGCCTGCAGCTTTTATGGCAAATGTGCACATCATAGTGGTTTCAAGTACGCCATTCCATAGCCCCGTTCCCGGTAGCCATATCATATATTTTGTGGAGTCCTCAATAGGTATTTCATAGCCACAGCTTGCAAGCCATTTGCAAATACGACGTTTATAGCGTATTATATCTGGCGCCAACGCAACTAGCGATGTAGGAGTTTCGCATAAAGCAAACAACATTCTAGCGGATACCCAAGGTACACGAGCAGGGTAAAAATAAGCGGTATCATTTTCTTCGTTTTCTATTATATTATTTTTAATTTTATTAAATAGAATAGTTATTCTTTTTTCATCTAATTCAATTTGTGGAGCAGTTACTTCAAACTCGTATAACAATGAGAGAAGATATGTTTTATAAAATTTTTCGATGTTGATTTCCAAGATATCATCATTATCAATTTTGTTTTGCAATAATAAATATCTAAAATTGTCTTCCGCCAAGCACTCATTTTTGTTTTGACCTGATAAATTCATTTCATTCCCGAACATTGAAATAACTTCATTTTGAAGGAGTATTTGATTTTTTATTGAATTGGAATGAGGTCCGTTATCAAAATCGACATATGTATTTTCATTAAATTTCCTATCAATCTTAATTTCCGGCAGAGTTTGTCCATCGATATAGTAAGTATCTCTAACAAACCTTGCAAGACGTTTCCATGCAATTAAAGCTTTCCAATCATCGTCGTATTTTGCGAGTGCTTCGGCTGCAAACAAAATTGCTCCTAAATGGTTTTCAAAATAGCCACGTCCTTCTAAATATGACTTTTCAATTTCATATATTAAATGAGCTTTTGCGTTTGATGCCATAGCAATTAGTTCTATATAATCAAAAAGATATTTGTGTTTATCACTTTGCTGAGAATAATTATAGGCGTTGTTCTCAAGGATATTGCCTATATTTGTTAAAGATAATTTAGTTTTATTGTAATAGTTTTCTATTATTTTTTTAGCAACATTGGACGGTTTTTCGTCATTAAAAGCTTTGTCAAATTTATACTTATACCACAAATTGTTATCTATCTGCGCAAGTACTAATTTGCTTAATTCTTTATTCGCAAAAACTATTGAGTTGTTGCTGTATAATTTCATACCTGTACAGTAAGTTATAAGTTTTTTTGCTATATTGGTTTCTTCATTATACAGGCGAACATATATCCCCATACTTGATAGTAAAATAACTTTATATATTAAACGCTTCTCTGCGAAACTGGTTTCTACATCTTTGATTTTAATATAGTATTGTGCTAACTCAGATGGGTTGTCCTTGTCATATGAGTTATGTAGTAGTATCGGTAGGGGTGCTTTGGATAGATTATCAAAGTTTTGATTTTTTAAATCTTTTATTACAGAGGACGTCGATACGAAAATTGTATTATAGTCTGTAGCTGTATATTCTAATACATGATACGCATCTTGTATTATAATCAGTTGCATATATTTATTAGTGCTTCTTACTATTTTTACAATTTCTTTAAAAAACTCAAAAATATTCTGTGCCGTATCTAACCCACAACAGTCGATATTGTCTAAAATCAGAAAAACTCCATTAAAATCTGACGTGTTTAAGGTGAATAGTTCATAAAGTTTATCAATAAAATTTGTAAAACTGCCATTAAAATCAAACCAAAATATTTTAGCATCTGTTTTTTGACAACAGAATTGCTTTATCAATGTCGTTTTACCACTGCCGTTTTCTCCTACAATAGATATAAAGCTGCTTTCCTGAAGATGTGATATTTTATCAATAAGTTCATTAAATACCAAGTCATCGCCGTTATTGTCTATAGCCGGAGTATTGGTCTTTTGGAAATTTAAATCAGTGAAGATTTTAAAATTTGACAATAGCTTTACTAAAGCATGGTCAATTACTTGCTTTTTATCTAATTTATTTTCGGGAGATAATGAAGTTTCAAACAATTCATAATCAAGTTCTACCACCCATTTAGGATCAGTAGATATGGGATTAAAATTTAAATAAAGTCTTTTGTCGCTCTCTATTTTCCAAGGAATCAAAGAGTTTCTTTCTGCATTGAGTTCTTTTTTTATGGTATTCATACTGTACTCCGACTATATTTAAATTTTAAGTTTATTGTTTGATTGCCACTATTTGCAAATACTCCGTCGGGTTAACTTCGCCTTCGACGTAACTTGTTGTAGCAATATCTATTGTAAGGTCACATTCATTGAACAGTTGAATTATTTCATCTTTATTGCCGATTGCATTGCTATGCATTTTGATTATATATCTATTTGATAAAAAAAGTAATAGGTCTTCTGTTATAGGAAAAGAGCCGTTGCGTTTTATAAATTCACTGTAGCGAGATTTGACCTTATTATTAAAATTTAAAATATTCATTGTAGCGGATAATAATGATTTTGTTTCGTTTTCGTGTATTCTTATAGTTGTAATAATTCTTCCATTTGATTTTAGATGATTTTTCCATTTCAATAAAATGCTCTTTGCTGAGTATCTATCAAAACGTGTCAGAAATGCATCAGCGCATATTATATCATATTTTTGTGCTGCATCTAACAGGAGAATATCTTTTTGAACAAATTCGAATGTAATTAGATTGTTTAAGTTAGAATTATTATTAATATAAGTTTCGTAATTTTTAACATACCATTTGCAAATTTCCAATGGCGTTTCGCATTTGTCTAAAATAGTAATAGTAGTTTTTATGGATAAATTTGACACTTCAGTTACAATCAAGTGAAGCATAGAATAATCTGCGGTTCCTGAAATGAGAATTTTAGCTTCATTATTGTTTTTTAAAGCGTTTTTTAAAGACTCACTATAAAATTCCTCATGCCATTGTGGAGAAGAAACGCAATTTAAAATACGTAAATATTGCCAAACTGAATGATACCAAACGCAGCCGTGTTTTTCATCGACGAAATCAGAGCCGCATTTTTTTATAGCATACTCGTACATATAATTACTACTTTCCAACAATAATTTTGATAAATCCATAAATGTTATATCGCTATTTCTTTTTTACTATTTTAGCAAACAAAGAGCTTGGTGTCAATGTGCTTATAAATAGTTTGCAGTTGCTAAAATCAATGAATATATCGCTTTATCCTACATATTTGATGTCGAGGTTTTTGATTTGCAAGCCGAATAGGGCGGCGTTCATTTTGGCGGCGATGGCTTGGGTTTCGAGGTCGGTTTTGCCCGAATTGAAGGACAATTTTGCTCCGCCGCTTGCGAGCATTACGTTGACGACGGCGTCAGTGATGTATTCGTTGTCGGAATAGATTGAGATATGTCTGCCGACGTAGCGGTTGATGTTTTCAACGCCTTGCGCTGTAAATTCTATCTGTATTGCGGGGTTGTCCAAATTGTCGGGAATGACGGCGACGCTTGCTACGTTGCCATTGCCCAAAAACAGCGGCTCACCGTCGATGTTGTAAAAGTCCATAAATCTGAGCGTCGGCTCTGCAGTGATAGCGGCAAGCACGGCGGACAGGTTGTTTTTATTGACGTTATTTACTATCAGCTCTATTTTTTTATCCTTGTTTGTTTCACGCACGGTGGCTTTCACACCGTTTATGCTGTTTAGCTTGCTTTGCTTATATTTGAAGATAATGCCTTTTCGCATAGTGAAGCTGTCGGCGCCGTCGTTTTCGTTTAGCTCGAATGTGGCAACGACGGAATGGGGCGTACTGTCGTCCTTATCGCAGGCGACTAAGGCGAAAATAAGCACAAGGGCAAGCAAGAGTATTGCGACGGTTTTGCAAAGAGTTTTGTTCATAATTCTCCTTAAAGCTCTACGGCTTGTTGATAGACTTCGTTTTTTGGCAGGTTGCGGTCCTTGGCGACCTGCTTGACCGCTTCCTTTTTGTCCATACCGAGGGATATATAGTGGGATAAATGCTCTTTCACGGTGAGCGAGTTGAGGGGATTTGTCTGCTCGGCGCCCTCGATTATCATAACTATTTCGCCTCTTTCCTCGCAGTGGAAATCCGCAAGGGTGGTTTTTGTCACGCTTTCGTACATTTTGGTGATTTCACGCACGACCGTGACGCTGCGGTCGCCGAGTATACTCAAAAGAGAGTTTGCGGTTTTTGTCAGATCGTGGGGCGCAACGTATATGACTATCGGCAGTCCGCTTGCCGCCGCTTTTGACAGAATCGCAGCTTTATCTGCACTTTTTTCAGGTAAAAACCCCAAAAACGTGAAACCGCTTGCCTTAAGTCCGCTTAGCGTGACTGCGCTTGCGACTGCGGTAGGTCCGGGGACAAGCTCCACGTTTACGCCCCTCTCATGGCATTTTGAGATGAGCTCCGCACCCGGATCGCTTATGGACGGCATACCTGCGTCGGTGATGAGGGCGACGTTTTGTCCGCTCTCTATGCTGTCCAAAATGCGCTCGCTACATTCCGCCTCGTTGAATTTGTGATAGGCTATAAGCTTTGCGTGTATATCATAGTGCGACAGCAGCGGCAGCGAGTGGCGTGTGTCCTCGCAGGCAATGATATCAACAGCCCTCAGCGTGTCGAGCGCACGCAGGGTGATGTCCTTTAAATTGCCTATCGGGGTGCCGACCACATACAGTTTTGCCATATTTCACCTTAGCTATATAATTGAAGATACTCGCTTGTAAAAGCTCCGTCCTCGTTTTGGGCGACAAACGTTTTTGTCGTAAGCCCTTCCTTGCCGCCCTTTTTTGCGCCGACTATCACTGCGTCCACGCCGTGGGACAGCTTGGGATATATCAGCGTCATTTCCTTTGCGGCAAGCCCGTGTCTTTCAAGCGAAGCCATAAGCGTTTGCAGCCTTGCGGCTTTGATGATTATATAAAGGTCGCCACCGAATTTTAGCGAATAGCTTGCCGCCTTTATAAAGTCGTCGAGGGTAGCGGCGCTCTCTGTGCGTGCTATTCCGCTTGTCCCTGCCTTTGACGGCGACGGGGATACAAAATAGGGTGGATTGCAAAGCGCCTTGTCAAAGCTTTCCGCCTTGATGTGGCGTTTGATGTCCTTGACGTCGCAGTTGATGATTTCCATATCCAACCCGTTCAGCTTAGCGCTGCGCTTTGCCATATCGCAAAGCTCGGGTTGAATTTCCACACCGACGGCGCATTGCACGCCTTTTTTTATAAGCGCAAGCGTGGCGAGTATGCCGCTGCCGCAGCCCAAGTCCAACACTCTGTCCCTGCCGCCGAGCTTTGCGATATTTGCAAGCAGGACGGAATCCTGCGAAAAGCAGTAGCCGTCCGTGTCCTGAATTATCTTATAGTCGCCTATGCCTAAGTCGGTGAGATATTCCGCCATATTTTACGCTCTTACGACGTTTATTTTGAGCGTCTGGCTGACCTCGGGATAGAGGCGCAGCAGCACCTCGAACATGCCGAAGTCACGTATGCTTTCCTTTATTTCTATCTTCTTTTTGTCAATGCTGTAGCCTGCCTGCGCAAGTGCGTTTGATATCATTTCGCCCGTGACGGAGCCGAACATCTTGCCGCCGTTTTCGCCGCCCTTTGCAGCGACTGTGACGGTTATATCCTTGAGCTTGCTTGCAAGCTCCTTTGCCTCGGCACGCTCCTGCGCAATTTTTGCCTCCTGCGCCTTTTTGCGCTGCTCGAGCACATAGACGTTTTGAGCCGTCCCCTCCTGCGCAAGCCCCTTTTTGATGAGGAAATTGCGAGCATATCCGTCGCTTACCTCTATGACCTCGCCTTTTTTGCCCGTGCCTTTTACGTCCTTTAACAGAATGACCTTCATCTTGTTTGCTCCTTGAAGTTTATTTGCATACATTTTAGCACAAGGGCGGGCATTTATCAACGGCAGCGGTGTAAAAATAATACTTTTTGACAATACTATTTAAAACAATAATGCGTACAGCACGCAACGGAGGTATTATGAAACAAATAAACTGTGCTACTTCAAACTGTGAGCATAACATCAAAAATAAGTGCCTTGCGGGAGTGATTTCCATAAGCGAGAGCGCAAAATGCGTAAGCAGAATAAAGAGAGAGGGCGGCTCGCTCGCACAAAACTTTGCGGACGTAGAGGCGGGCAACGACGTGTACGAAAACGATTTGGAATCCCTCGTGCAGTGCTCGGCGGACTGCGCCTTTAACAACAACGGGCTTTGCGCAAACGAGCAGATTGACGTAAGAGACGTGCCCTTTGCCACAAAGTGCAAGAGCTATATCAAAAGATAAACCAAAGACATAAAAGCGCAAAAAACCTTAAAAGCTGTCAAAATCATACTGCCGTAAGATGTTAATTTTAAAGGGCAGGTGGTTTATGGACAGCTTTAATTTTGAAAAACGCACTGTCGGCAAAACGGCGGTCATTATGGGCGGCGGGCTTATAGACGAGCTCGTCGGATATTTTTGCCACACCTTTCAGGAAGGGGCGCTTTGTCTTGTTTATGACAGAAACGTGACTGAGATAGCCGAGAATATTGCGGCGCAGCTCAAGAGGGCGGGATATCGCATTTTTATGCAGGCGGTATCCTCAAAACGGCACGGCGACGCCTGCTTGCAGCCTGTCGCTCCCGAATACGTAAGGCACGTATTTGCGGTGGGCGCAGGCACTGCGTGCGAATATGCAAAGCGTATGGCAAGGGCGCTCGACACCGAGTGGACGTTGTTTTTAACTGCTCCGTCTACGGACACCGTTATGCACGGATTTGCACCTAAAACGGTGTTTATCGATGAAAATGTGATGATAAACTGTCCGTTTGAGTGTAAAGCTGCGGGATATGGAATATTGTTTTCGCAGCCGCTCAAGGTGTTTGAGGACTTTTTTGCGAGAAAGGTGCTTGCAAAGGAACAACCGACCGTCGAGGGCGTACCGCAGGGGGCGTTAAGCGAAAGCGAGCTTGCGTTTGCGCTGCTCGAAATATCCTTGAACGAGGGCTCGGACAGCGCTCAGCTTATGGCGCAGGTGTTGTATAATGCGGCTGTTGCAAGGGGACGGCGTCCACGGCTTATAGGCGAATATAAGTATCTTGCAAGCGCCTGCATATCCTCGTTTTATACTGCGTTTTTGGGCGCACTGTCCATTGACGCTATGCCGCCCGCCTGCAGAGAGATCGCAGCGGATAAGCTCAAAAGCATAGGCTGCCTGTCCAACCGCTCAAAAAGCGTTGACTTTTTCGACTCAAAAGGTTATTTTAAAATAAGTTACATTTTAGGCGAATACCGCACGGATTTGCTGGATAAGCTGAGCTCGATTGACTTTCATACCACTCAAAGATTCTGGCGCAGACTTTATCCCGACGCAGGCTATTGGCTCAAGGGCGAAATCACCTGCAGAGACCTTATAACCTGTCTGTCGCTAACGGGATATCTCAGCGACAGCCTGCTTGGCTTTGCGTATGCCTCGGGCGTGATTTAAATGCGCTGCGGTCGCCGCATAAAGGACGTAAGATGAAAAATATCAAGGACGTGGAATTGTTTGTGTTTGACCTCGACGGCACGGTGTACATCGGCGACGAGGAAATAGAGGGCTCGTTTGACGCTATAAATACCCTGCGTAAAATGGGCAAGCGGGTTTGCTTTTTTACAAACAACAGCTCGAGAATGCACACCGATTATATCGCACGCCTCAACAATCTGGGCTTGAGGACGTATTCGGACGAGATATATACCAGCGGGCAGGTCACCTGCGAGCATATCTTGGACAACTACAGAATGAGCAAGGTCTATCTGCTGGGCAACGACAGGCTGAGAAGCGAATTCGAGCTTTACGGAATCGAGCTTGTGGACGACAACCCCGACGTGTGCGTGGTGGGCTTCGATACCTCGCTTACGTATGATAAGCTGTATAAGCTGTGCAAGTTTTTGAACAAGGGCGTGCCCTATATCGCAACCCACCCCGACTACTTTTGCCCTGCGCCCGAGTGTCCTATGCCCGACGTCGGCTCGTTTTTGGAAATGATACGCCTCACTATCGGCAGAACCCCCGACCTCATTATGGGTAAGCCCCATAAGACTGCCGGACAGAGACTGGCGCAAAAATACAATCTGCCCGCAAAGAAGATTGCTATGGTGGGCGACAGGCTGTATACCGACGTGGCTTTCGGCAAAAACTGCGGCTTCGTGTCCGTGCTGGTGCTGTCGGGCGAGACGAATGCGGATATGCTGTCGCAGTCAAAGATAAAGCCCGACTACGTGTTTGATAAGGTGAAGGATATCATATCCGCTCTCAACTGACCTTAGCACAATTTCAAACCGATTAAGATAAGCTATAGCATTATGATATGTTATAGCTTTTTTCATATATTGATTGTACGCCGTGCGTCGCTTGCCTTTTATACGCAAGAGGGAAATTGCCGTTTTCTGTTGACGGCGTTGCGACTTCAAAGTAAAATATAGATATCTGTTATGAAATAGTATGCTATGAAATAGTTTGCCATGAAATGGTCTGCTATGAAATGGTCTGCTATAAAATAGCAGAAAATCAAAAAACGAGTTTTGTAAAGGAGGATATGACCGTGTCGGATAAAGAAACAAAGAACCCTACGGCGAAAAAGGGAACTGCGCAGACTAAAACCACTACGAAAACCTCAGCCGTAGAAGCGGCAGATAAAAAGGCAAATACTGCAACTGAAAAAAGGGCGAAAGCTACCTCTAAACCGACTAAGGATACTGCAAATAGACAGGAAACGACAAAACCTGCCGAAAAACGGCAGGAAAAGACAAAATCCGACAAAGAGGCGAAGAAGCAGGAAACGGCTACGCCTCAGAAAGAGGCGGTAAAAGCGGAAACGGCTAAGTCTCAAAAAGAGACGGTTAAAAAGACCGAGGCAGCTAAAAAGACCGAGGCGGCTAAACCGCAAAAAGAGACGGCAAAGCAGGAAGCGGCTAAGCCGCAAAACCAAACGGCGAGGGAAGCCAAAACGGCTGCGGAAAACGGCGAAGCCGCAAAAAAGTCTGTCAAAAAGTCCGCCGACGAGCCTAAGAAAGAGCCTGCTGATATTGCGGCAGACGGGATTAAGACAAAATCCGACAAAAAAAGTCAGGAAACGACAAAATCAGTCAAAAAATCGGATACCGAAGAGGCTCAAAAAACCGCAAAGAGGACTTTTGGGCAGGATAAGCCGAAATATGCCGACGATACGTCAAAGGCGGACGGCGTAGATGGCAAGGCGACAAAGAGTCGTGAGAAAAAGGCGAAAATAGCTGCGGATACTGTCGAAAACAAAGAAAAGAAGCCCTCTAAGGCAAGAGGAAAGGCAGAGGACGGCACCGCTGCGATAAGCAAGAAAAATCTGATGAAAATCATCATCATAAGCACGGCGGCGTTGCTTGCGGTGATACTGACGATTTCGCTTGTTTTCGGCTTGCGCTCCTGCAACAATGACGACGGACTTTACGACGTGCCGTTTGCAAACGCATATAAAAATCAAACCTCCGTAGGCTACAACGCCGAGTATCTCGGCACTGTAGAGAGGCATATCCCGACCGCCGAGCAGGTGACGGACGAGGGGCTTATATCGAGCGGCACGATATCGGCGTATCCTAAGTTTGGATATACGCAGCCGTACACAGATGCGCAGAAGACGGCGGTGATACGAGAGTCCTCATATCTTTGCGCAAAGCCTACGAGAAATGCGGCGGGCACCTATGACAAGATGGACGCAGAGGGCAGGCTGTACTTGAGCGACGGCACGCCCGTGCTGGATAAGGACGGACAGCAGCGCAAGCTTTATAAGCATACCGCTTCCGACGGGCTGTACCTCGGCAACGTGTCCGACGAGGAACAGGCTGTCGTCAAAAAGATAACGCTGCGCCACAGAAGCTATGAAAGCTACAGCGTCACGGGACTGTACGCTCCCGCAGGCGAGGTCATAAAAATTGAGGTGAGCGAGGACGAACTTAAGGCAAACAGAGTGTTTACAGGCGAGGTGGGCATGCTCGTGCATATCGGGCAGGCTCTGTACAACAGAAAAGCCAACAATATCTGGACCGCAAGAAACGTAAACAGAATGCCCGTCATACTCAACTCGATGATAATAAGCGAAAAGAACGCAACCTACGACCCCGAGCGCAGGGTGTATACGGCGTACGTCGGCTCGTATTTAGGCGGACCTATCTATATCCATAACACCAACGTGACGACGACTGTGACAATATCGGGCGCAGTGAACTATTCGCACTTCATATTGGGATATACCACGAGAGAGGAATTCGAGCAGAACAGACAGTCGTCGGCACCGTATTTCGACCTCGAGGTGTGGGAAAACGGCGTGCTGCACTCCGGTCCTAAAATGATGGCGGAAAAATACGATTACGACCAAATCTACAATGCGGCGGTGCTCTGGGAAAAGATAGCACTTGTGTCCACGCAGGGCGCAAACGATGGCATTGTGTTTTTGTACGACGCATTTGTAGCTGCAGGTGCGGCGGTGGCTTTCCCCACGCAGCACTCCGTAAACTGCCCCTACGGCTGGATGGGCGGCTCGCTCAACTACGACGCTTTTGTCAACGGCGGCGCATGGGGCAATATGCACGAATATAACCACAACTTTCAGGGCTACGGCGTAGGCGCAGGCGGCGAGGTCACAAACAACGCTATGACGCTTGTGGAATACAGCCTGTTTACGAGGATATCGGGCGCAAGGCGCATAGAGAGCTACGGGGCGGCGGGACTCGGCGGCTGGAACAACTATACCGTCGGAAGCTGGGCGCTTAACGAGGTCATCAACAAGACTTGGGGCGGAAACGGTCAGCAGGGACTTTCGCTTTACTCCGTGCTGCTGCACAACCTCGGACAGGATAACTTTATACAGACGAAGCTTACGCAGCGCAGAGGCGGCTACGGCGAGGCATACTGCGGCGCAAAGGGCGGATACTACAGGGCGTGGACGGAAGTGACGCACAATAATATGTCCTACTTCTTCAACGAGCTGCTGGGCGCAGGAATGAGCGATACGGACGCCAACAAATGGACGGACAGCTCCTATCCTATGTTTGTGCCTGTGTCGTCCGTGTATCAGACGGGCAGAAGCTATATGTACGACGGACAGAAGAAGTACATCAACACTATGCAGCCCTTCACCATACCTCACGGTGCGGACTTTACGGTTGACCTTTCACAGTACACCGTCGCAGGCGGAATGTACTCGAGCGGAAGCGTGGTCATTCCAAACGGCTTCACTTACAGAATAAAGAACGTATCAAAGCCCGAGTACGGCTCGATTTCAAACCTTGACCTCGAAAAGAAGAGATTTACGTTTACTCCCGACGCCGACCATCTGACATCGGGCAAGATACTCGTCACGCTTGAGATAACGAAGGACGACGGGGCGTTTAAGGTGGACGACGTTGACCTCGTGCTAGAGTTTAAGCAGTCCTACGAGATGAACAAGAGCGTACTTGAGAGGACGACGTACAGCTTTGGCGAAAACAAATATGCCACCGCCGCAGAGGCCTATAATGCGGGCTTTGCGGGAAATATCGACGTGACGAGCGGCGACAACCAAAACCCCATCAATCCGAACACGGGCAAGGTGGTGCAAAACTGCAACGCTGACGTTTGGTTCCTCGACGCTATCCAAAACGACGCTAATTCCGAAGCGGACGGCGTTGTGCCCGAAAACGTCAAGAGTCAGGCGATTGTGCTGAGCGGCAAGCTGTATATAGACGATACTGCGAAATACAGATTTTCGCTGAGAGGCCGTATGAGCGTTGCGCTCTATCTGTCCTTTGACGGGGGCAAGACCTTTGAGCAGGCGACGGAATTCAATTCGACAAACAATGCCTTTGTGGAATTTCCGACTAACGTTGAGGGCGGATATAAGGACTATCAGCTGCAGGCGGATACTTGGGTGTATTTCAAAGCCGTTATGCTGCGCTACACGGGCGAGCCGAGGGGCTCGTTTATGGGGCTCGGCTGGGGCAAATTTACTCCGCCTGCGCCCGTGGTGGATAACGACGGAAATATCATATCCGAGATACCCGAAAGCGTGAACGTCGCTTATGCGTCGGCGCTGCGCAATTCATATCAGTTTGACAACAGCAGATTTGAGACGGAATACTTTTATAAGAGAGAGTATAAATACAATTATACCGACAACAATCTGCTGAGCGGCGCACAGACCTTGGTGTCTACAAACTATCAGAAGAGCAACAGCTGGAATATCGATAATTTTAAGACGGAATATCTGACCGACGGCAATAAGAATACCTTTATCCACACTAAGGACGGCGTAGGCGCATCCGCAAGCAAGCCGTTGGTGTTTGCTATCGACCTCGGCGAGGTGAAAACCGTCAACCGAATGATAATCTATACGCAGAGCAGACCTAACGGCGACTACCATATGCCAAAGGACTTCAATCTGTACGGCAGCCTCGACGGAGAAAACTACTTCAGCGTGGGCGAATTCAGAGACGTGCCCCGCAACGGACTGACGGCAACCGTAAACTTTGACGAGGTGCAGCTGCGCTACTACAAGATAGAAATAATCGGCTCGCACTGCAGCCTCATCATCATAGGCGAGATAGAAATGTGGCATGTAAACGAGCTTATGGGCGGCACGCACCTGTCGGTGGATAACGAGCAGCTCAGCTTTAAGGGACCGTGGGAGGTCGTATCCGCTATGTCCGAATTCGGACACGTTTTCAAGGGTAAGAAGGGCTCGACGCTGCAATTCGAGTTTGAGGGAACGCAGCTCGGACTTATCTCCTCGACGGCGATAGGCGGAAGATACGAGGTATATATAGACGGGGTGAGGGTGAATTCCATTGCCGTCAAGGAGGATACTAACCCGTACAGGGTGAGCTATATTTCCGAAAAACTGAACGAGGGCAAGCACAGCGTAGTCGTCAAATGCCTTGACAACAGCGCAAATATAGGCTCTGTCATATTCTGGTGTTAATCGAATTTAAATGACATATTCAAAAAGACGACTGCACGCAGTCGCCTTTTTGATAAGGGGGAGATTATATTTTTCTGTTGTAAATTGCGTTGTTTTATTATTTTTCGTCGAGAACGATGACCTCGAGCGGATTCATCGGTTTTCCGTCCTTGAGAAGCTCAAAGTGCAGGTGAGTGCCCTTGAGAGCCTCCGTGCCCTGTGAGTCGGACATCTTGCCGATGAGCTGACCTTGCTTGACCTCGGCATTTTCCGTAATGCCCTCAAGCGTGTCGAGCGACATATATTTTGTGGTGTATCCGTCGGCGTGCTCGATGATGATAAAGTTGCCGTCAAGATTGTTTTTGCCAACCTGCTTCACTACTCCGTCGGCGGAAGCGTATACGTTGAGATCGTCGGATACGAAGTCGAGTGCGCAGTGCGTTTCCCATTGATTCATAGACGGATTCATCGCAAGCGTAACGTCGTACTCGTGAGAGACGGTGCCGTTTGCAGGTGCGATAAACGTCAGCTTTTTGACGGGGGGATCGGGCTGATCGGGCTGTTTGTCATCGTCGGGCTTCTTATCGTCGTCGCCGCCGGGCTTGATGACCGTCACGTCGTCGCCGTTGTTAAGACCTGCGTCGGGCGACGTCCCGCTGTTGTGGGTGACTGCAAGCGCTATGACCGTCGCCACCGATGCGATACAAAGAATGATCAGTAAATAGAATGCGTTGCGTTTGATAAATCCGCCGAAGCGTTTTGCTGCAACTGAAAATTTGCTCATTGTGCTACCTCCAAGATGTGATGATTATTGACGGCACAGATGAGGTTTATACATACGGTTTAAAATTTTATTTGCGTGTTTTTTGAGGTTTATCGGTGCGTTTAAAGTGCGTGATGGGCGGTTTATGTTAAAAATATTCCGTTTTTGTCAAAAGAGTTTGACGGTGCGTTTATTGTAAATTATAATATCCGTATGCAATTTGATATTCACAAGACCTTATACGATTTTATGCGCAGCTATCACAAAAAGGGCGATACGCTTGCGCTGGTGCGGGGAAATGCAAAAATGAGCTTTCCACGCTTTTTCGATGAGGTCGACCGTGTGGCGGGCTCGCTTTGCGCTATGGGCGTGGGACGGGGCGACGTGGTCGTGCTCGCTCTGCCAAACATTATGCAAAGCGTTGTCGCAACCTATGCGCTGTCGAGGATCGGCGCAGTTGCGTCTATGATACACCCTCTGCTGTCGGCGGACGAGTTTGAGGCTGCCGTGCTTAAGCAAAAGCCAAAGGCGGTGTTTCTGTCGGATATAAACTATGCCAAATTTGCGGGGCGTTGCAAGGACATAAAAAAGATTTACTGCCCCTATCTGACGTACGGATACGTAGGGCTTAAAAAGCCCGTGAGCTTTACGCCGTTTGTGAGCGACGGCGAGGAACCCGTATTCTATATGCAGTCGGGCGGCACCTTCGGCGAGCCTAAGACCATCGTGCTGTCATCACGTGCCTCAAACGCTATGGCGGGCAATCTGCTCAACTACCTCGACGATAAGTTTGACGAGAGCAAGCGTATGCTCGTGGTGCTGCCGATGTTTCACGGCTTCGGTCTGTGCGTGGGCGTGCATGCGTCTATGTGCGCAAATATGACCGTCGTGCTTATGCCTCGCTTCAACGTCAAAAAAACTACCGAGGTCATCGCAAAAAACAAGATCACAACTATGCTCGCTGTGCCGAGAATGGTGTCAAAGCTGCTTAGCTACGAAAAGTTCAGCGGCGAAAATATTGCGAGCCTCGAGGACGTATACGTGGGCGGAGACGCTGTGAGCAGCGAGCTCGTGCAGGCGTTTGAAAAGCGTATGAAGGACTGCGGCGCAAAGGGCGTGCTGTCGCCGGGATACGGGCTGTCAGAAACCGTCACCGTCTGTACGCTGACAAAGGTGGGCGACTATATGCCCGCTTCCGTCGGAACGCCCATACTAAACGTGGACGTGCGCATCGTGGACGAAAGTCTGAAGCCGCTTCCCGTAGGCGAGGTGGGCGAGCTGCTCGTCGGCGGCGAACAGATACTGAGCGGATACCTTGACGACGAAGAGGCTACCGCAAGCACCGTCGTGAATATGGACGGCAAAACGTGGGTGCGTACCGGCGACCTGTTTAAGGCGGACGAAGACGGCAGACTGTACTATATGGGCAGAAAAAAGAGGCTTATCAAAATTTCGGGCATAAACGTGTTTCCGTCCGAGATAGAACGCATAGCGAGAGAGCTTGATTTTATAAGCGAGTGCGCCGTTGTGGAATACCGCCAAAACGGCAAGCCCTTTATACGCCTTATTGTTGAGGGCGAGTTGAGCGACGAGCAGAAAAGGGCGGCGATAAAGCATATCGCAAAGCGTATGTCGCATTGGAACGTGCCCTCGTCCGTCATCTGCCTCGACGAGCTGCCTCGCACGAGAATGAGCAAAATTGACATCAAAAAGTTGCAGGAAGAGTACGGCGAGTAGGTGTTAGCAATCCGACTTGATAAACTTCCCAAAGATGTAAAAGCCTCGAAGAGGCTTTTTATTATATATGCGTAAATGAGCATATGCCCATATGCGGCAAGAAAGCATAGATGTACATATGCGGATATGCTCCGACAGTGAAATGAATATATGCGCATAGTTTAATGCGTTGATATGGATTTTTGGCGCTTTACAGAAAAATCAAGTTGTTTTTGGGTGATTTTACGGCAAAAATAGAATGATTTTGAGGGGATTTACGGCAAAAAATAAGCACACATTTAAATAAATATGTGCCGATATATATACAAAATTGCGCTGAATTTGCCTCTTTTAACAACACTTATACACACCCAAACTGTTTTTGCAGAATAATGGGTGTGTAAAGCGTCTGTCAAGCAAAATTTATTCTGCCTGTGCTACTGCCTCGTTATAAGCGGAAATTATCGCATCACGGATAAACTCTCTCGTGGGAGTGTTTATGGGATGAACTATATCCTTAAATTCGCCGGCAGGCGTCTTTCTCGACGGCATTGCGATGAATGCGCCGCTGTCGCCCTCGATGATTTTGATGTCGTGGATCGCAAGACATTCGTCTATGGTTATAGAAGCCACGGCTTTGAGTTTGCTGTTTTCCGCATTTACCATACGGATTTTTACATCTGTGATGTTTACCATTGTTAGCCTCCGAGCTGTTATGTATAAAGATTAGCATACATTTGTTGATTTTTCAAGAGCGAATTTGATATCTTTGCCGCTTATAGACTTAGTTTGCATAAAAATTGCCTTTTTTATGCTTAAAAAGCTACTAAACAGTGAGGATACGATTAAAATATTTTTTTTCTTTAAAACAAAATATTTTTAAAATTTTTTCGACCGACGGATTTTTGCTTTGCGGCGGCATTTTATATGTCAAAATCAGCGGGCGCTTCATATAGTGGCGTATGAATTGCTTTGAGGGTAAAAAAATACATTTTATAGGCGTAGGCGGCGTAGGCGTGAACGCTCTTGCAAGATACGTCCTCGACGGGGGCGCAACGGTGTCGGGCAGCGACGCAAAATTTAACGGCTATTGCAAAAAGCTCGCCGAGCTTGGGGCTGATATCTACGAGGGCGTAAATCCAAAAAAAACCGAGGGCGTGGACGCAGTTGTATATTCGTCTGCGATAAAGCCCGATAACGCCGAGCTTGCCGCCGCTTTGAAAAATAAGGTCGCCGTATTCGAAAGGCAGGAATTCTTGCACGCAGTGTCCGAAAATTTTAAAACCGTCGTCGGAATTGCGGGCACTCACGGCAAGACTACCACTACGGCGATGACGGCGCACATACTCCTTATGTGCCGCAAAAATTTTGTCGCTATGATTGGCGGCAGCAGTGTAGATTTCGGCAATTATGTCAATAATAACGGAGGCGATATCTTTTTGGCGGAGGCGTGCGAGTACAAGCGCAACTTTTTGAGCCTGAAGCCCACCGTCGCAGTCGTCACAAACGTGGAATGCGACCATCCCGATTGCTATAGCACCTACGGCGAAATAAAGCTCGCATTTGACGAATATCTTGCGGCTGCGCCAAATAAAATATCCTTGAAGTCGGACAGCGGCTCGCTTTGGGAAATAAACTGCGAGTGCGGCGGAGTGCGGGAAACGCTTTGCGCCGAGATGGCCGATAATGCCTGTGCGCTGTATCTGGACGGAGCGTACGTCGGAAGCGTGCGCCTGAAGGACGGCGGCGACTATGACTTTAAAAATGCGACCTTTGCCGTTGCGACCGCAAAAGCGTTGGGGGTGTCGGTGAAGGACTCCATACGTGCGCTGACGTCGTTTGCAGGCGTTGCACGCAGATACGAGTTTGCGGGCGAGCTTGACGGCGTGCCCATATACTTTGACTTTGCGCACCATCCGACCGAGATAGCCTGCGTGCTAAAAAGAGCAAAAAAACGGGGCAGGACGCTTGTGGTGTTTCAGCCGCATACGTACTCACGCACAAAGGCGTACTTCGAGGACTTTGTGAGGGTGTTCGGCGAGGACGACAGCATCGGCGCATTGATATTTATGCCGACGTATGCCGCTCGGGAAAAATTTGACGCCGAGTTTGAATCGGACGCTTTGGCAAGAGCTATCGTCAAGAGATATGGCAGACAGAATACATATGTGGCAAAGGACGCTGCGTCTGCGGTGGAATTTGCAAAGAGGCTGTCCGCTTCGCACGATACGGTGCTGTTCGTGGGCGCAGGCGATATTTACGATATTAAGGCGGCGTATTTCGATAAACCGCAAAAATGAGGTTTAACGGCATAAAAATAAACGATTAAATACCGTTTGTGCAAAATTTGTCGAAAACCGTGTATGCAAAATATGTCGGAATATGCGTTGAAATAAAGTGAATTCTGAACATATGCGCAAGCCTGAATATGATAATATTGATATGTACAAGTGCAGATATTTTGATATGCACAGCTTGGAATACGAGTGTTCTCATATGCTAAGCCGTGCATATTTTTTTATGTCAGATGATATCCGCAAGGTTGAAGTCGAGAATGTCGTGTATGTTGTGCGACATTATCTGAAGCGACCTCACCTTTGACAGCGCATTGTCAAAATCGTCGCACTCGAGCGAGCCTTGCGTTTCGCCCAGAGCTACGGAAAACGCCCGAATGTCGGGGGAATATACGAATAGCTCGGCATATTTGCGGTGCCCCTCCCACCAATTTACGGTGTCCTCTATCGCCGCCATTGCGCCGTCGTCCTGTGAGATGATGAGCTTTTCAAGATTGCTGAGACGGCTGTCAAGTCCGTCGAAGATTTTGTCTATATATACGTTTTCAAGTATGCCCGCCGTGACTATTATGGCAAGTATGATGAGAGCAAGTATGACCTTTTTCATTCGTCCACCTCGTCGCTTTGTCCGCTTTTAAGACCGTCGCAGGGCGGCTCGTCACCGCTGCTGTCGGGGGCTATGACGCTTGCGTCGTTCTTTTGGGGCTTCTGTTCCTGCGTGACGGATATGGACGGATCGGCAGAGCTTTCGCTGTCAAGAGTGGCGGTGATGAAGTTGCCGCTGTAGGGCTGTACGTAGACGTCCGTGCCCGATACGAGCAGCACAAGCACGTCCTGCTGCTTTAGCTCCATTCTGTCGAGAAAGGTGAGCAATCTTTCCTTTGTGATACCGCCGAGTACGGACAGGTTTTCGCCGATGAATTCGCCCTCCATTATCACAGTGACGGGAATGGAGGCAGGCGGTAGCGTGATGCCGATATCCTCGGGAGAGAGCGGCTTGCTTTGAGATTTGGGAAGCACGGTCAGACTGCCGTTGGTTTCGAGTATGGCGTACTCGACCTCGGACGGATTGAAATAGCCCGTGCCTCGCAAAGCCTCCATAATGTCGTCGATATTCATATTGAGCTCCTTCATCACGTTTGGCAGTATGTTGCCCTTTTCGATGATGATGACGGGCTTGCCGTTGAGAAATTTGCGGAAGCGTACGCTTTTTGTAGCAAGCTTTGTGATGATGATGTGTATGAGAAAAAGCGAAAATACGGGAATTATGCCGTAGATTATGGGGATTGTTGCGTCGCCCATAGGGATACATACGAGCTCGCTTGCGACAAGAGTTATGGCAAGCTCAAACGGCTGAAGCTCACCGAGCTGGCGCTTGCCCATAAGGCGCATCGCAAGCAGCAGAAAGAAGTACAATATCAGACATCTTATAAACAAATTAAGCATACTGATATTGTGCTGTTGTCGAATGTTTTTATGCAACGGCTATTCTTTATTTTTGCTGCGGCGCTTTTTGCGTTGCTTTTTTTGTTTTGTGCGTGGGCGGCGTGACAGCGTGTGCGTTGGCAAAAGCAGACGCACGTAGCCTGTGACATCGGCGATATCAAATGCGGTGATGAATATAAAGAGAAAGAATACAAGGAATATTATCATTACTATGGACGTCACAAGGTTGCCTGTGACTGAAGCGAGCAGACGTGTCGAAAGCATCCCCAAAACCGCAAGAGGTACGCTGAAGCCTATGGTCTTTGCAAACTTTTTGCCGTCTACAAAGGTGCCCACTTCCTTTTTTAGCGCAATGAGGTTTATCACGCTTATCAAAATAAAGCAGACCGACGAGGCTATCGCCATAGAATATACGCCCGTCACGGAGGGCAAAAGGAAGATGCAGGGCAGCGTCGCAAGTGCGCCTGTCAGCGTGGCTATAAACGTGACACGCTCCTTGCCCAACGAGTTGAGCATTGGCGTTGTGACCTGCGCTATGGCGATGGGGAAGAGCATAAACGAGCAGTTGGATACGAGCGCACCTGCGTGGTCGTCGCCGAAAAACAGCGTGCCTATCTGCCTGCCTAACGGAAGATATATCACAAAAAACACCGCCGCTATGAGCAGGGCAAAGGTCATTGCGCCCGATAGCTTTTTGCGTACTGCGTCCATATCGCCCTTGGCTCGCAGCTCCGCAACGTCGGGAATGAGCACGACGGACAGCGAGCTTACAAACATCACGGGCGCCATTATGAGGGGAAGCGCCATTCCTGCAACTCTGCCGTATTCTGCCGTTGCGGCGGATACGCTCAAGCCGCTTTTTACGAGCATTTGCGGGATAACTACTGCGGTAAGCGAGGTAGCAAGCGAAGTTATTATGCGTGTTGCCGACAGCGGCACCGTGCGTGAGATGAGCTCCTTGAAGCCCTGCGGCTTTGTGAGCCTGCCGCCCGCAATGAAATACATAATTGCAAGCACGAGCACGCACAGGGCGTCCGAGATGGTCATAGCAAGCGCAATGCCCTGCGCTCCGCTGATAAACGTCACAAGTCCGCCTGCAAATACTATGGAAAGAATGATTTTTACTATTTCGTCAAGCAGCTCGGTCGAAGAAAAGGCGAGAAAGTTTTTGCGCCCCCAAAACCAACTTCTGAATGAGGCGTACAGCGTTGAGGTGACAAGCGTGGGCAGCATTATGAGGAATATGGGCATACACCGCTCGTCCGAAAACAAAAATCCGAGCTTTGGGTGCAGGACATACGCAAGCCCCATTATCACCATAGATATCACAAGCCCCATAAGCAGAGAGGCGGTCGTGAGCGAGTTTTGACGTTTCGTGTTGCCTACGGCGGACGCCTCGGCTACCTTGCGGGAAAGCACGGTGGGCGCTCCTGCGGTGAGCGTGAAGAGCAGCATCATCACGCTGAGTGCAATTTGATAAAGCCCTACGACCTCGGCGCCGAGCGCACGTGACATCCATATTTTAAAGATGAAGGATATTGCTCGGGTGAATATGGCAAAGCCTGTGACTATTCCAAACGATTTGGCGGTTTTATTCATTTTATAGATTATGCGAAAGGGGCTTGCGATAGAAATGATAAGAGAGAATTTTGTTTTGTTATTATTTATAAGCTGTTGCGAAGCTTAGAACAAGCGCTCGCAGGGCGAGCGCCAAAGTGAGTGCCGAAGTGCGACGAATAGTACAAGCGAGCAAGCAGTGTTGTTTTTTGCTTGCGAGCGAGTGGCATAATAAGAGGACGGCAACCGTTCACGAGTGCCGATTTCCCCTGCCCACAAGCAACGAAAAATATATGTAGAGAAAGAGCGAGCTACCGCACGCATCTCTATTCTTGCGGGAGGGGAAAGCCCGAAGGGAAGGGGTGGGTAATATTATTAAAATATATGACGGACACTGCGAAGAAGGGAAGACAATCCCCTCACCGCCTCATCACACGAGGTGTGAATTCGGCAGAGCTCCCCTTACTAAGGGGAGCCATACTAGGGAATGCATAATTTCGTTTGTTATTGCTTCGTCCCTCGTAATGACGGACGTTCTGGATTGCTTCGGCATAGCCTCGCAATGACGTGCGAGAAAATCGGCGTCTTTGGCTTGAGATTGCTTGCGTTTTTTGATTTTATTTTTAGAAAAAGGTGTTACTAATGACCGATGATGAATCATCAAACATTTTTGCAAGCAATCGGTAGCCCTGACTTGATTTTCTCGCTGTTACCGCACAAGCTAAAACTGCGCTACACACTTTCTCGTAAAAGCTGTCGGTATCTCGCTCAATTTACATTCGCTTGTTTTAGCTTGTTTGGTGTACAATCCCCTCACCGCTCCGCTTACGCTTTGCGGAGCTCCCCTTACTAAGGGGAGCCATAATGTGGTGGTTATTTTAAATGTTGAGGGGAGCCATAATATGGATAAGCGAGGTGTAACACTCGGCGCAATAAGCAATAAAAAAGTCACTCCTGCGAGTGACTTTTTAGTGCTTGAATGATATAGATTTTGTTAGAATATCAAGGAATTATCCTTTTATATTATAAACAATCATTCTTTTAACAACAAATAATTATTCTTTGTTGTCGTCGTATCTGCTGTGCTTCTTGTCGAGGACTTCGACGTTTTGAGGCGCTTTTTCAACCTTGGCGGCTTTCTTTGCGCCCGGCTTGCGGAGCTTGCGCACCACAAACACTATCACAACAACTATGATGACAAGACCTATCACAATCGTGGGGATCATCCACCACAGATAGTCAAGATTGAACTTGGTGCTTGGCGTTTCGGTGCCGGGCTTTTCGGGATCTTTGGGATCGCCGGGGGTTTCCTCTGCGACCGTGCGCTTTTTGACGGTTTCGCTTTCGCTTGCCGCTTCATATTCGCTTTCTTCTACAGTGCGGATAGTCACGTCGTCAAAGAGGGCATAGCCCTTTGTAAGACCGCTGATGACGTTTTCGCCGTCAACGTCCTTGCTGTCGTAGGAACCGAGCGAAAGCTTGACTGTGACGGACGTCACGTCGTCGCCCTGCGTTGCAACGTAGAATTTGTACTCTTTCCACTCGTTGGTGGTCACACCGTCCTCTGTCTTTTGAGTTTTGATTTGCTCGAAGATGAGGGGGTTGTCGCTCTCGTTTGCGGAGCCGAGATAAAGCTCTACAGTGGCGCCGATGGTTTCGTCGCCCTCTCTGCCGTCAAGACCGTAGGTGCGCACCCATACGCTTATCTCATAGAAGCTGCTTGCCTTGAGCGTATTTGATGAGCTTGTGTAGGTGTACGCGCTGTTTGCGGTGTTGTTGATGACAAGCATTCTGTTGCCGCTGTGCGCAACAAGCTCGTTGACGGGGATCCAGTTGTTTTGCTTTTGCTCCTTGAGCTTTCTTTCCTTTATCTGCTCGATGAGCTCGTCACGGTTGTCGTCGGTGGCGCCTGCCTCTGCAAGCTCCTCGTCGGTGACGGTGATGTCGTCAAGCTTGTACTCTAAGCCGAGAAGTCTGGAATAGAGCACTTGGTCGACCGCTTCCGTATCATAGTAGCTGTCGTCTGCATACACGACGCCGACCTTTGAGTTCGATGAGGATTGATTGGTGCCTGCTGCGCCCGTCCAACCGTTGGGGGTGGAAAGCTTGCTTCTGGACTCTATCGTTGTCGAAAGCGTATCAAAGCTGTCGGTGAGGAAGGATATCTTCTTGTTTGCGTCGCCCGCCGTTGCTTCGCTGTATACGTTTTCTTCGATCTCTTTGTAGACCACATTGTCGAAGAACACTACGCCCGAGGACTTTGCAAGCTCCTCTTTAGCGGACTTCTTTTCGTCCTCAGTAAGCTGGTTGAAGTTTTCCACCTCGCTGTCGGCAACAAAGTCCACGCTGCGTCCGAGCCACAGGTTGAGCTTGACGGATACGCTTGCGTTGCCCACCTCGATGAAGAAGGTGTACTTTGTCCACTTGCCGTTGGTGTTGTTTTCCTCAATGAAGAAGAAGTTTGTGCCCGTCGACGCACTCGATTCGCCCGAAAGGAATATGCTCGCCTTTGTGTCGCCTACCGTCTTTGCATATACGCTGAGCTGATAGAACTTGTTTGCCGAGAGCGTTACGCTTGTAGAGGAATAGCCGATGGCATACTTTTTGTTTGCGTCTCTGCTGCCTATCGCAAGCACGTTGGGACCTGCAAGCGAATCGATATAATCCTTGCCGTAGGTGCCGTCGTTGCCGTAGAAGTTGTTGAATACCGACTCGTTTATGCCTGTGACCGTAGTTGCCTGCAACGTCGATTTGAAGTCAAGCTCGCTATCGTCGGGCTCGAGGGCGATGACGCCTGCAAAGAGTGCGTTTTCGTCCTTGTCGGTGCTGACGTTTACGGTGTTGTCGCTGATTGTGAAATCATCGGGCTTGCCGGGGACCGTCTGCAGTGAGAGAGGCTTGTTTTCTTCGAGATTTTCGTCGTCGAGGTCATAGTCGTCGAAATTGCCGTTTGTGAAGGTGTAGTTGAAGGACTCGCTGAGGTCCACGGACTTGACGTACGTGCCCGACGTTGTGTCGCTGAAGTTGGCATAGGTGATTTCGGAGCGGTTCATGTTGGTCACAAACAGGGCGCCGTGCGTGAGCGTGGAATACGCCCATCTGTTGCCTGTGCCGAGCGTGAATTTGAGGGCGACTTCTGTCGATTTGTCCGCTGCGCCTCTTACGACTATGGTGAGCTCGCACCAATCGTTGAGATATTCGTCAAGGTCCTTTGTGTTTATCTTTGTGAAGCTTGTGAGCACTGCGTCGTCATCGCCCGATTTGTCGACGAGATATACATATGCGCCGCTCGATGACGATACGTCGACCGTCTTTATCCAAACGGATATGCGATAGAATCTGTTTGCGCCGACGGTGAAGGGCTCTGTTTCTACCTCATAGTAGCTTTCCGTTGAAGAGTGCATCATATATGCGTTCTTGTTGATGATGTCGTAGGGAAGACCGGGATAGGTGTTGACAGGTCCGTTGTAGACGTCTTCGCTTGAAAGATTTACGATACCCTCGGTGATAGCACCCGAGATGATGGGGTTGGAAGCCTTTGAGGGATCAAAGCTGCTTGTCCAGCCTGCGGGTGAGCCGCCGCCGACTACTGCGATGTCTACGCCGTCCGACTTGAGCGTCGGGGCGTTGGTCGCCTTTGCGGAGCTCAGAATATAATCGTCGCCCTCGCCGAACAGGTTGGTGCTTGTAAGGTCTACGATAAGACCTCTGCGCACGTCGTTTGCAACGCCCTCGCAGTCAAGAGTCTGATTTTCGCCCTTTACAATGGTGTCGTCCTCAAGAGGAAGCGACGTTCTCTCGGTGAGAGTGAGCTCGTCTATAAATACCCAGCCGTTTGAGAACGTGCCGTTTGCGTCGTACGTGGTGGCGTCGGCGCCCGACGTGAAGCTGTGATATTTTGCGGAATGGTTGTCGTTGGTGCCATCCGTGCCGAGCCATATCGTCATATTGTAGCTGAAGTCTTTAAACTGATTGCCCTGTATATAGAACGTATAGGTGCGCCAGCCGTCCGTGCTGTTGCCGTCTCTCGAGCCCGAGGTGATACCCGTTTCGGGCGTGATCCTGTTGGAGCCGATATAGTAGTAGCCGTTTTCCTTCTGAGAGGAAATGCCCTTGATGATTATATCCTTGCCGTCGCTGCCCGTGAGAATGAGCGAGACGCCTGCGCCGTGTATGCCGTAGGTGTAAAGGTCCACGGATAAGGCATAAATTTTGTTCTTTTCAATGGTTATCGTGCGTGAGGAACGTATGCCCTGTGCGGTCATAAGCTGCTGCGAAAGCATAAAGGCGTTGGTGCCTACTCTGCCTTCAAAGCTCTTGATACCGCTGACGATGTCCTGCAGACGTGTGGCAGGGACATACTCCTGATTGCCGCCGTCAAGACTGTCTCTTACGTTGAAGGTGGAAGAATACTTGCTGTATTCCGTGTCGAATTTCGCAAGGTCAATGACTGCATTGTAGCCCAAAGACGTGGGCGCCGGATCCTCCTTGCCGCTGTTGCCCGTCACGAGCGACCAGTTGTTGGGCGTGCCCGACGAGGAAAGGGTGGACGAACCGAAGTCAAAACGTCCGTTGGGGACCTTGAGGGTAGCGGTGGCAACGTTGTTGGCTGCGACCTTTTCAAGATTTTTTGCGTCGTTGAACTGATCCTCGGGGGACTTGTCGTCGTCGGTGGCAAGCTTTTCAAGCTTTACGTTGTCAAAGAAGGCGTAGCCCGAGGTCAAGCCTTTTGTGTAATAGGAATTGTATTTGCCGAGCCCGAGCAGAAGCGTGAGGCTGGTGCTGGCTGCGGGCGAGGTCTCTACAAACACTGTGTAGGTCTTCCACTCGCCGTTTGTGTCTATGCCGCTGAACTCCGCATAGGTGTTTGAGCTGACATAGATACGGGCGCCTCTTTCGCCCTCGTTTTCGCCGCCGATGTTGTGCGTGAGCACGTCTACGGAAAGCTTATAGTACGAGCCCTTGTCCAAAGAGAAGCTCGTCGAGGTGTAGCCGTATGCCGTCGGACCGTTTATTTTGTTGCCGTCGGCGTTTGTGGACTCCTCCGGCATATAGATCATAAGCGTGTTTTTGATATCGTCACCGTCGCCGAAGCGTCCGCCTGCGGTGAGCTTGTTGTAGATGACGTTGTCGTTGTCGTTCCACTTTGACTTGTTTGCGTTGTAAAGCGCATTGTCCAAGCTGATGACGCCCGCAGTCACATCGTCTCTGAAGGTGCCCGATGAGTACATCTTTGCGCCCGTCCAGCTTGTGACGCTGCGAGGATAGGTTGTGACCGAGGTGTCTATCACCTTGAAGTCACTGTTGTTGATGAGCAGTCCCTTTGTCGCTTCGATGGGCTTCGTTTCAGCAGGGTCCGAGCTGTTGTCGGGGTTGCAGGCGACGAGCATACACGACGTGAGTGCGACGACTACGATCATCAGTAGAGCTAATACTGCAATTTTCTTCTTGTTCATACCAAACCTGTAAGAGATTTATTTTGAGGCTTGCGCCCTTTTTATAGATACATACACGTGCGCACTTGCGCAGCGCATAGATATATATGATTTAGTAGTTTACTACAAAAGTTATTTTTTGGCAATCGCTTTTCATACTTTCGCTTAAATTAAAAACACTAACTGTAATTTTAATATTTCCTTTAAGCGATTTGAGGGAAGGAGTTGCCGTATATGGATACAATAAAGGCGTACGGACGTAGTTTTGACAGCGATTTGCGCAAATATGACCGTCCCGACGCAAAGAGTTTGAAAAAGAGAAGAATTTTTATTGCGCTCGCAGGGCTTTTTATAGGCGTTGTCAACGGGATATTCGGCGCAGGCGGCGGAATGCTCGCCGTGCCCGCCTTAAGCTTTATCTGCGGCTTTGACGACAAGCACTCGCACGCTACCGCAATAGCGGTGATACTGCCGCTGTGCCTTGTAAGCACGATAGTGTATGCCCTGCGAGGCTCGTTTGAGCTTGCCATAGTTGCGCCTACAGTCGTCGGCGTGGTGCTTGGCGGCATAGCGGGCGCATTGCTTTTAAAGAAGCTGTCAAACGACGTAATTTCGTTTTTGTTTTACGGGCTTATGCTGTTTGCAGGCATCAAAATGATGATATAAAACCGATAATCTAAACGAATAAAAGGAAGTGTATTATGCAATTTTTGTACTTTGTGCTCGCAGGGATACTGGGCGGCGTTCTCGCAGGAATGGGAATGGGCGGCGGCACGCTCACGCTGCCCATACTCGTGCTTGTGATGGGCGTAAGTCAGCTCACGGCGCAGTTTGCAAATCTCATAGCTTTTTTGCCGTCGGGGACTATTGCGCTCGGGCTGCATATAAAAAACGGGCTTGTGAAGACTGATAATTTATCCTTTTTGCTGCTGCCTGCGCTTGTCGCCTGCGCAGTCGCTTCGCTGTTTGCGACAAGGATAGAGGGTGATATACTCAAAAAGCTTTTCGGCGGCTTTTTGTGTCTGGTCGCAGTGGGCTCGCTCGCCTTTAAGGTAGCTTTAAGTTTTAAGGCGAAATCAACCCGAGCGGCGGACGGCGATAAAGATGATTAAAGGCGTGAGAAAAGCACAAAAAAAATTTAAAAAGGGGTATTTACAATCGCCCTTTGATATTGTATAATTCAAATAAGTTTAATTATAGCGGAGAATTCGGCTTACTTACTTGCAGACCGCACTCTCGGCTTTTAAGCTTTTTGAGGGTAAAATTATGAGCGCAGGGCTGCGTTATGCTCCGCTAATTTGTAGGCGGCATTATAATATTGCCGTGCAAACAGGAGAAAAGGAATGGAAAAAATAGCAATTATCGACCTCGGTTCAAACTCGGCAAGACTTGTTTTAGTCAACGTGTTAGACGGCGGCTATTTCGTCGTCTTCGATGAGCTTAAAGAGACTGTCCGCCTCGGACAGGATATGGATTGGGACGGCTTTATCAAGCCTCAACGAATTGCGCAGACCATAAAGACGCTCACTATGTTCCGCAGACTTTGCGACGCAAACAAGGTGGATAAGATTTTTGCATACGCCACCGCCGCAGTGCGCCGTGCAAAAAATCAAAAGAGCTTCCTCGACGAGGTGGCTATGACCTGCGGCATAAAGATAAAGGTGCTTTCCGTCGAAGAGCAGGCTATGCTCGTCTATCAGGGCGTGATAAACTCTATGGATATCCCCAAAGGGCTTATCATGGAAATGGGCGGCGGCTCGACAAACCTCATCTATTACAACAGGCGCAATCTGATACACTACGAAACTCTGCCCTTCGGTGCGGTCACGCTGACGGACCTGTTTAAGGCGGACGTCGCAAATCCGCAGGAAAGAGCGCAGAAGATAGAGGACTTCATCACAGATCAGCTCGAAAAGGTGAGCTGGCTGGATTCCGTCGAGCCCGATACATCCTTTGTCGGCGTGGGCGGTAGCTTCAGAAATCTCGGCAGAATAAGCAGAATGATAACAAAATATCCCTTCAGCATGACTCATAACTACGAGCTGAAGACGAGCGATTTTGAAAATATCTACAATACTATCAAAAAGCTCGACCTTAACAGCACTATGAAGATAAAGGGTCTGTCGAGCGGAAGAGCGGATATCTTCCCGAGTGCGCTTGCGGTGATGAAGGCGGTCATCAAAAAATTCGACTTCCAAAAGATAACCATAAGCGGCTGCGGTCTGAGAGAGGGCGCTATGTTCCGCTATGCGGTGCCGTCCATTGCCGAGCGTCCGCTAAGCGACGTGCTCGGACACTCGCTGTATACGCAGATGAAATACTTTGACATCAACATCGACCATGCTGAGCACGTATACAACCTGTCAATACAGCTTTTTAAACAGCTCAAGGTGCTGCACAAGATGCCGAGAGCCTACGTCAGAGTGCTTAAAATTGCGGCGCTTTTGCACGACAGCGGAATGCGCATAAAGTTTTATAACCATCAGCTGCACTCGCAGTATATCATCTTAAACAGCAATCTCTACGGCGTGCCGCACAAGGATATCGTGCTTGCGTCGTTTGTAGCCTACGGTCACAGAAAGCCCGAGTTTGCACGTGAAGATATTTTGAAATACAAGGATATGATAAGCGCAGAGGACTTTGAGGCTATAAAGAAGCTGAGCGTCATACTGCGCATTGCCGAAAGCTTCGACCGTAGCCAAAGCGGCGTTGTCACGGGCGTAAACTGCGACGTGCTCGGCGACAGCGTAATAGTAAAGACGGAGCTTGAAAACGGCGGAGACTGCTCGCTGGAAATCAAGGACGCTATAGGCGCTTCGGCAGATTTTAAGGCGGCATACGGCAAAAACCTCGAGATACTTTAAGCTATGGCAAAAAGACGTGTCGTGCTTGCCTCTGCGTCTCCCCGCAGGCGTGAAATCCTGACATCTATCGGGGTGGAATTTGAAATTTTGCCCGCCGATATTGACGAAAGCCGCATCGAGGCTCCGTCCCCTAAGCAGCTTACAAGGCGGCTGTCGCTCGCAAAGGCTGAGGCGATAGAGGCGGACAGACAGACCTTGGTCATTGGCGCAGATACCGTCGTGGTGTACAGAGGCAGGGTGTACGGTAAGCCGCATACTAAAGAGAACGCCGTGAAAATGCTGAAAACACTTTGCGGCAGGTGGCATACCGTGTATACGGGCGTCACCGTCCTGTGTGAGGGCAGAGTTGTGAATTATGCCGTCCGCTCAAGGGTGAAGCTGAAGGCTTTGAGCGACGGGGAAATAACCGAATACGTGGAAAACACAAATCCTGTCGATAAAGCCGGCTCGTACGGCATTCAGGACGGAGGCGTGGTGGAAAAATACAGGGGCAGCTATACGAATATAGTCGGGCTGCCGAAGGAAAAACTTGCAAGGGTGCTTGCAGGATTTGGAGTGTACGATGGCAACGGTTGAGCTTTCTATTGATTTAGGCAGCAAATTTATTACGATATTTCAAAAGGGAATAGGTCCTGTGCTGAGGGAACCTGCGTTTGCTATTGTGACAAAGGTGCGCAACAGGCTGGAAATCAGAGAGGCGGGCTACCGCGCGCAAAGCATTATGTCGGGCTCGCTCGGCGGGGCGAAATTTATTGCGCCCATTAAAGAGGGCGTTGTCGTCGACGAGGAAATGGCGGCGATGATACTCAAATACTTCTTAGATAAGATTTTGCCCAAGACGTTTATCGCACCGAGGATAAAGGCGATTGTGTCAATATGCTCATCCTCATCGGGCTCCGAGAGGCGTGCGGTGGAAAAGTGCTGTCTTAAGGCAGGTATAAAGGAAGTCACGCTCGTAGAGGCTCCGCTGTCGCTTTTGGCGTATACGGGAAGCATAGGCGGACTGTTTTTGGATATCGGCGGCGGAAAAACGGAAATATCCGCAGTCACCAACAGAGGCATTGCCGCAGGCTGCTCCGTCAATATCGCAGGCGACGCCTTCAACAATGCGATAATAGACAACCTCTATATGCACTACGGCGTGAAGGTGGGCGAGTATACGATTGAGAATTTGAAAAAATCTGCACTTTCGTTTTATACCAACGACGAGGGAAGCTACGCCGTGTCCGGCGGCGGCAGCACGGGAAGCCCCAAAAGCCTCATCGTCACCGCAAAGGATATGCGGGACGCAGTGATACCGCTTGTGGACGACCTCATAGAGGTGATAATGTCGGTGCTCAATCAAACCCCTCCCGAGCTCGCCGCAGAGATACTGCGCAAGGGTATTTTCGTGACGGGCGGAAGCTTGCATATCCCCGGTCTTTTGGAATATCTCGAAAGAGCGCTCGAGCTGCCTGTCACTCCGCTGCGTGACGGCGAAAACGCCGTGGCGATCGGCGGCGCAAAGTTTTTTGACAATAAGGAACTGCTCGGCGATATGCTCGGCGTGCGCTTAAACTGACAGATAGACAAAAATTTTGCAAATAATATCAAAACAGACATAAGTTTTGTGTGTCTGTTTTTTATTATATCTTTATGAGAAAAATTGTTGTTACATCGGGAAAGGGCGGCGTTGGCAAAACTACCGTCACGGCGACGCTCGGACGCAAGCTTGCAAAGCTCGGCTACAGGGTGGTGCTCATAGACGGCGACGTGGGACTGAACAATCTTGACGTCGTAACCGCTATAGAAAGACGTGTCGTCTATGATATGAGCGACGTGCTTGCAGGCAAATGCCGTGCTTTTCAGGCGCTCGTATCCGACACGCAAAGCCCTATGAAAATACTGCCGTCGTCTAAGGACAGCACGCTGCTGACGGCGCAGGCTTTCAGGGGAATAGTGGACGGCTTTTCCGATTTTGATTTTGTCATCATAGACTGTCCCGCAGGTATCGAGCACGGCTTTCACCGTGCGGTTTCGGCGGCGGACGAGGCGCTTGTCGTGACAACTCCGTCCGCTTCGGCGATACGTGACGCAGATAAGGTGATCGCACTGCTTTCGGGCTATAGACTTGCCGACGTCTCGCTTGTGGTGAACAGGATAAGGGCGGATATGGTCGTGAGAGGCGAGATGATAGGGGCGTCCGAGATAGGCTCGCTGCTGCATACGCCGCCTATCGGCGTTATCCCCGAGGACGATATGATAACCCTCTATCAGCAGCTTGGAAGCTCGCCGCAAAACTGCGTTTCGGACAGGGCTTACGACGTGCTTGCGGACAACGTTGCAAACCGTACAAAAAACTTTGTCGATATCGGCTTTCGCCGTCGGTTCTGGAAATGGAGATGACCTATGAGATATGACAGAAACATCGCCGCACGTATGCGGGATATGCTCACTCACGACAAGGTTGGTATCAAAGAAGGGTTTTCAACTGCACTAAACAACGACTTAAACCGCCTTTTGTGCGATTACTTTGATTTGTCGTCGCCCGTTGAAATAAACGTTACGCTTGAAGAAAACGGCGATTATGATATAAATATACACGCTGTTGCCACACGCATAAAACAGTTTGAAAGTACGTTGGAAGTGAAGAGATATTGAATTTTATAATATAAGCTTCGCAATGAGTGTACGTTCTGGATTGCTTCGGCAATAGCCTCGCAATGACGGGTGATTTATAAGCTTCGCAACGAGTGTACGGCGTGTATTTTTAATGAAATGACCCCCTCTTTCCGGTCTCGCCGGTATTTCTCCCCCACTCAAACTTAGATGCGTG
>CAJTYG010000003.1 GCA_910584155.1 uncultured Christensenella sp. | reverse complement strand
CCCACTGCTGCCTCCCGTAGGAGTCTGGGCCGTGTCTCAGTCCCAATGTGGCCGATCAGCCTCTCAGCTCGGCTACCCATCGTAGGCTTGGTGGGCTGTTATCTCACCAACTACCTAATGGGATATGAGCCCATCTCTATCCGATAAAATCTTTTACCGCTGCACCATGCGGTGCTGTGGTCATATACCGTATTACCAGTCGTTTCCAACTGCTATCCCGTTGATAGAGGCAGGTTGCTCATACATTACTCACCCGTTCGCCACTAACTTTCATCCCCGAAGGGAATCAGTCCGTTCGACTTGCATGTGTTAAGCATGCCGCCAGCGTTCGTCCTGAGCCAGGATCAAACTCTTGAGTTCAATCTTGACTGTCTTATAACTTTTGTTCAAAGGTTTTAGACGTTAAATTTAATGTTGATTCAATTCGCATTAAAATAATCGCTTTCCAAAATATTCAATTATCAAGGTTCGTTGCCGTCATTTTCGTGACAGCTTTTATATACTATCATAAGCTCAAACCGTTGTCAAATGATTTTTTCATTTTTCTAAAAGTTTTTTTGCGGCATTTTTGCCGATCGCATTGCGCCCTTTGCATACGCCACGAGCGCCCTGCAATTTATGATAGCTTGCTAATAATACTTGATATAAAATGAAAAGTAAAGCGTTTTAATGCAAAATATTATAAATTTTTGGATATTTTTTTCTGCCGTAAAAGACACCACAATATATGGTAATTTTTGGCTTATCACATCACTATGCGCACACGCACGTGTATATATTATGTACGCACACGCACGTATGCGCACGCACGTGCGTGAGGCAATAGTGTACATACATTTTCATTGAATTAAATGAATTTTGAAATCACAAATCAAAAGCTCGGTTTATCACTCCGCCGCCGAGGCAGACGTCGCCTACATATACCACCGCATACTGCCCTGCGGCAATGGCACGCTGCTTTTGCTCGAATACGATTTGCACGTCGCCGTTTTCCCCCACCGTAGCCACCGCTTTTTGCAGAGGTTGGCGGTGCTTTATACGCACCTCGCAGGCAAACTCACGCTGCTCTACAGGATTGATAAAGTTGAAGCCCTCGGTCACAAGAGCGTTTTTAAACAGTACGCCGTCCTCGCCCTGAGAGACGATGAGCAGATTTTTTTCCACGTCCTTATCGAGCACGAACCATCTTTCGCCGTTGCCGTCCGCGCTGCCGCCTATGCCTAAGCCACGCCGCTGTCCGACTGTATAAAAATATACGCCGTCGTGCCTGCCCACGACCTTTCCGTCGGCGGTGACGATATCTCCGCTTTTCATAGGGATGTATTGCGACAAAAACTTCCTGAAATTGCGCTCGCCTATAAAGCATATGCCCGTGCTGTCCTTTTTGGCTGCGACAGGAATATCGAATTTTTGAGCATATTCTCGCACCTCGGGCTTTGTAAGCTCGCCGAGAGGGAATATCACGTCACGCAGTTGATGTGCACTGACTTGATTGAGAAAATACGTCTGATCCTTGTTGTCGTCCTTGGCACGCAAAAGCAGATGTCTGTCGCCCTCGTGCCGCACCCTGCAATAGTGCCCCGTCGCAATACAGTCCGCACCCATTTCCCTTGCGAAATCGGCAAAAGGACCGAATTTGACCTCTCTGTTGCAAAGCACGTCGGGATTTGGCGTGCGCCCCTTTTTGTATTCCTCGACAAAAAGCTTAAACACGTTGTCCATATACTGCTTTGAAAAATCGACAGAATAATACGGGATATCTATTTTGTCGCAGATACGTCTTACGTCCGACCAATCCTCTTCGCCCGTGCAGCAGCCCGAATTGTCTGTTTCCTTCCAATTTGACATATAAAGACCTACGACGTCAAAGCCCTGCTCCTTGAGCAGCGCCGCCGCTACTGCGGAATCAACTCCGCCCGACATACCGACTACTACACGCTTTTTTGACATAACACCGACTTTATCAATACATAATTCAAGCTTTAACAACGCTTTTTGTTAAATTATAGCTTTTATTATGTATTTATTTTTATATCTTATTTTATTTTTATCGAACAAAACAATGATATCATCAAATAGCTGCAAAGTAAAGTAAAAGCCGTATCTTGCGATACGGCTTAAACAATTTCAGCGGTTTAAACAATTTCAACAGCTTAAACTTTTACTGCTTAAACTCTTACTGCTTAACCTTTGCGGAATTGAAACTGCGTCAAATCCCCCAATTTACCGTGATACCCGCACTGGTTTGCGAATACCATCCGTTTGCCCAACCGTCCGGCTTAGAGGTGTAGCCTTTGACGTTTATTACAAGCGAATCGCCCGTAAAGGCATTTGTGCCTATTGTAACCACGCTATGCGGTATTGTCACCGAAGTAAGTCCCGTTGCGGAAAACGCATATGCGCCTATTTCCTCAACGCCGTCGCTGATAGTTACATCTGAAAGCTGAGAGCACCAACGGAACGCTTCATAACCTATAGTCTTGATGTTTGACGGAATGACTACGGATTGCAAAGAAGTACAATAATCAAACGCCAGATTGCCTATCGCCGTATATCCGTCAAAATCACTTGCGCTGAGCGACGTCACGCTGCGGTCGCAATCAAGAACGGTCACGTTTCCGTTATAAGCATATTTGACAAAGCCGTTTTCTTCTTTTGTAATTTTGCCCGTAAAGGCAACATTTTCGCTCGTTCTGTATTCGGCAGGACTTGGGATATAAGTCATCGCCGTATTTGGAACGTGCTGAAGCGGCGACCAGTTTACACCCGAAAGATTTGTGATTTGCACCAAAGCATAGCAGCTTGCAAACGCTTTCTCGTGAATTTCGGTCACACCCTCGTTAATGACAAGAGTATGTAACGAGCCTAAGCTATAATCGCCTGTGCTCGGAATACTTCCACCCGATAAGATTATAAGATTTTGTATCGGCGCTCTTTCAAAGGCGGTTATGCCCGAATAAAGCTTAGTTATAATTCCCGCAGGGCAATGCACCGTTTTAAGATTTACGGCGTTTATCAGAGTGGAAAATTTGCTGATTGTGCTTGGGATATAAAGCTCTTCTATAGCGCTTCCCTCAAAAAAGTCTTCAAATTTTGTCAAGCCTTCGGGCAACATCACTTTTTTAAGAGAAGTACAATCCTTAAATGCCGCTCTACGCACTTCCTTTACCGAAGATGGTATTTCGATTTCGGCAAGCGACGAACAGCCCTTAAAAGAAGAACTGCTTATAAGCGTCAGCTGATTTGAAAGTGTAATATCCGTAAGGCTTGTGCAACCCTCGAATACAGACTCCGCAAACGCAGTGACCGTATTTGCTATCACTACGGTTTTAAGCGAGGTTATGCCTTTGCATAGCGACATACGCATTTGCTCTCCGCCGTTTATCTCGACGTATTCCAGATTGGGCAATCCTCCGCCTAAGCCTTGCATACATGCGGGACCTATAAGCCTCTTAAGGCTTGTGCAGCGCTTATCGACCACCTTGGAGCCACAGCTCTCAAGCGTTGACGGCAGCACAAGCTCCTCAATTTGCGGACAATTGACAAATACAGATCCTCCCATAGTCTTAAGCGTGCTTGGCAACGATACGGTCTTTAAATTTGACATGCCTGCAAAACAAGTGCCTCCTATGCTTTGCACGCCCTCCTCAAGGATAAGATGCTGCACGACGTCGTTACCGTTAAATGCACTTGAACCGACTTCCGTCACCGTACTCGGAATTGTCACCGTTTCGCCCTGTTTTTTAAGCGGATATGCAATGAGGGTACTCATTTCCTTATTGTATAAAACTCCCTCTGCCGCAGTAAAGCTTGGGTTGTCGGCTTCCACCTCGATAGCCTCGAGCATAGGCGCATATGCATACCAGTAAGGGTCGGTGCTCGTTATTTCCTTGGGCAATCTTATGTGCGTGACCGTGAAGTCTTCCTCCTCGCTCCCCTGCCAAAGGAAAGACCTTACAAACTTAGTTCCTTCTTCTATCCTCGGCAGAATTATATGTGATTCTTTTCCTTTGTAAGTACCAATAGTTACAACGCCGCCTTCCTCTGTCGTCTCGTAATCCTCGAGAGTAGTCTGCACCCACTGCACCGCCTGAACGGGCGTCCACTTAGCATACAGCGTTGCGTCCTTGTTCAGCGTATAAGGGAAAGTTATCCTGTCGCCGTTTAATTGCTCATTGTCAAACCACCCCGCAAAAGAGTATCCCTCACGCTCCGTAACAGGCTCGGCGGAAATCTGCTTGCCTGTGATTTGCGCTACACTGCTTCCGCCGTTGGTCACAAACGTTGCGGTATAGGTTATTTCGGTCCATTTCGCATACAAATTGACATCCTTATCTAAAGTATAAGGGAATGATATCCTGTTACCTTCCAAAGCTTCATTGTCAAACCAACCTGCAAACGTATACCCTTCCCGCACGGTTTGGGGCTCTGTCGCTATCTGAGTATCCTCAATACTTTGCACTGCGCTGCCGCCGTTTGTATGAAAGGTCACGTTATATTTGACTGCTTGACTGTTTTCCACCCATTTTGCATACAATTTTGTATTTTGAGTAGGCGTATAGGGGAAAGCAATGCGCACGCCGTCGCACTGCTCATTGTCAAACCAACCGTAAAACGTATATCCATCACGCACAGTCAATGGCTCTTCGGATATACTGCTGACCGTCACAGTTTCTACGGCGCTGCCGCCGTTGACCTCAAACGTCACGGTATACGTCGGCGCAGGCTGCTCCGTCCATTTGGCATACAAAGTTAAGTCCTTTGTGAGCGTGTACGGAAAAACTATCCTATCCCCACTCAGGTCTTCATTGGCAAACCAGCCGCCGAATACATAACCCTGCCTTGTTGTTACAGGTTCGGATTCTATCTTAGACGTCGTTGCCGACGGCACAGATGTGCCTCCGTTCGTCACATACGTGACAGTGTAGTTTTGCACGGTCTGCTCTTTATTGCAAGAAACCATAAGCAAAACTGTGATGATAAGTGTGGCTATTATCATCAAGCTCTTTGTTGCTTTTTTCATAAGCACCTCCTATTTTCAGCCTTTTGTAAGGCGAGTGTTTTTAACGCAAGTATTCGGCTAAGCCGACTTTTAGCAGCGCACTTTAGCTTTGATAATAAAAAAGTGCGCCACAACTGCGACGCACTGCATCCGCCGCGTTGTTGCCACACAACTTTAACACTCGCTCAAAAAGCCAAACGTATGCGACGAAAATGCCAATTATAATATCGGCAATTTGAGAAAATGTATTCAGTTGTGTGGCAATTTGATGATAACATAACCGCCGACTTGTTGCAAGTGCAAACGTCTTATATTTAAAACAGAATATTTTGGAACAAAATACAATTTTTAAAGCTTATCAAAAATGAAGCAACGCTTCGCTTCCGAAATCAAAATTCAATCATTATATATCAGCGCAAATTAAACCAAAAGCCGTATCTTGTGATACGGCTTTTGGTTTATTGTTCGTGCTTTCGATTTATACTTCTACAGCTAACTCTTTATAATTTTTACATTCTTCCGGAAACTCACATATTTCGGTAGAGTTTACATTATATAATGTAACATATTCTGTGATGCCAAATTCATCTTCCGGATTTGATATACTCTCTACCGACCACGATATACGGTCATTATCAGCCTTAAAGTTTTTAATTTCTACACCGTCTTCATATAAATAGTGTGACAAAATATTGCTAACGCCATTCTCTCTGTTAAATGTAAGAATTCTTTTTAATCCATTATACGATTCACTTCCGAATTTATATTTGCGAATTGTATAAGCGGTGCTATCGGGGAAAATTTCATAAGCGTAGTTTTCATCAATTATATATCCGCCAAAATACGATGAATCTGAACTGATTGTGTAATACATATAGTACAATCCATCTGCAACGTAAAAAGTAGATGTCACCATCTCGTTTTCATTTTCTGTTTCAATAGCTTTTAACGTATAATTTTTTATTGTTCCGTCACGGATAAGATCAATAAGTCCATTTGGGCTAAGTCCGCTGTCAAAAGTCAATCCTCTACCATTACTCTCGCCATCACTTCTGTGCTCTTTATCATCGCAAGCTGCAAAACCTAATAATGCTATAAGCGCAATAATAATTGAAACGACACATAATACTAAGCTTCTTTTTTTCATTTGTTCCTCCTATCGAATAATTATCCTTGGATAATTATATGCTAATTATATATCCATAGATAATATGATGTCAAGCAAAGGTACATAAAATGAAAATACTTTTAATCGAACATTTGAAAGAATTGCTTAGAGTATATAATTTAACACAATACGGTCTATCTAAACAAATCGGGATAAGTCCGAGTGCGGTTTGTAATTGGCTGAACGGAAAAAAGGAGCCGAGCATTGAAAGCCTTTGGAAGCTCGCCGACTTTTTTGACGTAAGCGTTGACTATCTTATAGGCAGAAAGGAAATTTGATATTTAAAAGCGGAGCGCCATGCTCCGCTTTTATATTATACTTTCAAGCGCAACACAACATAAAACAATAATTTGACTTAAATGGCACTTATATTGCGCTGCATTAAAACCTTTCCGTTTTAATCTGAATACAGGCTATCGCTGTATCTGTCGCCGTTGTCGGGCAGAATGACTGCAATATTGCCGTCGACGTTTTGTCTGAGGCGCTTTGCCGCCGCATATGCTGCGCCCGATGAAATGCCGCACTTTATGCCGCTGATTTTAAATACAGTCTTTACGGCGGCGATAGCCTCATCGTTGTCCGCAGTCATAATGCTGTCAAAGCAGTTGACATTTACTATCTCGGGCAGGAAGTTTGCGCCTATGCCCTGTATTTTGTGCGGACCCGCATAGCCCTTTGTCATAAGAGGACTTGCGGACGGCTCAACCGCCACCACCTTGCAGTCGAGGTGATTTTCTTTTATATATTTTGCAAAGCCCATAGCCGTGCCACCGCTTCCCACGCCGCAGACGACATATTTTACGTCGGCGATTTGGCTGAACAACTCCGGCGCTGTCGTGCGATAGTGCGCCTCTATGCTTGCGGGATTGCCAAACTGATTTGCGATGAATGCGCCTCTTTCGCTTTGTATGCGCTTTGCCGCCTCTACGGCTCCCGCCATTCCGTCCGAGCCTTTTGTCAAAATGAGCTCCGCACCGTACTGAGCTATCATCTTTCTGCGCTCCTCGGTCATCGTTTCGGGCATACATATCACTGCGTTCAGCCCGAGCTTGCTTGCCACATATGCTATGCCTATGCCCGTATTGCCACTTGTAGCCTCGACTATAGTCCCGCCCTCGCAGAGCAGCCCTCTTTCAACGGCGTCCTTTATGATGAAAAACGCCGCCCTGTCCTTTACGGACCCTGCGGGGTTAAAGCCCTCCGCTTTGCCGAAAATGCCGTCGCCCAAATCAACAATGGGCGTACGACCTATCTGAGCAAACAGCGTTTGTAAATTTTGATTTAACTTATCCACTTTGTTTTCCATATTGCCTATTATACTACTTTGTCACGCCTGTGCAAGCGCCTTTGTAACAATTTAGAAACAAATTTGCAACTCTTTTCCAAAAAATTTATCGTATTATATATGGCAAATACACAATAAGGAATTTTTATGAAAGTATTTGACCTTGACAAACCCGTGCCGAATTACCTCATCAAGCACGAAAAGACGCACACGGCGCTCGCTTTGACTCTTAGCCTGATAGCAGCGCCCATACTGTCCGCACTGATGATAGCAACAAAAGGCGTAAATCTTGTGACGACATCTATATCCAAATTGGGTTGGCAAAACGATATGCTGCCCGTCGTGTATCTTTGGGGGCTTTACAATCTTGCCCTGTTCGCCTATCTCTTGAAAATCACGCTTGACAAGGGGCAGTATTCAAAGCGCAGCAAAATTTTGTTTTACTCCTTGACAGCCGCAGGCTGCGTTATACTTTTGGTGGGCATTTCAATTCCTTTCATATCCGACGAGATATATCAGCACTACGTTATGCGCAAGGTGCACAACGCATTTGCGACAGTCGGCTTTGTGCTGTTTGTAGTCATTCTCATCGCACTCACCGTGACGACGTTTTTCCGAAACAGGCTACAGGCGTACATCAGCGCAGGGCTTATGTGCTTTTTGATAATCACAGGCATATTCTCGGTGCTGTGCGTAAACTCACCCGAAAAAGCTACCTTTATCACCGCCGCATCGCAGATGTACATATTCAGTATGCTGCACGTCATTCTGGCCTGTCAATATATTATGAACGGGCTTTTGCCTAACGAGCACGCTAACGCAGATTATTATACGCACAGAATTTTTTTACACTCTCGACGACAGTCGACGGCTTATAAAAACTCTGAATATTGTCCGTGGAAAGACATCCATCGTGCCACTTGCCGATACTTCCCGTCGGTCAGCTTAGCAGTTGGACTTAATTGTTTGCATCATATTTTGACAAAGTCACGGACGATACGGGATGCGCCGTCGCAATGTCGTTAGATGCGTTTATTGGAGTATTGTCGGCTTCGACAACTGGCGTAACAGTCTGATGCTTTGCTTTCCATTCGGCAATTTTAGCCGCACGGATTGCTCTCTCTTGCGCTGCCTCCTCTTCGCATATTTGCTGATAAATCTTATCGTCTTCTGCACGCTGCTTTGCTTCGGCTTCCGCTTTTGCCTGTGCCTCAGCTTGTTCTTTAAGTACAGTCGCCTGCAGCTCATCAAGTTTATCTGCCGCTGATTCCCCACCGAGGAATTTCACGTACTTTCGTATTCTTGCCCATGTCTCGGAGTCGTGTCCCAAATAGATGACTGCTACTGCGAGCACAATAAATACGAATACGGTAACCACCACAGCGAGGACGATGTTGTACGGTTTAGGGATGCAATTAAATGCCGTCAAAAAATAATTGACCGCATAACCTCCGCCTGCGCACAACAATGCTATGAAAACAACGACCGCCGTAGTGATCTTGTTGTTTTTCACGTTTGTTCTCAACTTTTTGAAAAAGTTTTTCATAGTTGATTTCTCCTCATTGTTGATTTTTGATACTGTCGATACCGAGTGCAATACGAGCGGTATCGCTTTGACTGCGACTCTCTTTACAAGATCCGCCGCCTTTTTTGATTGGATGCTTACTTTGATTGCCTTGCAAAGAGTCAGCCCACTTGCCATTGCCGCCAATACCTGGACGGATATCGTCGACATGACGATGGACAGAATTCCGAACGCAAGGTCGATCGCCGATAGAGCAATCAATCCGAGTTGAGACCTGCGCTCTTTTGCTGACATTTCAAGTTCTCCTCATCCGTTTGCTGTTGCCGAGGGCGCTGCAGGTGCAGTTGCTATAATAACTGTATCGCTTGCTGCCTCGTTCGTTGGCGCATTGTTGCTGCTTTTGCCCTTGAGTTCGTCTATCCACTTGTCGAGCTTGGCGCACTCGGCCGTGATGGTCGACTTATCACTCAAAGCGGCGAGTTCAGCATCGGCTTTTTCAAGTTCGTCGAACAACTGCTTTTTGCGAGCTTCAATGCTATCACGCTTTGCGAGCACCGCCACCCTTTCAGACTTCTGTTGCTCAAGATAGCTAATCAGTTCTGCGTTCATAGTTTTACCTCCTTTTTTATATTCCGTATGCAATATGCACTGTCGGTCAAATTTTATTAAGACACTTTAGTATCGTTAAACAGGCGGCGACCACCAATCCCAAACCGAGAAGTATCCAAATCGTCACCCTGATTTTAGGTCTGTTCGTAGTGTTGATATCCTCATATCGACACACGAGGCTGTCGAGCCTGTCCATAAGAAATTCCGCAAATCCAAACGGAACGCCTATTATAAGCGTCTTTACTATGTAGAATGGCGCAAGCAATAAAACCATTATAACCATCATCCATTGAGGCAAATGCTTTCTGATACCAAAATCAACAAGGATTGCCTCATAAAGATTTCTACGTGCTTTTTGGATCTGGGTTTCCGCTTCGATATTGGATGCGGCCGCAGTCCTTTTTTTTGCCTCCGCTTTTTGTTTGAGTTCGTCGGCTTTTTGGTCTGTGAGACTCTTGGCGGTCTTTTCATCCTTGACGGCACTCGCAGTCGCCATTGCATTAACGACGTCCTCAGTTTGTTCCTCAACGGTTTTGCTGCCGTCAAACATGACCTTAATGTCGTTAACCCCGATGTCTCCCAGTGCTTTTGATTGTTTTTGTGTAGAAACGTCTAAGAGTTCGTGCGACGATTCCGCTTGCTCCTCCGAGTGGTGCGCCTTTTCCACTGCTTCCTCTATTCTATCAATATCGTCCATATCACATCTCCCCTGTTTCGGCAGGCTTATCCACAATCTCAAAAGATTGGATAATAACCTCACCGTTGTCATGGTAATGCTCAACAAGAAACTGTGCATCCAAATTGAATGATGGAGGTTCTGCTGATATCATATTTTTGAAACCCACACTTCTAAGCTGCGCTTCTGTGGGGTTTATAACTACCTTTCCGTTTATCTCAATGCTTGCCCCTATTATGGTTGGTTGACACTCAAGCGTGCCGTCGTCGTTAAGACGGAATAAATTGTAACTTTTGCTCATTTTTGTTTTTCCTCCTCGCCGCAGTTGAAATAACTCCACGGCATCGTGCCAGGTTTATGTCTTTAAATACTTTGTTATAGAGCGTATAGCTGTTTGTTTGTGCAGCTTGTGAATTATATGCAATAACAGTTTGCGCCTGTCTCACAGTGAGTCTTCCGCTTTTTTGAATTGAGCGTATTCGTCGCCTCATTCGCAAAAAGGTTGATTTGCGGACCTCGGTATATTCCCGATAAAATTTGAACCCGAGAAAGTCCAACGGGCGAGACCAGCTCCGCCACAATTGCCAGTTGCTTTTGATTTGTAATTTAAGCTGCGAGAGCCGTTCAATCAAGGCATCTACTCCTCGCCGTAGCTTTCGGCGGTTGCCATCAAGCAACACCATATCATCCGCATAGCGCACATAGAAATGACATCCAATAGTTTCCTTTATGAAATGGTCTATACTTTGCAAATAGAAATTTGCCAGCCACTGGGACAAATACAATCCGATTGCTATGCCTACCCCATTATTTCCGCAACTGCGAACAATCAAAGCTATAAGTGCTATTAGCCACTTATCTTTTATGACACGGCTCAATGCTCTAAGCAACTGCCGATGCGGTATGCTTGGATAATAGTGATGAATATCACATTTAACCGTGTATTTGGTGTTTTTCCGCCGCCTTATGCGCTCTATGTATTTTTTGCCATAAACCGTTCCTCGTCCTTTTATACTCGCACACGAGTATTGATACATGCCTCGCATAAATATAGGTTCTATTTGAAGCATAATTGCCCAGTGCACGCACTGGTCAGGATAAAACTTAGGAATTGTTATCCCTCGTTCTTTTTTGCAACACCCATCATATATTATCCTCTCGACATACTCGCTTGGTGCAAAATTATTAGTTTCCAGCAATTCTTTGAGCTTATTAGCGTACAGATCGATGTTTTCGAGTATATGCTTAACACCACGCCTATTGCGCTTGCCTTTACTTGCTTTTCTAATTGCATCTCTGCAATTTTCAAGCGTGCATATTTTCTCCTTTAGGTGACCGATGCGCTTCACTGTGTCCTTGCATTCCCTTGCGATTTTTCGAATACCTTTCGGCGGTGTAATCAACACCCTTTTGACCTACTAAACCACATACCTTTACGAGATTATTTTTGCCGAGTGGCACGGGATTTTACAACAAGCAAATTCACTTATGCAAGCAGGCGGCAGCCGTAATTGTTGTTGTTATTAGACCAAGTATTATAATTGGACCGAAACAAACCCCAACGACAACACAACCGCATTTTTCGTGTAAAACCCCTGTATTTTTACAAGGTTAGGATTTTAACCTTGATTTGATAATTAAATTTTGCGGGGGAGGTTTCCCCCGTCTGCCCCCTCAAAGGTATATTTCAAGGAGGCGGCAGCCGCAATTGTCGGAGTTAGAAGACCAAGGACTAGAATGGGACCGAAACAAACTATCGTCCGAGTTTCCTTGTCCTCCAACTATAAACATATAATTTCCACTTGAGGTCCCCTGTGCGCTACACACTCCTAACGATGATGATTGGGTATTTTTGTCACGAGTGCTGCCGAAACCTATAAGACGTCGCACATCGTTTTCCGTATCGTCAACATCCAAAAACGATGGGTACCATCCGCCATAAAAATTCAGCAGTGTATATCCGAGCTGTAAAAAGCCATCAGATGTAGCCGAGGGGGTGTCTTTATACTTATCAGGATCCGTGGAAAAAACAACTTTATACCCCGAAATTAAACCTATGCCATCTAACATTTCATAAATATTATGCCACAAATCACACAATCCGAGGCACCACACGCTTGTTGATGAGCCTATATATCCGTCCCTGCCTTGTAAAGTAGTATATGAGGAGCCACCATTGTTACTACCATAATTCAATCCACCAGCTCCCACGGCGCTTCTGCAATTATATGTGGCATACTTAATAAGATACAACGCTCTAATTACGAAAATATGCCAGTCGCATACGCTTGCTTTTGTTTTAATATTGTTTGCATTGTTCATATTGCGAGCGTATGTTCTATATGTTGATATCGTTGTAGATCTCGTCGGAACTACACCCGCCCTTGAATAATGTTGCGACGAGCCACAATATGAGTGAAAGGTTGCTATGCGGAATTTGTCGACTTTGAAAGAACCTGTAAAAGGCGAACCTGACACTCGGATATTCTCCCACGTTTCACTGCTACCGTCCTCATTGACAATGGTTTCCATAAATCGCATAAAATACATATCAGGGAAACAGGTCATAACATCGTATGCCGATGATGTCCAAGAGAACCCACTTTCGCCGAGACGTTTATACTCTTCACGTGTTGAATGGTCTATATTTGCAATGTAAATATCCTTAAATACGGGCAACTCGCCGCCGTGTATTGACATTGCAAAATCGTCTTGTGCGGGAGTGAATGTACTTGGTGTGGATGCGAGTTTATTTGCATTTGCAACTTTTCCAACCGATCGCCCTGTGCGCTCCCATGTAGGATCTGTGTTGTGGGTTACAGTACCGTCCGCCGCCGTATCAAACGCTTTTCTTCTAACACCCATATATGCGAGCGCATTTTCAAACAACAATTCCTTGTTGCTTTCCCACCCTAATGCTTTTGCACTCACATAATAGGGTTGTCCCATTGGATATTCTGTTTCGGACAGGTCAATGGCAATATGGTTGTTATTTGCATCAAAAGTAAACGGAACTGTTAAAACGGTTTCGCCATCGTACAACACTTCAATACTCGTTACAGACTCTCTTAAGTTATAGACATGCAGATATGGCGGCTCGAAAATAATTCGAGGCGCACTGCGATAAATAATAACATTGCTGAGCTCGCTGTCTGTATAGCCGTTTGCTTTTGCTCTTACTTTTATTTGTCGATTGCCATACGGCAACAAGAGCGATTCAAGATTAAAATTTATAGACATTATTCCTCCTCCGTGACTTGCAAGACTTGTACTACGTCACCGTCAATTATTAAATCAAAAGTTTCGGCATTCTGCAAGTCGTTTATTATTAAAATGTAATCCTCCAGTTTAATTGTAGGTGTTCTTAATTTCGGATTATCCAAGGCTGTTGCTTTTACTGTGATTATATATGCTCTTTGCTCTGCAGCTAAATTTGCAACAAGGGCATCGCCATCGTAGATATCAAATTCGGTTGCGTGCGGAATATAATCGATTTCAAGCGTATAATCTGAAAGCTTAGGCATCGGAGTAAACAATTTTTCTTCATTGCCGCCGATACGTTCGTAATCGGTTTCAAGGGTCAATATCGATACTGCGCCCGAGTAAGAATTATATGTAAACTTGACCGAAACGCCGTTAACTTCAATATCAATAAATTCGGGCAGGTATTTCCCCGATTTTGGTGTAAGAGTAAAACTCATAGTCTGCCCACTGGTTATCCTTGTTGTAGAGACTGAACAGATCAACCCGTCGACATCGTACAATATGCCGTAAACGCCCACATTTAATTCGTTGCTCTTTGCACTATCTTTGAACCGCACCGCTGCCGCCTTTGCAAAAACGACGTATGTACCATTAGGAAGTAGTGTTAGTCCATACGATGACGAGGTCTGCTCACTCTTCATTTCATCGTTGGCAAAGAATTTGTATGTTTGTAAGAAGTTTCCGTTTGTTGACGGATTTGTCATAGTAATACTGTTGCCCGATTTAGATATCGTTAGCGCATTCAAAATCGGCAATTCCACGATCTCACCCGTACCGCCGCCACTGCCGACGATTATTATCGGATTTTTAATGCGGACACTCATCTTACACCTCCGAGATTGAAAGTACGAGGCTCACAGCTGCGTCAGGTTGTTTAACTGCATAGATAGTTGCTTGTTGCTCCGTAATTGACGCTATTCCAAAGCCGTATTTTGCAAATAAAGTGAGGTTATCGTTGATGAGCTCAACCTCATAGTTACTGTCGGCTTTGAGCAGAGTGGTTAATGTAATAATTGTGGCACACTTGTATTCGTCCACATCATCATCCAGAGTCGTCCATGCATTGAATGGTATCAACACTGTTTCTCTTGTTGGCTTCAGCACTCGGCGTTTGAGCTCACGGTCAATAATAACAGTTGCGCAGTCGCCGCTCTCATCGGGTACGACAAGGGCGCACATACACTCGCCCATATCGCCCGATTCTGCGTCCTCAGCATACGGCAATCCGAAGTTTTGAGTTTTTTTTGGTGTGCTCATCTGGCGCACCTCACTCAATTTCAATTACAAGGTCGCCAGCCTTGAAGAATACGATGTTGCTGACCTCAGGCGTGTCTCCGTTTTCAAGCGCATTACCGTCCGCATCGTTAAGCGTGCCGTAGGCATACACTATACCGCTTTCATTGAATAATGCCCAGTAGTAGATAGTGCCCCACGTTTTACGAACGGAGTCAAAATGGATTTCCTCCTTATTCGTAATTTTAGTCTTCCCCGACGTCGAGTCGTAGGTCGGTGCACCAAATTTGCACGTGGACGGTTGTGCATAGTTGCCTATCAGTTTTCTTGAATAGCCTGTTGCTTCGCCGCCGTTGCTCGTTGCTACTTCTGTGACAGATACAGTGCCATTAGCTGCTACTGTAGGTGCGGCCGTAAGCAAACCAATAAACATATTACCGATGTTTACAGTGTTCGAGCTGCCAGTGAGTTCGGTCAAGGCTGCCGCCTTGCCTGCATGCGTAAGTTTCCCGATTGATGTTGCCATAATTTTTACCTCGCTTTTATTTATAACGAAATCGTTATTTGTCCTTTTGGTATACAAATAATGTTATTAGCTGGTGGAGGGTTGGTTTCTCCGTAATATTCGCTCGTATGAATACATCCCCAAGCAAGTATGGTGCTATCTGATTTTTCAAGCAACCATTCGAGCGGACGGCATTCCTCCCACATATTCGGATTGAATTTAAAGTGTATTTCCTCCGTGTTGGTTACGCTCGTCTTGCCTGTTGCCGAGTCATATGTCGGTGCGCCGAATTTACACGTCAGCGGTTCGACTGGCACTCCTACGAGAGCGTGCTCATATCCTTGTACAGACGGTCTCCGCACATTGCATACGTCGCCGTTGCTATTGGCGAGCGGACCAGTGGGGTCGACATTGATGCCGAGATAAACATTTCCGATACTCAGCTTTGTACGCCCTGTGATTGCATTTAGGACCGCTTTGCGGAAGTTAGGAGCAACAACGCCCGAGTAGTTATCCATTCGTCACCTCCACATAAGACGCACGCTCTATGCTCTTATTCATGTACTCGCTGATTGAATGTCCGATAAAATCAGCTATCACACCTCGGCGTGCTCTTGTTATAGTTGCCGTAGCCCTGCCTTGAGCCGACACATTGCCGCTTGCACTGTCGCCTGCGCTGATGTCTGCCCGTGCCGCCGCCGTGCCACACGCTCGCACACGTGCGGTCATTTTGCTTGTAGCCGCTCTGTGAATAATACTATGCACCGCCGTATGTCCGATGAGCCGTCCATATGCATAATCGAATTCGCCAAGGACGGTCAGTCTACCGCCGCCGAATACTCTTGATTTCACGTATCCGCCCACAATAGCAGTCTTTGCGGTGCTTGCTTCGCCGCTAAACGCCACCTGTGCCAACACATTGCCATTTGCGCTATAGCCTTTCGCTGTGGTTGCTTTTGCATTCACCGAGCTACACACTCGCACACGTGCGGTCATTGCTCTCCCTATGCCTTTATTGTGCGTCGACCGCACGTTCTGAGCAGTAATTATACCGCCTATCAAAGAAATTGACTGCGCCCTTGATGTTATGCTCAAAACTCGAGCCATTACGCTTAGTCGTCCGAGTAATGCTTTTCCCACGCTCCAATCTGCCGCAAAGCTCTTTGATTCTACTGTGAAAGCGGTCCTGATTTCACCCCTATACGAGCGTGTGAGGGCGCATGCGTATTTTCCCCGCAAATATGCATGCGCTTTGGCGTTTCCTTTATAGAGCTTGACTTTTGGCATCATATGTTCAATGGCTCGCCACTTACGCTCTAAGTATGTGTAGCCGTTTACTCTGATCACTCCGCCACCTCTAAGATGCTCAAGTGCACGAATTTGCCGTCGCATATAATTGACATCGAAACGCTACAATTTGCGCTGGGCGTGTATGCCGACATCACAAATCCGTATTGAATAATTTTTATTGTATATTCTGAATTGTTTATAACCTCAAAAGTAGGGGCAGTAGATCCACTCACGAAGTTTACGCCTGCGTGATATCCGTGATGTATATTCTCAGGAATTGTCAATTTAACACTTGTTATGTTCTCGCTTATGAAAGACATATCTGTGTTATCCTCAATAACATAGTTTACCTCGTTGGTTTCGCCATCATCCTCGCAGAAAGAACCGCCGACAAAGCGTGTCCAGTTATAATCTTGTGGATCCTCACTCGCCTCGTTTCCAATATAAAGACCGAGATAATTTTGCCCTGCGCTCCACTCTGATGTCATATTTGTGCCGTTCTCGGATGCGCTGAACCTTACAAACGCTGATTTGCCGTCAAAGACTCCCTTATCTGCGTCCTCACGCACCGACTGCGCAATTCTAATCGCCTCGCCTGCTTCCGTGATAACTTGTTCCAATACGTCGGGACTTGCTACTGCTACTTTGCGGTAGTCTATACCTGTACTGGCAACAGGAACAACAATAGGCGCCCATACCGTTTTTATTGCGCTTTCACCCTCACCATATGTAGCGTAAAAAACGAGATATGTATTACCCGCAACGGTCATCTCTCCTGGCAATGTAAAAGTTACATCTGCGTTTTGAAGCGTTCCGAAATGTTTGACTTTATACTCGCCTTTTGAGTTTTTCATATAAACCCATGAGGTTTGACCTATGTAGTTTGACGGAAAGTGAACTCCGAATGTTGTCACTTCACTCTCGCCCGCAACAACTATATATCCACCTGCTTGTGTTGCTGCGACAGAGTCCAGTCCATCCACTGATATCCTTGTGCGCTTACTTGTCAAAAGCGTAATATCTATGTTCGCCATCTCGCTCCTCCTCTACTGGAATTGCAGGGGCTTCAAAGCCTGCACAAAAAATTAACGTGGCATCTTGGTTAATAACATCGGGACCTGAACCAATAATTCGTTTAATTGAACCATCTTGGCTAATGATAACCGCAAATGCCGCTATTTGCGTGCCGTCATTATTTGCTACAACCATAGATGCGGTTAGGCTTGCGGTTGGACGGAATAATTCAGGGAGAGTGCAGATTGTTTTGTCATTTGCAAAATATTGAGCATACCATTCAAGCTGCGGATGCACTGCCGCTTGTACTCGAACTTTTACATAATTTCCCTGCCTTGTTATAATTTGACCACCAATCCCGGCAATTGAAAAGGTGGCTTGCCTAAAACCCAAGCTATTAACTCTCGCAACAAGGGCTTGCAACCGCTCTCCTATGGTTTCCGATGTATTGTCATCGGCATAACACGCTTGATATGATAGCTCAGCGTTTTGCGCATGATGCACGCCTATTATGGTTTCAACTCCGAGCGCAGTCCATTCGGCAGTCGATACAACTTGACCACTGGGGTTGATTTCTATCCTATACAAGGGCATTTGATATTTTCCGATAGGGCTTGTTATTAGATTGTCTTGATACGGGGGAGTCCATGCGGCTGCACCGCCGTTATCGTGAATATCAATTTCACCGAGCGCCTCTGTTGGGTTGCTTAAATCCCACGAAAGGAAGATAAAAACGAATTTCGAACCTGCGCTCGGAGCTACAACAGTGAATGTAACCTCATCCTTATTTTTGATATCATATCCGTATGCCGACGCCATTCCTCGTCCAATCGTAATCGTCTGAGCGTTTTCAGCGGTTAATTCCCACATAAAGGAAGCATTTTCATCCCGCTTATCGCCACGTGGATTTGCGTCGCTGAAAAATGAATTATCAAGCACACCGCAGTCTTTTCCTCGCAATGCTCTTAAAGCCTCTGCTTGGAACTGTGCATCAATCAGATTGATATTTTCGTTTGCGTTTCCTGCCGCCGCAACTTCTAATCTCATTATGACCTCGCTTTCTTTTGATATTGCATTTGGATGATATCCGTGTAGTTGATTCGGATTTTGCCGAATATAAGAGTCACTATTGAGTTCTCACTATCCTCTTGTTTGCCTGTATATATGCTCCTCATCACCTTGTTCTCGTAGTCATCGTTTAGTACATTTTCACTGGTCATTTCCTCAATCTCAGGCACGACCGTAACACTATCGCCTATATTAAGGTTTTGAGGGTACATTGCACTGTTTCTGTCAATTTCAACGCTTATATAATGGTTAAAATCGCCATACAACAACGCATCTTCCGCCACCGACTGCTCTGTTGCACCGTCGTCATTATCTGCATCAAACTCTGACACTGTCAGCTTATATGGCTGAACACGGTCTGTGGCATTTGCGTCGCTCGTTACTGTGTTATTTCTAAGCAGATACCAAGTGCTTAGCAGAGCCTTGCTTTCGTTGTCTACAACTTGGCAAACCGTTGCTTTTGCGGCTGTATCTTCTGAGTGAGTTAATGTCATACCGTGAATATTATTCTTTATAAGTCGGCCGCCCGAGGTGTTGTGTGCCACGTAAATTTCTATGTACGCTCTGCTCACCTCAAAAACGAGTTTAAACTGAACCACGACATTGTGCGTATTGAATAAGTCGACAAGCCATTCTTTGATGTTAAAGGTGTTGTCGGCATATTTCCATATAGCTGGGACATTGTATATCCCTCTTTCATTCCTGCCGCCGCCCGAAGTGCGAATTCTGATGGGCAGTCTGCGATACTTATCCACGTCTTTTGACGCATACAACATTGCGAGTATTTGCGCCGTATCCTCTACGCCATCGTAGAGATATTTGACCTCAAACTCGTCGCCGTTGTTAGACATTGCGGCTCTCATCGGATTGAGTGTAGTGCAGTCGAATATGTCCAACATATTTTTGTAGATAATTTGTAAATTTTTATTGTCAACGCCCGTGATTACACCAAGGTTTTTCTGTCCAGCATCGTCTATCATGACGATAATTTGTCCGGGCACTGCTCTCGTTTCTGCTGTAATGTTGATTGTTGAGTTGTTGGACAGAAGATAGTCGTTGTCTATCTTCCACGTTGCACACGCTCCACCTGCAGCATAAGCAAGGGTGTCGCTGTTAACAAATTCCTTTATCGATCCGCCTGCAGTTTTGAATGTCCATTTATACGGAACAGATAGCTCTTGTAATTTGAACGCCCTGTATTGCATTACAGTAATCTCTCCTGCTCAACGTATGACACGGTTATATCCACGCCATCTATATCGCCTAAGTTAAATATAATTTGATTGTTACCAGGCAGTAGCTCAACAAAATTGATATACTGCGGATTCGGCTCTTGGTAGTCTTGAACATCGTCGGACGAATTACCATATCGAACCGTGCTCTCTTGGCTGTTCGGTGTACTGTCCACGACGAGTGTACGTCCCGACGCTAAGCCTATGCCATTCAGCCATTTGGCGTACTGGCGAGTCTTCCCGCTGTTCCGCACCCATTCGAGCTTTTGAAGTGCGGTTGATTTCTTGTTTTTTATCTCAATTCTGCATCCTATCTTCTCGCCCTCATTCAATATATCAAGGTACAGTTTCCGTTCACTCTGATAAAAATACGGATAGACGTAAGAATAAACGTGTGGCTGTCCTATTGGGGTTGTTACGGTGCTGGCGATAACTCTATCTCGTCTCCACATTGCACACAGAGGTGTGAATTTCACCTTACACTTGAACAGTCCCACATCGGTCTGCTCGCCACTATCCATCTGTGTGATGTGCACCTGTTTGTACCACGGTCTGTCAATTTGAGAGAGAGGATCTATCTTGCCATTAGGATCATAATACAATCGTAGAGCATTGCCGTAGTCGCCCACAAACGAACTAAACCTATGCATTTGTGCTGGGCTGACAAAGAGCATTGTTCCTGTGATGTCTACCTGCTGCGGTTCATCCTTTGTTTGAACAAAATCATTATTTATTCGTGAATAGGTTTTCTTTGTTTTGAAACCTGTTCCTTGTAAATCGGTAATGAATGCCGCATAACGATCTGGAAGAATGAGCTTCGGGCGGAGATCCCATATCTCGTCATTGTTATTTTTAAGCCATATTGTGGGTTGCATATTTCACCTTATTTTCAGCCCCAGAGCTTGGTTTATGAGGTCCTCTCGGATATTGCCGTATATCGTTTCGCCGACCTCATCGGCGTACTGTTGACTCTCTCTCGTGTCGCCCGATGCCGCAACATTCACGTTGACGTCAAGCGATTTGTGCGTATTATCGTTGTAGGTCTTTTCTGCGGAGTAACTGGTTGTGTATCCCATGTCGTTGAGCGTTTGCTCGGTTTCTGCGAGCGAGTCCATCAGCTCACTTGAAACGTCTACGGCGGATTTTGATTTGCCGATGAACATATTTATCAACGAGATTACAAGCATAAGAGCCGCCGCTATTGCCATAAGTATCGCAATCCACGGGCCGCTTGCCGCCGTCAACGTACCCATTGCGCCTGCTTGTGCAAGAGTAGCGGCTTTTAGGGTGTGCATCGTTGTTACGACAGTTTTAATAAAACCTATCAACTTGGGCAATATGATTAGTCCAAACAATAGCACCATAAACGCCTTTTGTCCTGTTTCACCAAGCGATTTGAACCATTCTGATAGTTTGGACACCCACGGTATAACAGTGTCTTTCAAAAAGTCGCAAAGGGCATTGAATGCTGGCAACAACGATACGAGGACTTCAGCAGAAACCGCTTGATATTGATACTTCAAGCTATCGAGTGTGTCTTGCGCCTGCCCTGCAAGCGCAGCCTGCTCACTTGTGATGATTCCGTTTTCTATAAGAGTCTTGTCGAGTGCATCGATTGCCTCTTGCGCCGTACCTGCAACCGTAGCAACATTAAGTCCTGAGTCGCCGAATAGCCCCTGCGCTATCGTCGCCCGTGAGGTTGCATCTGTTACAGTGCGGAGTTTTTCATATATTAGGTCAAATATCTCGGCATTGGTTTTGTTGGCTAAATCAGACTGACTAATACCAAGCTGTTTGAGATATGTTATATATCTCTGCCCTCGCCCTGCTGCAATCGAGCTCTGCATCGAACCTACACGAGCAAGAGCATTAACATAGGTTTCGCTATCGGCGGTAAGTTTAGAGTAACGATTGCGTTGTATCTGCAGTTGCTCGGCTGTGGTGTTATACTTTGTAGCATTATCATCAAGCGCATCCCCTACCGAGATTGCCGATTTTGTAATCATCACCAGTCCTGCACCGAGTGCAAGCACTGCTCTGGACAGTTTTTCAGTTTTTTGCTGCGATTTGTCGAGTCCGCTAATAAGGTTATTAAATTTTGCATTGCGAATTTCCGAGTTTTGCTTGCGCATTGCTTCGGTACATTCGGCAATCGCTGTCTCTGCTGCCTTTTGTCCTTTGCTAACTTTTATAAGCTCTTTTTCGTATGTTTGTTGTGTTATCGTGCCTGCTTTCAGCTCAACATTAAGTTGATTCTGCTTTTGTTTGAGGGCGTCAAGTTTACTCCTGTTGAGCGTAAGTTGATTTGACAGCGTAGCGTATTTTTGTTTTACAAGGTCTACATTGCCGGGGTTGAGTTTCAATGCCTTATCAAGAGCATGCGTTTCTTGCCTGCTCTTCCGAATTTCAGAATTGTAATCTTTTACTTTTTGGGTCAGCCCACTTATTGAGCGTCCAACTTCAACCGCCATATATAACCTCGTATGTTGCGTGAAAGGTGGGAGTTAAACCCACATAAAGCGACGGAGGTGCGCCATGTTCTTTATTGAACTACTTTCACGTATCGTGTTGTGCTATCTTTGCCGATATTCTCGCCTCTATTTTATCGTTCAGCCCTTTCAATTTTTTGATATTGTTTGCTACAAAGTGCCGCCCACTAACTCCGCCTGAACTTTTAGATGCGGGGACTCCATAATTGAGAACATTGGCTATTTTTTGATATGGCTCACCATTCGGAGCATTGCCCTCAAATTCGATGTCATATCCATACCAATCGCCACTATCGACTTTGGTGCGTTTTAGGCTATCTCGCAATCCTCCCGTTCTGACAGGGACATCTTGTCGAATTCCGTTATAGACCAGCTCGGTTGCTTCATCTATTACCTCTTTTGTTGCCTGTATAGCTTCTTCGCCTATAGTAGAGAGCTCGTCGAAGAATATATCTAATTCGCTTGATACTCCGTCCATCTTAAAACTCCAAATCTACATCAGTGTTATTAACATCAAGGATATCTTCGTTGCTGATTTTCTCACCGTCGCCAATAGCCGCCGCAAACTCCACTACGTCCATAATGACATTCATGCCGAATGACAATATGTCAATTTTGAACCCGAGCTGTGCGAGAGTATATAGCAGACACGATGTCAGTCCATATTCTTCTACAAGTTCAGGGGCAATTTGTCTATCAGAGCTTATCTTGTGGAGTTTTTTTTTGCGTGAGATTCATAATTTATTGCGAGCTGCAATATTTCAAACGCAAATGTAGGGTCTTGATATATCTCATCGGGTATAATTTCTCTGCCAATAGCAAGAGCCTCTCCCTCGTCCTCTGTTGGCAGAGCACATATTCTTGCACATAACAATATAGCCTCAATCAAATCGATGTCATTCTCGCCATACGAGCGCACGCTCATCGCTGTGCTCATCATTGCCGCAAAGTCATCGATATTATCCGTAAGCACCGCCAATTTGTCATCGGCAGTTTTTGCTTCGTCAAATTTGAAAATTGCCTCTACCCTGTCTTTATTGATCACTTTACAAAGCGATTCTTTATACTCCTCAAGAGCTTTTGATAGCTCAACCCCGACCAAAGACTTGAATAACGGCATAATTCGACCGTTTGCTACAAATGCGATATCCTCATCTTGTCCCGAGTCGGGGTCGGTGTAGTGGTAAGTTGCTACAAATCTTTTTGCGTATCTTTTAACAGCCATATTTCCCTCCGTAACTGTTTAATTTGTTTAGCTTTTATTCCGCAGGCGTTATTGCACTGGTTTCGCTTGGAAACTGAATGGACGTTGCATTTGCTTCCCATTTTGCCTTTTGCTTAACGCTGTTAAAGATTGAGAGCGTCTTGTTTCCTTGGCTGCCGTCCGCCTTTGTATAAAACACTGGGTAAGCCTTGCCTTTGATTGTGAGATCCGCTACTGCGGTATCGTCCTCGCTGACTGTTTTGTTTGATATTTCGGGCAAATCCCAACATGTTTTATACGCAATGGTTTTATTTTGCGTTTTTGCCCCATCTCGTGTTTCCTTAACAGTTACTGCAAGACCGACATATAGAGATGAGGCATCACTGCTCATGGATACGCCATCTTCATCTGAATATTCTACGCCCAGCAGTTTGGACATGAGTTCTACTGGAATGGCATAAATTTTGAGTTCGAGATCACACACGACTGGACCTCTAACCTCTCCCCATGCGGGATCATCTCCGCTCGGTAGAAGCATCTTTGATTGTGACGGAGTGATAACAAGCGAATGGTGCCCCTCCCACTCTGTTACTTCTGATTCATATCCGCTGTGTGTGTCGTTGAGTCTTTGAGTTGCTACTTTTGCAAGTCCTTGCGTTACTACTTTTTTAGGTAATGTGTTTGGCATAATTGCCTCCTTAAAAAATGTTTGATACATAAAGCACTTTTCTGTACATGTACGGCGAGTGGTCACTCTGACTTACAACTCTTTCATCACCGCTCATAGATATTGCCCACTCCTCTGCACTCAACTCATCGAGGAGGGCATCTAAAAACTTTGCGTGATGCGAACCATCAGCAAACGTGAACGCATCGTCAAAATAAAACGTCAACGCCACGGTTATGTCTGTATGATGCACCGTATTCTGCGAATACTTAACGTCGGGTTTTAACAGTGTATATATGCAATATAATTTTCGTCCTACGCCGTTCACCACCACACGTGCATCTGCCGCCGATTTAGGAGTTGCATCCTTGTAGAATAACGGGCTCGGCGCATTTGCAATCTCTTTATCAGAGAGTGCGTATCCATCGCTCCACCCCGCCTCTGTGAGAGCCTCCTCAATCGCTTTAATTGCCGACTGTTGCGGTTGCATTATTCTCATAGATGTCATCCTCACCGTAAACTGTATTGTCTTTGTACTCGTATGCTTCGATTTTAATGTCGCCTTTAGAATAGTTATACTCATCTGGCTTGTTTTTGATTTTGTAAGTCTTGCCGTACTCGTCCTCTATTATCAAATCGTGGAACATTTCCAATACTGCAGGGTTATATCCTATTGTGATGAGCAATGCTGTTTTAATTCCTGCAGCATCGTTTGCAAGAATTTCACTGCGAGAAAGGTCTCGCCGTTCAGCCCAAAATCCGCAGCTTTCCTTGTTATGGATAAAATGCCGACGATATGTTAGATTCGGCTTTTTCCCGACCGACTCGCAAAAATAAAATTTAAACTTACGGTTTTTCATCTTATTAAAGCCTGTATCTGCACTTGCAGTGAGAGTATTGTTCGTTCATTGTCGACGCCGTCGAGGGCTGCCCTGCAATATTCAACAATATATCGGTCGCTAAGTCTATCGAGTTCACTGCCAACTTTAATGCTACTACCAGTATTTTTAAGACCTGTCGTCGGCAAAAGTGAAGATATAGCCTCTTCTTTCAGCAAAACAAGTTTTGCATTTATAAAAGGCAAATCATCCTTGGACACTGCGTCCCTAAGTTGTTCGATTGATATGTACATGGCAGCCCTCTTTTGTTATTTTGTTTCAGTGTCCGTAGTCGGTGTAGTTGGTGTGGTTGGTGCAGCTACCTTTTTGCCGTACACGAATGCACCCGGAACAGGCATTGAACAGGCATATTGAGATGCGATATATTCTGTTACGCCTCGTCTGGCTATGCGGTCTGTTTCAATTCTAAACGGAATAAGTCCGTTTATTTTGAAATACTTTTCGATGTTTCCGATAATAAACTCGCCGTCTTTGAGGTTTTCGTCGACGTTGATTTTTATCGGGCCGACGGAAGTGATGCCTGTTTGATTGTTGAAAAGCGGATAGAGGAAGTCGCCTTTCTTATTGGTCGTAAAAAGCACATCGTCTGACAGGTCTTGAGCAACATATATTTCGGCGTTGCGACGATATCTGCCCTTGCAGAGCTTAATGCCTGCAATGAGTGCATCGACGGCCGAACCGCTATAATCTGCATTTACTGCATTCTTCGTTATACCAGTGAGATGGTCGGTGCTACCGTCCCCGTAGATGAGCTGTTCTGCCCAATCTTCGTCAAAGTCCTGAGCGATTTGTTCAATGATATACGCTCCGAAGTCAAAGTCTGTCAGAGCCATAATCTCGTCGGTTATTGGAATAATTGTTTGGATGTAGCCCTTTGTTCCGTAGAGCTTGTCCCATTCCATTTGATTATCCTTACCGTCCGCACCCTCGGTTTTGTATCTTGCTTTGTCTCTGCTCTTGCGATAAGGGAAGTCTGTCAGTCCAGGCACATGTGTCATAGCGGACACGGCTCTCTCGACGATAGGACTGAGTTTGCCCTCCTCTTTCAGCAGATCGAGAACGAGAGACGTGCTGATAAGCACACCTGCGTTGTTGACGCCGTTTGCACTTTCTGATGCTTTGACAAAAGTGGTTGCGGTAGTTGTGAGAGCCGTACCAAGTGCACGCTTCTCAGATTCAGTGAACGCCACTCTGCGAGCCTGTTTGCCGATAATAAGTGCAATCTTATCCCTTTTGCTCATACTCTCGGCTATCGCTGCTCGATTTTGATGTTCCATATTGGTTGGAGCAACAACAGGTTCTTCTGTAGGATTTGGAATAGGTGTCACTTGATTTTTGAACTGAATTTCCGCCTGAGTAAGTATTGTGCGCTCCTTAATCAGTTCGTCTTGTTCTGTGCTCAGCGCACTCATTTGCTCGGGAGACAAATCCCCATTGGATTCATCTACAATTGCTTTAAGGCGAGCATTTACCGCCGCCTTTCTTTGCTGGACTTCTGCAAGTGTTTTGTACATACAGATTTTCCTCCTAACTTAATGAATGTATTTTTATTTTCTTTCTCAACGCCTCGCATTTGCGCTCGTCCAGCGCCTTGGCTCTTTCGTCCAAATCACCAAACCTGCGTGCGTAGATTGAAGTTTCGTTATTTGCGCCAAAGTCAACGGCACTTATATCAAATATCCTTTGGACTTTGTTCACGACGAATGTAATTTCATCACCCTGTTCGATTATTTCTTCTTGTTCTCGATCTTGAATAAACGCCCAACTCATTTGAGATACTGTCCCTGCGCTGACTTCTTCATATAAATCTCTTCCCCCCGACGTGTGGAGTAGATTCATCTCAACATCGACCCGATCCTGTTCGACTCTTATTGTGAGTCGCCCTCGCTCAGTTTTGCTTGTGGTTCGAGCAGGCGTACCTTTCGCATCGCCGTGATTATATTTAAGAGGAACATCTGCGTAGTCTGCCCCGTCAAATGCGCTGCGTTTGATAATCTCATACACCTTTTTCCCACCGTATTCAAAGAGTAAATATTTTTTATCGAAAATAACGGGAACGCCTTTGAGCAACAAGTCGCCATTGTCCGATATGGGTTCGGCTCTTACCTCCATCACTCTGCGATAATCGTGATAAAAATCACGCATCTGCAAATCATTTACTTTCATCTTTATTGCCTCCATCATCCTCGTCGGTTTTAGTTTCGTTATTATTTGGCTGTTTGCCGTCCTCTCCGCCACCATCTTGGTCGCCGCTTTTGCCTTGCTGATTGTGCGAGTAGTTCTGCGAAGTAACAATTAGATTGCGCTTGTTGTGCGGCACAGGCAGTCCGAGCAAGTCTCCCAGCGTGCCGAGTGCAAATGCTCCAATTTCACGAGCCGCATTAAATATTTCAAGGCGAGTTTTCATACTCAAATATTGCAGTTTTCGATCTGAAAACACGATGCGGTTGCCCTTATCAAATTCGGCACGTGAAAAAATCTTTTCGGTGAGCTCCTGTGTTAATCTCTCATAAAAAGGATCTATTGTACGCTCATAATACGCAACCATTCCATCCTCTGTGGCTTTGCCTGCTATCACATCCTCGGGACATCCTAAGAATTTGTAAACAATCTCATTAAATTGTTTCATCTCGTTGTAGGTCGCAGTTTTACGAACACCGTTACCAACTTCGGTTAATTCAAGAGATGAGTCGGTCACAAGTACACTCACAGGATCCTTATCTGAACCCACCCGCAAATAGTTGTCTGTTAAATCTTCTGCTTTCGCTCTCAAAGATTCAGGCGATAACTTTGTGGGTATCTTCCCCAAAAACCGAATATATGCGCTTTGAACTATTGCTTGTTCTATGCCTTGATAATTCGTGTTTATGAGGTTTAGAATTCTTTTGAGACTCTTGTTTTGAACGCCGAACAGATGATCGTCAATCACTGTGTTGGCTATGTGTGCCATCTGCGAATACGGATAAATGACGGTCTTTCCGTTGATAATAAAGCGAAGCACGAGCTCGTTGTTAGATTCGAGCTTGCAAAATTGTATTTCAGCGGGGTCGGGAGCCCACAACGCTATCGGCGAACCGTAAGCGTCACGCTCAATATATATGAAAGCATTGTTATAGTGAAAATAAAACAAGGCTACTCTCTCCCAAAACACTGCGGCACAGTTTATCGGATTCGGGCGAAACTGTAATATTCTATCTAATGCTGTCCAGTCATGTTTTTGCTCACCGTCTTTCAAAATGCGGACCGATGAGAAAACACCTTTACTACAGTACACTGCGTTTGTGCGGAGAGCGGACATATATGCCTCACTATCTGTAAAATTATTGAGAATAGAAAATGTGGGAACTAATCCCGGATACGTCCCAAGTTGGAGCTTTAATTGTGGCGAGCTATGATTCGAGCGACTGCGCTCCTGTGTTATTGGAGGCAGTTCACCCTTACGCACTGCTCTTTTGATTTCAAAACCTAAGATTTTCATTCCTCACCTATAAACTCCGCACGGTGGTCGCACACCCCGACAAATGCATCGAGTATGACCGCAAAGCCGTCTATTTTCTTCATATTGTTTTTACCTGCCTTTGCTGGCAATGGATTCTTGTTGCGAGGATCTTCCTCGACTGCCACGTTTGTCAAACACCATTTAACAACAGGGTTATTGTTGTAATTTACTTTTTTCGCCGCCAGTTCGGCTTCGAGCTTTTGAAACGGCACAGCAAGCGTTTTGCTACCCTGTTGACATCTGATTAGACACTTGTCTTCCTTGAACCCCTCGTTGCTTAGTGCTGTAACTAAGTATCTTGCCGAGTATGCATCGTAATAAATCCATCGGTAGCAGATATTATTTTTCAGAACCATGTCGTTAACGTAATCAACTATCGCCGAGTGGTCGATACTATTTATGCCTGCGATTCTAATATAGCCCTGTTCTACCCACAGTCTCCATACGTTGCCCATGCGTGGGTCAGTTATTGCCTTATCATAAAAATCCTGCGATATCCAAAACATCACTTCTGCGCAGAACTCTTTATTCTCATAGTCCCAAAACAACGTACAAAACGCTGTAAGGTCATTAGTGAGCGAGAGGTCAAATCCTCCGATTGCGTCATAGTTTCTAAACCTCTTTATATCAAATGTGCGCTCGTTATTTATCAAGTCATATTCGAAGTACGCCTTTTCGCTTACGCCGCCAAGGTTAAAATGTTTTACTTTGACTGCGTTTAGAGACGATGGTTTTGACATCGCCGCCGCCACGACCTCACGTAACTTATCTTTTGTAAAAGTCCAGCCGAGACTGGGATTTACCTGTGACCAGTGTGCCTCGTTTTGCCAATCTTTTGGATTATCCAATTCGTACAGCAACGAGAATTTGCGTTCATCTTGAATAGCACCATTTAATATCTGAATACTGTTCTCTCGCTCGGTATCGAACAGAGCGCCTCTCAAATATCCGTTTGTACTTGCCATTATCAAGAGTGGGTCTGCACATGCTATTTGTCCGTTATAGAGTATGTCGTATATGTCTTGCCCCAGTTCGTGGATTTCGTCCAAGAATACAACCTTTGGCAATTTTCCATCGAGCATATCGGGCGTGTTTGCAAGTGGCGTAAAAATACTAAATCCGTTCTCACGTGTATTTTGTATGCTAAACTGTCTTTTCCTCAGTCCACGCCTTAACTGTGGTGACTGTTGAAGCATATTCAGAGCTTCTGTCCAAATGATTTTGCTTTGTTGTAGTGCGTTTGATGCGCTGTAAACCTCATTGCCTTTTTTTGCCGTTTCATATAATGTTATCGGAGCAAACATGGTGGTCTTGCCATTCTTTTTTCCGACCTCAAGGAGTACACGCTGATGTTTTTTATATCCGCTTCCTCTTTCTACAATTCCGTATATTGCCTCTATCGCTGCCTTTTGCCACAAAAGATATTGTATTGGCTTGCCGAGCCATTCATCTTTTGATTGCCTGCAAAACTTTTCTGCAAATTCAATAGGTTTGTTGCCTTTTGCCGCATCGTAGTACCATCTCGAATGTTTTCCCTCGATGATGGGGATTAGTAGCTCATACTGTTTAATGACGTATTTGGGGATGTCAATTCTTCCTGCAAGCCCAGCCTCGAGATATTCCTCGATATAACTCATTCGTCGCCCATAAAATCATCAAGCGCATCTTTTTCCTTTTTCGCCGTTCTCACTGTCCATCCCGCTCGTCCTACTGGGGTGAGCCCCAGTTGCTCGGCATACACTCGGATTGAATTTGCGTGTTTTTGCAAAGCATCCAGCAATGGATTGATGATTTTTTTTCTCGTATTCCCGACAGATTGCTCCGTTACTACCATTTGCGCATCTAATGTTTGGCGTGCAGTATCGGTTTTGCTGTCTTTTATAATGGCACATCCCTCGTCTCGCCACTGTTTGTATAAGCGGTCATATATGTCTACTTCTATGCAATATGCTTTGAGCATATAAAGATCCAGATTATTTATTATTTGAGTGTCACCTTGTCGGAAAAGACGGACTATTCTGCGCCACTCTTTTTTTGCACCATCTGTTAAGTCTTTGGGAGCAGGTAATGAGTCAGGATATCCTTTCGGCGAGAGATCCTGTTGTCGGTTAATCGCACCTATGTCCTTGTAGGTGTCATTATCTTTTTGTTCGGGTATTATCGCCTTGCGTCCTTTGCCCATTATCCTTTCCTTTTTTGGATCATACCGTTTTCATCAAAGTATAGACCCTCTTGTAAAACATCGTCGCTGTCAACGGCGTTATGGCATTTTTGACATAATAATATGAGATTGTTCTCGTTGAGCGATATGTCGGGATTGTCTATATTCTCATCGGTCAGCGGGATTTTGTGGTGACAGTGCAGCTGCCCGTAGATTGGTCTCGTGTAGTCGATGTTCTTATTGCCACACCGCTCACAGATCCACGCCCTACTCTCTGCATAATAGTGCGAGAGCTTGCGCCACTCTTTGCTGTTATAGAACTTTCTTTTACGTGGAGACCTTTCTTCATAAGTCATTTCTATATCCTCAGGCTATCCTCACGGCAGTTTTTCCTGTAAATTTCTCCCATCTGTCAACGGTGTACGATGCGTAGGTCGGACTAATCTCTACAATTTTGCACTTTAATCCAAGTTGTTCACACGCAATGACTGTTGAACCTGACCCTCCGAACCCGTCTGCAACGGTGTCACCTCGCTTGGTGCTGTTTGCAAGCAACCGTGCTATCAGTCTCACGGGTTTCATTGTAGGATGTTGTTCGTTTGCAGCTGGCTTATTCTCACGCTCAATGGTGGTTGATACACCCTCAAACTGAGACATAAGTTTCTCACAGAATTCGACGAGTTCTTGTTTCTTAAGCTTCTTTATGTTCTCTGGCCGCTCGGACTCTTGCAGTGTGCTGTTGGTGCGGTTATCTACAAAGTAATGCGGCGCACCGTCTTTCCATCCATACATGCAGGGTTCGTGTTGCCACTGGTAATCCTGCCTACCAAGAACAAATGTGTTTTTTGCCCATATAATTTGCTGTCGGACGGTCAATCCTGCTTTGTTGAGCGCTGTTTCAAAGTTGATATGCTCTCTACTGGCGTACCAGACATAGAACGCACCACCGTCTTTCAGCCCCTCAGCGAGATTTGTAAACGCCTTTGTCAAAAACTCCAAAAACGAAATATCGTTCATATTGTCGTTGACCATTTGCAATTTTTTATCGGTCCCACCCTTGTAGTTGACGTTGTACGGAGGGTCTGTCATTATGACATCAAACGTGCCCCCCCCCGAGTTTTTGGACAGTTGTATGATTTGTAACATCTCCGCACACAAGTGTGTGATCGCCCATTTGCCATACCTCGCCAAATTTAACTTTATTCGGGGGTTCGGCTGGTGGCTCGTAGTCGTCTTCAACCACTCGTGCCATTTCGTCCACTTGTATCAAGAGTCCGAATGCTTCCATATTACCGATTTGTTTGAGGTTCTCTTGAAGTTTATCAAAATCAAAACCTGTCGCCATATTGGTTGAATTGTGTGCAAGCGCATATTCCTTGCGTTCGGTTTCTGTGAGGTGGTCAAGTCGTATGCAGTCCACAATCTCATACTCGGGATTGGTCTCTGCGAGAATGCGCAAAGCTCTATATCGTCCATGTCCCTCAACGATTTTGTTGTTATTACCCCATACGCCTATCGGATCGTTAAATCCGTATCGCCTTATGCTCTCGACTATCTGCTCAACCTGTTCGTCGGTGTGGATTTTTGCATTCTCCGCATCGAGCGTTAAATCGTCAAGCCTTAATCTCACAATTTCCATAAAAATCTCCGCATTTGAGGAATTTGCCCCTCTATATATATAAATAGGGCGTGAAAACTCAATTTTCCGTTAAAAATGTGTAAAAGACTCCTCGCCCGTTGTTGAAAAAATCAAAATAGGGGTATTTTACCCCCCCCTACAATAAATTGAGTAAGAATATATATTTAAGAGCGTGCCGCCGCCGAAAAATTAAAAAAATAAAAAATTTTTTTGATTTGTTGAAAAAACTTTACATCATATAAGCGCATAGCTGCGCATGTTCCGCCGCCATAATAAATAATAAAACCCGTCAGTGTTAATACAACCGACGGGCTACGAGATTGAATATTGCTTAATTCTAATTAAAGTGCGCCGTTGCCATCCGCATAGAATACTCGCCAATCAAAGTCGAGCAGTGTACCGATGCGCTTCGCCATATCGACCGATGGAATGCGCTCACCTTTCGATATGCGTGTAACATATCCACGGTCAACCCCAAGTATCTGAGCCACTTGATATTTTGAATATCCTTTCTTTTCCAATCCATCCTCAATGGCTCTTGGGACTTCTGAGGTTTTATAGTATGTTATATCGTCACCGTCATCAGCCTCTACAAGCATAACTCTGTCATCACCCTGTACATTAACCTTTTCAAGTTGTGTGGGTTCTACCGCCTCGCAATCGTCAAGATACAAGGCGAGAGCTTCTTTTGCCATTATAAATGCCTCTTCCAAAGTCTCGCCGCACGTAGCACATCCCAGATCGGGAAACTCTACCGAATATGAGCCGTTATCTTCTTTATGAAATACTGCAGGATAAATTCTGTTGTCCATTGTCGTTCTCCTTTCTTATTATATTTTATGCAGGCTCGGGACTTTTATATCAGTCCCGCCTGCTTGTATATTGCTCTTTCCGTGCCTGGGGGGATGTCTTTCGCATGCATTGGCACTATTGCTTGCCTCCCTGTTTTAGGGTTTTTCATCTTTAGGTGCGAACCCTTTTGGCTCACCTCTTCGAAGCCGTTTTCTTTTAGTTTCTTCACTATTTGCTTTGGTGTAATCGGCATTCCCTTGTTCCTCCTCTTGATTACATACATATTATATTACAGCGTTGTCTGTTTGTCAACGCTTTTTTAGTTGTTTGATAGGTGTTTTTATAAATGTTTATATTTGTCCCGCCGCCGCAGAGTTTGTTAAATCTTCAAGGAGCGATCATCTATGTAAACATCTGCATATATCTTCCGAGTATCGCCACCGTATTTGATTATGATTTCCTCGGTATTCTCATTGATATAGTCGAATGTTATTCCTTGTGCCTTACACCACTCTACCGCTGCCGCAAGCAATTTCCCCGACCGACATGTCCAAAGTATCAGCGTGTGTCCCTTGGTCTTGAGTTGCCTGCATGTGTTGATTCCACGCTGTCTCGGCTCTCCAATCTCGGGATATTTATTCTCGCATAGTGTTCCGTCAAAATCTATTGCGTATATCATATTTCCTCCCGCCTGAATGTGGTGCCTTTGCGTTTAACGTGCTCTTCTCGGACATAACGCTCGGCTGCATCGGTTTCATCTAAGAAATCAAGATAATTCCCGCCGATTGCGTTTAAGGCTTGGTTTATAAACATCGTAACCTCGTCGCTGAATTCTCCGCTCTTTGTTACGTATTTTTCTCTCGCCTCCCAAAGAGCCATAAGACGCTTGCATTCACTCTCGGATATAATGTCGTATCCGTAAGCGTTATGTATTTCATCGATGCTTGCGTAATCTTCAAGGTCTTTGAAAGCAAGTGCCATATCCGCCGCCTCTTTTTTATTGCGTGCATTGATTTTCTTTTTCTTGTACCGAAGCAAAGCATCTAAAATTGCGTTGCGTGCCTCTGCTTGGTGCTTGCGTATTTCCTTTGCACGCTCTACATTCTGTTCAAATGCTTGCCAATCGTAATTTTCCGCATCAAACTTCATCTTCGTCCTCCACAGGCTCGTCGTATTCATTTTGGGATTCAAAACCGTTGTTGCACTCTATTGCGTGTCCGCTTTCGCAACAGTCGTAACAAATCGGGCAGGTTTTGTATTCGGCACAATCCTCACAAAAGTTGACCTCGTCCCGAAGTTCGCAATGTTCTACTGTGCATCTCTTGCAATAATTTTTCATATCACACCTCCTCAATATACATCCAGCTCTGCGGCGGACGGGTGAGCCTATGACACCAACCACTCCATTCTTCCCAACAGCGATAGCAATTATAAACACCCTCATATCCTGCGCAATCTACCAATGCCTCTCCACTGTCAGTAGTTGCATCGTAACAGCAGTAACCATCTTGTTCGTCAAAACGCTTATGCCACTCTTCGTTATAAGCCCAAAACTCTTCCACCTCTCTTGGCTTGTCGTAGATCACGAGGTCGGAGATATGCCAACCGTAAATAATGTCAAAATCTTGCCCGTCTTTGTCGATATAATTGTGTAAATCATCAATAGAAAGCGCTGCCGCCGTGCATAATGCAGAGAGACGTTCCATATAGCCTCGTATCTTTATGTGGCTAAGTTCTTTATGACAAACCATTTGTTGTCTTACCCTATCGCAGATAAACTCGCCGATAACCTTGCCGTTTAAGAAACCGTCGGCGACTAAACTTGTTTTGTTGTGTTCTACAACGCTGAGATTAAGTGTTCCATTACTTATTTTTCTTAAATCGTACAAATGATGATATTTGTGCTTCGTGCAGTACATATAGTCCTTAAAAGGCGTTTCCAAGTTTGGGCGAGTTTTACTCAAAAGTATTGTTTGCTCTCCTGCCGCTATTCGCTCGCATTGCTGTGGCGATACACTGTGCATAACTGCCTTACTCATTTATTCACCTCTATTCCTAATTTTTCAAAGTAGAAAACTATCTTATGCGGTTTAGGCTCTACTAAACCAAATCTAACCGCATTTTTGTATGTAACGCTATCACGAATAAGCACCTGCGGAAATTTCTCTATACTATCCCTAAAACGCTCGATCGTCATTGTTGACTTATAGTAATTACAACTACGACAAGCGGGCAAATAGTTCAACATTGTTTCAGTGCTTTCGTCGTGGATTAAGTTAAATGCTACAACGTGATCTACTTGCATATCTTTAAATTCAAGTTCGCAACCGCAATATGCACAATGTCCGTGACATTTATCGTAAACTGCTTGTCGTTCTGCTTTGGTTAGTTTTCTACGGTTCATACTGTCACCTCCTTAAATAAGTAGTCGATAACTCTTACACATGCCAAATATTGCGTTGAGTTAAGTTCCTCTTCTCTCAAGTCTATCTTTAACTTCTCCGCAAACTCCCTAACGGCTTGTTGCTTGATTTTGTCTTCTTCAAGTTTAACCGCCGTTTCACGATAAAAGACTTTTTCATCTGCGTGGACTAAATCCTCTTCACGGTGCGAAAGTTCTGTTTCAAGCTCTTGTATTCTCCTATCCTTTTCCGATAGCAGTTTTTCGCAATTCTTCGCCTGCTGGTCTATTTGCCACTCATCATCTTGATGCAGTTTTTCCAACAATCTGACTTGATCTACCAGCCACGCTTTAGGTTGTTTCATCAGCACGCTGAAGCTATACACCTTAATGGTGCTATTATCGTTCGTATGATAGCCTTGTTCTATCAATGCATCGGCTATTTCCTCAGCGACTACTTCAAGCGATATTGTTTTAACTCTCGCAAGAGAACCGCCCTCGTCTTCGATAAATCTATCGACCGTTTCTCTTCCGATTTTGTCTATTAAAATTCTTAATATTTCCTTGTTCATAAATCCTCCGTTTGCTCTCTGCATATTTGTGCATACTCTTCTGACAACTCTATCAGAATAAAATCTCGTTTGTTTGCTTTTGCTACCTTGCCCGTCGTGCCACTTCCTGCGAACGGATCGAGCACTACTCCGTCAGGTCGGCTGCCCGCCAACACGCACGGCTCTATGAGCTTCGGCGGAAACGTCGCAAAGTGTATGCTATGTCCCGCCGCCGTGGATACTCTCCATACAGACCGCTTGCGGCGCAGTCCTTTATCGTTCGGTGAGTTGCCGTGGCTGTCGTTCTGCTTCTCCGTGCTGTTGTCAAAACTCGCACCGCTCGTATATGCGCCGCCGCCCCTGAACGTCTTACGATTGCCTTTCCGCCGCCCTGCGTTGGGTGTTAGCGTTCCTTTGCTTCCCCTCGGTGATGACTTATCAAAGCCGACACACGATTCTTGTATCGCTTTCCAGTCGAAGTAGTATCGTGTAGACTTTGAAAACAGCAGCATATATTCGTGAGATGTTGTGCAACGATCTTTTACGCTTTCAGGCATACAGTTCGGCTTATCCCACACATTGACTTGACGCCAATACCAGCCGTCCGCCCTCAGGGCAAATGCAAGCAACCACGGCACACCGATTAGGTCTTTCGGCTTGATGTTATGTATCGAGGTTTTAACTATGCTTCCAACTGTTGAACCCCTATTGCTTTGTTGTTTATCGCTACGCAACATAGCCATACTTCCGTCAGCATTTCGTCCCTTGCCACTTCCGTTATAACTATCTGCGATATTCACCCACAGCGTGCCGTCCGCTTTTAACACCCTTTTGACCTCATGAAATACATCCGTTAATTTGGCTATGTATTCGTCTATGGTAGATTCAAGTCCAATTTGTCCGACGCAACCATAATCACGGAGTCCGTAATACGGCGGCGATGTTATGCAACAATCCACGCTTTCTGCAGGCAGTTTTTTTAATTCAATAAGTGCATCGCCTTGTATAATCATTTGCCACCTCACGCTACCATAGCATTTTCAAGTTCTTGCATTGTTTTAATCGGCTTCTTGACGGCATACTCGGGGAAGTTCGCACGGACGAGTGCTTCTGCCATAGGCGGGCAAACAGCGTTGCCACAACGTGCGATTTGCTCTTTCTTGCTGTACGGCTTGCCGTTAACGTCAAACTCGATGATGTAGTCCTCGGGAAAACCTTGCGCCCTGTACAGCTCTCTCGGTGTGAGCATTCTCATTCCTATGTCGTAGATAAACCACGCTGCGCCTGCGATAATGAATAGCAGTATTTCGTCGTCGGCGAGCTGGCGGTCTGTGTATTCGTTCAGCATTTTGCGTACTTCCGCCCAGTGTCCCAGATTCTGACTGCCTTTTATCTTTGCGACTTTAACCTCTACAACCGCCGCCTTGTTCTTCGCCATAATTGTGCGGAGCGGTTGCGTGCAGGGCGTGCCGTCTTTCTCAGTGCCGTAATACTCGGTTATATAGGGCATTGTGAGTGCGTGGCGTTCTTCGGTTGTTACGGTGTCAAGCGGAGCGGTTATATTGCTGCCTGCGCCCACGTAATTGCCTGCGTAATACTTGTGTATGTATGCCGAGGATATGCCGTATCGATTTGACGTGTCCACCGTGGGTAACAGTTCGTTCGCCGCACATGCCCGGACCTCTTTGTCCGTCGTCTCGGAGTGATACTGAATGAGCGTGGGTGCGATAAGCCTGTTATGGTCTGTTGCGGTCACGGTCGGCAGGGGCTTGTCTATATCCGAGCCGTGTCCGTCGTAGGCGCCGCCGAATGCCTGCTCTACAAAGGGTGCGAGTTTAGCGTCCGTCAAATACTGATGTGTTGCGCTCGTTATCGTCGACAAGGGCTTCTCTACCGACTGCGGTATATTGTCAAAGTTTTCGTGTTGTATAAAGGGTGCGAGTTTCGTATCTACTTTCCCAAAACGTGTTGCGCCTGCCATAACCGTATCAAGCGGAGCATCCACGCCTTGTCCCTTGCTCTGGTCGTTGAATTTCGTCAGGGTCGGCATAACAAGGTTTTGCTTGCAGCTTGACACTATTGTGCTTACGGGCTTGTCTATATCGTGTATTCTCGGCAACTGCCCCTCTTTCTCTCCGTAGCCTATTGGCACGATGAACGGCTTGCTGTTCTTGATGACGAATTTGTCAAGCCCTCGGGCTATTCTGCGCTGTGTCGCTGCTACAAGCGGTTTCTTGCGCTCGAATATGGACGGACAAGCAATAGTCCAATCTATAATGTCTGCCGCCGTGCGATATGGTTTAAGACCGGGCGCATTGCCGTATGTCGGCTTCGGAAACACGATAGGCTTGCCGTCACAACGTGCTATCAGCACAAAACGCTTGCGGCTCGTGGGCGCACCATCGTCGCAAGCCTTGCGTTCTTGCCACTCTACTTTGTATCCGTGCATTCGCAGTTGCCACACAAAGCTGTTGAACGTCTCTCCCTTGTACTTCGGGTCTGGCTTGCCCGTGGTCTTGTCTATACGCCCCCATGTTTTGAATTCCTCGACGTTCTCAAGGATAATAACTCTCGGCTTCACCAACGCAGCCCAGCGCACCGCTATCCAAGCAAGCCCTCTTATGTTTTTATCAACTGGCTTGCCACCTTTGGCTTTGCTGAAATGCTTACAATCGGGTGAAAGCCACATAAGCGCAACCTTGCGCCCTCTGCAAAGCGCCACAGGATCTACATCCCACACACTCTCACAATAGTGTTCTGTAAATCGGTGATTTATTTTGTGCATGTTTATTGCCGCTTCGCTATGATTGATTGCTATATCTACAGGACGCCCGAGTGCAAGTTCTATTCCTGTGCTTGCCCCGCCGCCGCCTGCAAAATTGTCTACTATGATTTCATCATCTATTGCTATTTGATATGGCATTATGCACCTCCTTAACAATCCACTTGCCGCCGCCGTGGAGTTCTTTTTCCTTGTTTAACTTTTTGCACAACTCCTGCGCCTTAGTCTTCTTCTTGAATACGATGTCTTTGAGCGTCGGCGAATTGTAGCATACAATCACCACTGATTCGGGATCAAATGTGCGAACTGCCGCCCTCATCCCTGTTTCAGGGCTTACTACTCGCCATCCGATGGGCTCTTGCGACTTCTTTGCTTCTGCTTTATGCTCCCTTGCAATTTGAGGGCTTACACAAAACTTTCCGCCTTGGCATTTTGTGCTATATTCACAAGCTGCGCATTCTTGCACCGTAGGCGTATGCTTACTCTGTGGGTGTACTGGATTTTTCATTGCTCTTATACCTCCTGTCATAACAATCGTCGGGAATGGTTATTGCCTTGATTTGGCGAGTTTCCCGATCGTACCATTCATATTGCTGAAACTCCGTGCGACATCTATTGGCATCTGCGAGAATGTGTCTTTCCGGGGATATGCCGAGTTTACAGCTGCTTTCTTCCTCACCGTAGCGTTCATTGGAGTGTTGACAATAGTGGCATTGATACGCTCGGATCTGCTTATTGCTCTCCGCCTTGTCTATCATTTCATCGACGGTCAACATTCGTGTGTTTTCAATTTCGTTGTCCATACGGTCCTCCTTACAAATCGATAAACTTGCGGCCGTATAACCTCATCAGCTCACGATTGCGCTCCGTGTCCGTGTAGACTCTTCCGATTATCCAAGAGCTGAACTCTCTACAGGCATTGAATAAAACCGTTTCTTTGTCGTTACCGACACGCTCAATAAATCGGTCTTCCAAGCTTATAGGTTCAACTGCCCCGAGCGGAGTCCATTTTGCTCCAGTGACGAATGTAACGAGATATTTGTTCCTTTTGAAGCCGTTTCCTGTTTTGCGTCTGCTTGGCATTGTTATATCCTCCTCACATTGGAAGTTGCCCCGTGATTTCGGGCATTGTTATACAAAGCTGCAACTGTGTAGTTAAACTCGTTTGCCACTTCGCCTGCCGATATTTTTTGTTGTGTGAACGTAAGAATTTTGTAGAATTCATCCCGCCCTGTAGGGATGCAGTAGTATTGGAAAATATCCAAAATTTCCGCCGCCTTGTGAGGCATGCTGTTTATGTTGATAATTTTTGCATCAGAAATCATATCGACGTAGTTGTGAAACATTCTTGTTGCCTCATCTAACTCGTCAAAGATTTCACTGATGTGTTGATGCAGATTATCTTTGTAAAACTCGAGCTCTGCATCGCACGTGGGCGCAGGCGTATCCACGCACGCACTCGCAGGTGCGCATTGACCGTCCGACTGTCTGTCTATATATATATCTAACTTTAACTTTGTATCTAACTCTGACTCTGTGTGACAAATTGGGGGACATTGTCCCACTTCTGTCGGAGTTGTATATATACTACTTACAGAGTGAACGGTGTCGTTGGGACATTGTCCCTTGATTGTCCCACCCTCTTTTGGGGGTGCTGTAGGTGCATGTTCATCTTTTTTATTGGGACATTGTCGGGACAATGTCCCACCCTCTGGCGGCAAAAATTGTTGACTCTGATTTATAAGTAAACGGTCCTTTTGGTCGGCTCTTTGCCTGCGCTTTCTCCTCGCTGCCTCTGTTTCAGAACCTATCAGGCTGCCATATTCGGGGATGTACATAATTCCGTCTATATCCTCTCTTATAAGCCCCATCTGCTTAAATAAAACTGTCGCCAATATAACCGTATCGTGCTCAAAATATTGCGCAAACTCTTTTGCAAGACGTGTTTCGTCATATTTGATATATATATCGTGTATGACGTCAATTAGCTTGCCATCCGTGTTTTTAAAGCGTGCACATATCATCTCGTATAAAAGAGCGTATGCGTACCCATTCTTTTGTTGCAGAACATATTTGAGTTCGGGTCCGAACAAAAAATCATCCGTAAGTTTTATCCAAAAATAGCGTTTTGTGTCGTCAGCCATCATTGCACCGCCTTTATGTTGACTAAGTTCGCCATCACGCCCTTATATTCGCCCTCATTACAGCTGAATGCTAAAAACTCCACAAGCGCATGAATAATGTCGTCGATTTTGAGTTTGCGAGATATATTGCAGGGAATGTCGTTTGCCGCAACATCTATGTAGTAACCGTTTTTGCCTTTGTATTTAAGTGGCAGAACCATGTCGTCACCGTCTTTTTCAAGACCATACCTTGCTCCTTGTTCTCGTGCGGCTTCTATTGCTTTTTTTACAGCCTCAATATCCGCTTTCGATTTTAATAACAGTCTCACGCTGTATGGATTTTTACTTTTGTCATCATATCTTTTGATAGCGACTATGCGTGCACCGTCAATGATTGCAGTTGTTTTTGCGTTGTTTTTGTTACTTGTCATATAAACCTCCGTTTACCGACCTTTGCGGTCGCATTGTTTTAGTTCTTTAATAATAGCCCTTGAGCTTTTCGTGCGTAAGACGGGCAATTCTTGCCTTTTGCCGCTTTGCTACACATTAGTTATTGCTTAATTTTGCTCTTTTGGCTTCACCACACGCTCGCTGTGCGTTTTTGGCGTGTTTTTCGCTCCATTCCTCAACTTGGCGTCTTTCTGCTCGTTTTGCGGCTTTTTAGACGGTTTGAAATCCGCTTGAAGATATCCGCCTGTTATAAGTTCGTCTAATAACCATTCGAGGAATGCGTCAGGTAATCTCGTTTCTTTTTCTCGTTTCATATATCTTCATTTTGTGTCCAAATGGGGACACAATGCATAAAAAAAATTAGACTATCAAATCTTTGAGCGTTACGCCGTAATGCTCTGCAATTTTAGCAAGATCTGAAATACGCCAGTCCCCTGTTTTTAACGTCTTATTGACCGTGTATCGTGATACGCCGAGCAGTTCCGCTATACTCTGCTGGCTTTCATAATTTTGATGCATTAAATCTTTTATCTTTGCTGTGTTTACTGTCATTCCATCCTCCTTTTCTTCTTGAACTTTTATTTTTCGTGCTTTTAATGAGATTCCGCCCCATAAAATATCCATCACGCTTTTTCTGTCACGCTCAGGAATTTTTATAATGCTCGCTATCTCGTCATCCGAATATCCGTCAAGGTTCAACGCAACTACTCTACGTTCAGTGTCGGTCAACTCGGCGGCCAGTTGCTCTAAAAAGATGCGTGCATCGATGCTATCATCTATACGATCGCATACACAGCCCTGCAATAATTCCTCGGACAATCGTTGCACTCGCTTGCGATAATTCAAAACCTTATTTGCCTCGTCCCTTATGCGGTAGGTCACGCACGAATGTATATATGCCTTGATTTCGCCTGTTGGCTCATACTGTGGTATGGCTTGTAGAACCGCCGCCACAGCGTCTTGCTTAAAATCTTTGTGACAGTCCTTAAAATTTGAATACTTCGAGTTGAGTATCACATCTGCCATATCCGCCGCCCAACCGATTATCATATCCTCGCTAATTCTTTGCAGCTTACCTAAATGTAAACACTCATATTCCATTATGAATTTATCACCTCCTCAATACTGCTTATAACATCTTCTATGTTGCTGTTTACTTCATCGAGGAGTCGATAGCCTCCTGCATACGTTCCCCTCTCTCTCCGTTTTGAAATCCCTCGGGAAGATTGTCATAGGATTCCTCTTCCTCGTTTCGGATGTCATCAATTTCACTCATGACATCATTCAGCTGATTCATTACTTCACTGAGTCTTTTTCTGCGCTCTTTGTTCATAAATTCCTCCTTTAACAATTGCCTGCAAATCTCGGCAAAAATCTGTTATCAAATGTTTTGTTTATACGGTCTATATGGTTTTGAATGCCGATATAGTCGTGAGCAAAGTTGAAGTCATCCGCTGCGAGCCATTCTTCTAATCGCATATTAAAATGGTCAGCGGCAAGCTGCATGTCCATCATATTGGTCATCATACTGCCCTGCGCAATTCCTGCTTTTGATGCTCGTCCGCAAATCTTTGCGAGAATGTTATTTTTTTCTCTTTGATCCATAATTACCTCCGTAGCCTGTCTCATCAGGGCGAGTAGGCTATCTCTCGCCGACGCCCGTTCGGACGTTTCGACTTTAGCATTCATAAGCATATAACTCTCCGTTTATCATCTCCCAATACCAGCCAGCGCAGTTAAATCTAATGTAGTTATAGTCCGATGAACCATATACAGGCTTGCGAGTATATACGTCTTGTTTTTGTAAGCAGTGATTGTTATCTACGAAATACGTCGCAAGCTGTTCTACAATTTCAATTCGGGAAAACTCAAAACCAAATTCTCGGTTGATGACTGCTTTAGCGTCGTTTTCTGTTAACAATTTCCCAAAGTTTTTAAGTTCTATATATTTGTTCTGCTCTAAATGAGTCCCTGCAATATACTTTTTCTGTTCCATGTCTGTACCTCCTTACCAAACACCAATTACTCGCTCGGCTTTTATATTCCCATCTTCTCCTCTGTATACGTTTACAACGAACCATTCGTTGTCGCTTTGAGTGTAGTCGCCGTCAATCGAATATTCTATTCGGATTGTTAAATCTTCCCATACGTTGCCGTTGCCACTTCCCTCCAAGAGTTTAACTGCGCTAAGTTTTCCAATTTTGGCTTTCATAAAAACCTTTACTGCTTCGCTGATTGCTTTTTGTACTGTGAACATTCTGATACCTCCGTTTATGTTTCACGTGGAACTATTTGGGCACGGTAGGGTTAAAAAAAAATTCTACCATGTGTTTGCACGCTTATTTTGGCACCGTTTGGGCACAATGTCAACCATTTTTTACATATTAGTTGCAAAAACTTTACAAATGGGCACATTTTATGTATGCTGTTTATTAAATTGGAGGCATTTATGAACAGATTAAAAGAATTACGCACAAATAAAGGCATATCTGCACGTCAGCTTGCAGACTCTGTTGGATGCTCACACACTAAAATATCAAAAATAGAAAGAGGTGAGCAAAAAATGAGCACACCTCAAGCAATCGCAATCGCTGAGTATTTCGGCGTTACTGTAGATTATTTGCTCGGTGCAACTGCAGAGGAAATGCTAAATACCTTTGTTGACTCATGTAAGCGTGGATTTCGTGAATTCACTGTGGAAGACGACGGGAATGTGCGTGGTGGATATAGTACCTCTGCTGATATGACACTAAAAATTGGGATTATGGACAATCTTCGCTATATAAAAAATATAGACAGTCTTACTCGAATTTACGAATTTGTTTCATCTCTCGCTGGCGACGAGATTTTTACAGATAAAAACAAGCGGAGGGGCGACCAATGAGAGTAGTCGGATATTGTAGATACTCTTCTGAGGGACAACGTGACGGTTATTCTATCGAAGCTCAAAAAGAGGCAATCACTCTATACTGTGAAACCGAGGGGCATAACCTTATGCGGTTTTATGTTGATGAGGCTCAATCTGGCACCCTCGATGACCGTGAGAGTTTCCTTGATATGATAGATGAAACTAAACAAGGAAGTATTGAGGGCATCGTAGTTCATAAGCTCGATAGGTTTGCACGTAACCGATATGATTCGGCTATTTATGGCAAAATATTAGAAGACAGAGGTGTAAAACTGTTTTCGGTTTTAGAACCCATTATCGCCGACAATTCTCCCGAGTCCCTACTCTTCCGTGGCGTTGTTGAAACTATCAATGAATATTATTCTCGCAACCTTGCCCGTGAGGTTCTAAAAGGACAAAAGATCGCAGCCCGTGAGGGTCGCCACGTTGGCGGTTGCGTTCCGTTTGGTTTTGACCTTGACAAAGACAATCACTATGTCCCAAATGCAAACGAGGCACGCATCGTTCTTGAAATTTACAAGAGACTTGATGCAGGTGCTTCCGCCGCCGACGTTGCACGCTGGGTAACGACGCAGAATGTTCTCACCCGTCACCAAAAAGAATTTACAGGACAAAGCATTGCGAGAATTGTTCAAAATCCCCTATATATCGGACGGCACATTTGGGGAGCAAAAGAAAGCCGTGCAAACCCGACACCTATTGTCGTAGATAATGCCTGCGAGCCGATTGTTCCGAAAGATTTATTTGAGCGTGTAAATGCTCTTTTTGTAGAAAGACAAAGAGGACCAAGAGCGAAAAATAAAGGGGATGAGTATTTGCTCACAGGTGTTTTATTTTGTGAGTATTGCGGAAGTCATCTTTATGGGTTTAGGTCTAAAACTAAATACGTTAAAAAAAACGGAGAGGTGCAAGTGTACGAAGCTGCAAAGTATCGTTGTTCAAAGGATACAAAGCATGCCGACTGGCATAGGACAGATTCCAACTATGTAAAACCTCCCGTCTGTAAGCTGAAAATGTTGCCCAAGGAGTCTTTTGAGGAGTTTGTGGGACAAGCAATACGTCAAGATATTTTCTCACCCGACGCAATCGAATTCATTTCAACTGCACTAAAAGAAAGGCTGAAAGCGTTTACTCCCGGCACGCCCGAAGCGATTAAAAATGTTAATACTCAAATACGTGCTATTGCATCCAAGCAACAACGCTTGCTTGATGTTTATCTCGAGGGCTCTATTGATAAGAGTACCTATACCGCTAAACTACGTGAGCTCAACGAGACAATGAATGTGCTTACATTGGAGCGGTCAAAGATGCAAGCTCCGCCTGCAGACACGTCTTTTGATTTAATAAAAAACGCTATCGCCAAATACAGCGATAGCGCCTCGTCCAACTCGTTTGAAGCCACTAAAATGCTTATAAACACTTTTATTGACCACATTGATGTATCAAGCGATCACATAGTTATCTATTATAAAATAGAATTTCCAGGATTGCCCGAGTCCTCCACTTTCAATTTCGTGCGTAAGTCAAAGAGCGTTCTATCAAACAAAACGACACGAAAATGGCGGAAACGGCACTTTAAACGTCAAATTTGCATTGAAAAACATTTGTATATGAAAAAGCAGCGGACATTTGTCCGCTGCTTTTAATGTGTTTGAAGCTTATTAAATCTTTTCAAAATACTCGTCAAGCGAAAGCTTGCCTGTATTTAGCATAAGCAGGCTGTCGTTGTATTTGTCCACCACAACGCAGGCATACATAACCATAAACTTGAGCAGATCCGCAGAGATAAGGCAATCCTTAAAGCTCGACGTCAATTTGAACGAAACCTCGCCGTCGCTAAGGTCAAGCTCGAAGCTGCCGTCGACAAGACTGTAGTTGGTCTGGCAAAGCGCTACCGCCGCCTCTACACGCTTTTCTTCGACAAATTTGAAGGGAAGCGGAGAGAGCATTCTCACAAGCTGTCTGTCGGCGTCTATCGCCACGATAAACTGCATAGGGATATCATCGCCTCTTGTGAGGAACGTGATGACAAGATCGTCGTCGTGTTTTTTATACTTCCAATCGTTTGCGTCAAGCGCTGCGCAAAGCGTATCATAAACCTTTTTTGCATCTTTTAACTGTTTTTCGTTTGCCATAATGTCCTCCCTTATTTCATAAATTCGATGATTTCGTCAAGCGACATATCCTTTTTTGCGACAAAGAGGAATTTGTCATTGTACTCGTCGATGGTCGTGCAGGAAACGTAAAGCATATATTTGAACATTTCCTTGCTGACTATGCTGTTGCGGAAGCTTGACGTAAGCCTGAACAGAATGTTGCCGTCAAGCACGTCATAGTCAAAGCTGCCGTCCACTATTGCGTTGTTTGCAAGCGTGACAGCTATTGCAAGCGCAGTGCGCTTTTCCTCGGGAATGTCGTAAGGCATATGCGAGATCAAAAGCACGAGCTGTCTTTCTGCATCGACGTTTATCGTGACGTCCATAGGAAGGTCGTCCCCCCTTGCAGAGCACTCTATAGTCAATTTTTCCTCGTCGAGGTCATAGTGCCAATCGTTTTCGTCAAGCATTGCGCAAAGAGCGTTGAATGCGTTGCGGGCTTGTTTCAAGTTTGCATCATTTGCCATAATTTTTCCTCCGAAAATTATTGTTTATTAAAAACCTATGCGGGCTTTTTTTGGTATTATAGTTTTAAACTCCTTTTCCTTGCTTGCTCTTTCAAAATCGCTTGCGGTGAGCACGACGGTTTTTTGCTTATCGAGCTGACATCTCAGCGACGCCTTTGCCCACGTGCGTTCAAATAGATTGCGGACAAACCTTGCGTTGCTGAATTCCTTTGCATTTAAAATATCGTCGGTGAGCCCCAAGAAATACTTATGCGCCTCTTCAAAGAGTTTTTCTTCATATTTGAATTTGTCTTTGACCATAGACACAAATATTTCGTAAAGCTGTTCCCTCGTAAAGTTTGGAAATTCTATGATATAAGGCATTCTGCTTGCAAGCCCCAGATTGCCCTTCATAAGCACGTTCATATCGTCCTTGTAGCCCGCCATAATGACCACAAGGTCGTTGCGGTGGTTTTCCATTTCGGCAATGAGCGTATCCAACGCCTCTCTGCCGTAGTCCCTATCTGAGGAATCTGATCGGTACAGCGAATATGCCTCGTCTATAAACAGCACCGAGCCGTATGCGTCACGGCAGATGCTTGAGGTTTTGGGCGCAGTCTCGCCGACGTATCTGCCGCAAAAATCTCTGCCGCCATACTCGTAGAAGTTGCCGTTTCGCAAAATACCCTTTTCCTTTAATATCTTGCCGATTATGCGGGCGACCGTCGTTTTGCCCGTGCCGGGGTTGCCCTCGAAGCGCATATGTATGCAGGGACGGTCCTTTGAATCGTTTTGCATGGAAAACTCTATCTGAGCGATGATTTCCTCAATGCTCTTTTTGATGTTTTCATTGCCCACAAGCTTGTTGAGCATCTCATAGCCGCTAAGCTCGCTGTCGCTTTCCGCACGGCAGAGGCACATCGTATCCTTTTTGCCTATGACGTCGCTCGATATCTGCTTTGACGCATTGTGCAAAAGCTTTTTGTAAAGCATCTCGACAATGACCTTTTTGACTGTGTTGAAGCCGTAAAATCTGCCGTCGCTCTTTTCCTCCGCTATGCGCTTTAAAAAGTATCCCCAAGCAGGTGCGGACACCTTGTAGCCGTATTTTTGCAGCTCGCTCTTTGCGCAGCTCTTTATCTCATCCTCAGACATCGGCGGAAATTCCAACGTCCTTATGCAAAGTATATCGTTTAAAGCGCCCTCGACCTTTGCAAGCACTTCCTTGTCCACAAACGGCACTCTGAAAACGATTATGAAGCCGTCCGAGCTTTTTTCCGCTTCACGCAAAAAGTTTCTGAGCACAGGGCTGTTTAAATTGCTCATCCACTCGCTTATATCGAGTCCGAGCACCTTCATCGCCTCGGGACTGCCGACCTGCAGCATACTGTAAATCGAATTGAACGCATTGGGTCCGTCCGACGCATTTGGAAGCTTTTCCTCGATTACGGAAAATTTCTGTCTCATCTTCTGCATGCCCGTTGCGCTTAAAAGCTGTGCAAGCAGTTCCAAATATGTCGTAAAGCCGCAGCCGTCGCCTATGGCAAACAGATAGCTTTGATAGGCAAACAGGTCGCCGAGCTTTCTCTTTTTTGTCTCGGGCGATATCAATACGAGTTCGTTTGCAAGGTCCTTAAACGCCTGTGCGCCGACAAGCCCGTCTATCTTATCTGCGATATCCTGCAATTTATTGCCGCCGTTAAGCTCTTCTTTCAGAGACGAAGCAAGTTCTCTTGCCTTAGCACGTTTTTGGGCTATTTCCTCATCCTCGGCTTGCTCTGCTTCGCTATCGCCTTTTTCGGGCTCGTCCTGCACGTCCTTTTCGCCGCCCGCCTGTTCGCTTACAAGCTTAAATCTGAAAACGCTGTTCAGGTCGTCCTGCGGAAATTTGCTTGCAATAACTTCCTTTATCTTTTTTTGCAGCTCATCCGCTTGAACGGTCTGCTCGTCAAAAACGACAAAAATATCCGTGAGCGAATTGCCCTCGACCTTGATTTCGGTCATACCCTCGAGCGCCTTGCAAATTGCGTCTACAGGCAAACAGTCGTCCTCTCTGTGCGAAAGCACCCAATCGGCTTCAAATTCTATCAAAAGTTTTTTCATCATCTGTGTCCCCTTAAACCTTTATTCAAAAACTAATATGTCGTTTAAACCTATTCCGCATATGTCGCAATAAAGCAACAGATCCTCTATGCCGACGGGAGTTTTGCCCTTTTCCCAGTTGGCGATAACGCTGTCGCTCGTGCCCAAAACGTCGGCAAGCTCCTTGCGGCTTATGCTGTTGTCCATCTCGTATCGGCAGTTTATGCAATCGCCGTCGCAGTTGCCCTTGTGCAAATTGAGCACAAAGCATACGTATCTTCTGAGATTTAAGTTGTCGTTTCTCAAAAGATACAGATTTTTGCCTGTTTTTGTCCAATCTACATATTTGCGTTCGATTTTGTCCATATCTACCCCGCAAGCCCGTTGCACGTGCACAACTGCTATATACATTTACTCAAAGGAAATCAAATCAATGCAAGCTGCATATCAAAACTCTCCCCTAAAACAAACGTAACGGCTTAAGCCATAGCGAATGTGTATAAAAGTATAGCACAATGCTACCACGTATGCAATAATGTTTTTAAATTTTGATACCTTTAATATATATTATAAATAAGTGCAAGGCGGACTATCCCCTCACCGCTTGAAAATCGGCGTATTTAGCGCAAACCTGTCCTACATTCGGACAGGCTTGTTGCTTTAACTTGATTTTCTCGCTACTACCGCACAAGTTAAAACTGCGCTACAAAATTTCCCGTAAATGGCTGTAGAATATCTCGCTCAATTTACATTCGCTTGTTTTATCTTGTTTGGTGTACAATCCCCTCACCGCTCCGCTTACACTTTGCGGAGCTCCCCTTACTAAGGGGAGCCATAATAAGGAATAGAAAGCACATAATCATTCGTTATTGCTTCACACCTCGTAATAACGGACGTTCTGGATTGCTTCGGCATAGCCTCGCAATGACGAATAAAAGTGCAACACCTTTTGTTATTTATTTTGCAAAAGTGGGAATTCACTTCCCGCTTTTGCACCTTGCGCAAAATCAAACCTTTGATTTTGCAGACGTTTGCGCTTACAGCAAAAGTCTTGTTTAATTTGATAATTATTTAGAAAAGAAAACATTATTAGACAAGATTTTGCGTACCGAGCACAGTGAGGTGTAACACAATTTAAAATATTTTTTATTATGTTGTATTTTTCTCGACAAACACGGAAAAAACATATAAAATATCATTGCGCCTGCACCCGTAACTCAGTTGGATAGAGTGTCAGATTCCGATTCTGGATGCACGGGTTCGAATCCTGTCGGGTGCGCCATAAACACAGCCTATCGCATTTTGCGATAGGCTGCGTTTATCATCACATACTATTTAAGGATTCGAACGCAAGGATAGCAAACAATCCTGTGAATTGTTTGCCCGCAGCAGGCGTGATAGCGCAGACAACAAAAAGCTGTGCGTGCTATGTGTTATCCTGTGCAGTGCGTGGCTAACGCATTGTCAAGCGGAGCGAATCCTGTCGGGTGCATTTTGCGATAGGCTGCGTTTATCATTACATACTATTTAAGGATTCGAACGCAAGGATAGCAAATAATCCTGTGAATTGTTTGCCCGCAGCAGGCGTGATAGCGCAGACAACAAAAAGCTGTGCGTGCTATGTGTTATCCTGTGCAGTGCGTGGCTAACGCATTGTCAAGCGGAGCGAATCCTGTCGAATGTGCGCTTTGCGATAGGCTGCGTTTATCATTGCATACTATTTAAGGATTCGAACGCAAGGATAGCAAACAATTTTTGTTTGCTATAAAGTTAAATATTAGTTGCACTCATCAAGCTATTTCTTCACAAGTCGTCAATATCATATAAAAAAAGTTGACGAAATTTTAAAAAAAATTATTGACATCGCAAATCGCTTGTGATAGATTTATAGCTGTTTTTGGAAGCAATGGCTTACTGAAACACAATATAAAATGCCAAAGCAAGGGCGGTTTTTTCTTAGGAAGTTCATTCCTAAAAAAAAACGCCTTTTTTTGTTGTTTTTATGCCCAAATCGGCGCTGTTCGGACAAAAAAAGGCAATGGAGGAAACAGTATGACAAAGTACATTTTTGTGACAGGCGGAGTTGTATCGGGGCTTGGCAAAGGCATCGTAGCGGCTTCATTGGGACGGCTTTTGAAGCTGAGGGGCTACAAGGTGGCGGCGCAGAAATTCGACCCGTATATGAACATCGACCCCGGCACGATGAATCCCACTCAGCACGGCGAGGTGTTTGTCACCCACGACGGAGCGGAAACCGACCTTGACCTCGGACACTACGAGCGTTTTATAGACGAAAACCTAAACAAATTTTCAAATCTGACAAGCGGCAAGGTGTTTTGGTCGGTGCTGAATAAGGAACGCAATGGCGAGTACCTTGGCGAAACCGTACAGATCATCCCCCACGTCACAAACGAGATAAAGGATTTCATACACAAAAATGTTGAGCTTACAAAAGCGGATATAATCATCACGGAAATCGGCGGCACGATAGGTGATATCGAAAGTCAGCCCTTTCTTGAGGCGATAAGGCAGTTCGCCTCAGACGTAGGCAGAAAAAACTGTCTTTTTATCCACGTATGCCTTGTGCCCTACATCAGTGGCTCGGACGAATACAAATCAAAGCCTGCGCAGCACTCAACAAAGGAATTGCAGGCAATGGGCGTAAGCCCCGACATCATAATCACCCGCTCTGACGAGGACTGCGGCGAGGCGATACGCAAAAAAATCGCTCTGTTCTGCTCCGTCAAGGAGGACTGCGTGATAGCAAACACCACGGCAAGCTGTCTTTACGAGGTGCCTCTAATGCTGCATAAAAACGGGCTTGACAAGGTGGTTTGCCGTGAGCTCGGCTTGAAAAACAAATGCGACCTGACGCCGTGGCGTTTGATGGTAAAAGATATACATTCCCGCAAGGGCACGACGAAAATAGCCATAGTAGGCAAATACGTATCACTGCATGACTCGTATCTGTCCATTGTGGAAGCGCTCAATCACGCCTCGTACGCCAACCATACAAACGTGAAAATCGAATGGATAGACAGCGAAGAGCTCACCGCCGCCAACGTGTCGCAACGCCTTAAAGATATGCAAGGCATACTTGTGCCGGGCGGATTTGGAATACGTGGAACGGAGGGAATGATAACCGCCTGCAAATATGCACGTGAAAACGATATCCCCTACTTTGGCATTTGTCTCGGAATGCAGATAGCCGTCATCGAATACGCAAGGCACGTTGCAGGGATAGCGGACGCTACGAGCGGCGAGTTTAAAAAAGGCGGCTCGCACGTCATTGACCTTATGCCCGACCAAAACGGGAAAAGATACGGCGGCACGATGCGCCTCGGCGCTTATCCGTGCGCAATAGCCAAAAAAACGCAGATGAGCAACGCATATAAAGCAAACCTGATTGAGGAACGTCACCGCCACAGATACGAATTTAACAACGAGTATCGCTCCGCACTTACGGATGCGGGGCTTATCATAAGCGGCACTTCCCCCGACGGGCGCATTGTGGAAACCGTCGAGACTGCAAACAACCGCTTTTTTATTGGCGTTCAGTTCCACCCCGAATTTACCTCACGCCCAAACAAGCCGAATCCACTGTTTTTTGAATTTGTCAAAGCCGCTATGCAAACAGTTTAAAGATATTAAACAAATGTATGATTATCGGACAAAATGTTTTATATAGCCGCTTAATAATTGACAATATAGGCATATAATATTAGAATAAAAGCAGATTCAACTTTAGGAGCAATATATGTATCACATCATTGCAAATCCACACGGCGGCAAAGGCAAAAGCCTTAAATCTCTGAAAAAAGTAGAAGACATATTAAAGCAAAACAATATCGAATATGTCGTGCACAAAACGGCGAGCGCCGACGATGCGACAAACATCACCCGTGAGATTTCCGCCACGCCCGACAGCAAGATACTTGTGCTTGGCGGCGACGGCTCCTACAACTCGGTGCTGAACGGCATTGACAACTTTGAAAATGTCACGCTCGGCTTTGTACCCTGCGGCACCGGCAACGACTTTATTGCGGCAAGCGGACATCCGAAGTCCGTCAAAAAGGCATTGAATGTCATACTGAAGGGCAACGAGCAGTATATCGATTTCATTCAGCTTGAGGACAGACGTTGCTTAAATATTTTAGGCGCAGGTATGGACGTTGACGTCCTGCTTAAATACGCCGAGATGAAGCCGTTTCACGGCAAGGTCAAATACTATGCGTCGCTCATTTACACGCTGATACACACCAAATGGCACAAGCTCCGTCTTACGATAGACGGCGGCGAGCCTATGGAACGCAGCACCTTTATGATAGGCATAGGCAACGGGCGCAGCATAGGCGGCGGCATGCCCATTTGTCCCCACGGCGTTGTGGACGACGGAAAGCTTGATATCGTCATCGTAAACGAGATGAAGCGTGCGCTTATCCCCTTCCGTCTTTTGGGCTTCCTCACAGGCAAGCACGTCAAAAAGTCCTACACGGAGGAATATGAGGGCAAGGCTGTCAAAATCGAAATACTTGACGACAGTCAGTTCGAAGCGGACGGCGAGGTCTTTAAAAGCCCGCTCATCGACTGCCACGTCGTAACAAAAACTCTAAAAGTATTCAGATAAACAAAGTCATACAAATTTAAAAGCCCGTCCGAAAGATGGGTTTTAATTTTGAAATTTTTAAGCTTATTCTATCTCTTCTATCGTAAGCTTGCCGCTGACGGTGTCTATCTCATAAATGCTGTTGCCCGAGTTATATACGTAAAACTTCCCCTGCCTTTGAGTGCGCTCGCTGAACGCATTTATAAACACGCCGCTTATCGTGTCGTATGAAAGCAAAAAGCCTGCCTGCTCGAATACGCCGAGCTCAACGTCGCCGCTGACGCTTTCCACACTGAGCCTGTTGAGAGCAGTATCGCAAAATACGCTCGTAAGTCCCGAGTCCGTTTCCACGTCGATATCGGCAACGCTGCCCCTTATGCTGACGCTGCCCGAAACGCTTTCCGCCTCAACCATATGCGCAGTACAGTTTAAGGACACCGATGCGGACACAGTTTCGCAATCTATCTTGTTGGCGTTTACGTTTTCGACAATGACGTTGCCGCTGACGGTATCGATATCCACATCTGCAAGCCATACGTTTGCGGGCACCGACACATACAGAAACTTTTTGAGCTTGCCTATCTCCGTTCTGCCCGACTTTGCGTACTTTATACGCAGTGTGCTGCCGTCGTAAAGATAGCGCATAGTGTTGGCGTTGTTGGGCTTTTCGCCCTCGCTGACCTCGTGAAAGCGTACGGTATTGAGCGCAGGATCGACGTTTACGGTCACGCCGCCGTTTATCCACTCAACGTCAATGCTGAGACCTATTGCAGACACCGAAAGCTCGCCCTCGCTTGCCACGGTGTATGCGCTTTCGTTGGTATAGTTTAAATTTATTATCCCGTCGACGATATCGTTGCAGGCGCAAAGTATAAGTGCGCCCGCAGCGACCGCAATAACTAATATAATAAGCTTGGACAGTGTTCGCTTCATATCGTCACATTATCTGACGGTAGATAGCCTCGATTTCCTTCTTTCCCCAAACCTGCGGGCACGGATAAAGCGGATTTGCTTCCGACAAAGCGTGCTCTATCATCTTGGGCAGCCTTGCTTCCTCTATCAAAGGATTGCCCTCTCTGTCCATGATTTTGGTTGGAATGTTCATAGAGGCATTGAGTTCCTCTATCCACTTGATGAAGTTGTTTGCCTTTTCCGCCTTGGTCTTTCCGCCGAGGTTTATGCAGTCGGCAAGCTTTGCAAGCTTTTTGTGTGCGCTCTTTCCGTATGCCTTGAGCACGTATGGCAGAATGACTGCGTTTGCAAGCCCGTGAGGCACGCCGTACTCGCCGCCGAGCGTGTGCGCAACTGCGTGGACATAGCCAACATATGCACGTGTGAACGCTCTGCCTGCGATGTAAGCGGCATATTGCATTTTGTTGCGTGCCTCGAGGTCGGAGCCGTCGTCGTATGCTTTTTTGAGATATTTATGTATGAGCTGCACTGCCTCTATAGAATCCTTTTTGGTTTGAGAGGTATTCTCGCCGCCGATATAAGCCTCGACAGCGTGAGTGAGTGCGTCCACGCCCGTCGTAGAGGTTATGTGCGGGGGAAGCGACTTTGTAAGCTCGGGGTCCATAACGACATATCTCGGGATAAGCACGGGGTCGTTGATGGGATACTTTTCATGAGTATCGGGATTGGATATGACCGCAGCCAAGGTAGCCTCCGAGCCTGTGCCCGACGTCGTGGGGATAGCCACCAACGGCGGCAGCTTTTTTGATACCTTGAGCACGCCCTTCATCTGAGGAGTGGTCTTGTTTGGTCTTGCGACACGTGCGCCTATGCCCTTTGCGCAGTCCATTGCCGAGCCGCCGCCGAGCGCTACGATGACGTCGCACTTGTTTGCCTTGTACATTTTAAGTCCGTCCTCGATGTTGCCTATCGTGGGATTTGGCACCACGTCGTGATATACGCAGCCGCTCATGCCCTCCGCCTTGCAAGCCTCGAGAATGGGATCCGCCATGCCGAGCTTAAAAAGCCCGCCGTCCGTCACTATAAGTATGCTCTTAAAGCCCTTGTCCTTGAGGAACTTAGGCAGCTTTTTCACTGCGCCGGCACCGGACAAGGTATCCTTATTCTGCTTCCACGGCAAAAACCACATTGCGCACCACATCGTCTTTTGAAAGATACGGCAGCCCGCTTTATAAAACACGTTCATATTACCCTCCTGCAAACGGAATGATTTCGTTTGCCACATTATAATTTAAGCAGATATATTTTAGCACTAAATAATACAGATGTCAAAATAAACTTAAAAATTACCCTGCATTGCTGCAGGGCTTTAAAAAAATGTAATTCGCTTTCAAATTGCGCTTTTGCTCAGTCCTCGGGAGCGCAAATTTGGTCTGCTATCTGCAAAATCTGTGCGCTGTATTTTGCCTTGCGTGCTTTCAAAAACGCTTTGTAGATAAACACGTTTTCTATCATAACGGCTATGCCCACACAGCCTACAACCACGCCGACTGCCAACAGATTTTTGACGAGCACGCCAAGACAGATGCACATTCCCACGCCGAGCACCAAAGCGCCCAATATACCAAGCACCCAAGCAAGTGCGGTAGGCGGAGTTTTTACCTTATCGTTGAGCGCCTTGAGCTCGTCAAGCTTATCGGGCTGTTTTTGGATATAACCGTCTTTGATTTTTGTTGCCATTTCAAATTGTTTTTGTTCTGTCATAATACTGACCTCCTTTAATTTACGACATCAGTATATTTGGAATTTGTTATATCCTCGTTAATCTGAAATTATAGTTTTGCAATTTGTTTGTAAATGTTTTGTAAGCGTCAAAAATTTTTCATATAAAAAGCGCTGCCATTTTGCAACGCTTTTCCAAATCGTATCTTTACATATATAAATTGTATATATAAAAGTCATTTATCGTCATTTTTGTCATTGCGACCGGCGGTCAGCTCGTCTGCAAGCGATACTATACGCTCGCCGTATTTACTCTTGCCCCGTGTCACCATAAACTGATAAAGCGGATAGGTAAACAGCATAACGCCCATTCCGAAAAGCCCCACGATTATGCCGCCTATCATCTGATTCCACTCGAGCACCATACACATTCCCACGCCCAAAATGAGCAGCCCCACTACGCCGAGCACGACCGCAATGACAGAGGGCGTTTGCTTGACCTTTCTGTGCAGTTTTTTTATTTCAACTACCTTTGCGTCGTGCTCGCTTTGCGGCAGATATTCACGGCGTATGCTTTCTATCCAGCGCTTTTCCTCGCTGTTGGGCGCAGAATAGCTAAAGTCAAATCCGTCGCCGTTTGCGCCGTCCGTCTGACCGCTTGAAATTTCAGTCCTCTCGTCCATTTTGTTGTCTCCTATATTACTGCATTTGCAGTTTAACCGTAAACTTGCTGCCCTCGCCCAGCTTGCTTTCCACAGATATCTCGCCGCCGAGCAGGTCTATGACACGCTTCACTATTGCAAGTCCAAGCCCGTTGCCCTCCTGTGCGTGAGACGTGTCGCCCTGATAAAACCTGTCAAAAATCCGTGCTCCCGTTTCCTGTGACATTCCGAGCCCGAAGTCCTGCACGCTTATCACGGCGTCGTCCCCCTGCTTTTTTAAGGTCACTATTATCCTTCCGCCCTCGTTTGAAAACTTGATGGCGTTTGACAGCAGATTGTTGACGATAAGCTCGATATACCCCGCATACGACACCGCAGTCACGTCGTCGAGGTCGCAGACAGGCTCGAGATTTTTGCTGTCTATGAGTTCCTCAAAACTCAGCACGGCGTTTATCAAAAGCTCGTTTAAGTTTACGGGGGCGAGCTCGGGCGCAAGCTGCTGATTTTCAAGCTTGTTTAAGCTCAAAATGTTTGTGACAAGCGTGCTCATTCGCTTAGACGCACTCTCGATGACGTCAAGGTATTTATCCCTCGTAGCCTCGTCAAGGTTTTTGTCCTTTAGTGCGTGCGAGTAGTTTTGCAATATCGCAAGCGGCGTTTTGAGCTCGTGCGAGACGTTGGACACAAAGTCGGATTTCATCGTCTCCGCCTTGCTAAGCTGCTTTGCCATATCGTTGATGTCTTCCATTATCAGGTCGTATTGATCGTATCTCTTATAGTTGTGGCGAGGCTCGAGGCGCACGGACAGGTTGCCTCTTGCTATCTCTTTTGTAGCCTGCAAAATCTTTTCCACAGGCGTATCGACGGTGTGCTTTCTGCGCACTATATCCACTATCGTACACACGAGCGCAAGCGCAAATATGACGCAGGTGGTGACGACTATAGTTTCCGCATTGTCGGTGGTCTTGTTTATTGCGTCGTACACAAGCACCGAGCCTGTAGCTACGCCCGCCACGAGCAGAAATATAGAAAAATAACTCCACATCGACCGACGGAATTTCATTTGAGCACCGCCTTGTAGCCAAGTCCGTGTACGGTCACTATCTCAAATCCGTCGCAAATTGCGGTCTTTTCACGCAATCTTGCAAGATAAACGTCCACTGTGCGTGACATAGCCGAGCTGTTGAAATCCCAAAACTCGTCCATAAGCTGCGAGCGTGTAAAGGTGCGCTTGGGATACGACAAAAACTTGTAGAGCAAATCAAATTCACGCACGGTGAGCTTAAGCTCCTCGCCGTCCACGTACGCAGTGTGCTCCTGCTTGTCGAGCACGAGATTGCCAACGCAAATTTCTTTGCTTTCCTCTATCTGCGAACGCCTTAAAATTGCGCCCACCCTCAGCATAAGCACGTCCATATCGAAGGGCTTTACAAGATAGTCGTCAACGCCGAGCTTAAAGCCCAAAAGCTGCGAGGTCTTGTCGTCCTTCGCCGTAAGAAAAAGTATGGGCGTGGCGCTGTCGGTCAGCCTTATTTTTTGCACTAACTCGAAGCCGTCCACGGTTGGCATCATAATATCGCTTATTATAAGCGCAAAACGCCCGTTTTCCACCGTGCGCAACGCCTCGAGCCCGTCATAACACGCAGTGGGCTTATATCCGTTGTCGGAAAGATAAGCGCAAATAAGCTGATTTAGTGCTTTGTCGTCTTCAACTACCAATATGTTTTGCATACGCCCTCGCTTTTGCATATTATCCGTCATTGTTTTAAAGATAATATTATTTAAATGTAAAAATTTTGTAACATACAATATTTTAACCAAAATCAGCCAAATTGTAAATACATCGTTTAAAATAAATGCTACGTTTGAAATACAAGCACACGCATTTTTCAGAACAGAAACAGCATTTAAACATTAAATAATATAAAAGCGCACCGCAACGGGTGGCGGTTATAAAGATTTTCGTAGACAAACAAATAGCCCGCTTACTTCGCAAGCGAAGTATAGTGGGCTATACTTTTTTTACATTTGTAACGATAAAATGAAATTTATCCTGTTTATTTTGTTGTACGCTTATATAAAAACTCAAATAATAAAAACAGTGCGCCGATTACTGCCCAAAAAACTATAAGACATATACCCATAGTTTTATTGACAACTACTTGCCCGTCGCTCGCAAGTATCTCCCAAGACTCGTCTTTAAGCCCTACATATAGCAAGAGAAGAATAGACAATGCGCCCGAACAAAGACCGAAAATCCATTTTAACACTTTTAATATAAATTTCATAAATGCCTCGTGATAGTCCGATTTTTATTTTGCTCTCCGCTAAATTACTGTTTATCGTACAATCATTATAGCAAAATTTAATATAAAAAACAAGGAAAGAATATGCTATCTCTCCTTGCTTTATCCCTGTGAAATACACCGCAAACGGTGCGCTTTTTGAAGCCTGAAACCCTATACTTCCGCTTCCGTCCGAAGACGTAAGTTTTTCGCAGATTTGAAACTAAAAGCACCGTCTCCTTAACAATAAACAAGCTCTAAGTGCAATAACTTCAAAACCTAAGCAGTCACACTAAACGATAACCGACTCATAAAAAGATAACCGACGGAAATCTCTCCCATAAGTTGAATATGCGGGGAATATCCTCACAGCTCGATAAAGCTGTTTAGATTTGCTCTGTCGATCGCCACCTGCAGCTTGCAGATCTTTTGGTGCAAAGCGACCTTGTCCGCCTCGGCCTGCTCGGGATCGTAAAGAGTTTCGGTGTATTCCAAAACTCCGTTTACGGTGATACGTCTTGACAGCTTTTCGTTTTCCGAAAGCGTACAAAGCCTGTCGTATTCGCCGTTTAACTGCGCAAGATACACAAGCGCCTCGCCTATAGTCATATCAAAATCATCGACGAGCACCGTGCAGTTGGCTTTTGCAAGCAGATTTTTGATTTTTCTCACCTGCCCGTTCAGCTCGGCGATTTTTTTACGTGTTTCAAAATAATCGTAGTGTGACGGCGATTTTTTCTCGTCCTCCTTGTACGATACGGTACAGCGGCTCGATTCGGTATAGAGCAAAGAACGCTTTTGAATTTCCAACTCTTTAATCAACTTCATTGCTTCGCTGTTGCAAATTTTCATAATTTTACCTCTCTTTTTATTTGCATATAAAAAGGCACCCGTGCAGCCTATGCAGTCCACGGGTGCCCTTATCGAGCTTTACAAATTACTTCAATTCTGCGAAGTATTTGATCGTGCGGACCATCTGGCTGGTGTAGCTGTTTTCGTTGTCATACCATGATACGACCTGAACTTGTGTGTTGCCGTCTTCCATAGGTGCGACCATTGTCTGAGTTGCGTCGAAGATGGAGCCGAACTTGCTGCCGATGATATCGCTTGAAACGATTTCGTCGGTGTTATAACCAAAGGACTCGGTTGCGGCTGCCTTCATAGCTGCGTTGATGCCCTCTTTTGTTGCCTGTCCCTTTACGACTGCGATAAGGATTGTCGTTGAGCCGGTGGGGGTGGGAACACGCTGAGCGGAACCGATGAGCTTGCCGTTGAGCTCGGGGATAACAAGACCGATAGCCTTTGCTGCGCCCGTGCTGTTGGGGACGATGTTGCATGCTGCCGCTCTTGAACGACGCAGGTCGCCCTTTCTTTGCGGTCCGTCAAGAGGCATTTGATCGCCCGTATAGGCGTGCACTGTCGTCATGATACCGGACATAATGGGCATATAGTCGTTGAGCGCTTTTGCCATAGGAGCAAGGCAGTTTGTCGTGCAGCTTGCCGCTGATATAATGTTGTCGCTTGCTTTAAGCGTCGTGTGGTTGACGTTGTATACGATTGTGGGAAGGTCATTGCCTGCGGGAGCGGAGATGACTACCTTGCGTGCGCCTGCATCGATGTGAGCCTGTGCCTTTGCCTTTGAGGTGTAGAAGCCTGTGCACTCAAGCACAACGTCCACGCCGAGCTTGCCCCAAGGAAGCTCCGCAGCCTTTGCCTTTGCATATATAGTGATCTTTTTGCCGTCAACGACGATGTATCCGTCCTCTTTGACAGTGCCGTCCTCGTTGAGGACTGCTTCGCAGCTTTCCACAGTGTGCTCGAGAGCGTAGTTGCCCTGAGTTGAATCGTACTTCAAAAGATGAGCAAGCATCTTGGGGCTTGTCAGATCGTTGATAGCGACGATTTCATAGCCCTCTGCACCAAACATCTGTCTGAAAGCGAGACGGCCGATACGACCAAAACCGTTGATAGCGACTTTTACGTTTGCCATAATAATTATTCCTCCAAAAGGGTATTCATATATTGCGACCTTTAAGTCGTAACTATTTTACAATTATTGTAAAAAATAAGCAAGCAGATTTTATAACTTTGCTATTTATTGTTATTATTAAATATTATTTAACAAAACTTAGCACCTTTCGACTGCGACCTCAAATACAAAGCAATAAAAAAGCACGCAGTCTACTGCGTGCAATGCCTGTGCTTTTCTACTCTGCCAAAAACGCAATGCGCCCGTATACGCAGATACTCAAAAAATCTATTATCCACGCAAACGGGAACAAGGCAATGCACAGCATTCCGAACATAAACGTGGACGAGTTTCTCGTCTCAAAAAATCTGATTATTCTGTACAGCGAAGCCATAAGCCACCCGAAGAACAATTCCCAAGTGAGCTTCTGCCACAAATGCAGTTTGTCAAATCTGCCCGTAAGTGTAAGCTTTTCATCAATATTTGGCTCGACAGGCAAAATCACGGTGAACGTGCTGCCCTTGCCCTTTTTGCTTGTGACAGTGACGTTGCCGCCGTGCTCCTTTACTATCTCTTTGGTGATATAAAGCCCAAGCCCGTTGCTTGAAGCGTCCGCACGTGCCTTATCCTCTGTGTAATACTGATCGAAGATAAACGGCAGGCTGTCCTTTGCAATGCCTACGCCCTCGTCCTTTATGCTTATACGCAAGGTCTTTGCCCACAGCTTGAAGCGCACCCTTATGGTCGTGCCAGACGGCGAATACTTTATCGCATTTGTGACAAGGTTTTGCATCACACGCCCCATCTTGTGGGGCTCTATACGTATCTGCGCATTAGGCGCACGCTTGACCTTAAGCTCTATGCCCTTGTTTTTGGCAACGGGAATGAGCTTTTCAAATAAGCCCTCAAAATATGTGCGGGCGTTGTGCAACGTCATCTGTGCGGACGGGTTTTTATAGACCTGCTCGGATTCTTCCACGAGCGACAGCACCATTTCGTTCATCTGCTCGGTCTTTTGCAAAATGAGCATAGGATAATCCTTGTCGTCCATTCCGTCGCTTATGCACTCCGCATAACCCGATATTATTGCAAGCGGCGTTTTCATATCGTGAGCGACGGACGCTATCGCCATATTGTTGCGGCGTGCGCTTTCGGCTTGAATATCGTTGTATTTTACAAGCATAAGCCTGAGCGTTTCAAGACGGCGGTTTATTGCGTGATAAACTCCCACGCCGTCTGTTTTGATAGGCTCGTAAATGTTGCCCTCCTGCAACTTCATAAGGTTAGCTTCAATTTTGGCAAGTTTATTTCTTTTCATAATCGACGTTTTACCTCTATATTTTTGACGTTTAAAGTGCTTTTTGTGCGAATGCACTGCTTTCTCTAATGGGTGTAGAGCGTGCACTTTTAATGAAATGACCCACCCCTTCCCTTCGGGCTTTCCCCTCCCGCAAGAATGGGGATGCGTGCGGTAGCTCGCTCTTTCTCTACATATATTTTTCGTCGCTTGTGGGCAGGGGAATTCGGCGTGCGCACATTAAGTATCGTTCCCTTTTTATGCCACTTGTTTGTGGGCAAAAACAACACAGCCCACAAACTGCGTACTTTTGTCTGGTGCGCAGCACTCAATTTAGCGCTCGCCTTGCGAGCGCTTGTTCTAAGCTTCGCAACGAGTATACGTTAAATATTTTTTGCAAAAGTGGGAATTGACTTCCCGCTTTTGCGCCTTATGCGCACGCAGTGCGCCACACCAAACAAATCATTCGGCGAAACGAAGAATAAGTTTACAACGGCAAGCTTGATATGATTAGCCGAGAATGATTTGTGCGGTAGTATACTAAAAATCTAACTTGCGCTTTGACAATGCTTATAAATAAGCGTTGTCGTGCGCAATGTGCCGATTTTTAGTATTGCCATTTGTACCCCAACCCCCACACGGTCACGATATTGTTTATGCCGACCTTTGCAAGCTTTTCACGCAGACGTGCTATCGTGACGGCAACGGTGTTTTCATCTATATATTCGTCAACGCCCCAAACCTCGTCAATCAGCTTTTGTTTGGGAATGATCTGATTTTCATTCAGCGTGAGGTAATCGAGTATTTTAAACTCTTTTGCAGTGAGCGCAATGGGCGTTTCGCCAAGCTTTGCCTCAAACCTTTCGGAAGATATAACAAAGTCGCCGTAATGCCTTGTGCCCTTGTTTTTGTTTGAATTGAACTCATAATATCTGCGAAGCTGTGCGCCTACACGCATCACCATTTCGTTAAACGAAAACGGCTTTGTCATATAGTCGTCCGCACCGAGCGCAAACATCCTTTCCTTATCTTCCTCTGCGACCTTTGCGGACACGACGATTATGGGGATATCCATTGAGTTGCGCAGCTTTCTGCAAACCTCATAGCCGTCCACAATAGGCATCATTATATCAAGCAAAATGAGGTCGGGCGACATCTTTGAAGCCACGTCCAACGCCTGTGCGCCGTCATAAGCCTGATACACGATATGACCTGCCCTGAGCAGATAGTTTCGCATCATATCCGAAATTTCGATATTATCCTCTGCAATTAGTATTTTCCTCATAAGCACCTCTTTCATATTATACACACGATAGAAAGTTTTTTCAAGCCGTCAATGACTGTTGGCGGACGTTGCGTTTTTTATTTTTTCTTCGGCATTTGCAAAATATCTTTTGTATGCCTTTTTGCAATACCATTCGTGCACGTTCGGCTGCGCCTCGCCGTCGTAGTGCATATTATATCTTCCGTTTATGCGCCAGCCGTTTAAAAGCGCAATGTTGAAAGCGTCCGTAGGACAGTTGAACGAGCAGCGTGCGCACATCAGGCAATCGCCTTTAAAGCGGAATTTCCCGTCCTTTATCTCGATATTGCCTACGGGACAGTTTTTTGCGCAAGCTCCGCAGTTTATGCACTTGTCCTTGTTTACCTTGAAAAGTCTGCCGTTTATGCGCATAGCGCCGTGCTCGATGCGCAACACCCACGCCACAAAATGTCCGAACGGAACTTTCTTTAAAGGATGAGGCGTGTTTGCAAGCACTTCTCTTGCCTCTATGGGCGCAAGCTGCGAGCAGGTATTCCACATTTTTGTAGCCATTGTATCCGTATGACGGAAAATCATATTGTAAGGCATAATATAATGATATTCCGCAAACTGTCTGTAGCCCTTGCGCTTTAATATCCTGCGCAGTTTATATGACGAGATGTTGTTCACTCTGAGCGGCTCGCCCGACGACTTAAGCACAAAATAGGTCTTGCCGTCGCATTTGGGCAACGCTCTTGCAAGGTCGATCATTAGATTGGGCGCATTGAATGCGTGTATGGGATAGGCAAAGCCCACATACTTGAAATCGGCAGGATTTGGCAAATTATTAAAGTCCGCCGTCACCTTATATAAAGTAGTTTCAACGCCTTGCTTTTCAAATTCGTTTTTATAAAGCTCGCAAACCTTTGCAGTATTTCCCGTGCCCGAAAACACATAAATTATAGCATTTTCACTCATAGCGCACCTCAAATTCTGTGATATTTTGCATTGTGATCCTTGTCAAAAAAGTACACGCAATCCTCGCCCTTAGCGTGCGTATCGTACCACACCTGCGCATAAAACGGCATAAACTTTGACAGTCTGTCGTAATCCCACGGCTGAGGCTGACAGCACTCGGGACACCAATGCCCCGCCTTCAAAACCGTGTACGGCGACGCTAAAAAGCGATGTCCGTCGTGACATTCCCACTCGAGCTTAGTATACAGGTCGCCCTTTGTCATAGCTTCGGATACGCACCTGCCGCCTCTGAATGCCGCCGCCGACTGCATATCCTCGATGTCGAGCTCGCTATCGGGCTTGCTCTCGTCATAGCCGTGATCGAGCCTGTAGCCGTGCTCGACGACTAAGTTTATATCCCTCATCGCATCATAGTCTATATCGCCGTCGGCAAGCTGCCCCTTTGCAAGCACAGGGAAATCGTCCCAACTCGTAGGCATACAGTCGAGGTTGTCTCTGCTTCCGAAAAACGCCTTTACTCTGCCCGACTGCCCTGTTTTTATCCACCAGCGAGGGGCGTTTTCATCCTTAAGCAATCGCTCAATCGCCAGTTTAGATATCAATTTTGCAGGGAAGATCTTTGCAATCTGATAATAACTGTGTTTTTTCAGTATCTCCTGCCAATAGTCCTTTATGTCTTCCTTTTGGAAGTCAAGATAGTCATTTAGCACGCTGCTGTCCTCAAACCACATACAGTGGAAGTTGCGCAGCGAATTCCATTGCGGCTTCATAAATTTTTCCGTCGAGCCGCCTATGATTTTGAAGCCCTCGTCAAACGTATCGTAGCCCGTCACCCTGTTGCGTGCGCCACCGCCGATATTGTAGCACTTCATCCAAAACGACTTGTCAAGCTGCCCCGCAACATCCTTTGCAACAAGGTTTTTAAGCAACAAGCCGCTGTCCCTTGCCGTCACCCACTCGATAGGCGCATTAAAGCAAGTGTGAAACATCAGTCCGTCTTTCATATTGTTGGTTAGCATACGGTTGTGCAACATTCCCGTCTGACGCAGTACCGCCCAACACTTGACGTCGCTGTCAAGCACATAACGCTCGCCCTTTATCTTGCTTGCCGAATAATCGTCATATACGCTCGATATGAGCGGATCGCCCACACGCCCCCACGGGTGCTTGTAGTTGCGGTTGCCGTAAATCGCAACTGTAGAAATATGCACAAGCTTAGGCTGATTTTCATCTATCTCGCTCACGCAGTCGACAATGTTCATCGTGCCTATGCGATTGCAATCGTCCGTCTCCTTGGGATAGTGGTCGGCAAGCGGAGGAATGACCGCCGCCAAATGCAAAACATAATCGCTGCCATCCACAAGCCTCTTGCACTTTTGTCTGTCGGCAAGATTGCCGAATATCACCTCAACCCTGTCGCCGTACTTGCGCTTGCAATCTCGGGCGTACTTGCGTTCCCTGCGCTCGTTGAGCAGCAACATTTTGACCTTGCCAACGCAATCAAGTTCCATAAGCTGCAACAGCGTTTCCATACCCATATTTCCGCTTGCTCCAGTAAGAGCCACAACCTTTTTCATATGCCGTCTCCTTTGCCGACTATACGCCGACATTGTTTACGGTCATATCATCTCACCCGCCTCTTGCAAAAAATCATTCTTTTTCTTACAATTTTATTACATTTAAAAGCCGCCCCGATACGAGCGGCATAAAAATTATATAAAAATCAATATTTGTCAAATCCTGTACAACAAATCGTCAATATTGCAATTAAGATAATCGGCAAGTCTTACGAGCGTCGCAAGCTTTGGCAATCTGCCCTTGCGCCAGTATACAAAATTTGTGCGACCTATATCCAAATCTTTGGCAAGCCTGCTTTGGTCGATATCCGCCGACTTCATTATCTTGATCAAATTGTCATAAAAGCTCAACCGCTTCAAATCGTACTCGACAAATCTATTCTCGGCCGTTCTACCTGAAAGATAGTCCAACGAAACCTGCAAATAGTTTGCAATTTCGATGACAGTAGGCAAATAAGGCGTAAAATCTTTATACTGATAAAAAGAGCGTTCGCAAATTATCCCCGCATTTTCCAAATCTTTAAATGTTTTTCCTTTCTCAACCAAAACATCACTTAACAAAGCTTTGAAATTAAACATATTTCTCCATTTTTCGACGAATTTATACAATGATTTTAAATTTTTCTTGGTATTATTCCTTGATTTTCATATGTAGTTATCAGTACAATGTTTATAACAAGCGCTTGAAGAAAAAATAGGAGGTACTAAAATGGAAAAAGAACTTGTTTGGGATGTTCTAAAAGCCGCATTCTCACTTGAAATAGAAAACTCGGCAATAAATAATAACGAAATAGTTATTTATTTTTGCGATAACTCTGTTCTCAAGATATGTGTATCCTACAATGATAAAATTTAATCAAAATAAACAAAATTATTTAAAAAAGGAGAACTTATGACCGACAAATTTATACACGACTTTATCAATAGTAAAAAACAAAACAATCAATCAAATAAGCACTATGTTCAAAATAAGCAAGAGGTAATTGATTACATACTTGATGTTATTGAAACAAATTTTGATGACGTATCAAATTTAGCAATTCAATCACCAAATACTATTTTATATGACAAGATTAAAATAAAAATATATAGTGTTTAATATATTACATTATTTTTCCAAAAAATAAGATGCTACCTGACAGTAGCATCTTATTGGCGGAAACGGTGAGATTCGAACTCACGTGACCTTGCGGTCAACCGCATTTCGAGTGCGGCTCGTTACGACCACTTCGATACGTTTCCATTTATTATGATGTTAGTTTGCCGAGTGGTTGGCGAGGCGCCGTGCGCCTTGACAAGCGACCACTTCGATACGTTTCCGTATGTTGACTTTGCTATTATAATACACTTACAACTATTTTGCAAACTATTTTTGCATATAAAAACTCCCGACAATCAAGTCGGGAGTTTTTGATAGATTTTTTTACTTCACAAATGCTGAGAATGCTTTGTGGGCTGAGTAGACGTCCGCTTTGGACACAAGCTCATACGGCGAGTGCATTGAAAGCACAGGCACGCCCATATCCACCGTGTCGATGTTGTTGTTGGCGATAAATTTTGCCACCGTTCCGCCGCCGCCGAGATCGACTCTGCCAAGCTCGCCCGTTTGCCAAATTACGCCGTCCTTATCGAGCACGCTGCGCAGATAACCGATAAACTCGGCAGACGCATCGTTTGAGCCCGATTTGCCTCTTGCACCCGTAAACTTATTCATCGTGACGCCCTTACCTACGAAGCCGACGTTCATTTCCTCAAAGGCAGAAGCGTATGCGGGATCGTAGCCGGCGGTGACGTCCGCAGAGAGGCACATGGAATGTGCACGCAGTACGGCGGGGTTCACACCGTAGCTCTTTGCTATCTCGTCGAGAATGTCACGAATGAGGATACATTGCATACCCGTATTGCCCTCGGAGCCGATTTCCTCTTTGTCGGCAAGTATGGTGAGCACGGTCTGTTCTGTCTTGGTTTGAAGCGTTGCGGTGATTTCGGGATAAGCGCACACTCTGTCGTCGTGTCCGTAGCTTGCGACAAACGCTCTGTCAAGTCCGACGTCCTTCGCCTTGACTGCGGGCACAGCCTCGAGCTCTGCGCTGAGGAAGTCTTCCTCCACGATACCGTACTTTTCGTTGAGAAGCGCAAGCACGCCGTGCTTGACCGCCTCTTTATCCTCGCCCTCGGCAGGGATACCGCCTACGATAAGGTTGAGATTCTCCGCTTGGAAGCCCTCTGCGATAGTTTTTGTATTGAGCTCTTGAGAGAGGTGCGGAAGCAGATCCGTGATATAAAACACGGGGTCGCTGTCCTGCTCGCCGATAGAAATATTCACCTTTTTGCCGCTCTTTAAAACGACTACGCCGTGCAGTGCGAGCGGAATTGTAAGCCAATGATATTTTTTAATGCCGCCGTAATAGTGCGTTTTGAGGAAGGCGATATCCGCCTTTTCAAACAGCGGGACTTGCTTTAAGTCAAGTCTTGGGCTGTCCACGTGAGCGACGAGGATACGCACGCCGTTTTTTGCGATGTCCGCCGTGCCTGCACGCAGAATAAACAAGCCCTTGCCTCTGTTGTTGTAATAGAGCTTGTCGCCCGCATTGATTTTGTCGCCGAGCGTATAGGGCTTATAGCCCGCCGCTTCCACCATTGCCACTGTTTCGGCAACGGTTTCTCTTTCGGTCTTGCCGTTGTCGAGGAATTTTTTGTAACCCTCGTTGTACTCGTTGATACGGATGCGCTCATCCTTGTCGGCAAGCGCATAGATATTTTGTCTTTTATAGGTCAAATCCATAAAGCACCTCTGAGTTTTATTTTTTTGCGAGAATATTATATAACCAAACAATTAAAATTGCAATAAAACCGCCCGTTTTTGTGCACATTCAAAATAAAGTATTTTTAAGGCAAAAAGCGCCAAAATATATTAAAAATGCTTTAAACAAGCAATATATCAAATACTCACTTTGCTTATTTGCGATTTGGTGCTATAATCATATTATAAATACGTATTAGCTATTTAGGAGCATACATTTATGGCATTGAGAGAGTTTTTGACATCGAGAGAGCAAAGCTGCAAGCAGCTTGTTGAGCTTTTAGGCAAGCGGTTTGCATATGTAAGCATACTCGGCTCTGACATTACTACAAAAAGCGTAGTTGTAAACAAGCACACGTCACGTGTGGAAACCGACACGGACAGCGACAAGGGCTTCACCGTGAAGATGACAAACGGACGTGCGTTTTTTGAGTATTCCGTTGACGACATAAGCGGCGATATAGAAGCGCTTGCAGACAGCATACTAAAGCAGACCGACATTGCAGAAAGCTTAAAAGAGGATATGATACACTCCTGCCCCATAGCGGACGAGCCGCTTGTGAAATCCTTTGAGCGCAAATGCGACTTTGCCGATTTTGACGACAAACAACTGCTTGACGCTTGCACGGTCATCAAGGATACGATACTGTCCAAAAGCGAAAACATCGCAAACACAAGCGTTATAATTCGCACTCTTGACGTAAACAAGACGTTTATCAGCAAAAACCGCACGCTTGAACAGGCGTATACGTGGGTAAACGGCATACTTGTCGCAAACTACAGAGAGGGCGACAAAGTGGTGAGCGTGCGTGAGGGCGAATGTTCGCACCTGCTCGGCGAAGTGCTTGAAAAGCTGCCTAAAAAGGCGGATATTTTGGTGAAAAAGGCGCAAAAGCTTGTAGGCGCAAAGCCCATAACGCCGGGCGTATACGACGTGATAACGGATCCGTCCGTGACAGGTCTGCTTGCGCACGAGGCGTTTGGGCACGGCGTTGAAATGGATATGTTTGTCAAGGACCGTGCGCTTGCAAAAAACTATATGGGCAAATACGTAGCGTCGCCAATATGCAATATGCACGACGGCGCATGCGCAACTCTGTCCGTTGCAAGTTACTTTTTTGACGACGACGGAGTGCTTGCGCACGATACGCAAATCATAAAGGACGGCATTTTGGTGTCGGGCATAAGCGACCTTATAAGCGCAAGCCAATTAGGCACCGTCCCTACAGGCAACGGCAGACGGCAAGACCACACCCGCAAGGCGTATTCACGTATGACAAATACGTTTTTCGAAAAAGGCACCGACAAGCTTGAGGATATGATAGCGTCCATCAAGCACGGCTATATGATATTTGAAACCAACAACGGCATGGAAGACCCAAAAAACTGGGCTATTCAGTGCGTGGCGGAGTACGGTATCGAGATAGTGGACGGCAAGCTTACGGACAACTACGTATCCCCCGTCGTGATGAGCGGCTACGTCCCCGACGTGCTTAAGTCGATATCGATGATATCCGACGACTTCGTTGTTGAGGGCGCAGGTATGTGCGGCAAGGGACATAAAGAATGGGTGCGGGTTTCCGACGGCGGTCCTGCACTTAAATTGAGGGTGAAATTGGGATGAAAAACTTAAATTTGATAATAGATATACTTAGCAAAACAAATGCAAGCGACTATAGCGTGCTTGCTACGGACACGAGCTCATACGAGCTGTTTTTCGTGCACGGAAAGCTCGAGACGGTGCGCAAATCCTTGCACTCTTCAGCGCAGGTGAGCGTATTTTCAGCTCATGACGGCAAGCTTGGCAGCGCAAGCTTCGGCATTGACGAAAACGCCGCCGCAGAGGAAATACAGGTAAAATGCAACGAGGCGGCAAAAAGAGCGGCAATGATATCCGACGAGCCTTATACTATCCCCTGCTGCGACGAAAAAACGGACGAGGTGATAAAGTCAAACCTTGTCGGGCAGGACGAAAAACAGATAGGCGCACAGGTAGGCAAGGCAGTGCTTGAGGCTTGCACCAAGGCGGACTGCGGCATAAACGCCCTCGAGGTGTTTGTAACGACAACGGTGAGCAACGTGGTAAACAGCAAGGGCTTAAATAAGCGGCAGACAAAGCACACGGTGAGCGTAGAGGCTATCCCCACCTGCAATGCCGCAGAGGAATCCGTTGAGCTGTTTGAAACATACACCTTCGGCGAACTCGATATCGACCTGATAACGCAGGAAATTGCCGCACGTATTGACGACGTAAGCGCACGTGCGCACACCGTGAAACCGACGTCCAAGCTGTCCTGCCCCGTTATATTCAATCCATATGAACTGAAAACACTGTTTGAAGAGCTTGTGAGCGACTCAAACTTTGCAAACGCATATTTGCACACAAACCTGCACAGCGTGGGCGACAGTTGGCAGACTGCGCCAAACGGCGATACGCTTACAGTCACTATGCGAGGCGCAATAAAGGGCAGCCCCAACAGCGCACTGTTTGACAGAGACGGCGTCGCCTTGACGGATAAAAGGATAATTGAAAACGGCAAAATAATCGCAGGATACGGCGCAAACCGCTTTGCGCAGTATCTGGGCGAAGCCCCCACAGGCGCACTTGCCTGTATAGACGTTGACTGCGGCGCTACGCCTATCGCAGATATGCTGTCCGCCCCACACCTCGAGTGCGTATATCTCAGCGGCTTGCAGGTGGACTTATACAACGACTATATCGGCGGCGAAATACGCCTTGCCTATTATTTTGACGGCACAAAACGCACTCCTGTGACAGGCATTGCAATAAGCGGAAGGCTCAGCGAAGTTTTAAACAAGCTGACGCTTTCAAAGGAGCGTGCATTGCTTGGCTCTTACAGCGGACCGCAAAAAATAAAATTTGAGGGCTTCAATATCTTTTAAGCCTTTGGTGTGATATGACAAAAAAGAAAAAGGAAAAAAAGCTTCCCGATTGGGATACAGGTATTACCGTCGCCCCGATGAATGGCGACGAGCTGCCAAAATATCGCCGAATGGCGTATCTCAACCGTGCCAAACGTCCCTCTAAAGAGGAACGTTTGCAGCATAAGCATATGTACACCAAAAAGGAAAAACGTGCTATGATGCGTGCAGGCATTCTGTCAATGCTGCCCTATCTGATAATAATTTTGGTTTCATTCGGCATAGTCATAGGCTTGCTGTATGCTTGGCTAAGTTAAAAATAGCACTTTTACATTATCGTATTTAAAACAACTCGCTGAATTTGAAATGCACCTCACTTGTTTTGAAAAACTTTGGGGCGCATTTTAAAATTGTGGTTTTCCCGTTTAGAGCTACAAACAAAAACGCCCGTCGCATTGCGACAGGCGTCAGACTATCAGTCCTGCGGATAGAGGTGACAAGCCACAAAGTGACCGTCGCCGTAATCCTTAAATTTCGGCTCGACCTCACGGCATACGTCCATACATTTGTTGCACCTTGTATGGAATTTGCAGCCCTTCGGAGGATGCGCAGGCGACGGGATATCGCCCTGCAATATGATACGCTTGATTTTTGTATCTGGATCGGGAATGGGCACCGCAGAGAACAACGCCTCGGTATAGGGGTGCATAGGGTTGGAAAACAGGTCTTTTTTGCTACCGAATTCCACCATATTGCCCAAATACATGACGCCAACCTCGTCGGATATATGCTCAACGACGGACAAATCGTGCGAAATGAACACGTATGCAAGGTTTTCCGCCTCTTGCAGGTCTTTAAACAGGTTGATGACCTGCGCCTGTATGGATACGTCGAGAGCGCTGACAGGCTCGTCGCAGATGACAAGCTTCGGCTTTAGCGCAAGCGCCTTTGCTATACAGATACGCTGCCTTTGACCGCCCGAAAACTCGTGCGGATATCTCTCGAAATAGTGCGGTTGCAAGCCGCATTTCAGCATAATATCGACGATATAGTCCTTATAATCAGCCTTCGGCACAATTTTGTGCGTTTTTACCGCCTCGCCGACGATTTCACCGACCGTAAGTCTCGGCGACAGCGAGGAATACGGATCTTGGAATATCATCTGAAAGTGCGGGCGCATTTTTCTGAGCGCCTCGCCCTTTAGCTTTTCAAGGTGAGTGCCCTCAAAAATTATCTCGCCCTCTGTGGGGGTATAAAGGCGCAATATCGTCCTGCCGAGCGTTGTTTTTCCGCAGCCCGACTCGCCGACTATGCCGATAGTCTTGCCCTGTTTCAGATTGAAGGATACGCCGTCGACAGCCTTGAGATAGACGTTGTTCTTTTTTATGATAGACGTCTTTATCGGGAAATACTCCTTGAGGTTTTTCACCTGCAAAAGATATTCGCCGTTATATTTTTCTTCAGCCGATACAGCGTCGCCGCAGCTTCCCTTTGACGGACAGCCCTCGCACTCGTGCGTGCAGGACGCAAGCTCGATATGAGGCATAGCGGGTTTATCGTTTTTATCTGCGCTCTCGTTTGACATAGCTTCGCTTACGACGTTTGCAACGGCGCTGTCTTCTGTATCCTGTACGGGTGCGACCTGCTCGCTCTCATTTACGGACTCTGCCGCAATTTCTAAATTTTCATTAGGGACACGCTTGCTCATTCTTGATGCTCCTTTTGCAGATCTTTATACCTGTGGCACGCTACGAAATGCGTGGGCGAAACCTGCACCATCTCGGGATAATCGCCTTTGCACGCCTCGCAGCGCATATCGCATCTATCCTTAAAATAACAGGTTGAAAGCATATTGATAGGGTTTGGCACATTGCCGGGGATACTGTAAAGTCTGTCGACTTCCTTGCCGACTACAGGCTTGCTCTTTTGCAGACCTATCGTGTACGGGTGAAGAGGGTTGTTGAATATTTCCCTCACAGTGCCCTTTTCCACAACTCTGCCCGCATACATTACCACTACGTAATCGACCATTTCGGCAATGACGCCGAGGTCGTGCGTGATAAGCATTATGCTGCCGCTTATTTTATCCTTGACCTCACGCAGCAGGTCAAGTATCTGAGCCTGAATTGTGACGTCAAGCGCAGTCGTAGGCTCGTCGGCGATGATGAGCTTAGGATTGCAGCTAAGCGCCATTGCGATCATAACACGCTGACGCATACCGCCCGAAAGTTGGTGCGGATATGATTTGTATACATGCTCAGGCATAGCGATACCCACAAGCTTGAGCATCTCTATACTGCGCCTTTTGGCATCGTCCTTATCGGCGCCGTCAACGTGCAGGAGCGTCACCTCGTCAAGCTGATAACCTATGGTGAAGACGGGGTTCAGGCTTGTCATCGGCTCTTGGAAAATCATTGCGATCTCTCTGCCTCTAATTGACGACATATCGGATACAGGCATTTTAGCGACGTCGAAAACTTCCTCATGCTCGTCGTACGCCTTTCTGAATTTGGGCTTGCCGTGCTTTGTATAGGCACGCACCATAACGGGTTTTCCGTCCTCGCCCAAAACAGGATTGCCCTGCTCGTCAAGCTTTTCTTCCATAACGGGAATGATATTGCGGCTTCTGAAGAGAGGCTTTCCGTTTTTGCCGTAGACCTGCTCCATAACGTAGTTGCCGTCCTCGTCCATTTCGGGCATACCGGTTTCATCGTTGATTTTTGTGACAAGAACGGGCTCGGGCGCACGTGGCGTACGCACTGTCGAGCGGAAACGTATGCTGCCGCTGACAATCTGTCCCATAGGACCTTGCACAAGCTGCATAAGCGACAGGCTCGTAACGGACTTACCGCAGCCCGACTCGCCGACCACGCCGACCGTTGAGCCCTGCGGAATGTCAAAGGACACACCGTTTACCGCCTTTACAACGCCGTTATCCGTGAAGAAATATGTGTGCAGATCGTCAAATTCAACAATGTTTTTGGGATCACGCATCTCTGTAACATAGTCCTGACGCTTGTATGATTTGCGCTTTTTTTGCAGCTCTCTTATAGTGCGGTTGTTGTCCTTTGCGATCTGACGGGACTCTTTGGCGGAAATATAATGCTGATTTTTCTTTTTATTTTCTTCTTGCTTCATATTTATCTCCTTGCCTTCGGGTCGAAAGCGTCACGCAAGCCGTCGCCGATGAAGTTGAAAGCGAGGACTGCAAGCACGATACAGATACCGGGCGTTACCCACTGATTGGGGTAATTCGTAAGCACTGTGTTGTTTGACGCCGCATTGATCATATTGCCCCAAGTTGCATACTCTGTGGGCAGACCGATGCCGAGATAGCCGAGCGTAGCTTCCGTAAGAATAATTCCGCCAAGCCCCAACGTCATAGAAACGATGAGCTGAGGCACAACGTTTGGAATGAGGTGCTTGAATATCTTTCGTCCGACCGTAAGACCGCTTGCCTCTGCGCTGAGCATAAAGTCCTGCTCTCTCAGGGACAAAATCTGTCCTCTGACAAGACGTGCGGTGCCCGCCCAGCCGAACAGCGTCATCATAGCCATCAGTATGTAAAGCCTCGAAGGTCCGTAAACCTCAAGCGAATCAAGCGCAGCGCCTACTATCATAAGCATAGGCAGAGTCGGAACGCAGTTGAAAATATCGACAATACGCATTATGATCTGATCCACCCATTTGCCGAAATAGCCTGCGAGACCGCCTAAGAAAACGCCTATTACAGTTTCAAGAATGATAACGACAAAGCCTATCGTAAGCGAAATTCTGCCGCCGTACATAAGGCGTGAAAATATGTCGTAGCCCTTATCGTCTGTGCCGAACCAGTGTATTTTTGACGGAGCAAGGTTATTGCTTCTATCCGAATACGTAACGATATAGACCGTGTTATTTCCGCCTTCGGTATCGTCGAAAACGGCGTACTCGTTGCTGTCGTCCGTTATATCTATCTGATCAGTATAAGTTTCCTTGACGGTGTGAGTGTAGTCAGACTCCTTTTCGCCCCAGATAAATGGCAAAAAGTCAAACAACGGTCCGAAGAAGGAGAATATAAACAGCACGACGAGCACTATAAGTCCCGTCATAGACAGCTTGGAACGGAAAAATCTTTTAAGCACCAATCTGCCGGGGCTAAGGGTGCGTCCGGTGATTTCCTCTAAGCTTTGCTCTTCTTCCTCGTCGGGAGCGGTGCTGTCGGCAATATCCTCTTCCAAATCTACTTCCGTCTCGGCGGCTCTGTTTACGATTTCCTCGTTAAGCTGCTCGTTTTGCACGACGCTGTCGGTGATTTCCTCGCCGACATTGACTACAACGGTCTCGGAGGTGTTATCTGCAATTATAGGTTCGTTTATCTTATCCTTTTTCATAGCCCCTCCTACTTGCCTATCTTAACACGTGGATCGACGACCGCATACATAAGGTCGCTTAGCAGCGTGCCTAAAACCGTCAATATTGCAAGAAACATATTGTAGCCCATAATAAACGGTATGTCGCCGGCTATCAAGGCGTCATACGCCATTTTGCCTACGCCGGGGATACTGAACACCGTCTCGGTGATCATTGCGCCGCCGAACAGGCTCGGCAGCGTACCTGCGAGCAAGGTGACGAGCGGCACCATCGTATTTCTGAATGCGTGTTTATATATGACCGACCTTTCGCTCAAGCCCTTTGCACGGGCGGTACGCACATAGTCGGCGTTTAACGCTTCGAGCGTGTTTGTTCTCGTATAACGCATAAGTGAGCCTATGGAAAGCACCACAAGCACAAACATAGGCAACACCATATGCCACAGCGTATCGCCAAAACGCATTATCCACGTTGCGTCCGACGGAAGCTTTGGCGAAACTATGCCGCCGACTTCAAACCAACCAAGTCCGAAAGCAAAAATTCTGATTACGATTGCGGCGAAGAAGAATGTTGGCAGGCTTATGCCCATCATAGTGAGCACCGTAACGCTGTAGTCAACCACGCCGTACTGATTTGTCGCAGCCTTTATACCGAGCGGAATTGCGATCAAAAACTGCAAAATCGTCGCTACAAGCGCTATCGCAAACGAAATGCCCATATTTTTGAAGATTGCCTGCGCAACGGGCTGTTTAAACTTAAACGACATACCGAGGTCGCCCTTGAACATATTGCCGAGCCAACCGAAATAACCGCCGAGTATCGCCTTTGCCTTTTCACCGCCGGTTGCTACACGGTATTCCACTTTTACAACGTATTTGGTGCCGTTTGACAGCTCGACCTGTATATTACGTATCTCGCTGCGGCTCATGTCCTCTGTTTCGATAAGCGTAAACGTGCCGCTTTCCTTTGGCAGAAAAACCAACTCGTACTCTATAGTAGCGTCGGGGTTATTCTCGAGGTCCTCGGGCGGCACAACGCCTTTGTCCACTATTGTGCCGATTTGATAGACGCCGTCCTGACTTAACCTGATACGGATATTGTCACTGTTGTCATATGCCTGAGCGGCGGTGGTCGTCATATTTGTTCCGCCAGTGTACCAATAAAGATATGATTTTCCGTATTTGACTTCCGACTCGTATGTATCTTCCTTTGTATTGGCACGCACCTTTACGCCTGCGTACTCGCTGCCCTCGCCAACCGTAAGCGTAAGGTAGGCGTCAGGCATATTAAGACCGTACAGCTCCTTTATTCTGTCGATATCAGCCTGCGTCATCGTACCGTTGGCAATCGCTCCCGCATAATATTGGTCTACAAAGTCAGTTGGCATCATACGTGAAAGACCGTATATGATGACGGACACGCCCAACAGAATTATCAGCGCAAGCACAAGTCTTTTTACGATGTACTTAATTGTTTCCATATTGCTCCTGCCTTTTGCAAGCTCTCAGAGCCCACTTTTGCAAATTTGCGGAGAAAACTCCCTTTATCCGCCTTTGCGGATAACAGTATCAAAAAATTGATTTATCTACGGCAGTTTTTATGCCGTAGATATGCCGATTTGCGACAATGCGCAAAAAAGCTTTATTCCGTCCGTGCAATATGCACGGACGGAAAGCGTAAATCTTACAGATAATTTACTTCCCAAATGCGGGAAAGCAGACCGTTGTATGCCGTTATATCTTCGTCAGCGGGAAGCGTCTTGGGATCAAGCAAATTCTTTTGATACGCAAACAAGTCGCTACGCTGATATGTCGGGAATTCGACTGCAAGCTCCATTACCTTGTCAAGAGCCGCCTTGTAGATAGGCTTGCGCTGCTCGTCCAACGTGAAGCGTCTGCCCTGATCGATCAACTCGCTCAGTTCAAGAACAATACCGTATTCATCGCCCCATGCATCCGGACAGGTATTTCCCAAAATCTGCGAGTAGCCCCAGTTTTTGGTTGAGCTCGCCTGCGAATCCTTGTGATAGACTTGGAACATATCGGGATCGATCGTGCTTGACCATGCAGCCGCCCAAACCTCAAGCTTGCCTGCGTTGAGGTCGGAAAGCGCATTCAATGACGTAACGACCTTTACGTTGAAGCCCACGCTGTTGAGGACTCTTTCCGCATTGAGGAACATTGCATATGCAGGGTGATCCGTGCTGCCGCCCGCAATGGTAAATTTATAGTCAAGTATATCGTCGCCAAAGCCGTCTATTTCCTTATGATAGACGCCGTTGCTGTTTTTAGTATAGCCTGCAGATTCAACCAATTCTTTTATTTCTCTGCCCGTATCGTCATAAGCATACGATTTGCCCACGCTGCCGTCGGGATTGACTGTCGTCGTATCATAATAGTACACACCTATATCCTTAGGATATGCCCAGTTGTTTGTTGACATAGGACGGTTGATGATTTCGCACAGATTGCCCTGATAATAGTTGTTTTTGATTATCGACGTGTTCATTGCCTTCATAATGGCACGGCGCACTTCGATGGACGGCACAAAACGTGGATTGACGCCCACGTAGCCGTAACCGTTTGTAGATACGGTTTTTGTCTCAAACTTGCTGCCGAGCGCAGCCAAGTTGGGTTGAGTTGCGTTTGGCTCGCCGAAGTCGATTTCACCCGTTGAAAGCGAACCTATGATTTGGTCGGTTTCGACAACTTTGTACTTCAAAGTCTTTATCTTTGCATTTGAAAGTCCCGAGCCTACGGTGTAGAAATACGGGTTGCGCTCATAGTAAACGATGTAATCATCCAAGAAAGTGGTTGAGGTGCCTGCGCCGCCGCCGAGTTTGGATGCGATATAAGGACCTGCGCCCATAGGCAAACCTATCTTTTGCTGGCTGTTGATAACCTCTTGCATAAATCTCGAGCTACCGAATTCCAAACCGAACTCACCGTTGTCTGCGTCAAAGGAATTGATATAGTCCTTGTTGCCCTTGCCGTTGTTCCATGAGGTTGTGGAATAGTAGTACATCGGTGAGACCGTAAATGAGAAGTTGTAGATCGCCTTGGGGTCCACGCCTTTTATTTCTATTGAAAGCACGTCGTAGGTTTCGCCTAAATTTTTTCCGTTAAAGGTGCTTACCTGCTTTGTTGTGATGCCTCTTATCGTTTTGACAATTCTGTCGTTTTGGGCAAAGAAGTCGCTCTTTGCTTCGGCTGTGAATTGCTCGAGCACGGTGGTTGCGGTCATCCAATAGTTTAACACACGCTCATACTGAGCTGCCGGCGTTTTTGTAAGTGCGGTACGCACCTTTTCGATTTCCCTCGTCACAAGCTGAGAATATGTCAAATCCTTGTCAGCCTCTTTGACGTTAAACAAATCGTCAATAGGGAAGTCCATCGAGAAATACGACGAAAACACCGATTGAATGCAGATATCCTTTATGGCTTTTTCAACGTCTGCCGCCTCGCCTGTGATGACGTAGCCCTTATCGCTATCGTCCAAAACGGCAAGCTCTCTTGCTGCAAGCTCCAATACAATTTCTTCATAAAACACGTTTTCAACCTGTTCTGCGTCAAACAATGCGTTGCCGTCAACTTTAGTTATCGGACCGCCCTCATAGTCATATTTGTACATCTGCGTACGGCCTGCGTCATTCAGCATAAATATCTGCCACTTTTCGGTGAGCAAAAACTGCTCGTAATAGTCAAACGTATTTCCAAACTCATCAACAGGCTCCGTTGCGTTGGGGAATTTATCGGGACGTGCCTTGAAGTTTTGAGGATTTCTCCAATCATAGTCGGCAACCGAGATGTTGTTCCAGTCGGCGTTGAGCTCCTCCCAGAATGTCTTTGCAACCACGGCATAATCCTGTTCCGCTTTGGCAGGAGAAAATCCTGTTGGAAGCTGTATGGTGTCCTTGTCGTCGCCCGAGTATTGTCCGTTTTTCTTGACATAGTTTATGTCGTTGATGATACGCTCTCTCGCTTCCTGCGCACGAGACATTTCAAAATCGTTTGCGGCGTCATCACTGTTGTCAAGGTTTGCAGTCGTCTGCAATCTGTAGTTTTTCAAACCGACGATATCCGTTGAATAAATGGTTGCAGAGCCCGTGTATGCGGGATCGAGATACACGTACAGATTAAACAACACGTCCTTGATGGTGAGGTCATGTATGCCGTCCGACCACTTTATGCCCTTTTTGATGAGGAATTCATAAACCGTATTGCCGGATGACGTTCTGGTTTCCGTCTTATCCTTTACAACACAAGGCTCGTTTTCACCGTATACGATTTTGCCGTTTTTATCGGTGCTGAGCATGCCTATCTGCGTCATGCTTATGATAGTGCTGTCAACTGCCGACGATGAGAAAAACGGATTGAAAACGCCGTCGGGATTGCCTATGCTCATAGTAAACGCTCTTGTCTCGGGATTGTTTACCTGCGTATGATTACCCGTATCCGGCTTTGGCTTATCACAAGCCGTGAGAGCCATACACAGCATACACACTACGAGCAATGCTACAGACAGGACAGTTATTGTGCGCTTAGTATTTTTCATTTACTAATCTCCTTTGCTATTATTTTATTGATGCTACAACCACGTTGTCGTAGTTGCAGTTTGTGATATCGTTTGGATTAAGCAGACTTTCGCCTATAAACTGACTGAAAGTCACGTGCATATCATCAGGAAGCGAGTATCTGAGGTTGCCGCTTATTGTGACGTTTTCAACCCTTGCGCCCTGCTGTGCCCTCCAAGCGAACAGACCTACAAATATGTTGGCGCTTGTCAGCGACGAATCGAGCGTAAACATAAGATTGACGTTTTCAAAGTTGACGTCGTGTATATAAGCGTTTGCGCCAAGCGTGCCGAAAAGTGCGCTGAAATTTGACTGTCTGTTTCTTGCGGCGGTTATCGTCCTGCTGACGTTTTTGATAGTGTGTCTTTCGGGGCTGCCGTTTATCTCTCCCGAGTAAGTGCCGAGCGCCCACAGATAGCTCTCATTATTTTCGCAGTCTATATCATTAAGCAAATATACGTTTTGATTTGTTGCGATTGCCGTCCTAAGCTGACTTCTTGTGCTGACAAGCGCATACTCGCCGTCCAAAAATTCAACGTAGACGTTGACGTCGGTATCCTGCACGGTGTAAGGGAACGCAAATTCCTCCTTACCTGTAGGCGCAACGTAATATTTGCCAAGGAAAGTGTGATTTTCAAGCTCCGGCGTAAATATAAATTCAGTTAAAACTGTACCGGGAGTATTTACGATAGGATACCGCATAGGCACTTCTTCTCCTGTGCCTCTGTTTATAAAGTGCACCATTGACTGTTTTTCAAACGCACCGTAAAGCTTGATATCCTCTGTCACACGCATCTTTTTGAAGTCCCACTTTTCGCCGAGTATGACAAAACCGTTTTCATCTTTGGTGGGGTTGCCTTCTTCATCGACCTCGGCGGGAAGATACCAACCTGTAAAATAGTATCCCTCAAGGTTATACAGCCTGAAATTGTTTGAATAGCCGGGGCGAATTGAAACAAGCCCGTTGTCAAACACGCCTACCTGCTGCGTCTCGGGACTGTCGACAATGTTGCCCGTGTTGTACACAAAGGTCACAAGATGGTCAAAGTGAGCAGGTCCGCCTATATTGCAGGCGACAAGCAATGTGGCAAGCCCTACAAGGACAAGCACGCATATAAGCAATTTCAATGATAATTTTGCCTTATTCATTGTCACTGTCTCCTGTGTGAGCAGTCAAATCCGACTCCTCATTTTTCAGTTGATTATCTTCTGTCTGAACGTCCTCGTTCACAGCCTCGACCTCGGCGGTCGCCTCTGTATCGATAGGTTCAAAAGCCTGTGCGTTCTCTGTTTCCGCTTCTTGCTGCTCTGCGCCCGATGTTCCGTCGGCGGTCTGCTCGGCATTTGCTTCTTCAACAGACTGTTCCGAAGCTTCCGTTTCTACATCTGCCGCCTCGTCGTTAGCCTGCTCTGCGACGTCCGCTTTGTCCATTTCATCGCCACAAACAACATCAGATTGCTCATTGGCTTCGTCATCGCTCGCTACAGCTGCCTTCTTCTTTTTGAGGATAAGCACGACTGCGACCACAGCGGCTATGATAAGCACGCCTGCGCCCACTCCTACGCCGATACCTATCTTTGCGCCTGTGCTGAGACCTTGCTCGTCAGACGGCTTCGGCTGAGGCTGAGGATCGGGCTCGACAGGCTCGGGATCGGACGGTTTCTCGCTGACCTGCACTCTGACTGTAGCGCTTACGCTCATATCGCCGTCATGGTAAGTTATCGTGACTTCGGTCACGCCTATTTCCATAACCTTCGGGCCGTAATCGAAGCTGCCGCCCGTAAGCAAAACTTCAGAGCCGTCCTCGTAGATAGCGGTGAGCTCCATACCCGTCGGATCGAAGTTTTCGCCCTCGACGTATCTGTATTTGTTTTGAGCCTTTGAAATCACAAGCTCGTCAATTTTTACTTTTGTACCCGTGATCGCTTCTTTTCTGTCACGCAGCGCCTTTTCGACCTTTTCCAAGGTTTGGAATTGCTCCGCAATAAGCGCACGCTGCTCGGCAGTTTCAATGCTGTTGTATGCGACTCTTGCCTGTGAAGCGAGCTTTCCGACAGTGCCGTCGGACTTGACTTCGTCAAGCCCCATTTCGCCGATAGCCGCAACCGTAGGCAGAGCGTTGATAGCTTCGATAGCCCTGTATGTGACGTCCTCGGGCATTATCTCCGCAGTGTAATTGATAGTTTCAAAGAACAGATGCCATATCTTGCCGTAGCCCTTTGCGTTGAGCGGAATTGTCATTGTAAGACCGAATTTACCGTATTGGTCAACGGTCTCCTGCGACCAGAGGCTGAGATCGGCAAAGATAGCAAATGACGAGAAGTTGGCATAGAAGTTTGTCATGCCCATAGCTTCTTCATAGCTTTCGCCAACACGTCCAAACACCTGCTTGAGCACAGGCGACGCCTCTACGTCCGCCTCCGAAAGCGAGGTCGCAAACAATGTGGGCGCCTCGACGCTGTTAAACGTATAATTGACGACTGAGCTATTATAGAATGCGTTGCTGCCTATATATTTGACTGTGTACGGCAGCTCGACGTTTTTGAGGTTTTCTACATCAAAGAACGCATTGCTTTGTATAGCTACGGTGCCTGCAAGCAGCTCATAGCTTTCGTCCGCCTTTGCGACAGGATATTGCTCGAGCACAAACCCTTTCTTTACTCTCGAATACAGCACGCCGTCCTCGGCAAAGAATACGGGATTTTCGCCTGCGACCTTTATAGCGACAAGCTTATCGGCGCCCATAAACGCACCGGGAGTGAAATTGAGCTCGTTGCGTGACTTATGGTCTTCAACGTTGCCCTTTTCGTCCTTCAGATCCCACTCATATTCATATGTGCGCTTTGTAAACGTTGCAGGCAGCGTTATTTCAGTGATTATTGTGCCCGTAAACACGGATTCGCCTATGGATTCGAGTGCGCCAAAGGTCACCGTCGCAAGATTTTCAGCGTTGTAGAAAGCGTTTGTTTCCACTATTTTGGCTTTTGCAAGATTTGCGGACGTGATATCGGTGAACGCAAATGCGCCGATGCCGACATATTCGATATTTGACAAATCTACGCTGTTAAGACCCGTGCCGCAGAATGCCATTGAATCGACGTGCGTCACATGCGTAAGGTCTATAGTTGTAAGCCCTCTCTGATTGTAAAACGCAAATGCGCCTATCGTTGTCACCGAGGCAGGCAAAGTCACCGTCAGAGCGGTAGAAACTGCGTTGTCCGAAGCGAATGCCGCTTCGCCAAGCACGACCGTACCTTCGGCAAACGATACTGTAGCGAGAGCGGTTGAGCCTATAAACACGCCGTAGCCCATCTGCTCGATAGCGCCCAAAGCAGCCGATGTGAGCGAGGAAATGTTTGCAAACGCACCCTCGCCTATCTTTGTGAGGCTGTTTAGCGTTATGCCGGTTAGCTTGCTTCCGTAGAATGCAAGGTCGCCTATCTTTACAATGGCGTCGGACGGCAGCTCCTTAAGTGCGCTGCCTTCAAATGCGCTGTCGCCTATTTCGACAACGGCGGGCATTGAGACGGTTTCAAGCTTTTTGCAATCTCTGAATGCGTTTTTGCCTATATACCTCACCGAAGCAAAGTCGTCGTCGGCAGTCACAAGCGCAAGCTTTGTGCAGCCGTCAAACAGACCTTCCGGTATAGAGGTAAGCCCCGACGGAAGCTTGACGGACGTGACCGTCGTATTCCCCGCAAAGGCATAGGCGCCCACTCTTTGCACGGCACTGAGATCAATAGCCGCAACGTTGACGCCCGCAAGCGCACCGTTTGCGACCGACGTGACTGTATCGGGCATTGTAAACGTTATTTTTGCATAAGGTACGGCAACGACCTCTGTGACGTCGCTGTTGTAGAGCACGCCGTCCACCACGGAATATGCTTCATTGCTTCCGTTGATATCATAAGCCGTAAATGAGCCGCATTCGCCAAACGGCGAGCCGTTTGCAAATACAAGCCTTGTGCCTTCCGACAGGGTGAGCTTTGTAAGCTTGGACGATTTAAATGCGTCCGCAGCCAGCCTTATGCTGCCGTTTGGCAAAGTGATATTTTTTATTCCTGTCTTTTCGAATGCGCCCGCTTCGACCGCTACGAGACCGTCCTCAAACGTGACGTTTGTAAGAGCGGTGCAGCCCTTAAACATATCTTTGCGCACGGTGTTGCCCTTAAACGCAAAGCTCTGAAGCGAGGTGCAGCTCTCAAACATACTTACTGACAGTGCCGTATCCTTGCTCGTGATGACGTTTTTGAGCTTTGTGCAGCCCTTGAATATGCCTGTATAAGCAACTCTGAGCTTTGAAATATCTATGCTTTCAAGGCTTGTGCAGCCTGCAAAAGCTCCTTCGAAGAGAGTTGTAAGTCTGTCTGCATTTTCTATATCCGTCAACGAAGTACAATCCGAGAACGCATATGCGCCGATGGATATGGTGCCGTCATATCTTTGACCGTCCTTATCCGTGATTTCGTCTCTGTTTGAGTCGACAAACTTGCCGAGCGTTATCTTTTTGAGGTTTGTACAGCCTGCAAAAGCATATTTCTTTATCGCTATGCACTGACCGGGTATCACAATTTCCTCAAGGTTCGTGCAGCCCATAAACGCATATTCGGGGATTTCCGTAAGCGAAGACGGCAACGTGACCTTTTTGATGTCGGTATTGCCCTTGAAGCAGTATTCGCTGAGATACATTATATTGAGGTTGCTTGGAATGACAATCTCTCTCCCGCCGTCGACCTCTTCACCGCCATAATAGTGATAGAGCGTGTAATTGCGCACGTCGTAATCTCTGCCGACCATAATGCTTATGCGCTTTGACACTGCGGGATTGCCCGGCTGTGTTTCCGCAGTCAGAACGACCGTTGCGGAGCCTCTTGTCAACGCCTTTATATTGCCCTCCTGATCAACTTCAACCACCTTGTCGTTGGTTGACGACCAAGTGACGTTTGGCACGGGACAGTACCACGGCACCTGCGTCCAGTTGATTTTGAGAGTCTGATTTGGATTGAGCTCAAGCGGAGTACCGTCGTTGACCGACACGGCAATTCCGTCCCCGTCCAACACCGAGCCGATATTGAGGCTCGTAAGCACGGGATCCGCACCTACCGCTCCGCTGATAATGACGTTTACGACTGCATAGGTCTTTCTGTTATCTTCATCAACGGTGGTATTAGACAGCGTTATCGTTTTGCGTCCTGCAAGACCGGAGAACACCTCGCCGCCCTGAGCCTGCACCTTTGAATCGGTGTTGAGCCATGTGAGCGACTTGAGCACGCTGTTGTCAAGATTGCCCTCTGTCTTAAACTTATAAAGCGTGTTGGGCGTTATCTTGAGCGTATAGTTATAATAAGGAGTGCCCAATTCGTCGGTGCTCATCGTGCCTCTCGTAAGATTTTCGTCCTCGACGAAATGCACGTATTCGGGGTCGTTCATTGCGTCCTCGCCCTGCAATGCGCCCGGCAAAACATTGTACACGGTGGAGTTGAACGCATAGTCTTCAACCTGAATGATCAACTGCCCCGTTTTGACGTATTCCTCATAAATATCGGTAATTTCAAATGAAACAGTAGATGTTTCGCCTCTTCGACCGTTGACCGCAATAGGATACTCCGTCAAAGACATAAGCACCGGTTCCTCGCCGCCTAAACCGTCAGGACGTGTCGACATATATACGGGCATAACGTTTGAAACAAACTGATTATCACGCACGTCTATATCCATATATATACGGTATTTAATATCTTTTTCACCATATGACATATAGCGGATCCTGTATGAAAGCATCTCGGGGTCCTCGTAGTCTATCGTCAGCGGGAATTCAAAAGAGTTTTCTTTTGGATTTTCGCCTCCCTCATAGTCGAGCTGACCTTTTACGGATACGTTATATCTCGCATTGTTTTGCATTCCCCACTCGCCGGGGTTGAGCTCTATCATGACGGGTGCGCCTATCGCCGAGCCGCCGTTTGCATATGATTTTCTTACATTTTCAAGCTTATCTGTAAATATGACCTCGCCGGTTGCCTCGTCGGTTATGACAAGATCCATATAAGCTGCGCCTCTCAAAAGACCTGCATACAGAGCGTAAAGCTCGTACACTGTATGTCCTCTTGAGTCGTCAAACATTGACAGACATATTTTTTCCTTGTCGGGAGTGATTTCCACATCGCCGTCGGGCTGATCGTAAAGATATATTCCGAGAGGAACGGTGTACTGATCTTCCCAATACATTCCTACAGGCATCGTTGCGACTGCGCTTGACTTGAGCAGCTCCGATTCCTCGAGCTCGGGGTGATCCTTTTTGTACTGTCCTATCGTAAACTGATCGTAGTCAAACAGAGGTGCATCGTTCCAGTCGCCGTAGAATGCAAGATAAGGCAAGCCCACCGTGACCGTGGTGTTGGGATCGTTTGCCTTAGGCTGCAGGGACACAAAGCCCTCCACGTACATTCCGTTGACAAATTTTTCATTGAGATACTGCTTTGCCTGTGCGCCGAGCTTGATTGTGACGCTCACAGAAAGCGTTTGATTTGGCTGCACTACGATATCGCCGCTGAGCGGAGCAAGACTGTTTGAGTCTGCGCCCACCTTATAGGTGATTTCGCACATATCCGTGAGCATATACGCCTTTTCGGATACTGTCTTGTTATCCGACGACATCGATTCCGTCATAACGTGCGTCAAAGGCACGTACGTCAATACCTTGTCGGTAATGTTGTTTATGATAAAGTCAAGCTGATACTCGCCTGTCCTATACTTGTCGTCGTAAAGCTCTATTTTGGTTTTGCTTCTCACATCGCCCTTTGTTTCGCTTGCAAGTCTGCCGTCGGACAGGACGGTGAGATAGCTTTCTGTTTTTATAGCGTTTGCTATGCTTGCAAGACCTGCGCCCTGCTTTCTGGGCGAATAGGGGTTGTTTTCATCGTTATTGGCAATGGTTGCGGTGCTCATAAGCACTTGATTGACTCTTTCGTTAAGCTCTTTTCCGGAAAGGTCATACGTCTCTTGCAAATACTGACGCAAAATTGCAACCGCACCCGCCATATTAGGCGCAGCCATAGACGTGCCGCTGTATTTGTCATAGCCGCCTGCAACCGCAGACGTGATTTCGCCGCCGTGAGCGGTTATCTCGGGCTTGAGCTGCAAATCGGGCGTCGGTCCCCAGCTTGAGAAGTCCGACATAAACGGACCCGCCTCATACGAGGAATTGACGATTATCGTGCCGACTCTGCTTCTTCCCGCAAGCTCGACAAACGCATTGCCTGCGTCCATAGATATCGAGCAGGCAGGGATAGGATCGTCTATCTCGCCAAGCGACATTCTTATCGTGCCTGCGACGTTGTTGTAGATGACTACTGCGTCAGCTTCCGTCGTCATAGCAGCCTGCACCTTTTCCGCAAATGTATTGGTGCCTCTCTTTACAAGAGCAATGGTGCCGTCATATCCGCTCTTTTGTGCAAGCTGATTGAGCGTGGACCTCGTGTAGTTGCCAAGCTCGCCTACGCCTGAAACGACCACATATTTAAATCTCAGCTCCTCACCCTTCTGCTTTCCCGCTATTTCGTAAAGCTGATCGATAAATTTAAATTCCTGTCCATACTCGTTGCTCGACGTCGTGATAAATGCGACCGCAGCGTCGTCCAATGACGTTACGCCCGTCTTCTGACCGAGTATATAGCTTGATTTTTTGCCGTTGATAGACGCAACGGACAGCGCCGAGTGATATGTCGAGGGCGAGCCGACCGTGCCGCTGTCGGGGTTGCTGGCAAGGTTTGTGCCGTAGCCGCCGCCGAAGCCCGAGCTGTAGTCGTTGCTTGCAGCGACCACAAGGCTGATGCCCTCTGCCTCTATAGCCTCATATATATCGTTGATGTATTTTTCGCTCTTTTCGTCCGCAAAGCCTGCCGACGTGCCCAAGCTCATATTGATGACGTCAACGCCGAGCCTTGTGCAGTCGTTGAGTGCGGCAAGTATGCTCATCGTGTTTGCGCCGCCGAGATACTCGCTCTCAAAGTTGTCCGTGAAAACCTTGCATATGACGAGCTGCGCTTCGGGAGCAACGCCCTTAAAGGTCTCGCCCGTTTCCTTGTTTACAACGTAGTCGCTCTTGCCTGCGACGATACCTGCAACGTGCGTGCCGTGTGAGGAATAGGACGGAAATACGTTTGAGTCGTCGTCCGCATAGTCATATGCAAACGGCACCTTCGAGCTGTAATAGAAATCGTCCGCAGTACCCTCCGCCTTGAGCTGACCGCCTGCAACCACGCTCTCGATATATGCCTTATCCCATGCAGGAGATGTAGGCGGAGTCTGAAATGCCTCGTGCGTTCTGTCAAGACCTGTATCGAGCACGGCTACGACCATTCCCTCGCCCTGATATCCGAGACCGTCCGAATTGTAAATACCCGTCGAGTACACGTTCGCATTGTTTTCGGCGACCTCGTAGGTCTTAGGCACGTCGTAATACTCGACATAATAAACGTCGTCGACGCCGTTCATATTTCTGATGGCATTGTATGCCTCTGCATTAACCTTGACCGCAACGGCGTTGTTTATCGCCGTGTAGGAATATTTAAACTCGTAGTTTATGCCGTGTCTGTCAAGCTTTGACAAAAACTCGCTCTGCGCTATCTTTAAGCTCTTTTGGACTCTCTGTCCTTCCTCGCTTGCGCTGTAAGCGGCAAAATCGCTGTAACGGGTGCTCGCCTTAAATGCGTCGTAAAGCGTTGCGCCCTCAAGTGCGACGATGACCCAACGGTCGCCGTCATATGAAGCCGTATTTTTCTGAACCAACTCGTGATTGAGATATTGCTCCTTGAAGGAGGACAGGTCCATATCGATTTTTTCAAATCTGTTTTGGGCAGCCGACGGTGCGACGTTCTGCGTTGCGGCAGACGCAACGTTGCCGACATACGCAATGTTGAATACTGCGGTGAATATCAACACCGCTATGAGGATCAGGGATACCGCACTTAGCTTCTTATCTGTCTTTGACATCTTAGCCTCCGAATTCGCTATACACGACAGCACAACGCATTTTAATATTCTGTGAAAATATAAATATTTTATCTCACGTATGTACTGATATTATTTCAGATTTGTATTTTACAACAAAACGCAAATATCGGCAACTGTTTTAAGCATAAAAAAACTACATTAAAAACGCTTTAATTTATGCAAGTTTATGCAATTTGCCGATAAATTTTGCATAAAACGCCTTTTGCACTGTATAATTCCCTTTAAATTTTTTCCTGATTTTTACAAAATACCGCCCTTGCGACAAATCAAAAGGCAAGTTTACTTGTTTATCATATTCAAAACTGCATAAATTGTGTATAGCTTATACAGTTTAAGACGCATAAAAAAGTGCGGAAAAACCGCTCGCTTTGCCGATTTATCACACTAAATCGCTACTGTACAGTAGCTTTTTGCATTTGACGCAATTTCTTAGCAAAAGATTACATATTACGTGCGTATGCATGCATAAAAGCAAAAGCCCGTCCGAGGACGGGCAAGCTTTAAGGCTTATGCGATTCATTTCAGATTTTCGGGATTGAGGCATTTTAGCTCGTCAAGGACAAAGCGACCGTCCTTTCTTATGAGCACGTCGTCAAACCATATTTCTCCGCCGCCGAACTCGGGCGTCTGACAAAGCACAAGATCCCAGTGCAGCGCACTCTTGTTGCCGTTGGGTGCGTCGTCATAGCAGCACCCCGGCGTAAAGTGAATGGATCCGCTTATCTTTTCGTCAAACAGAATGTCGCCTATTGCCTTTGTCACATACGGATTGACGCCTATTGCAAACTCGCCTACGTAGCGTGCGCCCTCGTCGGTGTCAAACAGGGCGTTGGCTTTTTCCGTCTCGTTGGCGGTTGCATTTATTATTTTTCCGTCTTTAAACTCAAGCCTCACGTTTTCAAAGCGTATATCGTTTTCTATGGACGGAACGTTGTAGTGAATATAGCCGTTTACGCTGTTTTTTACGGGTGCGGTATACACCTCGCCGTCGGGAATATTGCACCCGCCGTCGCATTTTATTGCGCCGATTCCCTTTATAGAGAAGCTGAGATCGGTGTCTTTTGCCACTATTCGCACCTTATCGGTCTTATTCATCAAATCTACGAGGGGCTGCATTGCGGCGCCCATTTTTTGATAATCGAGGCAGCAAACGTCAAAATAATAGTCCTCAAAAGCGGATGTGGACATACCTGCAAGCTGACTCATTCCCGTCGTAGGATAGCGCAATATCACCCATCTGGTGTGCGCAACACGCCTGTCGCTGTGCACGGGCTCGGCATATCTGCGCTCATATTCACGCATATTTTGCTCGGGCACGTCGCTAAGCTCATAGCTGTTCACGTCGCCTCTTATGCCGATATAACAGTCCATTTTGTCCATAAAATCCATATCTCTTTTTGCCCAGATATCAAGCATTTCGGGGGTGGCGCCCATGAGTATTTCCCTCTGCAAACGCTTGTCTATTTTGTTTACAAACGGCATTCCGCCATGCCTGTAAATTGCCCTTATCACGCAAGACGGCAGCTCGCCGCAATCGCCTATCACGTCCACCCAGACCTTGTCACCCTTTTGCACTTTTATGGAATAACCTACAAGATTTTCCGCCAATTTTTCCTGTCTTACGTCAGCTATCATACATACCTCTATGCCGCACTGCGGCGCTTTTTTTAAATTTTAGCATAATGCGTCTGCATATGCAACAAATGAAGTAGTGAATATTTATACATTTTCTATACAGAAAACTTTACAAATATTTGAAAAAATTTTTTTAAAAATTTTGATTTTTGCGGGTTTTTTGCAAAAAATTTCAGCAAAAAATGCCGACTTTTCTCAGCCTTTTACAAAAATCAAATCCAAATCGTCAAACACTTTTATCCTTTCCGCTGCGGGCAAAAGCCTCAAAAATCGCTGCGATTTTGTGCCCTTTTTTGTCGAATAAATTTATCGCCGCCAAAAGTGGCAATTACGCTTAAAACGGTTGTAATTTTCGCTTAGCGGTTGTATAATAAACTAAGTAAAATAACTGAGGAGGCAATAAATTATGCCATTAGTTACAACAACCGAAATGTTTAAAAAAGCATACGAAGGCGGCTATGCGATAGGCGCTTTCAACGTCAACAATATGGAAATAATCCAAGGTATTGTTGAAGCTGCCACCGAGGAGCAGGCTCCGCTTATCCTTCAGGTTTCGGCAGGCGCAAGAAAGTATGCCAACACGACATACCTCACCAAAATGGTTGACGCCGCAGTTGAAACAAGCGGACTTCCCATCTGCTTACACCTCGATCACGGCGACAGCTTTGCTCTTTGCAAGGACTGCGTGGACAACGGCTTCACGTCCGTTATGATTGACGCAAGCGCACATCCGTTTGCGGAAAACATCAACATCACAAAGCAAGTGGTCGAGTACGCACACGATCACGGCGTTGTCGTTGAGGCAGAGCTCGGCAAGCTTGCAGGCATCGAGGATGCGGTAAACGTATCCGCAAAGGACGCTGCATTCACCGACCCCGATCAGGTGCAGGAATTCGTTTCCAAAACAGGCGTCGATTCGCTTGCGATAGCAATAGGCACATCGCACGGCGCATACAAATTCAAAGGTCAGGCACAGCTTCGTTTTGACATACTTGAAGAAGTCGGCAAGCGTCTGCCCGGTTTCCCCATCGTGCTTCACGGCGCTTCGTCCGTGCCGCAGGAGCTTGTAAAAATCGTCAATCAGTACGGCGGCAGCATGCCCGGCGCACAGGGCGTCCCCGAGGATATGCTCCGCAAAGCGGCTTCTATGGCGGTTTGCAAAATCAATATCGACAGCGACCTGCGCATAGCGGTCACGGGCGCTATCAGAGAGCACTTTGCACTCAATCCCTCTCACTTCGATCCAAGACAGTATCTCGGACCGGCAAGAGAGGCTGTCAAGCAAGTTGTCAAGCACAAGATCGTCGACGTGCTCGGCTGCAACGGCAAAGCATAATAAGCAACAACAAAAAAAACACCTGCAACCGCAGGTGTTTTTTTATACTTGATTTAAATAAAAATCATTTGATATCAAAATCAAAGCGTCCGTTTTTGCCGACTTCAGACGTTTCGACTATAATATATACGGTGCCTTTTTTAAGCGCTCCGCCGATATCGCTTATATCATCGCCTGCATTGACGGAAAACAGTTCGATTTTTGTGCCGCTACAGTCATAAAATACCTTTGCACTGCCGCTTTCAAGCCTTGCGGAATATTCGATTTTTTCATTTTCATTTTCGCACTTCAGCTTAAACACCATAGTGCCTTCAAAGCTCGAAAAACTCATATTAGCATTTTTCGACGTGTTCGTATGCACGAAAGCAACCGCTTTGTAGCTTGACGTATATTTGTTGCAGCCAAACAACGAAAATAGCGACAGTAGCATAATAATGGCAATAGAAGCTGTAGATAATGCTTTTTTCATAATATTTATATCCTTACTGTTTTATAAATGTTTATATTTAAATCACGCTGTCGTCATCGACAGCTTTTTCGTTTCTCGTTGCATCCCTACCTATAACGATATGTTTGTCGCCGTTTTCGTCAAGATATTCCTTTTTTATCAGAAACTCGCCATTTTCGGCAGCCTCTTTGCTTAACACCGCAAGCTCATATTCGCTTTTGCTGCCATATTTTGCAAGCTCCTCCTGCCTGCGCTTTTCCATCTTTTTGGAACGAGTAAAATACAACGTGACCGCAATCGCTACCGCAAGCAGCACAAATCCGTACATAAACAGGTCGGCATACTGCTGCGGCATAAAGTAGGCGACCGTCGTCAGAATTGCGCCTGCAACGATATTTCCGAAAAACACCGCAAGCGCCGCCTTCCATACGGGGAAATCAAGAAAACTGCCTATGCAGGAGCCCGTCCACGCACCCGTCATAGGAAGAGGGATAGCGACAAATGCAAACAGACCTAAAAACTTTTTCGTATCCGTAGACAGCGGCTTTCGGTTTTTTTTGCGCTTGCTCAAGGCGGCGTCCTTTTCCTCGGAATAAGCCGATTCCGCCCTGTCCGCAATCGAAGATTCCAACCCCTTTGCTATCTTTGCAAACCATTTGGATCGCTTCATACGGCGTATGAGAGGACGTACAAGCAATATAAGCGGCAAAATGACTGTTGTAGACCCTGCGACGCAGCAAAACATACCGGCTATCATCTCCTGCACGCTGCTGAACATTCCCGTCATAAAGACAATAGCCCCTCTCAGCTCGATGATGGGGATAATGGAAATTACGTACAGCGTCAGATAGTCGTTGTTAAAAACCGATCTGAAAAAGTCAATTATTTCGTTCATACCTGCCGTCTCCTGCGATATTGCCATTGACAAAACAAGTATATGATAAGCCAAAAATTATGTCAAGGCGATTTGACTTATTACACTTGCAAATGCAGGCGCATTTAAGTATAATTTTGTCTATAATAATCTATTACGGTTGGTAGAAAAAATGCAAAAAATTCTCAGCGCTATGCGCCGTGCGATACAGAATTATGCGATGATAGAGGACGGCGACAAAATATACATCGGCTTGTCGGGCGGCAAAGACAGCGTTTTGCTTTTGAACGCCCTTGCCGCATATCGCAGATTTTCCCCCGAACACTTCACGCTCGAGGCGGTGACGATAGATATGGACTTAAAGGAAACGAGCACAGAAGAAATGCAGGCGCTATCCGAAAATTGCCGTGCGCTTGACGTGCCGCACCATATCGTAAAGACGGATATTGCCGAAATCATTTTTGACGCCCGCAAGGAAAGCAATCCCTGCTCTCTGTGCGCCAAAATGCGCAGAGGCGCCCTAAACAGCAAAATAAACGAGCTTGGCGGAGGCAAGCTGGCACTCGGACACAATGCGGACGACGTTGCCGAGACGATGCTTATGTCGCTGTTATACGAGGGACGTTTTTCCTGCTTTTCCCCCACTGCCTATATGGACAAAACGGGCGTTGCCCTCATACGCCCATTCATTTACATTGAAGAATGTGATATTAAATCTGCAGTGGAAAGGCTATCGCTTCCTATCGTGCACAATCCCTGTCCTATGAACCACGTTACAAAAAGGGAATACGTAAAGGACCTTATTAAAACCATCTGCAAGGACATTCCGTTTGCTAAGGACAGAATTTTGGGCGCTATTTACCACCCCGAGCGCAACAATTTGTGGGACAAGCCATCGCAAGATTGACAAAATATAATCATTAAGAAAAGAATTATGACTACTTTCGGTGACAATTTAAAAAAAGAGCGCATTGCCTGCGGGCTAAGTCAACGTGAATTTGCCAAGCTGTTGGGCACGACACAGCAGCGTGTCAGCGAATGGGAATGCAACAAGGTTGAACCGACGCTTTACAACATCATAAACATTACGCACATTTTAAATGTAACTTTTGAAGATTTGATTTACGACATAAAATAAACGCTTATATAAATCAAAGAGCATTGCAAACCTGCAATGCTCTTTGATTTTTTAAATAATTTGCTTTTACACTAATGGCAATGCCGCACCAAGCGAATCCACCATTGCTGCTGCGCCTGCGACGATCACAACGATAAGTATCACCCAAATCACGATGTAGACGATAGAGATGATCAAGCCGACCTTGCAATACTTTCTGTCCGTTTCGCCCTTAAGCGTACACAGACCGACAATATCCAAAATCAAACCGACAAGACCGCCGAGGATACTGAAAACAAGCGCCGCTATCGCAAGACCGGACGCTCCCTGCTGTTTTGGCTGATCGCTATTATCTACCGAGCAACCGCATTTTGTGCAGATCACAGCTTCGTCATTGAGTTCTGCCCCACATTTGCTACAATACTTCATTGTTTGTTAGCCTCCCGAAAATTTTGTCATACAAGACATATCTTGTATATCAACATAATACAATAAATGTATTGTATTGTCAACATATGAAGACTTTTGGCGAAAATTTGAAATATGAACGTATGTTGAGAGGTCTGACGCAAAATGAGCTTGCCAACCGTCTTGGCATAAAACAGCAACAGATAAGCGAGTGGGAATGCGACAAGGTAGAGCCGACGCTTTACAACATACTTGCCTTAATACGGGCATTGAATACAGATTTTGACGACCTGACGGACGGAATGCTTTAAAGCTTTGACCGCCAACCTTAAACGACGTTTTTTGTATGAGCTTCCTTGAGTGTTTCGTTTGAAAGTATATTTCACTCTGACAATGAAAAAAGTCACCGATAAACGGTGACTTTTTAAAATAGCCGTAATATAAATTACTTGATTTCTGCAGTTGCGCCAACCTCTTTGAACTTTGCAACGAGTGCTTCTGCTGCTTCCTTGGGCAATGCCTCTTTGACCGTCTTTGGTGCGCCGTCAACAACGCCCTTTGCCTCGACAAGACCGAGACCGGTTGCGTCCTTAACGACCTTGATGACCTGCACCTTGTTGGGACCGACCTCTTTGAGGACGACGTCAAACTCTGTCTTCTCTTCCTCTGCGGGTGCTGCTTCGCCTGTACCGTTGGTAATTGCAACGGGTGCGGCTGCGCTTACGCCAAACTCTTCTTCGAGTTGCTTAACAAACTCGTTGAGCTCAAGCACTGTCATGCTTTTGATTTCTTCCATAAGTTTATTCAAATCTGCCATTTTTGTATTCTCCGTTATATTATTTTTATTTTTTGTCGTATTGTCAACCGACCGTCGATTACGCTTGGGCCTCTTTTGCCTCTGCGATCTTGCTCAAGCACCTTGCCAAACTTGCGATTGGCGATTGCATGCTACCGAGCATCTTTGCGAGCAACACTTCCTTTGCAGGAATGTCTGCGATTTGCTTCAAGCCTGCCTCGTCCATAAATTGACCTTCGACCATGCCGCATTTTGTCTTCATTTTGTTGAGAGCTTTGATGTTCTTCATAATGAATTTTGCGGGGGCGACTGCGTCCGTCGACGAGAAGGCAACTGCCGTCGGTCCGTTGAGAGCTTCGTCAAATTGAGTGTAACCCAACTCGTTGAAAGCTATTTTGACAAGACGGTTTTTGAGGACAGCGTAGTCAATGCCGTTATCTCTGAGCTCTTTGCGGAATGCAGTGTCCTGCGCAACCGTAAGCCCCATATAATCGATGATGACAAGTGACTGTGCAGAGGATATCTTTGCTTTGATGTCCTCGACCTGTTGTTTCTTGGCTTCAAGAACTTGCTGGTTCATCTTTACCTCCTATAGTGATGTGCGGATGTGCTCCGCAAAAAATAAGCGTCATTCCGTGAGAATGACGCAATCATACCAAAAGCATATTTGTCATCCTCGGCAAGCACTGAGTTTACGGCATAAGCCACTTGCTGTCTTAGGAACGTATCTTATACTAATACAAATTATTTGCAATGTCAAACGATATAAAGCACTTTTTTGCACCGCCGTCAAGACGGTGCAAAAAATATCGTTTACATTATGCCTTGTACACTACCTTGATGCTCGGTCCCATCGTCGATGCGATGTAGATTGAGCGGAAGTATACGCCTTTTGCCGCTGCGGGCTTTGCCTTGAGCAGAGCGTCCATAAGAGTGTTGTAGTTTTCCGTCAGCTTTTCTGCGCCGAACGACGCTTTGCCAAAGGGCACGTGACAGATAGCCTGCTTGTCAACTCTATACTCCACCTTACCTGCTTTGATGTCGTGTATTGCACGGGCAAGATCCATCGTAACTGTGCCTGATTTGGGGTTTGGCATCAAGCCCTTAGGACCTAAAACCTTACCTAAACGTCCCACAACGCCCATCATATCGGGTGTCGTGACGATGACGTCATAGTCAAACCAGTTTTCATGCTGTATCTTTTGCACCATTTCGTCGCCGCCGACGAAATCTGCGCCTGCTGCCTGAGCTTCATTTACTTTTTCGCCCTTGCAGATTGCGAGCACACGCACAGTTTTACCTGTGCCGTTGGGCAAAACGACAACGCCTCTGACCTGTTGGTCTGCGTGACGGGGGTCGATACCGAGTTTAACGTGCAATTCTATAGTTTCATCGAATTTTGATTTTGCCGTCTCTACTGCGAGTGCGATAGCCTCCGCACCCTCGTAGGTTTTGGTCTTATCGATGAGTTTTTTCGAATCTACATAATTTTTTCCGCGTTTCATATCTTACCTCCTCTTATTCCTCAACGAGAATACCCATACTGCGAGCAGTACCTGCGATCATACTCATTGCGGACTCTATGTTTGCCGCATTGAGGTCAGGCATCTTTTGGGCTGCTATCTCTTGAAGCTGAGCCTTAGTGAGCGTTGCCACCTTGGTCTTGTTGGGGACTGCCGAACCGCTTGTCAAGCCGCATGCTTTTTTGATGAGCACGGGTGCGGGGGGAGTTTTGAGAATAAACGTGAAAGAGTGGTCCTGAAAAATCGTAATGACTACAGGAATGATCAAGCCTGCGTCTTTTGCGGTTTTTTCATTGAATTCTTTGGTAAAACCTGCAATGTTTATACCGTGAGGACCAAGCGTTGAACCTACGGGAGGTCCCGGAGTAGCTTTGCCTGCCGGTAATTGCAATTTTACGACAGCTGTGATTTTTTTAGCCATATATCCTCCTGACTAATGTGGTTTTTGCGACGGTATGAAAGATTTGCCGCCTCCCACTTACATTCATTTGACGCAATTAAATTGCGACAGCGCATTATGCGCTTTGACTATCAGAGCTTTTCTACCTGAGAGAAATCAAGCTCCACAGGCGTTTGACGCCCGAACATAGCCACGATAACCTTAACCTTTTGATGCTCAGCATTGATGGAATCGACAACGCCGATGAAGTTTTCAAGCGCACCGCTGATAACTCTTACGTCATCGCCCTGTTTGATCTTGAAGTCCTCAATGCTGATAGTTTCAAGACCGATACGTCTTATTTCCTCATCCGTGAGCGCCACGGGACGTCCGACGGGACCGACAAAGCTTGTCACACCGTGAATTCTCGTCACCATAAACCAAATATGGCTTGTATATATCATTTTGATATATATATAGCTTGGGAATTTCTTACGCTGAATGACCTTCTTTTTGCCGTTTCTTTCAACAATATCGTCCTCGACAGGAATCTTTATATCAAAGATATAGTCGTGCAAATTGTTGTTTTCGATCATATTACGCAAATCCGTCTCAACCGAATTTTCATATCCGGAATACGTGTGTATGACATACCATTTGGGTTGCTCGTTTGGTTTTTCGATGTTTTCCATAAAGCCTCCTTAAATGAATATTGTCGTCCACTTATCGTTTGTAATAAGACCGAATATACCCGAAAGCACATAGTCGATGATGAACAATGCCACAAAGAACAGCACCACCACGACAAGCACTACTGCCGTGTTGCTTCCAACCTCTTTGCCCTTTGTCCACGTGACCTTTTTCAGCTCGGAAAAGATACCCTTGATGCCCTTCCACATTCTCTTGAAGATGTTGGGCTTATCGGAATTTTTCTTGACCGTCTTCTTTGCCTTTTTGGGTGTGTTGTTGGAATCGACGTTTACAGCCGCTTTTTGCTGCTGCTTCATCTCATCATAGTTTGAGGTTTCGTTTTTAGGCTTTTTGTTTGCCATATAGCCTCCTTTGCGCAGCCTTACTTAGTTTCTCTGTGCAAGGTGTGCTTTTTACAGAATCTGCAATACTTCTCCAACTCCATTCTGTCGGGATGCTTTTGCTTGTTTTTGGTCAAGTTGTAGTTGCGCTGTTTGCACTCCGTGCAAGCAAGCACCACCTTGACTCTTGCTCCTTTTTGAGCCATATTAGCCTCCTTTTGCTCTTTTCAATATGACACCCTACACGGCAAGCTTTCTTGCCGTGTAGAGCAAGTGTCTATATTTTATTGAAAGAACTTATTCGATAATCTTGGCAACAACACCGGAACCGACAGTTCTACCACCTTCACGAATAGCAAAACGAAGACCTTCTTCAATTGCGATAGGCGTGATAAGAGTGATTTCCATGTCGATGTGGTCACCGGGCATAACCATTTCTACACCCTCAGGCAATTTGATTGAACCGGTAACGTCTGTTGTTCTGAAATAGAACTGAGGACGATAGCCGTTGAAGAACGGTGTATGACGGCCACCCTCATCCTTCGTCAGCACGTAAACTTGGCTTGTGAAGTGAGTGTGGGGATGAATGGAACCGGGCTTAGCCAAAACTTGACCACGCTCGATTTCGCTTCTCTGAATACCACGGAGCAGTGCGCCGATGTTGTCGCCGCCCTCTGCGTAGTCGAGGAGCTTACGGAACATTTCGATACCGGTAACGGTCGTTTCCTTCTTCTCTGTGGAGAGACCGACGATTTCGACCTTGTCGCCCATCTTCAAAGTACCACGCTCAACTCTACCGGTTGCAACTGTACCACGGCCGGTAATCGTGAAAACGTCTTCAACAGGCATAAGGAAGGGCTTGTCGGTGTCACGCTGAGGATCGGGGATATAAGAATCGATTGCATCGAGCAGCTCTTTGATAGGTCCGAATGCGGGATCGTCCCACTTCTCTGCAAGACCTGCTTCCATAGCCTTCAAAGCGGAGCCACGGATGATAGGCGTGTCGTCGCCGGGGAAGCCATACTCGGAAAGGAGCTCACGAACTTCCATTTCAACAAGCTCAAGAAGCTCTTCGTCGTCAACTTGGTCGGTCTTGTTGAGGAACACGAGGATGTAAGGAACACCAACCTGACGTGCGAGCAGGATGTGCTCACGTGTCTGAGGCATCGGGCCGTCCGAAGCAGCAACAACGAGGATTGCGCCGTCCATCTGTGCAGCACCGGTGATCATGTTTTTAACATAGTCAGCGTGGCCGGGGCAGTCAACGTGCGCATAGTGACGCTTTTCTGTTTCGTACTCGACGTGTGCGGTATTGATCGTAATACCTCTTGCTTTCTCTTCCGGAGCTTTATCGATTTCGTCATACTTCATCTCTTGAGCTTTGCCTTGAGATGCGCTGTACATCGTGATAGCAGCGGTCAGAGTGGTTTTGCCGTGGTCAACGTGGCCGATTGTACCGATGTTAACGTGCGGCTTAGTTCTTTCAAACTTTGCTTTTGCCATAATAAATTCCTCCAATAGAATTTTGTTTTTTTATTCTGAAATGATTATATACCAAATATAGTCATTTGCAAAGAATCATTTTGTTTTTTATCAGTTATTTGATTTTTTGTCGCCGATGACCTTTTCCGCAACGCTCTTGGGAACGACTGCATAGTGGTCAAACAGCATAGTGAAGTTTGCTCTTCCCTGCGTTGTGCTGCGCAGCGACGTCGCATATCCGAACATCTCAGAAAGCGGAACGTCGCAATCTACGACCTGTGCTCCGTTTCTCGGCTCGATACCCTTGACCTGTCCTCTGCGTGAAGTGAGGTTGTTCATAACGTCGCCGAGATAATCGTCGGGCGTTACCACCTCAACCTTCATGATAGGCTCGAGCAAGGTGGGACCTGCCTTTGCGACCGCTTCCTTGAACGCAAGCGAGCCTGCGATCTTAAACGCCATTTCCGAGCTGTCGACCTCGTGCATGCTGCCGTCGACCAAAGTGACCTTGAAGTCGACGCACTCATAGCCTGCAAGGATACCGCTTTGAGCTGCTTCCTTGATGCCTTCCCATGCGGCGTTTGCAAACTCCTTGTTTACTGCGCCGCCGACGATTTTGTTTTCCATTTCCAAACCGCCGGTGGGGTTTGGCTCCATATTGATGATGATACGGCCAAACTGACCGTGACCGCCCGACTGACGCACGAATTTGCCTTCGACATTTTGGACGGGACGTGTGATGGTTTCACGGTAGCTGACCTGAGGCGCACCCACATTGAGCTCGACTTTAAACTCTCTGAGCATTCTGTCGATCATGATGTCGAGGTGCAGCTCGCCCATACCTGCGATGATAGTCTGTCCCGTTTCCTTGTCCGTATATGCCTTAAACGTCGGGTCTTCCTCGGACAGCTTCAAAATAGCGGTCGTCATCTTTTCCTGCGAAGCCTTTGACTTTGGCTCTATAGCCACCTTGATAACGGGCTCGGGGAAAACGAGATTTTCAAGCACAATCTGGTTGTCCTTTGAAGAAAGTGTATCGCCCGTAGTGCTCTTTTTAAGACCGATGATAGCAACGATGTCGCCTGCGAATGCGGTTTCGATATCCTCACGGTTGTCTGCGTTCATACGCAGGATACGTCCGATACGCTCGTTTTCGCCTTTGACGGTGTTGTAAACGGTGCTGCCCGTTGTGAGCGAACCGGAATATATACGGATAAACGAAAGCTTGCCTACAAACTCGTCCGTAAGAATTTTGAACACAAGTGCGCTGAAGGGCTCCTTGTCGCTGGGATGGCGCAGCTCGCTCTGCTTGGTCTTGGGGTTGATACCCTCTATACTCGCAACGTCCGTAGGAGCGGGAAGGAAATCGACCACTGCGTCAAGCATAAGCTGTACGCCCGTATTCTTATACGAGCTACCGCAAAGCACGGGGTTGAGACGCATCTCTATAGTGCCCTTGCGGATAGCCGCCTTTATCTGGTCGAGCGAAATGGAATCATAATCTTCCATTATGAGCTTTTCAAAGATATCCTCATCAAAATCGGCAGCGGCCTCGAGCATCTTGATACGGTATTGCTTTGCCTGTTCCTGATACTGAGCGGGGATATCCTTTTTCGTCATCGTGACGCCCTTGTCCTCTTGGCTGAAGTACACAGCCTGCATATTGAGAAGATCTATGACGCCCTCAAAGTCCGATTCCTTGCCGATAGGCAGAGTGATTGGAACCGCATTTGCACCGAGACGGTTTTTCATCATCTCAACGGCATTGAAAAAGTCTGCGCCGTTGATGTCCATTTTGTTGACGAACGCAATTCTCGGCACCTTGTAGGTGTCCGCCTGACGCCATACGTTTTCAGACTGAGGCTCAACGCCGCCCTTTGCGCAGAAAACCGCCACAGCTCCGTCAAGCACTCTCAGACTTCTTTCGACCTCGACCGTGAAGTCCACGTGTCCGGGGGTGTCGATGATATTGATCTGATGTCCTCTCCAAACTGCAGTTGTCGCTGCCGACGTAATCGTTATGCCTCTTTCACGCTCCTGATCCATATAGTCCATAGTTGCTGAACCGTCATGGGTCTCTCCAAGCTTTCTGTTGACGCCGGTGTAAAAGAGTATTCGCTCGGTAGTGGTAGTCTTACCGGCGTCGATGTGAGCCATGATGCCGATATTTCTCACCTTATCAAGAGCATATTTTCTGTCCATAAATTACCACCTGTAATGTGCAAATGCCTTGTTTGCTTCCGCAGCACGGTGCATTTCGTCCTTTCTCTTGACTGCGCCGCCTGTCATATTGAAAGCGTCCATAAGCTCGCCCGCAAGTCTTTGGTCCATAGTTTTTTCGCCTCTCTTTCTCGCAAACGAAACGATCCAACGGATCGCAAGCGTCTGTCTGCGCTCGGGACGGATTTCCATAGGCACCTGATATGTGGAGCCGCCTACACGTCTTGCTTTTACTTCGAGCAGAGGCATTGCATTTTCAAGCGCTTTGTTGAAAATGTCCATAGGCTCTTGCCCGAGTTTTTGTGATGCTATATCAAAAGCCGAATATACGATCGATTGCGCCGTACCCTTTTTACCGTCAAGCATGATTTGGTTGATGAGCTTAGTCACAACCTTGCTGTTGTAATTTGGATCGGGCAAAACGTCACGTTTCGGCACGCCGTTTCTTCTTGGCATGGATCTTTCCTCCTAAAAATTATAGATTTACGTTCAAAATTATTTTTTGGGGCGCTTTGCACCGTACTTGGATCTTGCCTGTCCACGTTTTGCAACGCCGGCAGTATCAAGTGCACCACGTATGATGTGATAACGCACACCGGGCAGGTCCTTCACACGTCCGCCACGAATCAGGACCACGCTGTGCTCCTGAAGATTGTGACCTTCGCCGGGGATATAAACAGTTCCTTCCATTCCGTTCACAAGACGCACCCTTGCGATCTTACGCAAAGCCGAGTTCGGCTTCTTGGGGGACGTCGTGGTGACGCTCAAGCAAATACCACGCTTTTGCGGACATTGCTCCATGATAGGTGTAAGAGATTTCTTGACCTGTTTTTCTCTGCCCTTTCTAATCAACTGATTGATGGTTGGCATTATGGTTGTTCCTCCTATGATGATTTTTGAACGTACCGCAACCCAACGGTGCAGTTCATCTATTGCTGTGCTTCAGTAAGTCCGACGACCGCAGTAGCGACCTCTATCCCGCTCACCTCGCCGAGAAGCCTCTTGGAAGATATCTTCTCGACCTTGATTTTGTGTGCGGCGGCACTTGCCACGATCTTCTTTCTCAAATCCGCATCGACATCCGTCGCCACTATCACACACCTGACAGTACCGTCGGATATACCCTTCAAAACCTGTTTGGAACCGACAACTTTTGAAGAGCGTTTTATCATTTCACAAAGTTTTTCTCTTTCCATATTCCATAGTTTTTTGCAAAGTAAAAAACTGCTTACACTACCTGCAAGCTTACTTATCCTAACAAATACGAATTCGGTTGTCAAATATTTGAAATAACTTTATGGAATTTTTTTATTAAAATTTTATATATTATATATCTTATACAAGATGTTGCGCTTGCAAAACGCACAAACCACAATCTTGTTTCATTTTAGCGGCACGGTGGCCTTTGCGTCGAGCGTCATATCCGCCTGTTCGGCGCCGCTCATTATTGCATAGTAGCCCGCAGAGGCTATCATTGCGGCGTTGTCCGTGCAATACACGAGCTTTGGATAATACACCTCGCAGCCCTTTGCCTTTAAACCGTCCGCCGCACGGCGCAATTCCTCATTTGCGCTAACGCCGCCCGCAATGGCAAGCTTCTTTATTCCCGTAGCGTCGGATACGAGCTCAAGTGCGTCAATAAGCTGCTTTACTGCGCATTTCTGAAAGCTTGCCGCTATGTCGCAAACGGGCAGCTCTTCGCCCTTTTGCTGCAATTTATGGACAAGATTTATCACATATGTTTTTAATCCGCTATAGCTGAAATACAGGTCATCTAAACCGCTCGATTTTGGCACGGGCATATCAAAAACAGGCTTGCCCTCTCTTGCCTTTTTCTGTATTTCGGGACCGCCCGGATACGGCAGACCGAGCACTCTTGCGACCTTATCGAACGCCTCGCCGACAGCGTCGTCACGGCTTTGTGCAATAAGCGTTATATGCTCATAATCTTCTACCTTGACTATCGCAGTATGTCCACCGCTCACGAGCAGGCAGAGATACGGAGGCTCAAGCGTGCCGTCTATATAATTTCCCGCAATATGACCTTTGACGTGCGACACGGCATAAAGAGGCTTATCCCAAGCGTATGCGAGCGCCTTTGCAAAATTCACCCCTACAAGCAGCGCACCGAGCAGCCCTGCGCCGTATGTGACCGCTATTGCATCGATATCGTCCTTTGTGACGTTTGCCTGTTTTATCGCCTCACGCACGACGTTTTCGATGGCTAAGGTGTGGTTGCGGCTTGCGATTTCGGGAACGACGCCGCCAAAGCGACGGTGTATTTCTATCTGCGTGGCTATGACGTTGGAAAGGACGGTCCTGCCGTCCCTTACGATCGCACACGCCGTCTCGTCGCAGCTCGACTCGATAGCAAGCACTGTTAAGCTTTTTTTATCCTGCAATGAATTCATTTTACTTTTGTATGGAGCTAAGCTTGAGATACTCGTTTATAAAGCCGTCCAGATCGCCGTCCATAACGTTTTGCACGTTGCCCGTTTCAAAGCCCGTGCGGTGATCCTTGACCATAGTGTAAGGGCAGAATACGTAGCTGCGTATCTGACTGCCCCACTCTATCTTTTTAAGCTGTCCGCTGATTGCCGCAGCTTCTTCCTCACGCTCACGCTCACGCTTTTCGATGAGCTTTGAGCGGAGCATCTGCATTGCGACCTCTCTGTTTTGTATCTGGCTGCGCTCGTTCTGACACGCAACGATGATACCTGTCGGAATATGCGTGATACGTATTGCGCTTTCCGTCTTATTGACGTGCTGTCCGCCTGCGCCGCTGCTGCGATAGGTGTCCACCTTTAAATCCTCGGGACGTATCTCGATTTCGGTAGTATCGATTATTTCGGGCATGACCTCAAGCGATGCAAACGATGTATGACGTCTTGCGTTTGCGTCGAACGGCGATATGCGCACGAGCCTGTGCACGCCCTTTTCCGCCTTGAGGTATCCGTAGGCATTGTCGCCCTCAACTCTGAACGTCACGCTCTTTATGCCTGCCTCGTCGCCTGCGAGAAAATCGAGCTCGGTGCAAGTCCAACCCGCACGCTCAACGTATCTTGTATACATTCTGTACAGCATCGAGCACCAGTCCTGCGCTTCCGTTCCGCCTGCGCCTGCGTGAAGAGTGAGTATTGCGTTAAGTCCGTCGTATTTTCCGCTTAGCAAGGTTGCAAGCGACAGGCTTTCCACGTGTTCCTGCAAATTCTTTACGCTCTCGATAAGCCCTGCGTCTTCCGTCTCGCTGCCCTCGAGCTCCACGATATCGACAAGCTCTGAAGTATCGTCGATGGTCTTTATCATCTTTTCAAACTTTTCAAGCTTACTTTGCAGCTGACTTATTTCCTTTGATACTTTTTTGGCGTTGTCGGCGTCATTCCAAAAGCCGTCGGCGCTTTGTATTTCTTCAAGCTCGGCAATGCGCTCTTTTAGCTTTTGAGGATTGATGCTTTCGTATGCACGCACCATTTCCTCACGCATAGCCTTAATTTGGTTTCTTATTTCGTTATAATCAGTCATATTTACCTCAACATTTTCACATCGTTTTTTAAAAACGGCATTTTATTATGCTATTTTAAGTCTTTAAAGTGTCTGTTTTGGTATTTGCTACTTGTTGTTTGCACCGCAGCAGTTTTTATATTTCTTGCCCGAGCCGCAGGGGCAGGGATCGTTTCTGCCGACCTTTTTGCCGTCGGACACGACCGTTTTCTTTGCGGTGCTTATTTTATTGCTTATCTTTGTCTGCTCGCCCTCACGCTTTTCAACGGTGACCTTGAGCAGTATAGCTGCGGTTTCCGAATGGATACGGCTCACCATATCCTCAAACATTTCCCAGCCCTCCTGACGGTAGGATATCACGGGATCACGCTGTCCGTAGCCTCTCAGTCCTATGCCTCTGCGCAAAGCGTCCATTGCGTCGATGTGGTCCATCCACTTGGAGTCAACCGTTTTGAGCAGCACGACTCTTTCGAGATTTTTGAAGTCGAGCCCGTCCTGCGCAAGCGCCTCTATCTTAGCCTCATATGCGGGCAGCGCAATATCGAGCACCGCTTTTTTGAGCTTGTACACGTCAAAGCAGGAGCACAGCTCGGGCGTCATCACGTTGCTGCCCTCGGGAAGCATACGCTTTTCAAGAGCATTGTTAAACGCCTCGTAGTCCCAGTTGTGATAGTCCTCTTTGTAGTCCGCATAATAACCTATGATTTCCTCTGCGAGCTCGTCTATCATGCCGAGTATCTGCTCGTGCACGTCCATTCCGTCAAGAACCTTGCCTCTCTCCTTGTAGATTATCTCACGCTGCTGATTCATCACGTCGTCGTAGCTTAAGACCTGTTTTCTTATGGAATAGTTTCTGCTTTCCACCATACGCTGCGCACGCTCTATCTGCTTTGTGATTATGCCGAGAGAAATGGGCACGTCGTCCTCGAGATTGAATCTTTCGGCAACGGCTTTCATCTTGTCGCCGCCGAAAATACGTGCAACGTCGTCCTCCATAGAGATATAAAACACCGTGCTGCCCGGATCTCCCTGACGTCCCGAACGGCCACGCAACTGATTGTCTATACGTCTGCTTTCGTGCCTCTCTGTACCTATAATGCGCAAGCCGCCGACTGCGATGACCTTTTTCTTGTCCTCGTCGCAAATGGCTTTAAAATCGTCATAATGGTGCTTGTACACCTCTTTTGCCTTGATGATTTCCTCGTCATTGCTTGAGTGGGGCGAGCTTGCAAGCTCGATGACCTCAAGCGGATAGCCGTCCTTTTCCATCTTCTGCTTCGCTTGGAAATCGGGGTTGCCTCCAAGCATGATATCCGTGCCTCGACCTGCCATATTGGTTGCAATCGTAACTGCGCCGAACTTGCCCGCCTGTGCGATTATCTCGGATTCTTCCTTGTGGAATTTAGCGTTCAACACCTTGTGCAAAATGCCCTTACGCTTTAATATCGCACTGAGCTCTTCCGATTTTTCCACGCTGATGGTGCCCACAAGCACGGGCTGTCCCTTTGCGTGGCTGTCCAGAATATCCTGCACTATTGCGGTGATTTTGCCGCCGACGTTTTTGTATACTTGGTCGTTTTCGTCCTTTCTTTGCGAGGGCTTGTTTGGAGGAACAGTAACGACGTCAAGCGAATATATGCCTTGAAACTCTTCCTCCTCCGTCTTCGCCGTACCCGTCATACCGCTGAGCTTTGTGTACATACGGAAGAAGTTTTGGAAGGTTATCGTCGCAAGCGTCTTGTTTTCGCTGCGGATTACGACGTGCTCCTTTGCCTCTATCGCTTGATGCAGACCTTCGTTGTAGCGTCTGCCTATCATTATACGTCCCGTAAACTCGTCAACAATGAGCACTTCGCCGTCGTTTACAATGTAGTCCTTGTCCTTTTTCATCATAAAGTGCGCTTTTAGCGCCTGCTGTATATGATGATAAAGCTCGGTGTTGTCAAGGTCGGTGAGGTTGTCCACGTGGAAGAATTTTTCCGCCTTTGCAACGCCGTCGTCGGTGAGCATTATTGTCTTTTCCTTTTCCTCTATTGTGAAATCTGCGCCCTCTCTGCACTGTCTTGCAAAGTTGTCGGCTGATTTATAAAGCTCGCTCGACTTGCCGCCTCTGCCGGAAATGATAAGAGGCGTACGTGCCTCGTCAATGAGAATGGAGTCCACTTCGTCGATTATTGCAAAATTGAGCTCTCTTTGCACCTTCTGCGCCTTTTCGACGACCATATTGTCACGCAAAAAGTCAAAGCCCAACTCGTTGTTCGTGCAATAGGTTATATCGCTGTTGTATGCCTTGCGCTTCTGCTCTGCGCTCATTCCCGGCACCACTATGCCGACGCTCAGTCCCAAAAACTTGTACAGCTTGCCCATCCAGTTGGCGTCACGGGTGGCGAGATAGTCGTTTACGGTGACAACGTGCACGCCTTTGCCGCTAAGTGCGTTGAGATACGCAGGCAGCGTAGCAACAAGCGTCTTGCCTTCGCCTGTAGCCATCTCGGCAATTCTGCCCTGATGCAGCGCTATGCCGCCGACAAGCTGCACATAAAAGTGGCGCATTCCCAGCACTCTTTCGCCCGCCTCACGCACAGTGGCATAAGCTTCGGGAAGAATGGAATCAAGAGTTTCGCCGCCCTGTATCCTCTGCTTGAACGCCTCTGTCTGAGCCACAAGCTCATCATCGGTCATAGCGTGATATTTTGGCGCAAGCGCCTCAATTTTATCGGCGATTTTATTTAGCTTTCTAAGTCGCCTGTCATTTTCGTTAAAGATCGACATAATCAGTCCTCCGCACTTTTGGTGCAATCTGCCATAATTTGGCAGTAACCTATATTGTATACTAAATTTACTTTATTTACAAGGCTTTAGCCTATATTGCCTGCGTTCCGTCCCCGCTCTCTACAGGGATCTTCTTTTTTGTCACCGCCGCCGTCAGCACACTCACCTCTTTTGCCCCTGCCTTCAGCAGAGTATGCGTGCAGGCGTTTGCAGTCGCACCCGTCGTAAACACGTCGTCGACGAGCAATATTTTCCTGTCCTTCACCTCTTTGTAGATACACGCAAATGCGTCGGTGAGGTTTTGTTCACGTTCCTTCATGCTTAACTGCTTCTGAGCAGACGTATCTTTTGTCTTTACAAGCGCAGGCAGCAGCGGCAAGCCGAGCCTGTCGGCGACGTCTCTTGCAAGCAGCTCGGACTGATTGTAGCCTCTCTTTTTCTCCTCGTCACGTGTCATAGGCACAAACACTGCGATATCTGCGGACATTTTGCGCTTTATAAATTCATCCGACATCATTGCGCCGAGCGTCTTTGCAATATACTTTTTTCTGCCGAACTTCATTGCATATATCAACTGCTTTGCGTTGCCGTCATATACGAGAGGCGACCTGTTCATCAGATATTCGCCCTTTTGATTTTGGCAACGTATACAGTAGTCCGCCTCGTCTAAAATGGGCACGCCGCACACAAGGCAGATATGCTCGCCCGTCCTCGGCAACTTGGACATACACTCGCCGCAAAGATGATAGCGTGTGTCTGCGACAAGCTCCTCTGCGCAAAGGTCGCAGGTGACGTCGTCGGGGAAAAGTGCGTGCTTTGCCGATATGTATATTCTATAAAGCCGAGCCTTTAGTCTTTCTCTGCGTTCCTTGCGGGACTGTTCTCTTTGTGTTTTATCCTTTGTTTTGCGTTTCATTATGCTATATCGTAAACTCCGCTGCTCAACTCCTGCTCTATAAGATTTATAAGCAACGAATATCTGCGTGCGGTCTCGTTATTCCGCACCATACGCTGCACCGTATTCTTTGAGCCCGCTATAACGACAAGCTTTTTAGCACGGGTGACGGCGGTGTAAAGCAGATTGCGTGTTTGCAGCATATAGTTTGCGTCAAGTGCGATTACAACTGCGTCAAACTCGCTGCCCTGCGATTTATGTATGGTTATCGCATATGCAAGCGCAAGCTGCTCGATATCGCTAAATTGATAAATCGCCACTTTATCGTCATCAAAACGCACCGTCAACTGCATTATCTGCAAATTGATACTCTCGATTATGCCTATGTCGCCGTTGAAAACGCCCATTCCCTTTTCGAGCTTATGACCGACAGTCTGCGTCCATTCCTGCTGATAGTTGTTTTGCATCTGCATCACCTTGTCGCCCTCTCTGAACAGACTGTCGCCCTGTCGCAATTCCTTTTTGTGAGGCGACGGCGGATTTATGACCGCCTGCAGCTCTCTGTTTAAATTTATCGTGCCTGCAAGACTGCGCTTCATTGGGCAAAGCACCTGTATATCACGTGGCTGCATATTGAGATATTTGGGCAGTCGCTTTGTGACGAGTGCGATAGTCGTTGCGCAGATGTCCCCCGACGTCTGCTTTTCCTCAAAAAAGAAGTCGCTGCTTTTGTTGTCCATATCGGGCAACTGACCGTTGTTTATCTTGTGGGCGTTTGGCACTATCTTGCTTTGCTCGGATTGCCTGTATATCTGCGTGAGATAGCTCACAGGAAACCTGCCGCACTTTATCAAATCGTTAAGCACGTTGCCTGCGCCCACAGACGCAAGCTGATCCTTATCGCCCACGAGCACGAGCCTTGTGCCCCTTTCAAGCGCATTGAGCAGAGCATTGAATACAAACTCGTCCACCATACTCACTTCGTCCACAATGACGGCGTCAAGCGACAGCCTTGTATTTTCGTTGTAGTTGAAATGTCCCTCGCCGTTTTTCCAATCGAGGTCGAGCAGGCGGTGTATGGTCTTTGCTTCCTCGCCCGTAGCTTGCGAAAGCCGCTTTGAAGCTCTGCCCGTAGGGGCGCAAAGCGCCACCTTTTGCCCTAAATTTTTAAACATATCAAGGATACATTTCACTATCGTCGTCTTGCCCGTGCCGGGACCGCCCGTCACTATCTGCACGCCGTTTTCTATTGAAGCCTTTACAGCCTCCGCTTGATTTTTGTGCAACTGAAAGCCCGCACGCTTTTCAAACCTGCGCACCTCGCCGTCTATATCCACTCTGAAATCGGAAGCTTCCTGCTGAAGCTGCAAAAGCTTTTTGGCGATATTCCGCTCGATGTTGAAATTCTTTTTGAGGACTATCGCAACGTGCTCGCCCGTATCATAGCGCACAAGGTCGCCAAGCAACACCATATCCTCTATGTTTTCCTTAATGCGCACGCTCGGCTCGTCGCACTCGAGCGCAAGCAGGCTGAGCGCACTGCTTATAAGCTCGTCCTCGGGCAGATAATTGTGCCCAGAACGCACCGCCGCCTCTTTGAGAAGATAGGTTATTGCGGCACTTATCCTGTAGTCGCTGTCACGCTTTATGCCAAGCTCGCCTGCTATTCTGTCCGCAGTGGCAAAGCCTATGCCGTCGATGTCGTCGATAAGCATATAAGGGTTTTTACGCACGTTGTCTACAGTTTTCATTTCGTAAACCTTGTATATTTTCAGCGCAAGGTTTATCGTAATGCCAAGCTTTTGCAAGAACATAATTGCGTCCTGCATCTTTTGCAGCTTGACAAAGCTCATACAAAATTCGGTTGCGTTTTTAAGCGATATGCCCTTTACCTTTGCTATCTCAACGGGATACTTCATCTTTTCGAGCGTATCCACGCCGTAGGCGTTTACGATTGCCTCCGCTTTCACGGGGCCTAAGCCGTGTATGAGACCGCTTGACAGAAATTTTATTATGCCAGTAATCCGTGACGGTTGACTGACGACGACCTTTTCGGCAAGGAACTGCTTGCCATACTGCGACTTCATCTTAAAAGCGCCGTCTACGCTGATAAGCTGACCTTCGCTCACAGGCGGAAAAACTCCGACAACGGTAAAAATGCTGTCCTCGCATTTCATATCGAGCACAGTATAACCCGTGTCGGGGCTTGCAAAAATCACTTTTACGATTTCGCCCTGTAGTTGCACGTCTTAAAAGCCGTCCTTATTTTGTTTATTAAATAAAACGATAGATTTTTTCTATCGTTTTATTTGCATTAGTGTTTAAAAGCTGTATTTTTTAAGCGCCTGTTTTATGTCCTCAACTCTGTCGGTTTCTTCCCAACTGAAGCCCTCTCTGCCAAAGTGACCGTAATTTGATGTCGCACGGTATATGGGCTTGTCAAGTCTGAGGCTTCGTATTATCGCAAGGGGACGCAAATCAAATACATCGTCAACTATCTTTGCAATGATGTCGTCGCTGACCTTGCCAGTGCCGAAGGTGTTGACATAAACGGATACGGGATGTGCCATGCCTATTGCGTACGCCACCTGCAGCTCCGCACGTCGGCAAATGCCCGACGCCACGAGGTTTTTGCACACGTAGCGTGCCATATATGCTGCGCTTCTGTCAACCTTTGTCGGATCCTTTCCGCTGAGCGCACCGCCGCCGTGAGGACAAAAACCGCCGTATGTATCAACTATGATTTTTCTGCCCGTGACGCCGCTGTCGCCCGCAGGTCCGCCGATGACAAATCTGCCCGTAGGATTGATGTATATTTTTGTATCGTCGTCAAGATATTCGGCAGGGATAGAGCGCATTATAACACGCTCGATTATCTCGTTTTCTATAGTTTCGAGGTCCATATAGTCGGCGTGCTGACAGCTTACTACAATGGTGTCCACTCTTTCGGGAACGCCGTCTATGTATTCCACCGTCACCTGCGCCTTTCCGTCGGGGCGCAGCCAAGCGAGCTCGCCGCTCTTGCGCACCTCTGTGAGCTTTGACGTAAGTGCGTGAGCGAGCATAATGGGCAACGGCATAAGCGCTTCCGTTTCGTCGCACGCATAGCCGAACATCATTCCCTGATCGCCTGCGCCCGTTTTGTCGAACTCGTCGTTTTCGTCGCCGTCCGTCGCTTCGTCCACGCCGAGAGCGATGTCGGCGGACTGCTCCTGTATCGCATTGAGCACTGCGCAGGTCTTGTAATCAAATCCGAGCGAGCTGTCGTTGTAGCCGATATCCTTTATGACGTTGCGCACTATGGACGGAATGTCGGAATAATGGTCCTCTGTGCTTACTTCGCCAAAGACCATCACCATTCCCGTTGTTGCGCAGACCTCGATTGCTACCCTTGCGGAAGGGTCTTCCGCAAAGATATCGTCAAGTATAGCGTCGGCGATTTGGTCGCACACCTTATCGGGATGTCCTTCCGTCACGCTTTCGGATGTAAAAAGCTTTTTATCCATTAGTCCTCCGTTGAGGTATCTCCAAACAGATCGTCTGCGTCAAAATCTTCGACCGCAAGGTCAAGAGCTTCCTCTCTGCGCTCGTCCTCCATAGTGGACACCTGCACGGGAGTGATGTTTTTGTAGCACTTCATGCCCGTACCTGCAGGAATGAGCTTGCCAATTATGACGTTTTCCTTTAAGCCGAGCAACGGGTCCACTCTGTTGTTGATAGCCGCCTCTGCCAAAACCTTTGCGGTTTCTTGGAATGAAGCTGCCGACAGGAAGGATTCTGTTGCCAAAGCCGCTTTAGTGATACCAAGCAGCGTACGCTTTGCGCTTGCGGGCACGCCGCCGTTTTCAAGCACTCTTTCGTTTTCGTCCTCGTATGCAAACAAATCTACAAGCGTACCGGGCAGCATATCCGTGTCACCCTGATTTTCAATTCTTACCTTGCGGAGCATCTGTCTTACGATAACCTCGACGTGTTTGTCGTTGATTTCGACGCCTGCGGTGCGGTATGCAGACTGTACTTCCTTTGCGATGTATTCCTGCACACCCTTGACGCCCTTTGCACGCAGCATATCCTGCGGGTTGATTGAGCCCTTTGTAAGTGCGTCGCCTGCGCCGATTTCCTCACCCTCCGCAACGAGAATGTTTGCGTTGTAGGGTATTGCGTATGCCTTTGTTTCGCCGTCGCTTGCGACGGTTATCTCACGGCGGTCGTCCGAAATGTGAACGATACCGCTATTCTCGGTGATGACCGCTTTACCCTTAGGATTACGGGCTTCGAAAAGCTCCTCAACACGGGGCAGACCTTGCGTGATGTCGTCGTCCGTTGCAACGCCGCCCGAGTGGAACGTTCTCATAGTGAGCTGAGTACCGGGCTCGCCGATTGACTGGGCGGCTATGATACCGACAGCCTCGCCGATTTTGACGGGATTGCCCGAAGCCATATTCTTGCCGTAGCACTTTACGCATACGCCGTTTCTCGTCTTGCAGGTGAGAATCGAGCGGATGAGCACACCGGGTTGATGGTGCATATCTGCGCCCGTCTTTTCCCAATAAGAAGTGAGCGCCTTATCTATAGCCTTTGCATTGTCGGTGGAGATAAGCTCGCCTGCCTCGCACATGACCTCGCCTGTTTCGGGGTTGATGACCGCCTCGACGGTATATCTGCCCGCAATTCTGTCCGCAAGAGCTTCGATAACACTCTTTTCGTCTCTGATAGCGGTGATAAACGTGCCCTTTGTGTCGCCGCAGTCGTGCTCACGCACGATGACCGAGTGCGATACGTCGACAAGTCGTCTCGTAAGATAACCGGAGTCAGCCGTTTTAAGAGCAGTATCCGCAAGACCTTTTCTTCCGCCGTGCGACGAGATGAAGTATTCCAAAACGGAAAGTCCTTCACGGAATGACGCACGCACAGGCAACTCTATCGTTCTGCCCGACGGGTCCGCCATAAGACCACGCATACCTGCGAGCTGACGGATCTGACCCATACTACCACGGGCACCGGAGTTTGCCATCATCCAAATCGGGTTGAAGTCGTCAAGACCTTTTTTCAATTCTTCCTCGACCTTATCGGAAGCATCTTTCCAGATTTTGATTATTTCCTTGTAACGTCCTTCGTCCGAGAACACGCCTCTTGCGTGCAGCTTTTCTATCTTAACGACCTGCGCCTCTGCGTCGGCAACTATCTTTTTCTTGTCGCCGGGGATGTGCATATCGAAGACCGACGCCGTGATTGCGCCTATCGTGGAATACTTGTATCCCAACGCTTTGATTTTGTCCAGCATTTCCGCCGTCTCGGTCGCACCGTGGAATTTGAAGCAGTTGTCAACTATCATAGAAAGCTGCTTTTTGCCGATAGCGATAGCCTTTTGTCCGAGCACCTTTTGTATTGCGTTGCGAAGTGCCGTTATCTCACGGTTGAAGTCCTTTACGTTGTCAAGGTCAAGTTCGCCTGCGTCCTTGATTTGCGCAGCTATCTTATCGATTTGAGCGTCGCTGAGATCCTGTCTCTTTAATATTGAACGCACGCACGCATACGTATCGTCTTTCACACCCGCTCTCACAAGGTCCACGATAGCGTGGAATTGCTTTTGATCTATGCAGGCGTTGATACCCAAAATACCTTCGACCTCGAGCTGTCCCTTTTGAGCCTCGTCGTTTCTGTCTACAAACTGCAGGTCCTGCGGAATGTTGTTGTTGAAGATACATCTGCCGAGCGTCGTATGCAGCAGCTTATTGCTCACTGTGCCGTCCTCGTTTTTGACTGCGACACGAATGTAGCAAAGCGATTGCAACGTGAGCGCCTTTTCCTGATAAGCGAGCGTCGCTTCGTCAAACGAGCTGAAGTATTTGCCCTCGCCCTCTGCGCCGGGACGCACTATCGTCAGATAGTATGAGCCGATGACCATATCCTGCGTCGGCGAAACGATAGGCTTGCCGTCGCTCAGCTTGAGGATATTGTTGGTGCAAAGCATAAGTATTCTTGCTTCTGCCTGTGCCTCTATCGAAAGCGGCACGTGCACAGCCATCTGGTCGCCGTCGAAGTCCGCATTGAATGCGCCGCAGGCAAGCGGATGCAGCTTGATAGCTCTGCCCTCGACAAGCACGGGTTCAAACGCCTGTATGCCGAGTCTGTGTAGCGTAGGAGCACGGTTGAGCAGCACGGGGTGATCCTTGATGATTTCCTCGAGGATATCCCAAACTTGATTTTTGCCTGTATCCACAAAACGCTTTGCGCTCTTGATGTTGTGGCAGAGGTTGCGCTCTACGAGCTTATTCATAATAAACGGCTTAAACAGCTCGAGTGCCATTTCCTTAGGCAGACCGCATTGATAGAGCTTGAGCTCAGGTCCGACTACGATAACGGAACGTCCCGAATAGTCGACACGCTTGCCGAGCAGGTTTTGACGGAAGCGTCCTTGCTTACCTCTCAGCATTCCCGTAAGCGATTTAAGGTCACGGTTGCCTGCGCCCGATACTGCCTTGCCTCTCCTGCCGTTGTCGATAAGTGCGTCGACGGCCTCCTGAAGCATACGCTTTTCGTTGTGGACGATGATTTCGGGAGCGCCCAACTCTTTGAGCTTTTTAAGACGGTTGTTGCGGTTGATGACTCTGCGATACAAATCGTTCAAGTCGCTTGTAGCATATCTGCCGCCGTCAAGCTGAACCATAGGTCTGATTTCGGGGGGAAGGACGGGAATTACGTCCAATACCATCCACTCGGGCTTGTTGCCGGAACGAAGGAATGCTTCCACGATTTCAAGACGCTTCACGGCTTTCAAACGCTTTTGTCCGACGGAATTGTTGATTATCGCCTTAAGCTTTGCGCTTTCTTCCTCAAGGTTGACCTGCATAAGCAGCTCCTTGACAGCCTCTGCGCCCTTTGCCACTCTGAAGTCCTTTGCGTCGTACTTTTCAAGCAGTGAGCGATACTCGCCGTCCGAAATGACCTGTCCCTTAAACAGCGTAGTAATACCGGGATCGAGCACGAGGTATGACACAAAATAGACGACCTGCTCCAGCTCCTTCGGAGATATATCCAAAAGGATGCTTATTCTTGAGGGCACGCCTCTCAAATACCAGATGTGAGTGACGGGGCAAGCAAGCTCTATATGTCCCATTCTCTCACGGCGCACCTTTGATTTTGTGACTTCAACGCCGCACTTTTCGCAGATAACGCCTTTATAGCGCACTCTTTTGTATCTTCCGCAATGACATTCCCAGTCACGGGTAGGTCCGAATATCCTTTCACAGAAAAGTCCGTCTTTTTCAGGCTTTTGAGTACGGTAGTTGATAGTTTCGGGTTTGGTGACTTCGCCGTATGACCATTCTCTGATTTTTTCCGGCGAAGCAATACCTATTTGAATAGCATCAAAATTGCTCAGTTCGTACATAAATTCCTCCTATCACTCTACGTCGTCGTCACCGCCGCCGAATATGTCGCTCATATCGGGCGTGCCTTTGGTGAGTGCGCTGAAAATACTTTCGTCGTCATCGTCCGTGTCGAACATACTTGACGAATCGTCGGTATCAAACATGCTCTTTTCTTCAGCTCCGTCGGCAGCGCCGAAGCCGCCGAATATGTTGCTGTCTGCCATAATATCAATTTCTTTGAGCTCTTCCTGCTTTCTGACGGGCGGCTCGAAGTCGAGATCGTCGTCATAATCACGCAGCTTGACTTCGTCTCTTTCCTCCGTGAGGACCTTGACGTCAAGCGCAAGAGATTGCAGCTCTTTCACCAAAACCTTAAACGATTCCGGAATGCCGGGCTCGGAAATGTTTGTGCCCTTTACGATGGACTCGTAGGTCTTTACACGTCCCACAACGTCGTCCGACTTGACTGTGAGGATCTCCTGCAGCATATTTGCAGCGCCGTATGCCTCTAGCGCCCAGACTTCCATTTCGCCGAAACGCTGTCCGCCGAACTGTGCCTTGCCGCCCAAGGGCTGCTGAGTGACCAAGCTGTAAGGTCCTGTAGATCTTGCGTGGATCTTGTCGTCAACGAGGTGATGCAGCTTGAGGTAATACATATAGCCGACCGTTGCACGGTTTTCAAACGGCTCGCCCGTTCTTCCGTCGTACAGTTGGATCTTTCCGTCGACCAAGCCCTGCTCGTTTACAAGTCCGCACTGCTGGAACAGCGCCTTGATATCCTGCTCGTTTGCGCCGTCAAACACAGGCGTTGCGACCTTCCAGTCAAGCAGGTGTGCGATAAGTCCGAGGTGGACTTCAAGGACCTGTCCGATATTCATACGTGAAGGAACGCCCAACGGGTTGAGCACAATCTGAAGCGGCGTACCGTCTGCCATAAAGGGCATATCCTCTTTAGGCAGCACTCTTGATACGACGCCCTTGTTACCGTGACGTCCCGCCATCTTGTCGCCGACGGATATCTTTCTCTTTTGAGCGATGTATACACGCACGAGCTTATTTACACCGGGTGCAAGCTCGTCCTTATTCTTTCTCGTAAACACCTTTACGTCTACGACTATGCCGCTTTCGCCGTTTGGCACACGCAGCGAGGTGTCACGCACTTCTCTTGCCTTTTCGCCGAAGATAGCACGAAGCAGTCTTTCTTCGGGTGTAAGCTCGGTTTCGCCCTTAGGCGTGACCTTGCCGACAAGGATATCGCCTGCCTTGACTTCGGCGCCGACCATAATGATACCGTCCTGATCGATAAACTTAAGTGCGTCGTCGCTGAGGTTGGGGATATCTCTTGTGATTTGTTCCTCGCCGAGCTTTGTATCACGGCACTCGATTTCATATTCCTCGATATGTATCGAAGTGTACAGATCGTCTTTGACAAGCTCCTCGCTGATGAGGACGGCGTCCTCATAGTTGTAGCCTTCCCAAGACATAAAGCCGATGAGCATATTTCTGCCCAAAGCGAGCTCGCCGTGGTCGCAAGCAGGGCCGTCCGCAAGCACGGTGCCCTCTTTCACAAGGTTGCCTGCCTCGTCAAATACGGGACCTGTGACCTTGTCGCCCTTTGAGACGATGGGGTGCTGATTTATGCAGGTCGACTGGTTGGATCTCTCAAACTTGCTGAGGATATATGTGTCCTCGCTGCCGTCCTCGCATTCGACGATTATCTTGTCGCTGTCTACGTATTTTACAAAGCCGTCACGCTTTGCGATCTTAAGAACGCCGCTGTCATAAGCTATCTTGTGCTCGACGCCCGTTGCGATCATAGGCGCTTCGGGGCGCAGAAGCGGCACTGCCTGTCTTTGCATGTTGGAGCCCATAAGAGCACGGTTGGTATCGTCGTTTTCCAAGAAAGGAATAAGCGCCGTTGCTATTGAAATGAGCTGTTTGGGGTTGACGTCCATATAGTCCGCTTGGAATTTGGGGACTTCTCTTATGTCGTTTTGGATACGGCAGTTGACACGTGGACGTGCGAATCTGCTGTTTTCGTCAAGCGCTTCGTTCGCCTGTGCGATGACGTATTTATCCTCTTCGTCAGCAGCCATATACACTACGTCGTCGGTGACCACTGCATCGATGACCTTGCCTTCCTCGTCGTAGGTCTTTTCTATCCTGCGATAAGGCGTTTCGATAAAGCCGTATTCGTTGACCTTTGCATAGGATGACAGCGAGGTGATAAGACCGATGTTTTGTCCTTCAGGCGTTTCGATAGGACACATACGTCCGTAGTGCGAGTGGTGTACGTCACGCACCTCGAAGCTTGCACGCTCTCTGTTCAGGCCGCCGGGGCCGAGTGCGGAAAGCTTACGCTTGTGCGTCAGCTCTGCGATCGGGTTTGGCTGATCCATAAACTGCGACAGCTGCGAGGAGCCGAAAAATTCCTTTACAGCGCTTGTCACGGGGCGGATATTGATGAGCGTATGCGGCTCGAGACCGATGAGGTCCTGCGCAGACGCCATTCTCTCTTTGATGACTCTCTCAAGACGTGAGATACCGATGCGGAATTGATTTTGCAGCAATTCGCCTACGGCACGCACACGGCGGTTGGAAAGGTGATCGATGTCGTCGCAGGTGCCGAAGCCATAGCGCAAGCCGAGGTTGTAGTCCGCAATAGCGATGATATCGTCAAGCGTTATGTGCTTGTACACGAGCTCGTCCACAGAGGACTTTATAGCAAGCAGCAATTCCTGCTGATTGTCGCCGAACTCGTCCATAAGAGCCTTGAGGTTGGGATAATAGACCTTTTCCAGAATGCCGAGCTCACGGGGATTGCAATCCACAAAAGCGTTGAGGTCGACGGTGTTGTTGCCTATCACCTTAAACTCACGTGTTTTGCCCTCTGCGTCGACGTATTCGAGCCAAACCTCGTTTACTGCGTTGTTTTGGATCTCGATACCGAGAGCCTCGCTGACAGTTTCGCCCTTTGTTGCGAGGATTTCGCCCGTGACGGGGCTTACCACGTCACGTGCAAGCTTGTAGCCCGCAATACGTGTTGCAAGCGCAAGCTTCTTGTTGTATTTATAGCGGCCGACTCTTGCGAGGTCGTAACGCTTATAATCATAGAAAGTGTTGTGAATGAGTACGTTAGCACCCTCGACGGTGGGGACTTCGCCCGGACGCAGACGGCGGAAAAGATTCATCTTGCCCTGTTCTTCCGTCTTGCACTCGGCGTCCTTTTCGCAGGTTTTTACAATCATTTCGTCGCCGCCGAACAGCTCGATAAGCTCCTCATCGGTACCTATGCCGAGCGCACGCAAAAGCGTGGTTGCGGTGATTTTTCTCGTCCTGTCGACGTGGACCCACTGTATATCGTTGATATCCTGCTCGTATTCGAGCCATGCGCCTCTGTTTGGAATGACCTGCGTTTCAAAACGGGGAACGCCGTTTTTGTCAAGCACCTTTTTGTTGTACACGCCGGGGCTTCTGACAAGCTGGCTTACGATGACACGCTCCGCACCGTTTATGACAAACGAACCTGCGTCCGTCATAAGGGGGATGTCACCCATAAACACCTCACGGTCCATAGCCTCGCCGGTCTCGGTGTTGGTCAGACGCACCATCACCTTGAGAGGCACCGCATATGTTGCGTCACGGTCCTTACATTCCTTGACGGTGTATTTCGGCTCGCCGTCAAAACGGTGCGACAAAAATTCAAGCTTCAATCTGCCTGCAAAGTCAACGATAGGAGAGTAATCTTTGAAAACTTCCTCGATGCCTTCGCCGATAAAATTGGCGTAAGAATTTTTTTGCACCTCAATGAGGTACGGTATGGGCAGAACGTTTTTGATTTTTGAAAAATCACGTCTTTCCGTCGTGCCGTACATTTGATTGTGAATTCTTTCGGACATATATTCACTCCTTAAAAAAATTACCGCTTTTGCCGTGGACAACAGGCTTTGAAAAAATATTTTTACCTCTGCAAAATTTGCCCGACGGACTTGCTTTTTGTGCTACTTTTTGCTATAAATACTTTTATATTATAACCCCCTACCCCCAAAACCCGAAGGCTTTGAGGGCAGTTATTGCATTATAGCGCAGTTTTTAATTCTACACGCATTTGTCAAGTCTGTCAAGCAACCGCACAAAGGTTTTCCGTTTAAAAGTAAACTTTTTTACGTTTTTTAAAAGCTTTTTAAAATAAAAGCGCACAAATATCGTTTTTGCGTATTGCTAAAGCTCAAAACGTGAATTATAATAAGCGTACGCCTGCTTAGCACAGGCAGGTGGCGAGGAATATATGCGAATAGACAAATTTCTGAAAATATCGAGAGTAATCAAGCGGCGCACCGTTGCGCAGGAGGCTTGCGACGGCGGTCGTATAGAGATAAACGGCAGAGTCGCAAAGCCGTCAAAGGACGTAAACGTAGGCGATATAGTCGCAGTCACATTCGGCAACCGCACGATGCAATTTGAGGTGCTTTCCGTCGACGAGCACCAGACCAAACAGAGCGCCGAAAATATGTACAGGCTCATTTCAGAGCAATGACATAGGCAAAAAAAGCTACGAAACAGCATAAATAAATGAATTTTATTTTGGAGTTTTGATGAAATTTAACGTAATAATAACCGCCGGCGGACTAAGTCAGAGATACGGCAAAAAGAACAAGCTTTTTGAAAAATGCAAAAGCTCCTGCGTTATTTTGGAAGCGGTCAAGCCGTTTTTGCAGTTTGAAGAAATGAGCAAGCTTATCATAGGTATAGAGTCGTCCTTTGCGGACGAGCTGACCTGTGCGCTTGACGCCGCAGACATTTTTGACAAACGTATCGCCCTTTGCATAGGCGGAAGCACACGCACGCAGACCGTAAAAAATGCCATAAGCGCAATCGAGGACGACGCTGATATAGTTTTGGTGCACGACGGCGCACGCCCCTATGTCAAGACGGAAACAATAAAAGGAGTCATTGACGGCACGCTGTCAAAGGGCGTTGCACTTCCCCTTTTGGAAATGACCGACGCAATAGTAAGAGCGGACGGCGTTTATCCTGCGGAAAGAAGCGATTTCAAGCGTGTACAAACGCCGTTCGGCGCAAAGCGTGAAATATTTTTGCAGGCTTATCAGGCTGCCGACAAAGCGTATTATGACGATTTGAGCGTGATAAGGCAGATATATGACGGCGAGGTGGCAGTCGCCCCCGGCGACGCAGAAAACATAAAAATCACATACGCAAGCGATATAAAATCCGAGGACGGCTGCAAAATGCTGACGGGCTGCGGCTATGACATACACCGTATGACGGACGGCAGCGGCATAAAGCTGCTTGGCGTATACGTTCCCTGCAAATATTCGTTTATAGCCCACAGCGACGGCGACGTGCCAATACACGCAATAATGGACGCAGTTTTGTCAGCCTTGGGCGAAAAGGACATCGGACATCTTTTCCCCGTAGACGACGCACGCTATGATAATGCCGACAGTATGGAGCTTTTGAGCAAGGTGTTGCAAATCGCACGGCAGGCGGGCTACAGAGTGCACAACGTCACGGCGGCGATAATTGCGCAGGAGCCTATGCTGTCGCCCTATATAGACGCTATGCGCAAGAGGCTTGCGGATATGCTCGGCTTGCCCATCGGGCGTATAGGAGTATCTGCGACCACCAACGAGGGCGTCGGCGAGCTTGGCGGTTGCAAGGCTATTGCCGCATATGCGAGCGTGCTATTGACGGGAATATAAAAAAACGCCCCGAAGGACGTTTAAATGCAAAAATACGCTCTCCGCTAAAACACGGCTCGTGTATAAAACGGAGAGTGTTTTTTATTATGATTATTCCGTGATAACGGTGAGAAACTTTGCCTTCTGCCCGTTCATAGGCACCTGTGCGTGAGGACGGGCGGGATTGAAATAAATGCTGTCGCCTGCACGCAGAAAATACTCGTCGTCGCCTACGATAACTCTTAGCTTGCCCTCGACGACAAAGTTGAATTCCTGCCCGCCGTGTACGACGAGCTCGGGCGTGTCCGTCGGGGAAAGCGTGACGAGCATAGGATTCATCATCTTATGCTTGAATTCCTCCGCAAGCGGTGTGAAGACGTAGCCCTCATATCTTTCCACGTTGTGACCGTTGCCGCCGTAAACGACCACTGCGTCGTCCTTGGTGGGCATAGTGCCCGATAGGATATACATAGGCTCGGTGTCCACAACTGCGGCGAACTTGTAAATGAGGTTTATGGGTATCTCTCCCTTTCCGCTTTCAAAAAGCACGTATTCGTTTTCGCCTATCCCCAAAAGCTCCGCCATCTGAGCGGTGGTATAGTCCGAAAAGGTACGCAGCTCCACAAGTCTTCCTGCGATAGATTGGATATCGTTTGACATATTTCCCCTGTCCCTTGACACAAAGTGTCGTTATCGTATTTAAATTAAATTATGCGATAGCGGCATTCAGCTTCTCAACGAGCTTATCCACGTCAATGCCGTGCACTGCGGCAGCCTGCTCGAGAGTTTCGCCGTGAGCGAGCGTGCAATGCAAACAGTGCATTCCGCTTTCCATAAGCACCTCTGCGAGCTTGTCGGGATCGCCCTGCTGCAAAATATCGATGACCAACATATCCTTTGAAATCATAATAGTACCTCCGTACGCCTTTGTGCGTAAATATTGTTATTATTATATATTATATACGTGTTTTATTATATTATCAAGGGCAAGAGCAAGTTTTGTCAATATAATTCCGCAAAAAAGGGATGCCGTAGGGCATCCCTTTTTGCGTTTTGGCTGTCATCAGCCGTTGATTGTGATAGTGATGTAGTCGGTAGTATGACGTTGTGCAGTCGGGATAGTCTGTCCGACAGCCACCGTCATCACGCCGCCTATCGTTGCGCCCTTCGCTGTAGTTGCGGCTTCGGTCATCAACACCTGTCCGTTTGCGTCGACTATGGTACCAACTGCGCCGTAAAGCACGTATGTGACCTTTCTGATGCCGTATGTCGGCAGTGCGACAGTGGCGCCTGTTGAGGTGAGCATCACGGGGAATGCCGCCTCGACGGAATTCTTATTGTCTATCCTGTAGACATAAGCCTTGCCGTACCATACCACCTTAACGTCGTTGTATGTTGTTTTAAGAGATCTGCTTGTCGTCGTTGCTCCGAGAGTGGAAACCTGTACTGCCGCAACGCTCTTTGCAGTGGCTATTTTGATAGGCACAGATACACGCTGCTGCGCTCTGACCTGAATCGTTGCCTTAAGGTCATCCTGATTTGCGCTTGTCGTAATGCCTGTAGGAAGTATATTCCAGTTGAGGCTTGCAGGCATAGACACGACGACAAATCTGTACAGCGACGATGCGATGTCGCCGACCTCGGTCCTTGAGCCAAACGACGTTACGTTGCCGTTGCTGTAGGTGGGCTCCTGTCTGCGGAACGTGATGTAATAGGATGTCGGCAGAGTCAACTTATTCGGGTTGTTTGGATCTATCGTATAGCTGACGTCCGTTGCGCCTGACGCTGCCAAGCCCGTAGACAGCGTTACGTTTGACTTAGCGTTTCCGCTCTCGTCAAAGTACGCATCGTAATCGCCTGTCGTGCTCTTGACGTGGTGGATATACTCTCTGTATACGAGGAACGGGATATCATACGATTGAGCCTCTCCGTCATTTCCTCTGAGTATCGCAGTTGCGTATATCAGACCGCCTTCATACGACGGACGGTATTTATTGAAGTTCCACTCAAGCGTGCCATAGACATTATTTCTATCGGCAGTGCTCGGCGTGACGCCTTCCTGGTAGAAGATGACCTTTTCGTTGACGCCTTCCGTCCTCGAGTGCGTGTACAGCACTATCTTGTCGGGCATCTTGGGCAGAGTGTAGGCATATGGGTCGATGTACGTCTTCGTACCCGTAGTGTTTGCATAGCCTGTGAGCGAATTGAGTCCGGTGTTTTCGGACGCAATCATTGTAACGATGCTTCTGTCCATGACACGCACCGTGACCTTGATACGCTGTGTACCTATCTCGTTGACAATGCCCTCTGCGCCCTTTGCGTAGTCATATTCGCCCTCGGGATTTATGATGGCATATGCCGTAAACTGTCCGCCTGCATAAGTTATGCTTATTCCGCTCATATCCCACTGTATCGGCAATGTGACTGCCTTAGACGTGCCTGCAGGTATGATATTGATAGAGGTCGGGAAGTAGGTGTATGCGCCCAGCTCTTTATACGTGAGCTCAACGTATTCGCCTGTTTCAAGTCTCTTATACAGTCCCTTCTCGTCCTCGACGAATTGACCGTCCGCCTGCTGCGAATATCTTGTTCCGCTGAAGGTCGAGGTTCTTCTCAAAGGCTCGCCGTTCTTCTCATAAGGATCGATGAAGAATTCGTTTGTAGCCGACTGATAATACTTGCTCGTTCCCGACAGACCGACAAAGTTGAAGCTATCCGCCTTTTGATTTTCAATGCGGACCGTCACGTTGACGTCTGCCTCGCAGCTATTGCCCTTGACCGTGCTCTTGACCTTAGCCTTGACGGACGTGTAGCCGCCCTTGTACGTATAGCTTGCGCCGGACAGATCCCAATCGATATCGAGCTGCTGCGTCGTGATGTAGATGTAAACGTACAGCTCGTTGCCGTCGAGATCGGTGTAGCTGCTGCGGTTGCCCTCGTTGCTGTAGACCACCTCGCCGTCATAGCTCTCATAGCTTCTGTTGGCTTTGTCGTACTTGTAGAAGTGACCGAAGCTTCTGTCGCCCTCGATAAATCTCTTGTTGCCGAACACCGTGTACATAGCGTGACGCTTTGTCCAGTTGCTGTCGTAGAAGAAGCTGTTGTCGCCGTACGATCTGCCGTCGTTCCACCAAGCGTTTGCGCTGATGAACTGACCGCCGACATAGTACGTCGCACTGCGTTGATACTTATCGACATTGAACATGCTGTCCGCCTCGCTGCTGTACGGGCTGAAACTGTATCTGTACTCGCCGAATTTCATATCCGCATACGCAATATCCGTGTTGTTTACGCCCAGATTTGACGCACGCAGTGTGAAGCGGATGTTGAACGGCTGCATTATCTCGAAGCTCGTATCCTTTGACGGATCGTCGTTCCAGACATGCGCTTTGACGTCTACGCCCATCGTATCGGTGGTGGTCGCCAATTCCTCGAAGGTCGGGACGTTGTCGCCGAAGGTGATGTAGTAGTTGCCAACGTCGCCGTTTGAGAATGTCAGACGTATCTGCGTCGGCAAGCCGTCTTTGCCCACGTAAGAGTATCTGTTGTAGAAGACGATTTCCGTAGGCAAGCCCGTGCTTGTGCTCTTGACGATGTCGATATATCTGCCGTCCGTGCGGTCGCCGTTAGCGTCGATACCGACGAGGCTTCTCGTGACGGTGGAATATCTGCTTGTATCGACATACAGCTCCTCAATAGCCTTCGTCAGGACAAGCTCGGATATCGTAATCTGACGGTTGAGCACCGTGACAGGCAGGTTGAATTGCTGTCTGACAAGACGGAGCGTAGGCTTGTCTAAGACAAACTCGCTGTCGCCTGTCTTTGCGATCATATAGCTGACATATTTATCGACCGTGACAAACTTCTCGTTGTCGACATTGTCGTCGGTGATATCCGCTCTCACGTAACCGCCGTTGACGTCCTCGACGGCGACAGTTGCGGTCGCCATATAATTGAGGTTGGTGCGGGAGTTCTTGATGAGCGTATTGACTTCCGACCAGTCGAAATATGCCATAAAGTTGTTTTCGTTCATGTCATAGTCCGTACGGGTTATGACGTTTAAGGTCTCGGGCAGGTAGCTCGCATCGCTGTGCAGGAACGGATCGATGATGAGCGAGCGATACTCGTAGTTTTCCACATAGTATATCGTTCTGTCAACGACGTACAGTCTTACCTTTGCCGTTTCGGGCTCAGCCTCGTTGCAGCCGGGATACTTAAAGGTGAGAGTGAGGTCGTATTCCATTCCGAAATACTTGCTGATGTGGTCGAAGAATTCCTGCTCGTTTTCAATAGACGGATCTATTTCCTTGAGCGAGTATTCTGCGCTGACCGTAGCCTTGCCGCTGCCCTTAGACGATGTGTAGTTGACCTGCACCTGCTCGCCCGACGAGAAGAATTTGTTTTCTTTGCCGTAAGGATCGAGTATCAGCATGGTCTTGCTTGCGCTGCCTGTTATGCTTGCGAAGTCAAGTCCGTCGATAGTCACGTCGTCCACAGTCACGTCTACCTCGAATGTCGCAGTGAGGTTATCGTTTGCGACTGTGAGGTTCATCTTGCCGCTGAAGCCGTCCTTGGTGTATGCGGTATCCCACGCAAGCGTGACGGGCACTGTGTTGCCGTTTATCGTCACGTTGCTTGCAGTTGGCAAGCCCTTGTGGAAGTTGCCCGCCGTGAGGTGGAATGCAAGACCCGGATACGAAGCGTCGGTGAAGCCCTCTGCGTCAAACGCAAACAGGTTGTTTACCGTAAACGGCTGCGACAGCGTATATGCCTCGAGCGTAACGTCTCCGCCGACCATAACGGTGAAGTTCCTTGTAAACTCACCTTCGATGATTTCTTTTACAGTCGGAGGCTCGGTGCTGTCCCACAGCACGGGTACGCCTCTATAGACCTCTTCGCCGTATCTGACGGTCGCCGTCGTCGGGAAGCTGAACGTGTCAAACACGTTGTATACCTGCTGCAGGTTTTCAAGCTCGACCGAAGTGAACTTTTCGCCTGCGTTTTCGATATAGATTCTTGCGGTAAACGCCGTCACTTCGCCGTTTTCGCCGAGGCTCGGATAGCGGATAGCCAAATCGTCAAAGAAGTAGTACTGTCTTTCGACATAGCCGCCGTTTGCCGTAAATTCCTCATAAGACGGAGCGGATGCGTCCACCCAGTTGATGGTTGTAGTGACAGGCGCTTTGCCCGATACGGTTGCAAATGTGCCGCTTACAGGCAGCGTCCACGGCTTGCGCACGTTGTAGTTGAAGGACAGGACATCTGCGCCTTCGCCTGCGACCTTGCCGCCTCTGAACTCAACAGCTTCCGTGCCGACGGTGCCGTCGCCCGTAAAGGTGTAGTCGGGCATACGTACCGCCACATTGGCGTAGCCGTTGTCGGCAGGATCGCCTATGACCGCACGCAGCGTTCTCGTCTCGCCGCCCGTGATATCGGGTGTTGCAAGCGTGTCTATCCAACGCTGAATGTATGCGATGTAAGGCGTGCCCTTTTCGCCGTCGGTCAGCTCGAGATATCCGCCCGTGCCGAGATCGAGCTTATGAGTGCCCTGTTCGCCCTCCGCAGCCTCACGGAATGTGCCGTCGTCATTCATTACGTACAGCGTTGTGCCTGCCGCAAGAGTGCTGTTTGGCGTAAGCAATACTGCGGTACCGTTAAACGGCTCGTTCCAGTAAGGAGCGTTGTCCTGCGCAGTACGGAAGTACAAGCCGCTGTTAGTAGCATAGCTTATCGGGTCGATGCCGTATGCGACGTCGCCGATGCGGTGAGTTTGCGCATACACGGCGCCCGTATAGTTGCTTACGTCGAATATTGCGCCGCTGTTGATGAGTTCTTTTTGCTTTGCAAGTCCCGCAGGATCCGAGCCGAGCGCATAGATATCGCCGATTTCCTCATTGTAGAAGAAGTTGACCGCCGCTATCGTCTGCTTTTCGACTATCAGACGCAGCACGAGATCTTGCGCCTCGTAAATGACGTCGCCGTTTTCGTCACGCTTGCCTGTGTTGACAAGACCGATATACTTGCCGTCGTCGCCCTTGACGTATGCCTTGACCTTTGCGTAAATCGTGCCGCCGCTGTAGATATTCTGCTTTGACTTGAGCGAGCTATCCGTGCAGGCAGGATTGGTGTAGTATTTCACCGCCTGACCGAACAGCGAGCCGTCCCAGTCGGGGTACATCACGTGTCTTACGCTGCCGAAGGATACGTCGAAGCTTTCATAAGCCTCGCCCTCGTACCACAGCGGATTGAGAGTATCCTCGTGCGCCACCGTCACCGTGTATTGCGACGGGTTGACGGCATTTATACTTATGCGCTCGTATCTTACCTGCAAGCCGCTGTACTCGTTGCCTATAGTGATACGTGCGTAAAGCGGATACTGCGTATTTGAATAGCCCTTAAACGTGATATCGTCGACCGTCAGCTTGTGTACGGGGTTGTCGTATGCGTCCATAGGCTTGCCGTTTACCATAATGAACGGAGCCTCGACAGTCACTAAACCGCTGCCCACGGCAAGCGCCTTGGAGACTATCTCGCCGTTTTCGTTTCTGACGTCCACTCTGACCGTCGAGCCGTCCGCAAACAGCTTGCTGCCGTCGAGCGTATTTGATGAATACGGATCGAATGTGATTGCCGACGTCACCTTTTCCACATTGTTTGAGGTCACAACGATCTTAACCGGCACAGCCTGTGCGATGTAGCCGGGATCCGCATAAGGCAGTATCGTAGAGCCCTCGCCGACAAAGCCGTATTTGCTGTCTTTGCCTGTGTCGAGCACCTTAAACACGTCGCCGCCGACGTATGCCGTAACGGTTGTGCTCAAGCCCTTGTAGAAATTGACGGTCTTATTGCCAACCTCGTCTGTCTCGGTGATAGCCTCGATAGCCTTTTCAAGCTCGCTGAGATCCCATCTTACGGTGTAGTATCTGAACGAGTTGTCGTTTGACCAGTTGCCGTTTAAGGTATTGAAGGTGTTGATAAACTTCGCAAGGTCAAAGCCGCCGTTTGCCTCTGCAAACGCCTTCATATCCGCCGTCATCGACATCATATCGATAGTGAGCACGGAGCCGACGATATCGCCCTTTGCGTCCGTGATCGGCGACACGTTCATCGACTTGTTTTCCGTAAACGTTGTACCGTTCTTGGTTGCGTCAACTATCTTGGATACAGTCTTCACCTCGTAGTTGTTGGCGACTGCCTGCGCAACGCCCTCTATCTCTGCCGAGAAGCCCCACTGATATTTGAAGCCGACGTTGATGACGGTGTTATCCTTGCCTGTGCCGCCTGCCCAGCTGTAGGAATAGTCTTCCTTATCCCACACGACGGTGCCGACAGGCTGATTTGCCTTTGTGGGCAGATAGCGAGTATCCAGCACGTAGTAGTATTTGTCGTTTGAGAAGTCGTGATACTTGACATAGCCCTCTTCGTCAACGATAAATTCGTTTGTGCTTGACCAAGCGCCCATCGTAGAGTCGTACACCTTATGCGTCTTGACGTTTACAAGACCTGCGTTGTATGCGGGATACAGCTTGACAGTGCCGCCGTCCTTGTTTTTGATGTCCTCAACCTTGCCTGTATCGTCGGTCATCGTACCCATAGTGCCAAGCGAGGATTTTCTCATATAATACCTGCCCGCATACTGTCCGCTGTAAGTCACCGAGCTTGTGCCCATAACCGCATACGCCATCACATCCTGCGTGCCTTCCTTTTCCGTCTTGTAGGTGCCGAATGTGTACGACTGACCGTTTGCGAAGGTAAGTCTTACAAGGTCGGGCAGCTCGTTTGTAAACGGATTGCTGTTTGAGGTGCTGTCCGACTTGATGTTGACGTTGAATATCTGTTCCTTATACGTATTGCTCGAAATAGAATCAGACGTCCTCACGTACTTGCTGACCGTAGAGAGGCTGAAGCCCGACGTGACATAAACGGGGATAGCATACATCACTGTGTTGAGTGCGTAGCCGTAGACATAGCCCGCAAGGCGCTGTCCTCTTTCCGCCGCCGTATAGTCGACTGTGGAAGCGTCCCAAACGATGTGCGTGCCGAGCGCATCCTGATAGTCGGACGTGCTGTAGTAGCTGTGATACGGGTTGCCCGTGCCGAACGTGACGTCCGCCATCTGCGGGAAGTAAGCCTCGTTGAGGAACGTGCTGTCCCTCATCTCGATAGTCCTGCCCGCTGCGCTTCCGCCGACAAGTCTGCCTGTACGTGCGCCCGGATCTGTTATCTCGATTGATGTAGGCGGCGTGACGCTGCCCGCAATAGGCACTGCCTTAGTAGATTCCTCAAACGCTATGAGCGGCGTATTTTCAACCTTATTTGTAGACGTCGGCGTAATGCGGAGCATAAAGAAGTCCCACGCATTGTCGAGGCTTGTCGTCGTGCCCGTCGGATGATACTTAAATCCGGGTTTGGTTCCGCTCGGGCTGTTGTAATACGTCATATTGGTGCCGTTGCCGTTCTTTCTGCCGTTGACCATTATCTCGAGCGCACGGATACCCGGCGTCATATTTGACGTAGAGCTAAGACCGTACTTTGTCGGGCTCGGGTTGAGGTCGATGTAGATATTGACGCTCGGGTTGATGACCTCGGGACATGCAGAGGTCGGATATGCCGCAAACGGAATGGGCAGGATACCGCCGATAAGCTTTGACAAGCCCTCGTAGGTAAAGCCCAAAACTCCGCCGACCGTATAAATCAACAGGTCGTCTTCCCACATATTGTTGGATATCAGTGACACCGCCTCTTTAAGTGCACCGTCAAGCATATCTCTGAACAACCACTTGAGCAATGTATACGGCAAGCTGCGCATATAAGGCTCGAGGAATTCCACCTTTGCCTGCGTAGTTGCGCCCTTCTTAACATAGTTTTTGTCAAACTCGTCAAGGATGTTATACGAGGTGGATATCAGATTGCCGGAGCCGACAGTGAGCAAAGTCGGATTCTTTTCAGCATTATTATCTCTGTTGTTTTTGATATCGTATGCGTTTGTATTGACAAAGTAACCCTCAGTTGCACGGTTCTTGGTCTTATTCGCATTCATGTCGAGCATGATATTGAGCAACAGGCAGTCCACCATAAGGATGAGCTCGTTGTAAGCGTCAACATCAAGCTGCACCTTGAGCGAGATAAGTCCGTCGTCGTGGTCCATTGCAGGCATGCCGTCATAATAAGGCTGATAACCTCTTCTGTTGCCGATGTTGACCTCGAGATTTTTGATAAGTCCCGTGAGGTTAGGCGAATACGAGTAGCTGAGGTTGCCCTCCGCCTTGCTTCCGCTCCAACCGCTCTCGGTCGATACGGTCTCGTTATTCGCAGTCGGATATGCAAACTCGCCGTCATCGCCGTCCGTGCCGCTTACGAGCTTCAACGGGCTGAGCGTAGGTGCCATACCGCCGAGGTCGATGAATTGCATCATTCTCTTCAAGTCGGAAACAAGACCTGCCGCTGTGTTTGCTATGCCCTGCAACTCGATGTTGATGTTGCGGATAAAGAGGCCGTTGCCCATACCTACAACGATTTCCAAACCGTAATCCGCTTTATTCTTATTATTGTCACGTATTACGTCACGGTCTGTGACAAGCGACAGCACCAGCTTATAGCCGTTGTTTTTTGCTTCCGTTGCCGCAGGGTCTGTGTATGTAAACAGTCTCTTGCCCGTAAGGGTTATCTTTGACTTTTGGTGAACAACAGCGGCAGTCGCTTCTACGCTTGTGACATTAAGTCCGCCGCAGGCGCCTTCAACAACTGTTTCCCAAACGTTGTTTTGGATCTCGATATTTGCGTTGAGGTTGAGGCTGTCAAGCACGTTTTGTATGAGTGACATCATTCCCGACGTATTTGACATCGTAAGTCCGGAATAACCCGTCTTGACTTCTTCGATGAGAGCCTCGCTGTCAAAGAACGTATCGCCTATCTTCAGCTCGAACGGATTGATTATAGCCGTTATCGACGAGCCTGCGCTGTCAAGCAGCGAAGCAAGCGAAATCATATCTATGCCCTTGTTGCCAAACTGCAACGTGAGCACTGCCGACTGTATGTTGGGCAGGCTGAAGCCGAGATCCAAGCCCATTATCGTAAGCAACGAGTTGATGAGACCTGCGTCAAAGCCGACTTCGAGCTTGCCGTTTTCTATGCCGAGCGTGAGCGCAATAGCGGTCTTCTTATCAGCAGCAGTGTCAGCAGCACTGCCCGCCGCCGTCGTTGCGCCCTGTGCCACTGTGGTCGCCTCGGTGCTTGCATTGCCCTTTGTGCTTTCGCCAAACGTACCGCCGAGCAAGCCCGCCACACCTTGGAATTTGATTTTGCCAAGTCCCAATGCGCTGAGGTCTATATACGCAGCGTCGGACATAATCTTTCCGCTTGTGCCGAGCTCGTAAATGCCCTCGCCCGTTGATGTATTGTAGAGGTGTTCCTCAAGTCTCGAAGAACCGAGATAGTACAGACTGAGCAACTTTTTATTGAGCGGCTCGCCAAGGTTGAGATCCACTGCGATATCGCTATAAAGTATGCCGCCTATGCCGTAGAGAAGCACAGCTCCGAGGTTGATATTTGCCTTGATGTCAACGCTGAGCACCAGCTTGTCCGTAGCACTGCCTATCGTGAAGCTTGTGTCGGAAATCTGGAAGTAGTGCGTAGCAATGCTCTTATCCGCTTCCTCGACATATGTTCTTGTTGCATTGTCATATCTGTACAGCTTGCGTGTATAAGTATCCTTCTCCGCAACGGTCAGGCAGCCGCTGTCGCCAAACTTCTTGAACGTGCCAAACACAGATACGCCGTCAAGCAGGGACGCCAACAGCTCGTCGCCGAGCCATGCCGCAAAGCTATCCTCGTATTTGTTGCCCTTGGAATCTGTCTCGCCTCTCGCAAGACCGCTTGAGGTGATTTGTACGTTGATTCCCATATGAGCGCCGACCGTAGGCAGCTTGAGGATATTCAAAATATCGACTTCCTCTTTGTCTACAATCACCTTGGCAAGGTCTATGCTGCCTATCGACACATAGCTGGCCTGTACGCCCACTATCTTGCTGATGTTTTCGTTGCCTGTCTTGATATCCTTGACAATTTGCGGGAATGACAGGTCAAGCGTCATATACAGTGCGTCGCTGAAGCGCAGATTGATGCTTATTGTCGTGTGGTCTTGCTCGTCCGTGCCGATGTAAAGCAGCCAATCGCCGAGGTCGGGCAGCAGGTCTTGCACCTCCTGACCTCTGATTTGCATTATCTTTCTGTAAACGGCATTGATGAGGTCGGTGTTGAGCTGCAGCAAAATCTTTCTCGGGCTGAACATGAGCAGCACGTATTCCCAATCCATCTTATATTTGTCGATGGTGTCTATCTCATCCTTTGCGGCAGTGACTGCCTCCTGTGTGCCGTTATTTTCTGCTTGCGCATCGCCGAGAAGCTTGCCGAGCGTGTTTTTGAGCAAGCCCGTGACGTTTATGCCCTCAAGCTTGACCTTTGCCGTATCGCCCAAAATACCTGTCAGATCGACATATACGGTATTGTCATACAGATACACTCCAAACAGCACCTTGCTGTTTTCCTCGTCAAGCACCGTGGTGCCGCCTACCGTCTTATATTTGTTTTTGAGCAGACGCAACGCAAGATTGACGTTGTAGCTTGCAAGGTCAAGCGTAGCCTGCAAATCCAACGACAGATATGCGTTGTCGGGGTCGCCCAGCAGGTTTGTGATGTCCACCGTAAACATAGAGTCGGACGTGTTGGGGGCTATCAAACCGAATATCAGGTCAAGCAGCTCGCTTGCGTCTATCGTATGCGGCTTATCCTTTGAGCCTGAGCCGTAAAGCGACACTGCAATGTTCATCTTGAGATACGCCTTCATATCGTGGATCTCAACAAACTTATCGTCTGCAAAATCATCCAGTATGCCGTCGTTGTCGGTGTCGATACCTCCCATCGTCTCATATTTGTTGAGCGAGAAGTCCTTGTTAAGTCTTACATACAGACCGAATATGCTTGCAGACAGCCTGAAATCACCGTGCTTGATGTAAATGCCTGCGTCGCTGTACAGCGCATACTTCTTTCCGTCAAAGGTGTATGTGCCGTCCTTGCTCTCATAGTAATATGAGCCGTCCTTCTTGAGAAGCGCCTTAAAGTCGCCGCTATTGGCGTCATAGTAATATGCTTCGCCCTCCCACTTCGGATATGCGTACGCCTTGAGTACGTAGTCTTCGTCGGACACGAGCACGTAAGTGTTGTCATCGCCAAGGCTCGAGTCGGGCGCAACCTGATATCCGCTATCGGTCTTGATAAATCTCGTTCCCGTCCAGTTCTGACCTTTATAATACTTTCCGTTTGCGCCAAACTTAGCGTTGTATTCCGTAACGGTCAGATAATAATCCTGTCCGACCTTAAAGCCGAAGTTGAAATCGACCGACGGTGCGCTGCCCGCAAAGTTGACTGTGATACCGCTTGTATCGCTGTTGTTTGTCGTATAAAGCTTGGGCAGGAATTCCGCAACCTTATTCAGCACCTCGCTGTCGCTGTCGGCAAACATTCCGAGCAGGTCTGCGAGCAGGTTTTCGTTCATGCCGATAGTGATGAAGTCGCTTGCAAACAGCAGTCTGCCAACCACTACGTTGAGGATATCAAAGATATTCTTAGGCAGTATACCAGTGTTGATATCGTCATCGACCACGTCGCTTGCAAATGTGACGGCTTCCGTCACAGCCGAAGCCGTGCCGCCGAGCAGCGAGCTTACGTCCATGCCCTCTATCGAGCCGTATGAGAAGAAGTCGCCCCAGCCGATGATGTCGCCCATTTCCTTCATATCGAGGTAAAGCGACAGCAAGCCGTTCTCGTCAAACTCTATCCATATACGTGTAGTAGCAGGATCGTTTGCGGTCGCTTCGTGCAAACTCGTCTGATAATTCAGCTCGAGATAAAGCGTTGCGCCCTTGAGTATATCAAGGAAGTTCACCGTCTTGTTGGGGTTGTCGTTTGCTATAAGCGCAATGATATTCTTTGTAGGCAGATACGCCTTGACGGTGCCGCCAAGCTTAATCGTTGCGTCATAGCCCGTATATCCGTCTTTGCCCTCGACTTGCTCGAGTGCTGCAATGAGGAAATACAGATATTCCGTTATTGCGCTGTCGCCGATGAAATCGGTCATCTGATGCGCCCAGTTGATGATATTTCTTGCCTCGAGTGTGACGTCTATGTCAAGACCGAGCTCTATGCTCTCGAGTCCGCCGAGCACTTCCGCCAGATTCAGTCCGCCGCCGTTTCCGGAATTGAGCAGCGAGTTGAGGTCAAGCGAAATAGCTTTGGTGTATCTGCTGAAATCTTCAACGAGCGTATAGACCGTTTGTCCGCCGTACTCGTCCGCCTCCTGCATCGTGGTGTAATCTCTGCCATCGCTGCAAATAGGCATATAGAATTCGCCGTCCACCTCGAGCGCAGTAGCCTTTTCCGCCTCGGTAGCCTTTCTGTACTGCAGATGTCCTGCCTCCGTGAAGCCCGCAAGTGCGCCTCTGTCAAGACGTACAAATTCCTCATTGCTTGCCACAGCATAAAGCTGACCGACGTAGTTGATAAACAGCTCGGAGTCGTATATCTCTCTGTACAGCGACGAGCGAAGCTTTGTCTGCACCTTATTGATGAGCACGTATTCGCCGTTGCTGTAAACGTATATCTCGCCCAAATGCGACTGACTGTAGCGTGTGTCGTGCGGCGAGCCGAATGCGTATCTGCTCTCCTCCAGCACAGGCTTCATCACGGGCGCCGCTTTGGAATAACGCTCCGTCGGGCCGTTGTACACGGCATATTTCTTGCCGTCAAAGGTGTATGCGCCCTCTTCGTTTTCATAATACTCTACGCCGTCCTTCTTCAACAGCTTAACAAAGTCGCCGTTGTCAAAGTTCTTTGCAAACTCGCCCTTATCGTTATAGTAGAAGTTTGCATAGTAGAATATATCCTTGCTGCCCGTCTGCATAGCCTTGATTTCGCTCTCGAGACCGAATGCAATCGACGACGAGTTAGCCGTGCCGTTTAAGCCCTCAAACTTCAAGCCGAGATTGAGCACGGGAGCCGTGCCCTCTTCATTGAACAGAAGTGCGCCTATCGTCAAATCGTATGGGTTCAAGCCGACCTTTACGTATGCCTTGAGGTTTGGCATAACGTCCGTGATACCCGATGCGTCGTCCATAAGCTGATCGAGCAACACGTTGAGGAAGCCCGACGTGATGTTGATTGCGATTGCGTTTGTGAAGATGTTGAGATACAGCGACGTTGCGTCTGACGGTTGATAATCGGTGTATTTATCCTTGACATTTTCGATTTCGCCGTCCGCAACGGGCACTGCCTCGCTGTTTGCGTCCGATGACGACTTGCCCAGCATTCCGTTGAGGATATCCTCCACAGAGTATGCGCTGAGGTCCACGTAAATCTTTGCGTCCTTGCCAAGCAGCCACTGCAAATCAACATAAAGCCCTGCCTCGCCCGTGAGAGCGTCACGGTCGTAGTACAAGCCGATTATGTGCGTGAGCGAGCCGGGCTCCAGCGTGCCTTCAAAGTTGCCCGCCTTCTTGTCGGCTGCGGATACATAGCCGCCGCCCGCAAGCTTGTCGTTTTGCTGCAGCCATGCGTCGATAGCCACGTCGAGGTCACGTACTCTGAGCTCAAACGGATCTATCGACAGCTCGAAGCTGAGGTTGATACGCAGCGACAGATACACGGTGAGCTGATCGCCCTCCTGCACCTGCAAGGTCGCCTTCATATTGCCGAATATGCCGCTCAGCACCTCGCTGACCTTTTCGTTTACGCCGTCGTAGTTATCGCCGAGCTCGGAATTCACCCAAACGTACAGTGCGCCCTTGGACTTGAGCTCTTCGATTTCGTTGTCTGTTTCCACCTTTACGTAGTTGCCCTGCAGCTTCTTGTATGCTATCTTGCGCAGCACGTCAAGCGGTACGGGTGTGCCGCTCGCAATGTTTTTGAGCTGATTGTAGGTGCTTTCGTAATCGCTGTAGCCAAAGTACATCTTGCCTGCGCTGATAAACAGACTTGCACGCAGGTCGAGCGACAGATAGAACAGCTCATTTGTGGATACATAATCCTTATAAGGATAGTTGGGATACTTAGACTTGTCCGTGAAGTCGGGCTTTGAAATGGAGCTCTGCTGTATTGTGCGGACATAGTAGCTATCCTCGTCGTATTTGCCAAGGTCTTCCTTTGCGATGAGGAATTTCTTTTCCGCATCGTACATCTGGCATCTGTACATATACTGACGCTGCAATCTGACATAGGCATTGCCCGTATATACATAGTACGTCTTGCCGTTGTTTATCATCTCGTCGAGATAGTTGGGCATCTGCGCTGCGTCGGTGACTGCATTGACGTATCTGCCGTCCTCGTAGACCATAAGCGTATCCTTATCAATAGGACAGTATCTCGTGACAAACTTTTCAATCTCTCTTACGCTGCCCGTTTCCTCGTCGATTTCCTGCTCGATAACAGATTCCTTTACAGAGAGGTAACGTGGGCTTGCGTTATACTTTTGGGGCGAGAACACTCTGTTGACGCAATAGTCGTTGTTCCACGAATACGTGCCGTCAGATTCCTTATCCTCGCTTGAATAGATGTATTGCTCAACGTTATGATAACGGTTGCCTTCGGGAATGCTCGTGATGCCGTAATCCGCAAGCTCGCTACCTTTGACGTAATTGAATTCCAACACGTCAAATTTGGGGAAGTTGATGCCGAGCGAGATCTGATAATTCCACAAATACAGGTCAAGCGTTATAAACGGATAGCGTGCGTCAAGTCTTTCGACGCAATACAGATCCGTCACATTGTTGGTGTACCATTGATTTTCGCCTGCCGCAACGTAGTCGAAGGTCGTGCCCGATTCATAGTGGTTTGTCAGCTTGTAAAGCACAGGCAGTTCGATGCCGTATCTCTCAAACGCCTTTTCGTTTGTCTGGCAACGTCTGAGCTGCATTTGGCTTGCAGTGCTGAAGAGAACGAAGTTATCTGTCAATGCACCCGTGTCCGGATCCATCATTCTGATGTAAACAGGCAACGTATGCACGTCGTAGTAAGCTTTATTTCCTGCAATGACCTGCTTGTCGTATTCCGCCTTCTGCGTTGCGGACATCTGTGCGATAAGCTCGTAGGAGCCGTCGTCGGCAATATAGTACGTGCCCTTGTTTACAGCGTCCTCGCCCGTGTAAGGCGTCCTTTCAAATCTATACTGAGAAGTCAGCATTGTTTTGGTGACTTCGTCACGTATTCTGTCTATCTCATCGGGCGTGTATTCGTTTGCTGCGTCGCCCGTGGGAATTCTGTTCACAAGCTCCTGCACGTTTACATAGCTGTTTTTCGTCATATCAGTGTAAAGCGTGAGCGCAGGTTTGTTGACAAAATCCTCCTCGTCAAAGGACAGAGTCATATCCTCGCCAAGCAGCAGGGTGAGCAAGGAGTTGATGTAGTTGGGCTGCACAAGCAGCTGCACGTATCTTGACGTAATGCTGAAGCCATACACAAACGTGCGTATATAGCTGAGTATTTCGTCTTTCTTTATGAGCGGGAAGAGTTCCTCGTCGTCCGTCGAAGCATCGTCGTCTGCAACTACGACCGCTTCCGTATTTCCGCCGCCGATAAGCTTGTCGAATACGCCTCTTACGGTGTCGCTGTCAACGGATATGCTGGGCAGGTTGAAATAGCTCAGGTCAACGTAAATTCCGCCGCCGACACGCTTGAACTCGCCAAGCTCGTTGGGATAGCAATAGCTTGCGTCAAACGAATATCTCGTATCGCTGAAGTCGTTGCCGACGATGGTCTTATACTTACCGTCCGCCTTGTCGAAGTAGTATGCGCCGTTTTTATTCTCAAAATAGTGGTCGTATCTGTCGGACGGGTGCACGTACTTGTTGCTTGTTTCAAGCTTTTCCTCGTCGGTAAGCAGCTCAAACGTACCGCCAAGCAGATATATGCCGATAATATCGTGGAATTTGGTGTCGTTGCCGCCCTTTGTCTGAATAACTATCTTCAGATTTATGAAGCTGATTATATCCGACAAAATTTGCGACAAATCGATCTTGTCCTTGTTTGCGATGAGCTTCTTGAGCAGCTCTATCGTATCGCCGAAAGTCATCTCGCCATCGAATGCGTCCACGTCGACATACTCGACAAGATGCGTCTTTGCATAGTTGACAAGCGCTACGACCTGCAAATCCAAGCCGACTTCCGCACGGATAACTCTGTTTACGTCGCCGCCGTCGTCCGCCTGCGAAATTATCTTAAGCAAATCGTCGCCCGTAACTGAGAAGCCAAACGCCTCGAGCACGTTGCTGAGATCTATGTCGTTGTCTGCGCCCGTCTTAAAGGACGTCGTGATATCGATGGTTTCCGTAAGCGTCAGACGGTCCAGATCGCCGAATGCGGTGTATTCGGCAAGCTCGTCGCCGCTCAACGCATATTTTCTCGAGTTTGTAAACGCAATATTGAGATTGCGTATTGCAAGCGTAAGCGACAGGTCTACGTCATATTTTCCGCCGTCGGGCATATAGCTGTTGTTTGCGACCGCACCGGGCACAAACTCGTAGAACACGTCGCCTGCCTTGACTTCAAACTGTTTGCCGAGGTTTTCTGCGCCGTTGCCCGTTTCGCTGTCCGTCATTTCGACAAGATAAAGCTTGCCGAGTTCGGACACGGATACTCTGTATTTGACATATCTCGTGATTGCCTCTATTTCGTCGGGTTTGGCAACACGCACGTACGAGCCGTCGTCGCTCATCAGATAATAGCCCTTTTGCGTTGACGCTTCGTTATCCACGTTCAAGCTGCCTTCGGGTCTGAACACAAAGTATCTTGCGGTATTATTCTTGATGTCGGTTTTTATATTCTCTTCGGCGTCGCTGTTGCCGTCTGCAGTAGCCACGGCAGCTCTGTTATATCTGCCGCCGGCGAGTCCCAAAGCGACCTTTGCCTCGAGATCGAGATTTTCGGAAGTGTCCAGCTTAAGCTGCAAGCTGCCGTTTATTTCTTTGTAGAACAGATCTCTGATGTCAAAGCCAAGCAAATCTTCGGGGATATACTTAAGTATTGTCTGGAACAGATTGTTGCCCAGTGCCACTGTAAGCAGGTCCTTATTGAACAGTATTGCAAGCGCAAGATCTCTGTTGGAGAAGTCGGCGTCGCCGCTCTCAACGTTGCCGCTTGCGACTGTTGAAGCTTCACCGTTGTCCGCAGCCTTATCGCCTGCGACAAACATATTTTCCTCGGGATGTATCAATCCGATGAATATATCGAATATATCGCTTATGCCAAGGTCGGACATGCTCATCTTAGGTATGTTGAACATATCCTCGAGGTCGATATAAACGCCTCTGCCAAAGTAGTACAGACCTGCCCACTTGACGTCATAACCGGACTCTGTCACAGAGAACAGCTCTATCGTCAGCTCGGAATTGCTGAAGTCGCCCATATCCATCATAAGCGAGAAGTCAAGTCTGAAGTGTGCCGACGAATAGCCCTTTGCCGTCGAAGGCATTTCGATCTTTACGCCTGCGATGTTGCCGAGTATGCCCGCTATGATCTGACCGAAGTCGATGACGCCCTCTGTCACGCCAAAGTCAAGCTCAACAGAGAAGCCTACCGTTATGATAGTATCCGTAAACGGGTTAACTGCGATGTCTGCGACCTGCTTTTGCAGCTCTTCGCTGAGCGAGTTGTAAAGCTCTCTCGTATATTCTTCGCTGTCGCCGTTTGCAAGCTTGACGGAATGTGCCTTTTCATCTCTGATATACTCGGGCAACAGCTCAATGCCGCTTCCGAAGTCAAGGTCCAGACGTCCGAGTCTGAGTCCCATATCGAGCACGCCCGCCTTTATGCTTGCGTTGAGCATAAAGTCTTCAAGAAGTCCGTCATTTCTCACCGTGCGGTAGAAATCGCCCTCGGGATCTCTGACATAGCCGTACAGACGTGTAAACACACCCGCTGCCTTGCGATATTCGCCGTTATAGTAGATGTAGCGCACGTCGCCTCTTGCTTCGTCGTTCACGAAAAGGTTGGTCGCCTCGTAAACGCCCGAGCCTCTTGAAATATACAGATTGTATGCCTTAAGGCTGACCTTTGTCGTCTCGACGCCCGCATAGAAGTTGCCGGTGCTTACGTCAAGAGCCTTTGTCATGCGCTTGATAGGCACAGGCTGTACGCCTTCGAATATGTAGAACGTCTCATCGTTGCTGTAGCTGTCCGCACGCACGTAAGTTGCTTCGCCGTCTTCGCCGACTACACGCCTGTAAATGTTGGTGTATGCCGCTTGATAATAGCTGTCTACGCCGTTTATCGCCGCCACATAATAGTCGTTGAGCTCGACCTCACGGAAATCGTCCGCCTTATCGTGATAGGAATATCTTTCCTTTCTATACTCCGGAGTATTCCATTTATCACGCTCTGCGCTGTCCTCTATTTCGGATATGCGCTTGTAAACGACTTCGCCGTATTCGAGTCCGAGAGATATCTGCAGCACGTCAAACACTTCCTCGATAGAACCGAGGTCGGGCATTATCGTAGAGAGCAGGAACGCAATGAGCGCACGGGTGATTTGAATCTGGAATGCCTGATCCGAATATGCAAGCGCAATTATAGCGTCCTTTGTGACCTTTTCCAGATCACGTGAGCCGCCTTCGTCCGCAACGGTGACGGCTTCGGTATTTTTGCCGAATATCTTGTCTATGACGTCGCCCGCCTGATCGATGAGCTTCTTAGCCTGCTCGATAAAGTTATCTATGCGAGCATAAGATTCCGCCGTTTCGACAATGCCTGTTGCGTCGATGTACAGCGAGCCGCCGCTGAGATAAATTCCGCCCAACGCCTTGAGCGCACCGCTCGGATACTTCGCAAAGTGACCGTCCTGCGCTATTTCGATAAATTCGATTGCGATTTCGATTTCGTTGAGGTCGCTGTCTCTGATAACTGCGTCTATAGCCTTGCCGGACAAAAGTCCTCTCAAGTCGAGCTTTGCAAGGTCTACGTTTGCGGACATATTTATGCCGACGCCGCCGTTAAACTCGGACTTCGCCTGCAACTGAATTATCATATCCGCAAACAGGTTGGAAACAAGTCCGCCTGCGTTGTACGTCTCTATGCCGGTGCTGTTGAAGTATGCGACTGCGCCCACGCTGAGGTAGACGTTCTGATCGCTGTATTCCGGCACTCCGAGTCTGTTGTAGAACGTAAGCTTGCTTATATCGACCGCATTGCCCTCATCGTCTGCGATAAGAGTTTCCTTGCGCTCGTAGAATGTGGTAGCCGTGCCGATGAAGTCCGTCTTTCTGACGTACATATCGTTTTCTTCGTCATAGACGTACTCGCCGAGAGCGTTTTCCACATATGTGAGATAGTATGCGCCGTTAGGATTCTTTGTGATAAAGCGACGCTCGAATCTTATCGTGCCGTCCTCGAGCTTTTCGCCCTCATTGATTGCACGGTAACGTCCCTTTACGTTGATGTAATTGCCCTCGCTGTTAGGCTCAAAGGTGTAGTACAGTTGATTGTTTACGATATTTTCGGTTTCCTCGACGACATAGCTGTCCTTATACATTCCGTCCATTATGGAAAGTATATTTTCAATGTACGAATCGAGGTTGATGAAGCTGAACTTTTCGTCAAGCGAGAGCAGGCTATTGAAGTTGTCTACGCTTGTAAAGTCGACGCCGAAATCAAGTCCGAGACGCACGTCAAACGTAAATTGAGGAGGCGTGCCGGTCGGATCCTTCTTGTTTGCAAGAGCCGCAAGCAGCTCGAGTGTGAGCATCTTTCTGCCTGCGATTATCTCTTCCTCGGGGCGCAGGAATATGCCCGAATTGCTGTCGAGAATTGTAAGGTCTGTCGTGACGTCGAAGCTCAACAGCTGCTTCAGCAGCTTGTTTATCATATCGGGCTTGAAATACAGTCCGAGGAACTCGAGTCTGTTTGCCGTCTCATCGCCGGGCACCCACGGCGTTCCGCTTATCACGATGCCCTGTATCATTATATTGAGAGCGTCTGTGATACCAAAGCTGTCATCCGCAACGGTGACCGCCTCGTCGTTCCCGCCTATTCCGAGAGTTTCAAGCAAATCCATAAGATTTACGTTGAGCTTAGGTCCGCCTACACCTGCAAAGTCAAGATAAAGCTTGCCTTCGATGAGGTAGAAGCTTATTTTTGTTTGGCTTGCGTCGCCGTCTTCGTATGTGAAGTCAACGGTAATAGCCGCCTCGAGAGCGTCCAAAATGGTATCGAGGTCAAACTTGATATTCTTAAAGTCAAGATTGTCAAGGTCTATGCCGAGCTTCTCTGTGTTGACGCACAGCTTGATGTTGATGAGAATTCCGTCTCTCAAAGCGTCGTCCAACAGCAAATTGAGTCCGAGATGCTGCAAAAGCGCCTTGAGCGATATCTTTTGATGATATTTGTCATGATTGCTGTCCGTGCAGTTGTTCGGATTCGGGCAATTCGGATAGGTGCAGTTGTAGCCGTATTTAAACTCGTCGTTATCGGTAGCAAGACGGATAATGGGCAACAACGTGTTGTTGAGCACATCCTGCAACTGCGGCAAATTGAGTAGCATATTCAGCGATTCGTCAAATGCGAAGCCGTCACGCACGTAAACGCCGTTTGCGTCCTGCACGAATCTGCCGTCCGAAGCATTGAGCGAGAAACGGTCGTTGGGATCGTATGTCGCAAGACGGCGCTCGTCGTCGATACGCATATACGTTGCGCTCGTATTATAGTCGATAAGCAAGCTCAGATCGAGCGTGACAACGCCGATATCGGGTCTCTGATAGAAATGGTCTACATATTTTTCGGCGGTCTGATGCGCAGGATTTGTGCTGTCATAGGGCACGTAGCTCTGCGAGCCGTCATCATTTGTCACAAGCACCCAGATTGCTGCGCCGTTTGCGTCGGCAACGTCCTTTATAGCGTCCTTGCGGGCGATAGCGCTGTCAAGCGTATCACGCACGAGCTGATAGGTGTCTCCTCCCTCGCCCGTTTCGATATCCACGTTGTCAAGCGTAAGACCGACGGCAAGCAGCTTGCTGTCTATCTTTATTGCGAGTCCGAGCGTAGGATCCAAAGTAAGGTCTGCGCTCACCGACAGGTCGAGGTCAAACGCCTCGAGTATCTCGTCGATATTGCTTCCGCCTGCCAATGCGGATATAAGACCGAGTATGACGTTTTCCGTGACAAGCAAGCCGAGCTTGCCCTCGGAAATATTAAGCAATATCTGCATCTTCTGCTCGTCGCTCATCTCGCCCTCTGCAGAAACGGTGACAGCCTCGGATGCGCCTGCGCCGAAATCCATCTTGCCGAGCAATTTGGCAATAGTCTCTGAGATGAGACGTGCGATCGACGTATTTTCAATATAGAATGCCTGATCCGTCAAGGAACCAAGGTCTATATAGGTATCTGTTCCTTTAATATAAATAGCTAATATGTTAGTATTATCGATTGCATTTGAAAGCTCGAGCACTATTCTCGTGCTGTTGGGATCGCTCAGCGAAATATTTGCGCCGATAGTCAGCACGGGCTTGTATATCACGTCGTCACGGAAGTCGATTCCAAGCTTAAGTCCGAGGCCGGGCACGATGAGATCGAGATAGTCTTCGAGACGAATTTCTTCCGCTTGCTTTTTGATGTGCAAATCAAGCGCAAGATTCATATTGAGCGTGATGTTGTCAAGGTTGTCCGCACCCGTGTATCTTTCGGGATCGAAGGACGGAGTTGTCACAACGTCGTCCGAGCCGATGCCGATATTGATTTCGGACAGGGTTATGCCAAAGAACACAGGATCTATCTTCAGCTTCAGCGCAAGCTCGTACTGCCACGCAAACGACAGGTAACTGTCGTTGCTGTTGAGCTCGATGAAGTCCTCGGGAGCGAGATTCTTGTCTGTAATCATATTTATAAGCATTGTCACAAGCGCTTCTGCAAAGTTGACTGTGACATTGCTGCTATTTACGCTTATCTTCTTTACGAAGTTGCTTATATTGCCAAACACTTCGCCGAGAATTCCGCCGTCCTGCTCCGCCTGCGTAGTTGCGCCGCCCTTATCATCTTCCTTGGGCGTAGTTAACGATTTAAACAGATTTGCCAAATCGAGGTTTGCGACTGCGACGTGGAAATCGTCCTTCATATCCACGTAAAGCGTGCTCGTATTGTCGCTTGTCGCAAGAATATGCAAACCGATGAGCGTTGCCTGTTCACGTGCGGCAGCGTTCATATTGTCCACTTCGGTTATAGCTTTGTTGTAAAGCTCGATACCAAGATCGGAGTGAGACAGGATATAATCGAGGTCAAACGCCGATGCGGGACAATACAGCGTCTTATCCGTGAAATAACCTACATTTTCTTCGGTCACCACGACCTTGACGTATTTTCCGTCCTCAAGTATGTATGCCTCGCCTTTTTCAAATGCAGTCGTTACCGGAACAAGCGAAATGCCGTCCGCAATGTACTGCTTAAGATACAGTCCGCCGTCATATTTTTCTATTTCTTCGGCACTTAACTGTATGTATTTTCTGCCATCGCACCTGTATATCTCTTTATAGTTGTATGCGCTTTGTGCAACTTCCTTGGATATCAACTTAAACACGGCGTTGTCCATAAGGTTTATGGGCGAATCGGGATTTAAGCGCAGCTTGAGAGAAATGCGGAAGCCGAGGTTTTCAACGACCTCGTTCTGTATGCTGAAGTTGAGCAGCATCGATTTGAGGAAGGAATTGAGCGGAGTTTCATCATTGCCTATAAAGGCTGCTATCCATTTGCCCACAGTCCAGTCTGCGCTGCCCTGCGATGCGCCGATGTCTATAGTGCCCTTAAGCTCCGCAAACACAGACGGTATCGTCAGGTCGCCGTAGTCGTTGAACAGAGGCACTTCGATATAGCCCTCGTCATCAGTTCTCAGATACTCTGAAAGCAGAGTTTCCGTATATGTATCGGTGCCTTTTTCACCTCTCTTGACGGTCAGTCCGTCAAGCATCTTGCCGCCTGCGACGATAGCGACGTCCTCTGCATAGAGCTTTGCACTCACTGTGGGGATGTTGTCCTTGTCGCTTACTGTCAAATCGAAGCTAAATTGCTCGCCGTTTCTGCTTGCGAGATTGTCAAAGGCGACGTTGATAAATGCCGTAAGGTTTACAAGGTCTATGCCCGTAAGCTCGTAAAGCGCCTGAACAAGCCCTTCCATAAGCTTAATCTGCAAATTTGTCGAGGTCAGCGTAGCGATGAGCGACAGCGCAAGCTGCTTTCTCGTTTCCGTATCGTTGACGTCCACGTCGGAAACAGTGACCGCCTCGCCGTTTGAGCCGTTGACGATGACCGTGCTGTCCTTTGCAATCAGCTTGAGGATAATATCGAAGATATCCATAGGAATTTCGATCTTATTAATACCGAAGTTGCTTGCGTCAAGATAAAGTCTTTTACTGTTATAATATAAACCTATAAGCAGATTTTCTTCCGTTTGACCGAATTTTCTGCCCGTAAGCTCAATAAGTATCTCCGAGCGGCGGTTTTTGGTGTCGATGTTTTCAAAGCCCAACAGATAGTTGACCACCGACGTCAAATCGAGACGTCCGCCCACTCTCAGCTTATATTCAAACTCACCCTCGTCCTCGAAGCCTATAGAAGCCGTATCGGAATGAGCTACAAAAAAGTCTTTCTTTTCTTCGTCATAATAATACAGCTCGCCTCTGTACATATCGGGAACGGGCTTTTTACTTATTTCGACGTACTCGTCCTTTTCACTGTCATACCAGTGCGTGCCTTCCACGCCGAATTTGACGGTCGTCGTGCCCTTTGTCACCCAAAGGTTCAAGCCCAAAACTGCGTCGAGCGACACGAACGGGCTTGTGAATATATCCGTAAAGTCGTCCTTTGTATACTGCGTCTGCTGATCGAGATATTTTGTATTTGTCTCGCCAAGGCCGACGTCAAGTCCTGTGAGAGCGACCTCGAAATTGAGGTTGTCGCCTATGCCGAGATACACTCCGAGTCTGATTTCGGACAGATTGAGTCCGTCCTTCAGCTCGAGCTTTATGCCGCCGCTCGCCAGAGCGTTGCCGATGTTTATATCAACTCCGTCGAGTCCGAGCGAAGCGATAAGCTGCTCCAAAATATTTGTCGCAAAAGCGATTTCCACAGAGTTTTTGCCGAGATTTATTCCGTCGATAGCTCCGACTACAAATGCAAGTATCTTATCTACCGTGGACGGACCTTCCCCGTCTGCCACAGTGATAGCGACGCCCTCCTCGGGGCTGTTGTCTATATTGACACCGAACATTCCGAGCAGGTCACGCAGATTGAACGTCACCTTGTCTATGCCGAGGCACAGCACTTCCGCATTGATATACACGTTGCCGTCCTGCAGATAAATTGCAAGCACCTCGCTGTTGTCGGTGTTTTGAGTGATACGTATTTTAGCCGTAGAATTGAGCAACGACGAAATTGACAGACCGCCGCTCATGTCGACGTCCGCCTCTATGTCAGCAGTAAGACCGCCTCTTATCGAGCCGAGTTGGAACAGCACGTTTAGCATCAGTCCCTTGAAGCTGTTGCCGAGTGCGAGATCCTGCAGATTTACGTTAAGCTCGGCAAGGTCGCCGCTCAAAGCCTCTACATTTATGCCGAGAGCCGTCTTGACCTTGACGTGCAGCACGTTTGTATTGAGCTGTCCGTCCTTCAGAATGGGCAGATAGTCGTGATCGTTCAAATTTGCAAAAATCTGCGCAAAGCCACTCTTATCGCCAATGGAGCCAAAGCGGATATTGAGTCCTACGCCGAGCTTGACAAGAGGATTGTCCTTGCTTTCGCCGAGGCCTGCGGTGATACTCAGTGTCTTTTCATCCGCAAATCCCAAGTTTTTATAGGTGAGAGCGGCGTCCGTGATAGGCACCTTTGCGCCCGAAAGGTCGTCTACAAAGATAAGTCCGAAGATGTAATTCAGTATATTTTGCGTCATCTCGAAATGAATGGTGTTGATGTTGAAGATATTGCCGTCCATTCCGATAGTGATATTGTCGACGATAGCCATGATGAGTCCCATCGTATCGCCGATTTCATTTTCCTCATCGTCCGCTGCGACAGCGCCCGTATGCTGTTTTATTATCTCGCCCGAAGCCGCAAGCTTTTTGTACTGCGCAGCCGCCTGAGCGTCGCCGTTTACAGCCTTGATGATAGTGTCAAACAGCTTGTCCATCAAGCCGTCTATTATCTCGTTTATGTTTATGTTTTCAACCTTAAGCTTAGTATTTGCATCGCCGAGTATTCCGCCTGCGTCGATATAAGCAGCCTTCTTTGCGCCGTCATAGTACACGCCGAGACGGAGCTTGCTGTCCGAGCCTCTCAGCTCAATGGCTATCTGCGTCTGAGCGGCGTCCTTAGTGTTGATATTTGCACGCAGATGGAGTGCGATGGAATTTTGCGTATTTTGGAAATTTATATCCTTTTCAAACAGCGGCAACAGCTTTTCATACATATCCTCGCTGAGATTTTTTTCGAGAATGTTTGTAAACAGCGTGCCGAAAGCGTCCAAAGCGTTGTTTATCTTGATAGTTTTGTTTGCCGTATCAAGATTGAGCATGAGAGTCGCTTCAAACGTAAGCAACGAATACTCGTTTGCCGTATTTTCGATATGGTCATAAAAGCTTGTGCCCGCCTGAGCGTCGTATACACGACTCTTAAGCACTCTGACAACGTCGAGTGTGGGTGCGCCGACGGGGCTTATGTCGATATAGCCGAGCTCGATGCCGATATTGCTCTTGAAATCGTCATAACGCTCCTTGACAGCCTGCGAGGCGTTGGAATTGAAGTTTACGTCGATTTTTGTAGTGACGTCCTGCAAAACGCCGTCCTGAATATCTGCGTTGATATAGAGCGCCATACCTGCGATAGCGCCGAGCTTGCCGAGGTCAAGCCCTAAAACCTTTTGCACCAGACCGACGATATCCTCGCCGATAAGACCTTGTAAGAGAGGAAGAATATTTGCGACGATAGAGAGGTCGCATGGGATGACAAGCGACTCGCTGCCGTTGCCGTTGTCCTTATAAGAACTGACTGAGGAAGCAAACAGGAAGTTTACAAGAAGATTTTCGATGGTCAGATCGACGATATCCATGCCGATAAGACCTTCCAGCAATGAGCCGATGTTGTAGCCCAAAAGCTGATTGAAAAGCAAGCTCGTGATGTTGAGCTGCTCGTATGCGGCGCTCACCTTTTTGGCGAAGTTTGCCATATCGAGGTTATCCGTCCAGACGACGTGCACGCTTTCGCCCGTTTCGCCTGCGGCGTTTTTGATACCCCTTACGTCCGCAACGAGCTTACCCTCATAAAAGTAGAAGCCGGCGAGGAGCTTGCCCCCGTCGTTTTTCATGAGCCCCATAAGCTCGTCTTCGCTGTTTATGCCGTCAAGCTCGGTCTTGCCGAACTGCCTTAATTCAATCAAAAACTGATCGTCTCTCACATTGGCAGTCACAGTGCCGCCGTTTGAAACGTTCATTCCGACCGCTATTCGCATCACAAACACATTGTCGCTGCCGTCCTTGGCATAGCCGAGCTTAAATGCGGTGTCGACGTTTATGTATCTGCTGTCCTTTTCCTGCTCGACCGCCGCAAACGCCGCAGATTTAAGTATCTGCCACGCCCTCTGCGAGGTTATCGCAGTCGCCCCCGGCACAATCGGTCTGCCCGTATTATCATCCGGTTCCTTAATGGGCGGAACTTCCGTGTTGCCGCTGTTTGGATTGCACGCCACAAACAGAGCGGTCATCACCACCAAAAGTATCAGCAACAGTACGATAGCAAGCTTGTTTTTTCTCATAATCTTCCTCCGAACCTTATACACACGCACGTGCGTAAAGATTACTATACGTGTAGATTATATCGCACGTACACACGTTTGTCAATAGTCAATTTAGTTTTCCAGTATATTCCAACCTATTGCGGCAAGTGACAGCCCGCCCCACAACCCCTTGTGATTTTTTGCATTTTCCCTCAATAAATTTTATGCTGCGGACACGCAAAAACTGCAAAAATTTTTCATCGTATATACAGAGCGGTTGCCGCCGCAAAAAAAATAGGCGCAAATCAAATCACTTCTTAAAAAATGTGCGGGGCGAAATTGTAAAAATTTGCCAAAACAGGCAATCTAAACTTGTAAATTTTCTTTTTTAACTTATCCTTCACGGCGCCGTCTTCATTTGACACCCGCAAGATAGAGTGTTATACTTTCAGTATGCAAGCGACGCCGTTGATACCCTATCGGACGCAACTGAATTATCTTCCGCTAAAGCGCAACCGCATTTGGGAGATAGATTTTATCAGAGGCATTTGCGTCCTACTTATGATACTTGACCATTTATCCATTTTGATAGAGGGTTATTTTGCGCCGTCGTGGTACGGCTCCGCCTTTTATGCGGGCGCCGTAGGCGACAGCTTTTCGCTGTTTTGCAGGCAATGGGTAAACGGCGACGTAAGACCTATCATACACAATATCGTGCTGTTTTTCTTCTTTGGAGTTTCAGGCATATCCTGCACGCTGTCACGTTCAAATTTAAAACGGGGCGCTCAGCTTGCGATAATTGCAATAATATACTCGTTCTGCTCGCTTTTTGCCGAAGAAGTGATAGGCATAAGCAGCGTCACCACCGTTTTCGGCGTGCTTGACTTTTTGGCTGTCTGTATGCTTTTATACGCATTTATTTCGTGGGCGTGTCACGGTCAGCCTTATGCCATATCTACGGTCGCAGCGGGCATAATAGGCATCGTTCTGATACTGTATTTCTGTTACGTTCCGCCTAAAAGCACGCCCAAAATATTTGCGATTTTATTCCCGTCGCACGACATACACGGCGTGCCGTCGCTGTTTTACAAGCAGTCCGACTTTTCACCCGGCGATCTGTTTACGCTCATACCCTATTCGGCATACTTTTTCGCAGGCGTAATGCTTGCGCCCATACTCTACGGCAACCGCAAATCATTGCTTCCCAAGCTTGACGGAAAATGGAACATACCCGTCTGCTTTGTAGGCAAATACGCCCTGCTCGTTTACATCGTCCACCTTGTGGCTTTGGCTGGGCTGCTGTCGCTTATCACAGGTCTGTTTATCACACCGGGGAATTTCGGTTTTTAGATATCTAATTGACTGTTTTTGTAAAAATTTGTAAATTTGCGCTATTGTTTTTTCATATAGAAAAATCTGTTTGCAAATGCTTTTTTCAGCATTTTGCGCAAAAAAACAGCGCCGCTTAGGCGCTGCAAATTTGTAGAATTTGGTCATTTGCGCTTGTGCGAATAACCTGCAAGCTGCAACTGCACCCGCCTGCTTTCATACTCCTGCTTGGATATCGCCGCCTGCTTCATCACACGCCTTGTAAAACGCTCGGCAGCCTTAACTCCCTTTATCTTATAGGGCTTTTCCGCATCGGATATGATGGATATTGTGCCCATATTGAAAATGCGCTGCAAAAGCGTTTGGTGCGCCTCTATTATTCTGATTTCCATTATAGGAATTATCGTATTTTGCACCGACAGCAGTCCCGACCTGTACACTATCTTATCCTCTGTGACGATAAGCTCCTTAGAATACAAGCTCAACGCCTGCATCAAAAAGCTTATCAGCACCGCTATGCCTGCGCCGAGTAGCACCCAACGCATAATGGCGTCGGTGAGTATCGCTTTGCCTGCCGCCTCGTTTATTTTTGGCATAAACACCCATAAAACGGCAATTATCCCGCCAAGCAGCGCCGCAAGCAGAACGCTTGCAAGATAGACCCAAGCGGAAAACTGCGCTTTGGCAATAATTCGGTCTGTTTTGGAATATTTTCTTTCAAGCGTTTTCATTTACTCACCTCAGACACTTTGGAAATTGCGCTATATGCAGCAGCGAGCACCCGAAAGGCAGATACGTCCTTTCAAGCGTTTCCTCGGAAAAAACAGGTTTTTTGGGTATTTCGGTATATCCGTTTACGTCATAGTCCCAATTTATGACGTTTTTTGAGCGTATTCGCAGCTCAAAAGGCGGTTTTTCAAACGAAAACGGAATGGACGAAACGTTGTTTACTACGGTTATTTCTTCCTCGTCAAGGCTGCGCACTCCGCCCTTTGCACGTCTTGCGAGCAACGGTGCGATATTCCACTTCTTCACAAAGTTGAGGAATATGACTCTTCTGTCCTTTGCGTCGTGCTTTGCGTCGTGGGGCACCTTGAGCGACATCAGCACGTTGCCCTTAAACAGACTGTAGGTGCCGTCCGTATTTTCCTCGACGGTGAGAGGAATGTTCATTTTCAGCATAAACGTACTGCCCGTGCGCAAAACGCACTTGACGGAAATTTCCTTTGTGCCCGACGCAACCACCTGTCCGCAGGATATGAGCTGCATAGACATATTTTTTGGCACTCTGAAGTTTATTTTCACCTCGGGATCGCCGTCTGCGTATTCCACCTTAAACACGACGGAGTTTCTGAAGGGATAGCCCGTACGCTCGCTTATGGTAAGCTTGCTTCCGCCTACGGATATGTCCATCTCGCAGGGCGTATATGTGAGGAAATTCAGCTCGTCGTCCTTTACCATACACGCAGCCTGCATATAAAGCGGATATGCGCTGAGCACAGCCACCGCCCCTCTGTTGAGTTTTCTTGTAAAATATGCGTTGTTAAAGTCCGTTTCGCAGTGCGCCATAGGTCTGTCTGCGGACGCCTCGACCTGATTTACAAGCAGCATATCCTGCACGGCGCTGCAATCCTCGAAGCAAGCGGCGGGAATGACGTTAAACGCTATTCTTTCAAGCAGATCGGCACAGGCAAAGTCGCCCGTTTCCTTTATGACCTCTATAAGAGATTCCATCATTTCGACGGAGGCTTCCACGTCAATGCCTCTGACGGGGCTTGCGCCTGCAAGATGCGTATCCGACGTAAACATTCCCGTAGCCGTGCCGTGATTGCGCATAAGCGACGCAACTATCCTGAGAGAAAGATTTTTTAGTGCGTCGTCACCCACAAATCTGCCGTAGGTGCAGGGATACTTTATCGCCTTTGCCATATTTACGCCGTTTGTTTCAACGGCTCTTATCTGCTTTTTCCACTGCTTCTCAACAAATTCGGGCGTGAGCGGCTTCACCTTTGGCGGCAGCTCGTCCTTTTCATAAATAGCGACAGTCTTTTGTATGCGCTTTAGCGCCGACACCGACACATATCTGTGCGCAGGGCGTTTGTATAAAAACTTGTCCGCAAGCTTAAACCAATCGTTTGAGCTGTCACGCAGCTTTTCGCCGAGATCCTGCAGCCACTCGAGGTCGGTTTCTCTGTACACCGCCTCGAGCGCAGGGATTTCCTCAAGCAATCTTGCCCTCGAGTCGTGCCACAGCGACGTCACCTCGTATGTGTTGAACTGATTTTTGAAATATTTTTTCAAAAAGGCGAGCACTCTTTCGGAGCCTGTATATTCATAGTAGCACAGAAGCGCCTTTATCGCCTCTATCTTAGGCGTGACGGTATGTCCCTGCTTAGGTCCGAAATCGCCGCCCTCGTTTGCGCTGTTAAGGATAGGCTGAAAAAAACCCGTCATTCTGTCCTTGAGATTTTTGTCGTCGAGCGCAGCCGCAAGCAGGGTGAGCCCTCTTGCATATTTGGGCAAGCCCTCGCCGCTAATCCACTCGCCGTTTTTGACAAGCCCCTGCAATACGCCCAGCCTTTTTTGCAGGTCGCACATATGCAGCATCTCGTCCTTCAGCCAACCTGTAGGACGGATAGCTCCAAGCGGAAGCTTTTTTAAATTTTTGTCGACAGACCTTGCCAAAACGCTACCTCAGCCATATTATCTGCAAAAACGCCACTTTCACGCATTTGCTATAATATAATAATTTAGCATATAAAATTGACAAATGCAAGAGAAAGCAATATGATAAACCAAACGCAACGAGGTGCGATATGAAATATGTTCTCATTCTGCTTGACGGTATGGCAGACTATCCCATACAAAAGCTCAACGGCAAAACTCCGTTGGAATTTGCTTTTACGCCCGCAATGGACGCTATCGCCAAAAGCAGCGAAATAGGGCTTGTCCGCACAGTTCCCGACGGCTTCAAGGCGGGCAGCGACGTTGCAAATCTCGGTGTGCTCGGCTATGACGTGCACACCTGCTACACGGGCAGAAGCCCCCTCGAGGCGCTTTCTATAGGCATAAATATGCAGGACGACGACCTCGCCTTGAGGGCGAATCTCGTCACTCTTTCAAACGAAAGGGAATATGACCAAAAAACTATGCTCGATTACAGCGCAGGCGAGATAAGCACAGATGAAGCAAGGGTATTGCTTGACGACCTGTCCGCTCATTTAAAATCGCAGAGCTTCGCCCAAAGCTTCGAGCTGCACTGCGGCATAAGCTACCGCCACTGCCTCATACTCAAGCACTCTTCCCCAAACGAAATTCTCACCCCTCCCCACGATATTCTCGACAAAAGGATAGCGGACTATCTACCCTCGGGCGGGCAGAGCGCCCTGCTACTGTCGCTTATGAAAGCGTCTTATGAGTTTTTGTCAAAACACAGCATAAATCTCGAAAGAGAGGCAAACGGCAAAAGACCTGCCAACTCGCTTTGGTTTTGGGGCGAAGGCACAAAGCCCAATATCCAAAGCTTTGAGAAAAAGTACGGCAAACGCTGCGCAATGATAAGCGCAGTAGACCTGCTAAAGGGCATTGCCATCGGCAGCGGAATGATGGTTTTGGAAGTAGAGGGCGCAACGGGTACGCTCGATACAAATTTCGACGGCAAGGCGCAAAGTGCTATAGATGCGCTCGAAAGCGGCATTGCCGACGTTTGTATGATACACCTCGAGGCTACCGACGAGTGCGGACATCAGGGCGACGTTGACGGCAAGGTGAAAGCTATCGAGCTGATAGATGAAAAAATAATTTCAAAAGTGCTCGGATATTTTGAAAGCAAGTCAGAGCCGATAAGCCTGCTGATAATGCCCGACCATTACACGCCGATATCAAAGCGCACTCACACAGGCGAGCCCGTGCCCTATATGCTGTACACCTCAAGCCGTGCGCTCGGCAGCAATAAATCATACAGCGAGCAAGCTGCAAGGGACAGCAAAATACTTTTTGAAAACCCGTGGGAGCTAACCGAGAGGTTTTTGTCACTGTGATAACAAATGCACCAAAACATACAATATCCGCACATTAAGTGCGGATATTGCTTATTTAAAGTATCTTTTCTGCGAAAAACTATTTCTGTTTATATCTGCTTTCCTTATATTTCATCGCAACGCTTTTTCTCTTTTTGCGCCCGTCTACAAACTTATAAAACTCCACCTTAAAGGCTTTTGCTATCCTCATACGAATGAGCTTCATTGCAAACAAAGTGACCTTAAGCCCAAGCTGTATGACCGCAACGACAAAGGTCGCTATAAAAAATATCAGCTTCGCCACTTGGTCTATGCCCTTAAAGCTCATTCCCACCATAGACACCGCAGCCAGAGATAGCAGCACGACGTTTGCGATCGCCTTAAAAATCTTAAGCGTTTTGCGATACAGCTTCACCTGCTTTGTGCCGCCCTTTGCGTCCTTAAAGGTAAACACCACAAGCACGATAAACACACACACGTACACGCCCAAAATGCAAGCAAGCACGATGGAAGCCACGTGCGACACCCAGCCTCTGCCTATAAATATGCCCGTTGTGGCAATGGCATACAGCGTGGAAATAATTGTCCACACAGCGCTTATCTTTGTGACTACGGACGACTTTTTGTCTTGCTTCTGAAGCTCGTCCTGTTTTTGGAGCGCCGCTTCCTTAAGCCCGTCTTCGGTTATCGGTACCGCCTCGCCCTGTCCCTCATATTCCGCCGTCTTAGGCTTGAACTGTGCTTCTTTTTTTCTCATAGCATTTATAAAAGCGTCCTCGCCGAGGACGCTTTGTCTTTACGGTATGTATTTAAATCTCTTTGTTTGCCGTCTTTCTTAAAAACTCGCCCACAAGCTTGACGTTTTCCTTTGCCGCACCCTTGTTCCAGTTGAGAGGGAAGCAGTGGTTGTCCATAAACTTCGTGGAATGATGTTCCTCAACGTGTACGCCCAACTCTTTGAGCTTTGCGATGAGTTTTTGTCCCTGTCCCTTGCAGAAGAAGTCCTTTTCCGCATAGGTGATAAATGAAATGGGGAAAGTCTCGTCAACAAACACGTAGGGCGCAAGCACGTCGGCATACTCATATTTGTCAAGGTCTTTGACGTGCACGCCGCCAAAGTCAAACAAAATTCTGTCAGTAAGCTTAAACGGCATCTTTCTGCCGAGCGCTTCCTGTGCGTCGTAAATGCCGCAGTCGATCATCGCAGTGCGGAACTTAAGCTCCGTGCTGACGCCAAATCTTTCCTGCAGGCTCTTGTTTGTTGTGATACAGGCGAGCATAGCCGAATAATATCCGCCTGCGCTGTCGCCCGAAACGCAAATATTGTCAAGGTCGAAATTATACTTTTCGGCATTTTCGCCCACCCAGTTGAGCGCCTTTACAAGCTGCTGCAGTCCGGTTGGAAATTTATACTGAGGCGCAAGCGCATAGTTGACGTTTACGACAAAATATCCCTTGTCTGCCATCCATCTTGCAAGCCCTCTGCGATAGTGCTTGTCGCCTGCGACAAAGCCGCCGCCGTGTATGAGGAACATCACGGGATACTTTTCGCCCTCAGGTCTTTTCACATAAAAAATGTCAAGCTTTTCGCTTTCGCTCTCGCCGTAGGCTATGTCTTTTTCCTCATTGAAGTCGACGCCCTTGAATTTGAGCATTTTCTTTTTGTTTTGTCCACCGTCAAACAATTTGTCAATTGCGACGAACAAAAACTCTGCAAAAGTCATAAATCCCTCCTTATGCTACAAATGTATGTTAATTGTTATCAGTTTATCATATGCAGCTTAAACTTGCAATATCTTTTTAAAATATTGCTTACCTACTTTATTCGTTGAGCATTATAAATTCGTCGATATTTTTTTCGATTAGGTCAAAATATTCGTTGACGAGCTTTACGTCCTCATCGTTGCCACGCATGGATGTTGACAGCGTCATTTTGCCGAGCAACGTGGTGACGGACATCAAAAAATACGGTTTGAATTTTGTTGCGCCCGACATATATCCGCCCTCAAGCTCTGTGCCGTCAAATTTTAAGCGTTCGTCGCCGAGCATACCTATATTGCTCACCGCAAGCAGCGGATTGTCATAACCGAGCTTTATCGCAAATTCTGCGACGTCCTGCGGGAAGATCGTATATGCCAGATTAAGCAACGGCAGCGAATAGAGCCCCATAAACTTGTCACGCTTGTGCTTGCGCATAGCGTTCACCACGTTTGCGACGGTATCACGCACGTTTTCGCCCTTCTGCTCCGTCCTGCAGGCAAGCCAAGCGGTGTGGTTTGTAAGTCCGCCCTTAGCGCCGCCCTCTACGATATGACGTCTCAAATCTATTGCGCAGGAAACGGTGAGCGGACGGTCGTCGTCGAGATGACAGATATCGTACAGCGTGCGTATGGTCGCCACCATAACGGCGTCGTTCACAGTTATCCCCAAAGCCTTTGCGGCTGCCTTAAACTGTGTAAAACGCTGTGCGTCTATTTCACGTCTTACAATGCGGTTTTTATCCAAATCTGTGGGTTCAGTCCACGGAAACGGCACTTTATCCTTGTTTTTGCTCACATTCTTGTAAAGATTGCGAGCCTTTTTCAAGTCACGTCCGCTAAATTTAGAGTACACCTGTTCAAAGCTTCTCGAGCCCGATTTTACGTTTATGGCACTGTATTCCTTGCGCACGAGATGATTGTAGTTTGCGCATAGCGTAGCCATAAAATATTTAAAATCGCCGCCGTCCATACACATATGGTTTACGAGCACGGCGAGCACCGTCTTATCCCCTTGCTCAAACAACGCCACCTTTATCTGTACGTTGTTGTCATAAGGGATCACGCCCGCAAGAAACTCGTCGGCGTCCAAATCTGAGTCCTCGCTTTGTTGCACGGACACAACGTCGTCTGCGGTGTACTGCTCCTCCTGCCAATACGGCTCGGTGACGGTCGTATTGAAGCTGCTGTGCAGCACAGGCGTACGCTCGAGCATAAATACCACTGCGGACTTTAAAGCTTCAATATCCAGCTTACCGCTGTAATAAAGCTTGAGGTGCACCATTCTGTCATAGAAATTGCGGAACAGAAATTGCATTCTATCCCACATTTCCGCTTTAACCGTAGTCTTTTTCATATATATCTCCATCGATTTGACTCTATATCAGTCCCATTTAGTCCAATAGCTTTCGTCAACGGCAGTGTTGCTTTCAACCTCTTCCTTTTTCTTTTGGCTTGCACGCCTTGCAAGCACGGCGATGATTTGCACCATTGCAAACACAAAGCCGCCGAGGCAAAGCAACCAACCGGGGTGCCAGAACGTCCTTATGCAAAGCCCGAGTATGACATACAGCATCACGCAAACTATCTCTATTGCGACGGGCAACTCAAGCCATTTAAGCTTGCTGTCGCTCAAAAAAGCCAAAACCGTATCCACCGTAGCGATCAAGGCTACCATAACAAGGAAGGTCATCCAACTGCCGTTTATTCCGCCCACAAGCTGCAAAAACAAGAATACAGTCGTGCTCAACAGCACTTCGGCGAACGCAGCAAGTCCACGCACAAACAAAAGCTTATCCTTTTTTGCAAGCTTGACTATAGCAAACACGATAATACCGATAAGTCCCAAAAGCAAGCCGCCAGTGATAATAAGCCACGTCGGGTGCCAAAGCTTTGTTACAAAGCCGACGATGAGGTATGCCGCCACAAGCAAAACTATATATGCAAGCCCGACGCTTACGCCAAGCGCCGTCATTTTGCGTGTGACCTCCGCCCTGACTGTTTTATTTTCGTAATCACGCAGCTGCGCCTGCAAATCGCCGAGCTCGGCGATAGCTGTGTTATATATCAGCTCGTCGTCGTTCATGCCCTTTATGCGTAGCTCCTGCGCCCTGTCGGACAGCCTGATAAGCAGGCTCTTGCGATATTCCATAGCGGACTTTGTAGGAGCGATCTGTCTGAACTGAGCCTCGAGATAGGCTTTAAATTTGTTTTCCAAATCGGCTTTTTCCATAAATCATATCCTCTTAAATATAGTATTTTCTTTGACACTACAAATATAAAGTTTATATGTATTTTAGTCAACCGTATTTTAAATTTAGTAACTCTTTATTTGCAAAAAGCATAGTATATGTCAAGTAGTAAAAATCTCTCATTCCTCTTACATATCAGTCAAGGAGGATTTTTATTATGTTTTTCAACAACTGCAACAATCACTGCGGGTGCCACGACAACCGCTTCAACGATGACGGCTGCTGCAACCGTGTCACCAACGTATGCCTACGAGGACCGCAAGGACCTCAAGGTCCCGCAGGTCCTATGGGACCAATGGGTCCGATGGGAGCGCAGGGCCCGACGGGTGCCACAGGCGCAACCGGCGCTATAGGTCCTCAAGGTCCTGCAGGTGCGACCGGCGCTACAGGTCCGCAGGGACCGCAAGGTCCCGTAGGTGCAACAGGTGCGACGGGTGCGACCGGCGCTACCGGCGCAACGGGTCCGCAGGGTCCTATCGGGCCGCAGGGGCCGCAGGGTGAAACAGGTGCTACAGGTGCAATCGGTCCGCAGGGTCCTGTAGGACCGCAGGGACCGCAAGGCGAAACAGGCGCTACGGGTGCTACAGGTCCACAGGGTCCTGTCGGGCCGCAGGGGCCGCAAGGCGAAACAGGTGCTACAGGTGCGACGGGTGCAACAGGCGCTGCGGCAGGCTTTGGCACTCCAACCGCAACGGCGACAACTCTCGCAGCAGGCTCGCCCGCAACTGCAACTGTGACAGCATCGGGTCCGGATACGGCAAAGATATTCACCTTTACCTTCGGCATACCTCAAGGTGCAACGGGTGCAACAGGTCCTCAAGGCCCTCAAGGTGAAACAGGTGCGACAGGTCCGCAAGGTCCCGTAGGAGCTACGGGTGCAACAGGCGCAACAGGCCCGCAGGGTCCGCAAGGTGAAACAGGCGCAACGGGCGCTACAGGTCCACAAGGACCTCAAGGACCTGCAGGTACGAGCGACGCTTTATATGCAGGCGCAGGCGCTCAGACAGTTGCGGCAGGCGCAATAATTCCCATCACGCAGACCGCAGCCACAACGGGCACGACTATGAGCGTTTCGGCAAATGCGGTCAACGTCCCCGCAGGCACTTATCTTGTAAGCTTTGGAGGCACAGGCACATCGGGCGCAAACGGGACCTTCAGCATGCAGTTATATCAGAACGGCGCCGCAATAGCGGGAGAGACCGTTACAAACGAAACGGCAAACACGCAGGAAGCAAACGTAAGCAAGACCATCGTATATGTCGCAGCCGCCCCGACGGCGCTTTCAATCCACAATGCGTCGACCGAGGAATCGACTTACAGCGGAGCGAATCTCACCGTGTTAAAGCTGATATGATATTATGTTAAACTATACAGAAAGCGCAGTTTATCTGCGCTTTCTGTATATATAAAACGTTTATTTGTCGAACAACTCACCTACAAGATGTTCAGTCTTTAGGATTGTATACGTATCAGATGTGCTTTTGACGGAATTCTTTTCTCTTAGCTCGCTGCCTTGATATTTGCAAATTGATTATTATAAAAGGTCATTCCGCACTTGAGAAAAACTCTATCATTATCGCAAGCTTTTGCTCCGCCGTCTTTTTGTTAACGTCAAACAATAACGTGGGCGGAATGGTGGTCGTCATCACAACGCTGCTTGCGTGGGCGGATACCGCACGCATAAGAGTTTCGTTTTTAAACACGTCCGCATCGTAGAAATTTGCGCCCGCCCCGTTTTTGTTTATGACTATCCTCGAGACGTCAAAGCCTGCGGCAAGATTTTTTAGCAACGCTATATTTATCAGATTTTCAAGCGGCAGGTCAACGGGGCCGTAAATTTCGCTAAGCTCGGCTATGAGCGCATCTCTCGACGCTTTGCTTGCTACGCCTGAAATGCGCTTGTACACCTTCAGCTTATCCCTGCTGCTCACATAGCCGTCGCTGATGTACGCCATAGCGTCCACACGCATTTCCACATCACGCACGGGCTTCTGCACAACGCCCGTTTTGATTTCCTGCACGGTTTCGTTGAGTATCTCGAGATACATTTCGTATCCCACCTTTTCGATATGTCCGCTTTGCTCCGCACCGAGCAGCGTGCCTGCGCCTCTGATGGAAAGGTCGGACATTGCAACCTTAAAGCCGCTGCCTATCTCGGTATTGTCAAGCAAGGTTTTAAGTCGTTTTTCCGCATTGTCATTGAGCGTGCCGTTTGGCGGCAATGTAAAGTATGCGTGCGCAAGCACGCCCCTGCGCCCGACTCGGCCTCTCAACTGATAGAGCTGCGCAAGACCGAAATTGCCGCTGTTTAAAACGATGAGCGTATTTGCGTCGGGCAGGTCGATGCCGTTTTCTATTATAGTGGTGGATACAAGCACATCATACTGCTTGTCGTAAAATGCGCTCATACGCTCCTCGAGAGCTCCTGCGGGCATTTGTCCGTGCGCAGTGATTATCCTTGCGCCCTCGACGAGCGACGACAGCCTCTGCGCAAACGAAGCGAGCTGCGAAATGTCGTTTAAAAGTATGAGCGTCTGTCCGCCTCGTGCCATCTCTCTCGCAATAGCGTCCGCACAAATTGCGTCGCTGTAGGTGACGACGTAGGTCTGTATAGGCAGCCTGCCCTGAGGGGCGGTTTCGAGCATAGATATATCCCTTACGCCCGTAAGCGACATATTGAGCGTGCGTGGTATGGGCGTTGCCGACAGTGTAAGCACGTTTACAAGCGGATATCTTTCCTTAAGCTTTTCCTTGTGTTCGACGCCGAAGCGCTGTTCCTCGTCGAGCACCAAAAGTCCGAGATCCTTAAACTCCACGCTTTTTGCAAGCACCTTATGCGTTGCCACCACCATATACACGGAGCCGTCTTTTATGCCCTTTAAGAGATTGCTGTTTTCCTTTGCGGATTGCAGCCTCGTAAGCAAGCCGCATTTTATGCCGAACGGCGCAAGCCTCTTTACAAGGTTTTCGTAGTGCTGCCTTGCAAGAATCGTAGTTGGCGCAAGCAGCACCGCCTGCTTGTTGTCGAGCACGGTTTTAAACATCGCTCTGAATGCGACCTCAGTTTTGCCAAAGCCCACGTCGCCTACGATGAGCCTGTCCATTATGCGCCCTTCTTCCATATCCCGCTTTATATCGGCTATGGCTTTGAGCTGATCTTCAGTCTCGCAGTATTCGAAGCTATCCTCAAATTCTTTTTGCCAGACGGTGTCATCGCAGTATTTGTATCCACGCTGTTTTTCACGCTTTGCGTAAAGCTCGACAAGGTTGACGGCAAGCTTACGAACGGATTTTTTGACTTTTTCCTTTTCTTTAGCAAACTCTTTTCCGCCTATTTTATTGAGCGTAGGATGTTCCTCGCCGACAAACTTTTGCAGGTTGTCCATTTGGTCGGTGGGCACATAAAGCTTGTCGCCGTCACGGTATTTTATGACGATATATTCCCGCTCGAATTCGCCCGTCTTCATACGGGTAGTGCCCTCGCAAAGTCCTACGCCGTGCACACGATGTACTACATAATCGCCCGCTTTTGGCACGTTAAACTGCTTTTTCTGCACATAAGCGGGTTTTACGCTGAGCTTGCCTATGCACTCGGACATACCCACTATTACAGCCTTTTGCACAGGATAGATCACGCCCGTGTCAACCTTGAGCGACGTCACCAAGACCTGCGCTTCGCCCTCTGCGTCCTCGCTGTATTCGGCGCCTATTTCCGCCTCTCTCAAGCTGTCTCTGACGCTTAAAGCACGCTCCTTGCTGCCGCAGGCAAATATCACTCTTGCGCCGTTGCGCACAAAGTTCTTTATATCGTTCTGCACTGTAGCGGGGTCGAGATAATATTTTGTGACAGGTCTTGTCTTTGGCTCTACAAGATACGTCGGCGTAAACAGAGGATTGCTCAATATCATCGACGTAAAGCTGAGCTTGCGCAGCTTCAGCATCTGACGTCTGAACTCGTGCAAAGTGATATAGACATTTTTATGCTCGGGCAATATCTCGCCGCCCTCGGTGAGATTTTTTATACGTCCGTCAAATTCCTTTTCGAGTATCTCGAGCTTGTCGCTGACGACCTTAGGCTCGTCAAAGACCAAAACCTGCGTTTGTCCGTCGTCAAGATATTCCAGCAACGTCTGCATACCGTCAAGCATAAACGGAAGCGCCCAGACTGCGGACGGATCGCAAGCGCCCACGTGCAGATTTTCTCTTGCCTCCGCACAGTTTTTTGCATTTAAATGCGGCTTCATAGCTAAGCTTGCGCTATCGAGCAGCTCTTCGTCCGCAAGAATGTCGCTAAGCGGAATAAACGTGACCTCTTCCACCTCGTTGGAGCAAGCCATACTCTCGATGTCTATTACGTGTATATCCTCTATAAGCTCGTCAAAAAAGCTTATGCGGTATGCCGTTCCGCTTGCCGAATACACGTCGACAATATCACCTCTCACGGCAAACTCGCCTATATCGCCCACAGCTTCCTGCCGTTTGTAGCCTGCAAACGCAAGCTTATCCGCCAGCGCTTGAGGCGCAATTATATCCTCTTTTTTGACCTTTACGGTAAACCTTTTTACAAGCCGCCTTGCGGGAAAACGCTGTAGCAGGCTGTCCGCCGAGGTCACTATAACGTCCACGTCGCCGTCCGCAATGCGTGCGAGCGCACTCAATCGCTCGTACATATTCGTAGGCGTAAAGCCCTTGCGTGCAATGAGCATATCGTCCCTGTATGGCAGATATGCAACTCTGTTGCCCCAGCTTTCTATTCTGCTTGCAAGGCTCTTTGCGCCGTATGCGTCCGCCGCTACGACAAGACGGCGGCAGGACAGCGCTCCGACGATATGCGCCTTTGCGCCCTCTGTCACCCTGACGACGGATACTGCGCCCAAAGCAGGATCGGGCAAACGTATTTCGTTTAACCCATCGAGCTTTGTGAGCTGTTCGCCCAGATTTTTAAGCTGAAATATACTTGGAATTGCCACTTGATTGCATTGCCTCTTTTGCGTTTAATTGCAATATCTGTTCAGTTTTTCCTGCACACGTGCAAAGGGGATGCCCTTTATGAGGTCCTCTAAGGCAAGCACGCCGTTGTTTAGTGCAGCTTGAAGCTGCTCTTTATATTGATAATCTATTTTGGACAGAACAAAATCTATTAGCGCAATCTCTCCGTCTGCAAGAAGGGGAGTCCTTGCGCCCACCCTCAGACGGCAAAAGCCTTGAGTGCCCAACTCATCTACAATGCTGCGCATACCCTTGTGAGTGCCTGCGCTGCCCTCTTCTCTTAAGCGCAGCTTGCCTATGGGCAAATCCACGTCGTCATAGCATACGATGAGCTGCGACTGTGCGTCTATATCATACGTGCGGAGCAGCTTTTTCACCGCCTCGCCCGACAAATTCATAAAGGTCTGCGGCTTTGCAAGTATGACGTCCGCTTTTTTACACTCCGCCACCTTTGCGTCGCAGATATTCTTTGAAAATTTTACGCCGAGGCGTTCCGCCAAAGCGTCAACCAACTTAAAGCCTATGTTGTGATAGGTGTCCTTGTATTTTGCGCCGGGGTTTCCCAAGCCTACTATGAGCATCATATGCACTCCTTAGCAGGCGAGGTATTTTTACGCCTGCGGTCTGTTTATTGTTTTTGTATCCTGCCTCACACGCCCTATCGTAAACGAGCCGTCGCCCACGTCACGTGTGACGGTGGTGCCTGCGGCTATAAATGCGTTGTCGCCGACGACTACGGGAGCTATCAGATTTGTATTTGCACCTATAAAGCACTTGCTGCCCACGGTGGTTTTATGCTTATCCTTGCCGTCATAGTTGCAAAAGACGGTGCCGCAACCTACGTTTGTGCCCTCACCGACCTCTGCGTCGCCGACATAGCTCAAATGCGAAGCCTTTACGCCGTCCATAAGCTTTGAGGCTTTTATTTCCACAAAGTCGCCTATACGGCAATGCTCGCCGATCTGTGCGCCTCTGAGCCTTGCAAACGGACCCACCGTTGCGTTTGCACGCACGCAGGAATCCACTATGTGCGAATAGTCCACCAAAGCACAGCTTTCCACAACGCTGTTGCGCACAAAGCTTGCGCTTATCCGTGCGCCGCTTTTGACGACCGAATTGCCTTCCAAACGGGAAAACGGCAGGATCTGCGCACCTGCCTCTATCAAAACGGTGTCGTCGACAAACACCGTAGCTTTGTCCACGATGTCAACGCCGTTTGTCAGATGAGCGTCAAGTATCCTGTCTTTAAGCAGATTATACACCATATTGTAGGTTTTTGCACTATCTATCTTCAAAAAATCGGCGTCCTTGACAAAAATTCCCTCATCGGGCGCATTGCCTATGCGAATACGGGATATTGCGTCCCTTGCGCCCAGCCTCATTGACGAAATGCCCTTGTGGCGCATAAGCGAAACAAAGTCCTCAACGGTGCTTCTTCTAAGCAGCGGAGCGTCCAGCGTAAGCACGATATTTATAGCGTTGGGCATGAAATAGTCTCCCTCGGCGTCCTTGTACACCGCTTCTTTTACGATATAACCGTCCTTGCTGTCAAAGCTTGCAAACTCACGCAGGATAAAATCCTCCGCTCTGCGCCCCAAAATTGACTTTTTTGAAAACGGCGTTTCAATAAATACGATATTATACTTTTCCATAACTACACTATATGAAAACAAATACAAATACTTGATTTTTAAAAGCCACACAAACTGCCGTTTTGTAAAATTTGCCGACATAATAATTTGGATATTGCAGTTTTTTGTAATATATTTTCGGCAGGGCGTGTTGCAACGGTTGGACAGCGAGACGATAAAAAGGGAGATGCTTATGGATAAAAAAAAGAAGGAAAAACTTGTTGCAATAATAATTTCCACCTTGATAGCACTTGCAACGTCGGTAACTGCGTGCATTTGTGAAACTACTTCCGCTCAGGGCGCAGGCTGCGCCGAGCAATGTATAGTACAGGTTATCTGACGACAGGCAAAGGAACGGTAGCATATATATAAACGGGCGCTCTCTATGAGGCCAAACAGCGCAACCGCCCTAACCCAAACTCCCCTTTATGTCACGCAAAAGGAGCCGATTTTTCGGCTCCTTTTGCATATAAATCCGCAATTACTGCTCAACCGTAAACGACCAGACCGTATCAAGCGGATCGACCGACCTGTTTAGCAGCTTATATCCGTGATAGTAGTATGCCGACGATTCCGTCGCAACAAATATCTTATATTCGCCGTTTTTCAAAACCGTGCTGAGATCCTCTGTCATAGGCGGTGCGGTCACGCTTTTAACGGGACTTGCCAAAATATAGCACGGCACGCTTTCGCCCGAAATCTGCACTGTGATGTCGCACTCTCTTGCGTTTTTGCCCCTTACGAAATTATCGTATATCAAAAGCTTTGAGGCATTTTTCCTGCCGTAGGAAATGCTTAAAACAAGCTTACTGCCGACCTCCGCCATTCCCTGCACCTTTTCGCCGTGCCAAAGCACAAAGTCGGGTACAAGCGTATTCTTCATATTTGCAGACAAAAAGCCCGTCGTTTCGTCGAAGCCTTCTGCGCCGCTTTCGTCTATCCTGTATCCTGCGCTCCACGCCGTAAGGCTTGCGTTTTGCGGATTGTGATGAGCGGCGTCGGTATTATAATCGTCACGTGCATACTCAAACTCGCCCACCCACAGTATGCCGTCGCTATAGCTGCAATATGAAGCAAGCACGGGCACGCTTACGCTGCCCTCAATTTTGACGTTGCCACTTTCCGTTGCGTTTTTGACCGTATCGAGCGAAATGCGGTGCAGCTTTGAGCCGTTTGCTATCCAAACATTCTTTTGGGTTACGGCAATGCCACCTGCGTGCCCCTTAAACGCCTCGCCGTTTTCCTTTTCCAAAAACAGCTCCTTTATGAGCACGCCGTTATATACCTTTCCGTTTGAGGCTACCTTGGTTTTGTTCATATCGAGCACAAATATCACGCTGTTGGACTTATCGGTGCTCGGATTTATATATCCGCACAAAAATGTCCAATTAAGCTCTTCGCAGTATTCCACGCCCTGCAAGATGAAATTTCTGCCCTTTTTCAAACCGGGTATGACAAACAAGGGCTCAGCTTTGTCCCTGCAGCCTTCATATCTGTTTAAGTTTGCGGCGGATTTGGCATAGCCCTCAACCTCGTCCTGAGCATAATAAAAGCTCGGCGCATTATCATCGCTCGACTTTTGCTCATCTTCGCCGTCGGCGCACGCACAAAGCGCAAACACAAGCACAAAAACAAGCGCTCCGACAATAAGTATCCTAAATGCGGTTTTTGCAGTAAGCTTCATAATTTTCCCCCATAAAACATCAGCGCTTTTTGCGTTTGTTTTTAAAAAATTCGGACAGCAGTCCTGCGCACTCGGCTTGGCGGTGTCCGCCGCTCACCTCGATATTGTGATTGAACAAGCCCTTTTCAAGCAAATTCACCTTTGAGCCGCAAGCGCCGCTCTTTTCATCGTATGTGCCGAAGTACAGCGCACGTATGCGTGAGTTTATCATTGCGCCTGCGCACATAGGGCAGGGCTCGAGCGTAACGTACAGATCACAATCTTCAAGCCACCAATTATCCACTGCCTTTGCGCCCATTGCAAGCACCTGCATTTCTGCGTGATTCAATGCGCAGTTTTCTCTTTCCTTAAAGTTTCCGCTTGCCGCAATCACTTCGCCGTCCTTTACGAGCACAGCGCCCACAGGCACCTCGTCAAACGCCGCCGAGCGCCTAGCCTCATCGATAGCAAGCATCATAAATTTGTCATCATACATACAAAATCACCACTTTATAATGTAGATTTATATAGTTAAAGTCTGTTTTTAGTCTTTTGAAATCTTATTTGTGATAAGGCAAACCTGCGTTTATGGTAAACGCACGGTATATCTGCTCCGTCAAGACTACACGGAAAAGCTGATGAGGATAAGTTATCTTCCCAAAGGATATCATCATATCCACACGGCGACGAAGCTCGTCCGTATGTCCGAAGCTGCCGCCTATCAAAAAGGATATTTCCTTGACGCCGTCAACCGCCTTGTCCGCAATAAACGCCGCAAGCCCCTCGCTTGAAAGCTGCTCGCCCCGTGCGTCCGTGAGGACAATATAGCCCTTTGCCTTATCCAGAAGCTGGGCGCTCTCTATGCGCCTTTGCTCGTCGGGGGATTTGCCCTGCGGGGCTTCGGGAAGCTCGACAATGCGCACGTCGCCGTAGCGTGAACAGCGCTTGACGTATTCCTCTATTGCGTCTGCAAAAAACTTTTCCTTTATCTTTCCTATCGCCACTATATTTATTTTCATCTCATAAGCCCCCACGCAAGGCTGAATGCCGTTGCGCCTATTCCCAACACAACGGTGATGATAAACGGAATATCCGCATAAAGCGGCTTAGTATCCGCAAGCGATGGCGCAAACGGTCTTTCGTCTACAAGCCCGCCCCTTACTGCGTCACGGCGCATACGCAAAAACATAACTATCAATATCGCTGCGCATATCACTGCGACGACCATGCCGACGGCGATACCTGCAGGCGAGCCGTATATCCAATTTTCTATTTTTGTGATAAAGCTGAAAACGCCGCCGTTTTGCGCAATATATCCACCTAAGACCGACACTGCGTTGTTGAGAAAATGTATGAATATCGAGGGAAAAATCGAACCCGTATAGTACATAGCAAGCGCCATCACAGTGCCGCCGAAAAACGTATATCCCGTCTGCACGATGTTTTGGTGCATGAGCGAAAAATATACTGCGCTTATCAGCACAAATTTCCAACCGCACTCACGGTAGCCTGCGTATATAAGTCCTCTGTGCGTGATTTCCTCAAACACGCCGGGCAGCACCGCCACCAAAACGAGCTCTTTAAATAGCACGCCTATGCTGCTGTAATCAGTCTGCGACGGCACCCTCGTAAAGCCCATAAGCGACAGCAACGACTGCCAAAAATACGACACCGCATAGGTTACGACTATCATACATATGGCAATGACCAGCACCCGTGCGCAGTTGCGCCCCGACACCTTTTTTATGCCGAAATCGGTCAAAAACTGTCTTGCCCCGTCACGGCGTGCGACTGTAAGAAAATAGAGCGCAAGCGGCATAACGCCAAATATCAAAAGCTGCACTACGCAGGTATAAAATGCGCTCGTATCCTTTACGCCGAGCGCCGAATAAACGTCAAGCGCCGAAGCTATCCTCAGCAGCAGCGAAGCGACGACCACGCCGAAATAGATGAAGCCTATTCCGTTGCGCTTTGTCATATCATCCTCGAAATGAAAGCATAAAGCCAATATACTATCACAAGCACAAGCGCTATCCACACGCCCGACATAGGCTGCTTACCGAAATACTGCACCTCGTTTTTGCGGCTGAGCGTAAGGGTGAGCCTGCGCCAGCCCGCAGCTGTGAACAGCGAAGCAAAAAATTTAAAGAAGTCCTTTACGGGATTTGTCTTTGTATCCTCGGGCAATATCGCCTTTATGGTGAACTCATCATATTCTATCCCGCCGTCGACGACACGGTATTCACCGTGCTTATCGCCAAGTCTATACAGTATATAAAACAGCAGCACGAGCAGCAGCAAACCAACAATCACGCTTGCAAAGCCCGTGAGCCAATTAAAATAGCCAAACTTATCGATGCATTCCGACACCTGCGGCAGATAGTTTACAAGCGTTATGCTTATAAAATTGTTAAAAAAGTGTATCAGCACGCACGCCCACAGCGAATTTGTAAGCGTCAGCGTGATAGCAAGCGTTATGCCAAGCCCAAACTGATGCACCGTCTGCAACGGATTTGCGTGCATAAGGCTGAAAAACAGCGCCGACATAAGTATGCCAAACCACACGTTTTTTGTGGACAACCCGTGATAGACGTTGCCTCGCATAAGCAATTCCTCGCCGATAGCAGGCAATATCGCCATAACGAGCAAGGACAGAAAATATGCGCCAACATTGCCGTCTTTTGGCATAGCTACACCCGAATTGACGGGATAATTTATCAAATCTAAAAACGACGTCCAAAGATCTGCAAGCGGCAAAAACACAAGTATTGTTGCAAAAGCGATAAAGGGCGTCAAAATAAACTGTCTGAAGTCACGTGGCTTGTGTATCCTTGCAACGGACACCAAATCGACCTTGCGCACCTTTGAATAAATGAGCACACAGCCGATAAAGGCTATTTGCATGATGATATAGCCTATCCAATTCTGCACGCTCATTCCGCCAAACCCCGCCGACACCTTTGACAGGGCGAGCGACGCAAACAGCGACAGAATGCTTCCCGCACATATGGCGAGCAGATATATCGATGATGATTCGCTTGCGCCTATACTCTTTCTCATTTTACCTCAAACACCTCGCCTATCGCATTTTGATGCGCCAAATGCAGTGAGATACTGCCGTCGCCCAAGCTGTCCAGCATAGACTTGACGGTGTCGTAAGCGCACTGCTCCGTATTGTTGTTTTCACTTATATGCCCAAGTATGAGCTGCTTCACACTGCTGTGTCCCGACAGATGCTGCACTATCCTTGCGGTCGCATCGTTGGACAGATGTCCTCTGTCTGACATTATCCTTGCCTTAAGCTGAGGCGGATATTTGCCCTCTTTAAGCATAGCAAGGTCGTGATTTGCCTCAAGCAGCACCACCTTGCTGTCCTTTATGTTTCGCAAAACGCCGTGCGTGGGCACGCCTATATCCGTTGCAACGCTGCACCTCTCGCCGCAACATTCAAACGAGTACGCCAAAGGATAAACTGCGTCGTGCGGAATTCTGAAGGGCTCCACCTTTATATCGCCTATGACAAAGCCGTTTTCAAAATTATCCACATTGACCACATTTTTTATAGCGCCCTGCCGCATATAAATTTCCCTTGCTGTGTACGGGTGAGCGTAGACCTTGCAGCACTCGCAAAGCTTGCTAAGCCCTTTGACGTGGTCCGCATGCTCGTGCGTTATGACAACTCCGTCAAGCAGCTCAGGCATAAGCCCAAACTGCAAAAGCCCCTCTTTTATGCGGGAATAGGATATCCCTGCGTCTACAAGCAGAGCGGTCTTTTCGGAATATATGAGAGTGGCGTTGCCCTTGCTGCCACTTGCAAGCGATACGAGTTTTAACGACATATTTTTTTAAAGTCCGATAAAAAATGGGTGCGACCGCACCCGTTTTTTATTAAATTTCAGCGCCCTTCCTCGCTTTTTGCTCCTGCTTATCCTCTCTGTAATTGAGCAGTATGGAAAACACGAGCGACAGCACAAATGTGAGCACGCTAAGCACAAGCAGCACCAAAAAACCGACCTCATCCTTGACGGCAAAGCTGTGCGAAACTATCTTGTATATCAAAAGTCCTATGAAAGCTCCCATTGTGATAAACGACAGTATTGGCGTAATGGGCTTCGGATATTTGCCTATCACAACGCCGAGCAGCGTAAGAATTGTCTGAATGCCTACAAGGCACATCACGATGAAATACACAAGGTTGATAGCGTCGGCGCTGCTCTTCATAAAGCCGCCGGCTATCCAGCCTCTCATTATCTGTATTACGTTAAAGTCCTTTATCACCATAGAGCCCAAATTGTCCGTCGCCTCGGACAGGAAAAACGGCAGCACCGTAAGAGCGGAGAGTATAAACGTGATAAGCGACAAAATGCGCACCCAAGACACGCCTTTCTTTTTCTTTGCTTCCTTTGTGCGCTCTGTATCGAACTCAACTCCCTCTCTATAATCCTCGTCCGTTTCATAGCCGCCCGTCGCACGGGTATCGGTGCGCAAAATATTGCTGTCCTGCGTCATATAGGGCACGACCGCAAGCGGCACTACGATAGGTTGTAGCTGTATGGTATTGTGTTTTGGCGCAACGATAGGCACAGGTCCGCCTATGCCGACCTGCTTCATCACCGTGACATCCGAGCCTGCCTCGGGCTGAGGAGTGCCGTACGCCTCGGCTTCAAACAAAGGTTCTACCTCTTCGAGAGTAACGACTTCCGGTTCCTCTGAAACTTCAAACTCCTGATATTTTTTTGCCATAAATTCACCTCCTGCACATTGTGCATGTCGGGTTTATATTTTATTTTAAATAGCCGTACTTGTCGGCACCGAGCAGGGTGCACACCAAGGATACGACAAAATAGCCTGCCGCAAACACTATCAGCGAAAACAACTCGCTTGTCCTGAAGCCGTGTATAAAATCGTCTATAAAGCTTATTTTTTCAACGCCTATAGCGCTTGCTCCCACGAGCGATGCGATAAACACCGCAAGCACAGTAAACAGATATACCGTTGCCCCCACAGTGTATTTGACGGGCTTGTGCGTCGCAAGTATCGCCACCATAGATTTGATGAGGTTTATCGCCAAAAACAGAATACCGAAAAGCAATATCAGGCTCGGCACGGCTTTTATCCACACCTCGTTTACTGCGTCGCCGTGCCAGCCGTTTGCGGCGGTCGTCTTAAACGCCTCTACGATATTGTGCAAAGCGCCGAAATCCTTAGGCACATATCTGAATGCAAAATCGTTAAGCCAAACGCCGACTGCACCGAGTATGTAAGGCAGCACCACAAGCACGGTGATTATCAGCATCACAATGCCGAGTATCATATTTTTGCTGCGCTTTCTACGCTTCCACTTTTTGCTTACATCCTCTTTTTTTGGCTGAAAATCGCCGACAGTCGTGGTATCTCTGCTGAATTCGCCTTGATCCTGTTCCTCGACCTCTATGCGGGGAGTAATGACAAACTCCTGCATAACGGTGGGCATCACGTGAAAATTTGAGTTATGGATAGGCGTAGGCGCAAGCCTTATGCCTGCGTCGTCAACTCCTTTATTTTTGTTTTTGTTGTTTGAGTCTGCCATATCACCAAACCTCAAGGTTTATTGCTTATATTTTGTTGCTTCTTCTCTCACGTCTGCCCGTAGATACCGTAGGAGCTGCGCTCTTCGGTTGCTCCTGCGGCTTCACTTCCTGCGCTTCCTTAGGGATATCGGGCGAGTATTGCATAAGCGGCTGCTCCTGCGTCACGTAAGGCACAAATGCGACTGGCTGCACGATCGGCGGCATTTGCCTGTGCTGCTCCTCCGTGAAATAATATCCGCCGCCGCCCTGTGCGGGTGCGACAGGCTGTCCGTATGGCGGATAGGGATAGCCGTACGGTGGATATGGATATCCAAAATACGGCGGACGTCCCGAAAAATCCGCAGGCGGTTCCTTTTTTGCCGTTTCCTCCTGCTGAACGGGAGCTTCCTCCTGAACGACGGGATTGTTGCGTTCTTCCTCAAATTCCTCAAGCGTAGGCGTCTTTTGACGCTTTAAATCTTCCTCGGGCGGTGCGATAATGCGTTGCTTACGCTTGACGGGCGGGCTTTGCTTTATCTTGTTTTTCGCAAGCAGCAATAGCGCACGTGCCTTATTGCGCCCGCAATTTGTGCACGCCGTTGCCGTAAGCGGATTTATCGTGCCGCAGGCAGGACAGACATACGTTTCTGTGTCTATGTCGTCCTCGTCTATCTGCGAATAAGGATCGGCATAATACTTGGAATAGTCCCGCAAAGCGACGGACACCTTCTTTAAAAGTTCTATATCCTCTGCGCCGAGCTCGTCTATCCTCTTTTTGTACGCCTCGACGGTGCTGACCTTATGTTCATAATCCGCCTCGCACTTTTCACGGTATCTTTCCACCTCGAGCATAGCCTGCTCTTTTTCCTCGGCGGCCTTTGCACGCTTGTCGGCGATCTCCCTGTCCACCGCAGCCATTCTGTCCCTTTCCATATTGTCAAGGCGCATTTTGGCTTTGCGTGCGTCAAGCATATCGCTGTCGGAGTGCGTTTCGTTGTTGAGTGCAATGGGAGCGCCGCAGGATACGCAATACTTTGCGCCCGGCAGATTCTGTGCGCCGCAGACTGCGCAGACGGGCTTGCGCATAACGGACAAAATGCCGCCGCACTTAGCGCAATATCTGCTGCCTGCGCCGTTTTTTGCACCGCAAATCTGACACACGGTTTCGTAGTTGTCAACTACGTCCGCACCGCATGTCTGACAGAATGCCTGTCCCTGTTTAACTTCGCTTCCGCAAATTTTACAAACGAACATATTTACTCCTTATGCTATTTTACACTACAGTGAGTGTGCGCCGTGCAATTTAAATGAAATTGCCCACCCCTTCCCTTCGGGCTTTCCCCTCCCGCAAGAATTAGGATGCGTGCGGTAGCTCGCTCTTTCACTATTTATACTGCCGCCGCTTGTGGGCAGGGGAATTCGGCACTCGTGAACAACTGCCGTTCTCTTATTATGCCACTCGCTCGCAAGCAAAAAACAACACTGCTTGCTCGCTTGTACTTCCCGTCGCACTTCGGCACTCACTTTGGCGCTCGCCCTGCGAGCGCTGGTCTAAGCTTCGCAACAACTTTTGGTTTGCACCTTATCACCGCTTTAATTGTTCTAAGCTTCGCAACTACTTTGTTGTCTTAAAACTATCCTTAAGGCCAACTATGCTGTTAAACTCGTTGTCCTCGTTGCGCTTGATGAAATAGCCCTCTCTGAGAAACTGAAATCTCGTATGTACGGGCGCTTCTGCAACCAGTCTTTCCGCCTTGCCGTTCAGCACTGTGAGCGAATTTGGATTGAGCCTGTCCATATAATCGCCGTCGCCGTCCTCGATGAGGTAGTCAAACATATTCAGCCTTACGTCGACGCAATCACGTGCGTTCACCCAGTGGATAGTGCCTTTCACCTTCATATTTGAGCCTTCCTCGCCCGACTTTGTGCCCTCGATGTATTCGACGTGCACAGCCTTGACCGTTCCGTCGTCAGCAAGGTCGCAGCCCGCATATTTCACGATATATGCGCCCTTCAAACGCACGATACCGTCCGGCTTCAAGCGGAAATATTTTGGCGGAGGATCAAGCGAAAAATCGTCCTGTTCGATAAACAGCTCCTTAGAAAAGCTCACTGCGTGCACGCCTGCGCCCTCCTGCTGCGAGTTGTTTTCGATATACATTTCTTCCGTCTTATCCTCGGGATAGTTGTCTATTATCAGCTTGAGCGGCTTTGTCACAACCATTGCACGCTGAGCGTGAGCGTTAAGGTCCTCTCTCACGCAGTGCTCGAGTATGGAAATATCCACCTCGCTGTCCGCCTTTGCAACGCCTATGCGAGCGCAAAAATCTCTTATAGCGGCGGGCGTGTAGCCTCTCTCTCTTATTCCGCAAAGCGTGGAAAGACGGGGGTCGTCCCAGCCCCAAACTATCTTTTCGTCCACGAGCTTTTTGATAAAACGCTTGCTCATAACTGCGTGCGTAAGATTAAGTCTTGCAAATTCTATCTGCCTCGGACGTGGATCGAAGCCGCAGTTTTCCGTCACCCAGTCGTAAAGAGGACGGTGGTTTTCAAACTCGAGCGAGCACAGCGAGTGCGATATGCCCTCAACGGCGTCCTCGATGGGGTGCGCAAAGTCGTACATAGGATAGATGCACCACTTGTCGCCAGTGTGCGGATGTGTTGCGTGGCAAATGCGATAGATGACGGGGTCACGCATATTGATGTTTGGCGACGACATATCTATTTTTGCTCTGAGCACCTTTTCGCCGTCGGCAAATTCACCTGCACGCATACGCTCAAACAGCGCAAGGTTTTCTTCTACGCTTCTGTTTCTGAATGGACTTTCCGTACCCGCAACGCCAAAGCTGCCTCTTGTTGCGCTTATCTCGTCTGCGGTCAGGTCGCAGACGTACGCCTTACCGTCCTTTATAAGCTTGACGGCGCACTCGTACATCTTCTCAAAATAATCACTTGCGTTGTAAAGCCCGTCCCACTTGAAGCCGAGCCACTCGATATCACGCTTTATGCTTTCCATATACTCGACGTCCTCTTTGGCGGGATTTGTGTCGTCAAAGCGGAGATTGCAAATTCCGTTGTATTTTTCCTTTACGCCGAAGTTTATGCAAAGCGCCTTTGCGTGCCCGATATGCAGATATCCGTTAGGCTCGGGCGGAAAGCGTGTGACAATTTTATTCACCTTGCCGTCGGCAAGGTCCTGCTCGATAAATTCCTCGATAAAGCTTTTTGAGTCCATATTATTCTCTGTAGCCTCCGCACCTATAGTGCAAGTTGATGTCCGTTGAGTTTATTTCCATATTGCCGTCCACAAGCTGAAAGCCGAATTTGCGATATTCGTCCCTTTCGCCCTCTACACGCAGACGTATCGGCGAGCCTTCAGACAGTTTAAAAAACATTGCGTGCATAAAAAACGTCCTGTCGTCCTCATCGACCGTATCGAGAAAGCGCACGCTTTCTATCACACCGACGGGCATATCTTCAAGCACTATTTTCATTCGCCATAGCGCAACGGGCTTATCGCCGTCGTACATAACGAAGTTTGAGCCGAACGGCTCGCCCTCGATGCCGAGCGTGCGATATATCGCCGATAGGTCTGTTTCAAATCTGACTGTAAGCATATTATAAATAATAATAAAGCTAAATTAGGTATATGTCAAGAGAGTGACACGACCAAATAATGGATTTCATTGTGCATGGAAACTATCAAATCTCAAAAAACGCACTGTTTACTGATATATCACTCTGACAAGGTGCAAGCCCTTTGCAGGCAAAGTTTTTCCCGCAAGCGTTCTGTCGCCGCAATCTATCGCTTTTTTTATATCGTCGGCGGTGAGCTTGCCCATTCCGCAATACACAAGTGTGCCTGCGATTATACGCACCATATTGTACAAAAAGCCGTTGCCCGTGACGCTTATTTCCACCGTGCAGTCATATATCTTGTCCCCGTCGCCACGATAAGCGTTTTCATCGTTTCCCGTGCCTAAGACACTGCCTATTTCGCCGAGCGGCGCCACTTTTATGCCAACCTCGTACACGGTGCGGACGGTGTTTTTTATCACGCTGCCCGTTGCCTCGAAGCACTTGAAATCGTGCGTACCTTCTATCTCTTTCGCTCCGTTCAGCATTGCCGAGAGGCTGAGCGGCACGGTGATTTGCTCGTGCGTGCCCTCGAGTATAGGACGGCGGTGACGGCAAAGATAAAGCTTGTAGCAATAGGTCTTGCGCTTTGCCGAAAACCTTGCGTTGAAATTATCGGGGGCGACCTCGCAGGACAGCATACTCACGTCGTCGGGCAAATGCACGTTGACAGCAAACGGAATCTTATCTGTCGGTATCGAGGTATCCGCATCGAAGTGCACCACCTGCGCCTCTGCGTGCACGCCTGCGTCCGTGCGACCGCTCGCAGTAGCGCATACGGGCTGTCCAAACGCTTTCATCAAAGCCTTTTCCAAGACCTCCTGCACGCTGAGCCCGTTGAGCTGCCTTTGCCAACCCACGTAGGCGGCGCCGAAATAGGAAATCACCGCAACGTATCTCATAGCAAATCACCAAAAATCATCATATCGATATTTATGCCTACCGTGCCGAAATAATATCTGTCAAGCAGTATCACCGTAAAATATCCGCCGATAAACAAAAACGCTATCAGGTCGCCAAAGCCCAACTTAGCCTTTTTCATCTTAGTGCGCTTGTCGGTGGCATTGTAGCATCTTGCGTCCATAGCAAACGCAAGCTCGTCCGCCCTGCGGAAGGAATTGACAAACAGCGGTATAAGCACGGGGATGAGCGCCTTTGCACGTGACAGCAGTCCGCCCGTATCGAGGCTTGAGCCTCTCGCCTTCTGTGCGGATATTATCTTGTTTGTTTCCTCAAAAAGCGTGGGGATAAAGCGCAGCGCAATGCTCATTATCATTGCAATATCCCTCACGGGCACCTTGATGAGCTTAAGCGGCGACATAAGGCTTTCAAGCCCGTCGGCAAGCTCGACGGGAGTTGTGGTAAGCGAAAGCAGCGATGCGCCCGAAATCAACAAAACGAGCCTTAAAACCATCTTTATTGTGGTATGAACCCCCGTTTTGGTGATAATAAGCTTTCCCGCCTGCACCAAAACCTCGCCGTCACGTATGAAAAACAAATTGATTATCGCAGTAAAAGCAACAATTAAAAGTATGCCCCGCACAGATTTTAAAACGGACACTATCGGCAGCCTTGCAACGAGTATTATCACAATAAGCACCGCAAGCGTGAGCATAAATCCAAAATAGTCGTTTATAAAAAATATCGCCACGACAAACAAAAGCGTAAGCAACAGCTTCACTCTTGCGTCAAGCCTGTGCACGGGTGAGTTTGACGGATAATACTGTCCGAAAGCAACGTCCTTAAACATCCTCGTCATCCTCCCCGTCGCTCTTGTCGCAGTCGTTTGCCTTAGCGAGCTTTGCCGCCTTCAGCCTGCAAAGCTGCTCGGCAAGCTCATCCATAGTCACGATATCGTGAGGCAAATTTATGCCATTTGCTATCAGCTTATCCGTTATTCTCGTAGCGGTGGGCAGGTCAAGCCCTGCGTCCAAAATAAGACTTCTGTTGCCAAATATCTGCTTAGGCGTGCCGTCTGCGACTATCTCGCCGTCCTTCAGCGCAACTATCCTGTCCGCCAAAAGCGCCATATCGTCCATATTGTGCGACACCGTGATGACCGTTGGCGACACCTCTCTTTGCAGCTTTTTTATGAGCGCAAGTATCTCGTCACGCCCGACGGGATCCAGCCCTGCCACAGGCTCGTCAAGCACAAGTATCTTAGGCTGCATAGCAATGACGCCCGCAATGGCAACTCTGCGCTTTTCGCCTCCGCTCAGGTCAAACGGACTGCGCTCGGCAAACTTTTCGTAGTCAAGCCCCACGACCTCGAGCGCACGGCGCACACGCCTGTCTATTTCCTCTTTGTCGAGCTTCATATTTTTGGGACCGAAAGCAACGTCCTTTGCCACGGTTTCCTCAAAAAGCTGATATTCGGGATACTGAAAGACCATTCCCACCTCGAAGCGCAAACGCTTGAGCGTCTTTTTATCCGTTGCGGACATTTCGTTTACGACCACTGACGAATGCTTTTTATCCTGCACCTTCAAAAGCCCGTTGAGGTGCTGTATGAGCGTGCTTTTGCCGCTGCCCGTAGCTCCCACGAGTCCGAGGAATGTCCCTTCCTCAACGGTGAGGTTTATGCCTCTTAAAGCGTGCTTTTCGGACGGCGTTTTTTTGGAATATATGAAATTTAAATTTTTTATTTCAATAGCCGGCATACGCCCTCCACAAGCTCGTCCTCGGCGGTGATAACGCCGTCGAAGTCAAATCCGCCCTGTCTTAGCTTATCCGATAGCTGCGTCACGGGCGGCAACGTAAGTCCGCACGCCTCGAGCTGTCCCGAAGCAAACACCTCTTTTGGCGTTCCGTCCATAGCGATACGCCCCTTACGCAACACGATAAGGCGATCGGCAAGGACGGCTTCTTCCATATTGTGCGTGATGTTTATGACTGTAATGCCCTCATCGTTAAGCTTACGTGCGATGTCCATTATTTCCTTGCGCCCGTTTGGATCGAGCATAGACGTGGACTCGTCAAGTATAAGTATATCTGGCTTCATCGCCAAAACGCCTGCTATCGCAATACGCTGCTTCTGCCCGCCGCTGAGCTTAGAGGCGGTGCGTGTGCGATATTCGCTCATTCCGACAGCGTCGAGCGCATAAGCAACTCTTTCTATGATTTCCTCTCTTGCAATGCCTATGTTTTCGGGGCCGAATGCGACGTCGTCCTCTATTATGGTGGCGACCATCTGATTGTCGGGGTTTTGAAAGACCATTCCCGCACGCTTTCGTATTTCAAATATATTAGCCTCGTCGGCAGTGCTGAGCCCGTCTATGAGCACCTCGCCGTCGGAGGGCACAAACAGCCCGTTGAGCAGCTTTGCAAGCGTGCTTTTGCCGCTTCCGTTCATTCCCGCAAGCGCAACAAACTCGCCCTTGTCAATGACAAGCGACACGTTTTTCAGGGCTTTTACGTTGTAGCCCTCTTTTATGGGATAAGCATAGCTCACCCCTTTTAAAACTATCTGAGGCATAAGCGAATTATAGCACAGTAAAATCAGCTAAGCAATCGTATTGCTTTAAAAGCGCATTATTAAGCGGAGTTTAAGCAAAAATATGCGCAAAAAAACACCCGTCGCACGACGGGTGCTTTTAATTTAGGTAATTATTTGGCTTCTATCAAGCCTATGCGCAGATCCATAAATCTGATGCGCAAAAACAGCTTCATTGCACCGTTTTTGTCATATGTGACGTTAAAGACGGCAAACGGCTGCGTATCCTCTCTTGCGCCAATGCTGCTTATAAATATGCCTGTATAGGTCTTTCCGTCCTCGCCCTTGACGTCCCTCACATAATACTGACTGTCAAACGTGAGCTTGAGCACGGTATCCTTTGGGATAAGATCCAAAAGGTTTGAGGGCAGCTTATCATTTTGCGCAACGTATTTGAGTATCTGTTTTACGCCGGCGTCTTCATAATCGAGCCCGACGATATTGAAGCCGAGGCTGCGTTCGATTATTTCAAGCGCACCTTTAAGGTCTTCCGCCTTAAGCTTTGCCTTAAAGCCGGGGAACATTGGCTCGACCATACTGTCCACACCGCCCGATATATCGAAGTTTGCAAGCATTTCGCCCACCTTGTTTTTATCGAAGCCGTCCGCAAACAGATTTATCGCCGAAAACACATCGTCAAGCAGCTCGCCGAATAATCCCGCCTTTGTCTGAAGCTGGAAGTGCATAGAGCCGTCCGCTTTAAACTCCGCAAAGGTATTTTCCTCATCCACGAGCAGGTCCTTGAGCATAGTCACAAAAAACTCGCCGTATTGCATAAGTCCCGTCTCGGCTGTATCGATGTTAAAACGCATCGTCTTGTTGAACGAGGTAGCTTTATTGTTTGTCGCAGTGCTTGTAGAGCCAATATTTGGCGTAAAGCCCTCTATCGCTTTAAAATATGCAAGCGAAACGTCCATATATGTGCTTGCGCTGTTTATCGCATTTATTGCGGCGTTTGCGTCAAACGGTACGCCGTCCTTGACGACGCCCTTATAAAGACGGTTGATCTGCTCGAGCTTTATCGCCTTATAGTTGCTCACCGCATCAGGCGATCCGACGCCCAGCTCGTCAAGCAGGTCCTGCGTCATACTTGCGATGATAGCGTGTCCGAGATTTGACGGGTGCGTCCAGTCCTCATAAATACACTTTCTGCCGAGGCTGTCTTCGGACAGATTTACTTTCCCGTCCTTTTTATCCATCTCGGCGACCTTTTGGAATGCCTCATGGGCGTCGACGGTGATAAATGCGCCCTTGTGTTCCTCGAGGTACATATCCAAAATGCCGTTAAGTCTGTCAAGCAGATAATCGGTCAACTTTCTTTGCTGCTCGATGGTGGTGATATACTCATTCTTAGGACCGAATCTGCCGTCGACGTCCTTTATCTCGGCAAGCTTTGCCGTTACTGCCTCAGACAGGTGCTTTGAGCCCTTGAAGAAGGGGTTGTAAACCTTTTGGAAAACGATGGTTGCGTCGGCGTTCAATTCCTTGAGCCTTGTCACGATTCCGTCGATATCGCTCAGCGTAGGCGGAAACGCAAATTCGACAATGCCCGTGCCGTCAACGGACTCTCTTTCAAGAGGATAGTCAATACTGCCTTCCTCAAGAGCGTTGATAAGCGTCTTGTCCTCGGGGAAATCTGACAGCTTGCCCGCCTCGTATTTTTCCTCAAAGTCGGGATCGGCGACCTCGAGCATCAAAAGACCGAGATTGTATTGCAGCATATTGTTGCCAAGCACGGATATGTGTATCATATCCGCTTCCTGCAAATGCGACTTTAAGAGCGCAGCGTCCTCGGTGTCGCTCTCCAAAACCTCAAGCAATCCCTCGTCGCTGACTATGCCCGTCGAGGTCTTGTGCCCCGACACGGAATGGTTATAATATTTAAAACCGTTCGTCCTGCCCACCAAAGCATAATAGCCATAGTTGTCACGCTCGCTAAGCGGTGACGGACCTATCAGCGCCTCCGCAATACTGTCGCCGATATAGACGATTGTGTATTTGTCCTCGGGAGGATTCTTGCTGCAGGCGACCATGCCGAATGTCAGCGTAACCGCAAGTACAACGACTGCCAAAATGCCGAAAAATCTTTTTTTCATAATATACCCCTTCAAAAATCGCAGTAAATATACTACATCTGTATATTTTATATTAGAAAACGGCTTTTGTAAATACCAACCGCAAAGAAAAACCAAATTTAAAGTATAGTCGTACACAGTGTTTGACTACTTGCGGCGACGGATAAACACTCAGTCAATTAAACGTCAGTAAAAAGCGCCGATATTGACACGCAAACGAATGCGAGGTATAATTTGATATAAGAATAAAGTTGTTTAACGGTGTCGGAGGGTTTTTATGAAGTATGCGGCTTATGCTGTCACTGCGTTTGTTATGTTGGCACAACTGCCTATGCTTTATATTTTTATCAAGCGGCTTAAGGATAACGCAAGCTTGCGCTCGGACAAAAATCACTATGTCATCTGGTCGTCAAGCGGCACCATACTGCTCAGCATAATAGTTTGCTTTTTGTTTGCGCTTATTTTGTTGCTGTTAAACTTATTTTCCACTGCTCCCATAGTAGCAAATGCCATATGCCTGCCTTTCTGCCTCATTTTGACGGTTTTATGCTGTTTATCCGCAAGATATAAGGTGATCGTAGTTTACGATCAAATCACCTTTACGCCCTATATAGGCAAAAAGAAAAGCTGCACCTTTTCGGATATTAGTCAAATAAAACACAAGGTCCTGATAGGCAGAGGCGCACCAAACAACTATTATATTTTAAAGGATAAAAACGGCAAACGCCTTTTCAGCTTAGACGGCAATCTCAAAGGTTCACGTTTATTTTTGGATAAGGTCAATGCCTTAAACATTCCCATTGAACAATAAACTATTTATCGCTTTCTCCGTCGGACACAGTCGCTATGTCGCCGTTATCGACGGTTTTTTTATAAAAGAAATCTATTATTTTTGCAAGCAGTTCGCTCAGTTTTTTAGACAAAAACGCCATAAGTCTGTGCAAAGTTTCCTTGTAGACGACTGAAATTATGTATGCGCCCAAAAACATTCCAAAGCTGCACATCAGCACCCACACAAAATACAGGTCTGCGTTCAAGCCGAAAAAATATCTGTAAAACGCAGGGCGTGCGATAGAGCGCAGCAACGGATTTTCGTGGAAGCAATATACAAACAGGCTGCACGAAGCGAAATAGTTTATCACCCTGTTTTTAAACTTCATTTTGTTGAACAAATTGAAGAGGCTAAGCAGCGCAGGAAGCAGCAGCGGCGAATAGAAGCCGTCTATCACTATACCGCTTTTGACGTAGGCGGACTTCATTCCAAACACATATTTTAAAACTGCGCAAAGCAAAAACGCCCCGAAGAACACGCAAAATACTATCGCATTTGCCTTTGTGCTTTCGCAAAATTTCTGCATATATTTTTTCATATATGCGACCGTAAAATACACAATGATAAAGCCCACAAGCGTATTGAGCAGGCTGCCCGAAATGCTTACAAACATCTCTACTGCACCCAAAATAAAGCATACGAGCACAAACGTAAAATGCGACTTTCGGCTCATTGACCTCACCGCTCCGTTGAGCAATGGGTGTATAACATAAAACAGTACGTAAGCAGGAATAAACCAAAGATCTGGCACAAATTGCCTCAGTATTTCCATTGCGGAAAATTTAAAGCCGCAAATCAAAAAGCCTATAAATATGATTATGGAAATGAGAGCGGAATCAAACAAAAGCCCGAGCGCCTTTTCGCCCTTCATCCTTTTGCTGTCCACAAGAAAGTATGCCGAGCATATCACAAACAGGATATTTCCCATTTGCCCGAAATAACGCATTATTCTCAAAAATGCTGCGCCTACGCTCAGAACGTTGTCGAAGTCTATAAAAAGCTGCGAGGTCTGCACTGCGTGATTTATGCAAATCAGCAATATCGCCAAAATGCGCAGCAATTCCACGCCGGAAAACCTTATCTTATCGTTTGTGAGCACAGCGGGCGGAGCCTGCAAAAGCGCCGCTTCCTCAGGCACCGCCGCCTCGCCCGACTGTTGTATATCGTTATCGTTCATTTTTAATATTGATATTATACTTTTTGATTAAATTTCTTTCACAAACCGCACGCTTTTCATCTTCTGCTCGACAAGAGGACGGTCGCCTCTGTCGGTGGGTACAGCCGCTATTTTATCCACCGTTTCTATGCCCTCGACGACTTTGCCGAACGCCGCATATTGCCCGTCCAAAAACTTTGCGTCTGCGTGGCAGATAAAAAACTGCGACGAAGCGGAATTTGGAAATTGGCTGCGAGCCATCGAGATGACGCCACGCTCGTGAGACAGCGTATTGTTTACGCCGTTTATCTTAAACTCGCCCTTTATCGTCTGCTTGCTGCCGCCCATTCCCGTGCCCGTCGGGTCGCCGCCCTGTATCATAAAGTTTGCTATGACACGGTGGAAAATCAGCCCGTCATAAAAGTGCTCGGCAACGAGCTTTTTGAAGTTTTCCACCGTTATAGGTGCCACGCTTGCGTCAAGCTTTACGACGATACTGTCGCCGCTTTCCATCTCGATTTTTACAAAATCAGTCATTTCATCCGTCAAATTGTACATATAAACCTCCATTTATGTCATTTATCAAAGCAATTGCTTTGCTATTGCCACGGCTACGGTCTTTGCGCTGCTCCACGCCCACTGCAGGTTGTAGCCGCCGCAATCGCCGTCTATATCCAACGCCTCGCCTATGGCGTATGCGCCTTTGGCCTTCATCGACATAAGGCTGTCGTCAAACTCTCTCGGATTCAATCCGCCCGACATCACCTGCGCAAGGCTTGCGTCGCCGAGTCCCTCTATAGTCAGTCTGTAGTTTTTTATTGCGTTTGCTATCGCCCCTATCTTGCCAACCGCCTTGTCGTCCGCCTCGCAGCCTGCGGCGTTCATTATGCGCTCCTGCAGCTTGCTGTGAAAGGTACCCGTAAGCAGCTCGGCAACGGTACGTCCGCCGTCACGCTTGCGCAAAATTTCCTCCACCTCCGCACGGGAATATTCGGGCATAAAATCAAGCGTGAGCATATCGCCGCTGTGCGCTCTGCCTCTTGCAATCTCGCCCGACATATTGAACACCGCAATGCCGCTTACGCCAAAGTCCTTAAACAGCACCTCGCCGACCTCGTATCTGTAGCCTATGCGCACGCCCGCCTTGACACGCACGCCCTGTAAGCCCTTGATAGGCTCCTTATCCGTCTTTATGGGCACAAGGCACGGCGTCATAGGGCGCACCGTATGTCCGAATGCGGTATAAAGGTTTGTGCTGTCCTTGCCAAACGTCGCAGGCGAGCCTGTAGCAAGCACAACTGCGTCCGCACAAAGCTTAAAAGCCTCGTTTGGCTTATCCTCGTGCTTTATCACGCCGCTGACGTTAAAGGTATCGTTGAAGCTTTCTATGAAGTTTACAAAGTGCGAAGTAAAAATATGCGTGCCCGCTCTGTCCACCTCTCGGCGGAGTATGTCAAGCACTGTAGAGGCGCACTCGCTGTATGGATAAACACGCTTATCCACCACTTTGGTGATGAGCCCCATTTTTTCAAAACAGGCGATAGTGTCGTGCGCATCGAATCTGTCCAAAATATCCTCGACGATATTGGGCTTGTTGTAATGCACGATATTCATATCGAGGTTTGTAAGATTGCACTTGCCATTGCCCGTAGCGAGCAGCTTTTTGCCCACACGCTCGTTGCTTTCCAAAAGCGCAACCGACAGGCGTGGAGAAAGCTGCGACGCCAAAAACAGTCCGCTTGCGCCGCCGCCTATAATAATTACATCAAATTTATCACCGTTCATACGATGATTTTAACACATATCGCCACGCTATGCAACGCCAAAACATAATGTTTGCACTTTGCCGCTTGCATTGACGGTTATTTATGTTTATAATATACTCTATAATATTTCTAAAAAGGGGAGATGAAATAGCAAATGAAAAAACTGTTTAAACTGTTTAAAAAAGCAAGCTCAAACTTTTTTGTGCGATTTATATTCTTTGTAGGAATTACAGTAGCCATACTTGCGATAGGCGGCGCATTCAACTCTAAGCAGGACTTTGGCAAATATATGAAGGATCTTATCACAAGCACAGACGTGATATCCATATTCTTCATTGCGGCAGTTTCTACAATATTCGCAAGCATTGTCATAAAGGCAAAAAATATGCTTGAGGATTCGCTGAAGATAGAGGACGACCACCACAAAATAATCTGCAAATACAACGGTCATATTTCGGACAAGGATATCGATTTCAACAGCGACTATTTCGACGAAACGGGCGTGACTATGGATCTGCACAACGTCCACAAAACCAAGCTTCACATTCGCAATCCCGAAAAGGACAAGCTTTCAGGCGCATACAAGCAGCGCAGCAAGGACATTGCGCTTTATAGAAACAACCGTTTGCTGCTGCCAAACGTCAACGTATTTACAAACGTATCGGGCAACGTTAAGGTGCGCTTTGAGGATTCGCCCGAACTGTTCCCCCTGCCTGATTTTGTATCGGGCAACTCGCTTGCACTTATGGAAGCGCACGTCACGTCCAACACGAGCAACAACAAAACTATCCGCTTAAACAATATGCGTTTTAAGAACGGCGAGCTTGTGCTCGACACGCAGCGTACACGCTATTTCGATATGCTCGTCACAAATCGCTGTATGGACTACAAGCTTTCGGACAATGTCACCTTGCGAGAGGTGTATGAGTCAAACAGCAAAATCACGCCGCTTGCCGAGTCGCAGCTATCAAATCAGATAGGCATAAACGGCTTGATATTCACCAAGGACGGCTATCTGCTCATCGAGAAGCGTGGTCGCAAAAAGATAATCTGGAAAAACAAATTCGCTCAGCCCATATCGCTTGCAATGAAGCTTTCAGACGTCAAATTCGACGACACGTCCGAGAGCACCTTCACAATAGAGGGTTCTGTTCAAACGGCAGAAAAGACATTTAAACATATCATTTTAAACACATTAAGGAAGAATTTTGGCATAACAGAGGAAGATTTGTGCGGGTTTTCCGTCTCGGAAAATCTCTTTGGCATAGCCCGTGACCTGCTTGAGGGCGGCAAGCCCAATATCTATTTTTACGTTATGGTAAACTACACCGCAGCCGAGTTTGCCAAACTGCTGCAGGACAAATGCCGTGACTTTGCTTTAAAAGTGAAAGCAGAACGCAAACATAAAACCGCTAAATTATATAATGAGCTGTCATCCGTTTCCAAAGTAAGCGAAGCTACAAAATCAAATAAGAAAAACCTGCCCTCGCTCTCCAAAGACAAGCTCGACAGCGATTTTTACCTCATAAAGCACGAGGATATGTCCATCAACTACAGGTATGCGATGAAGATAAAAGCCAAAGATATTTACAGGATAAAACGTCAATACTATCCCTGCGTCAACGCATTTACGCACGCATTTGACGGCAACGTCCACAAACTGCGCAAGCTGTTTGGTCTCAGTATCAAAAAGGAATGCGGCGACGCACTGCTCGCCTGCCTGTATTATGCAAACGTCTGCAAACAAAGAATAGGTTTTCAAGGAGAATAATATATGTCCGACAGTGTGAAGATTGCCGCCTTCGGCGAACTGCTGCTGCGCCTTGCGGCAGATAAAAACGGTATAGCCGCCGCAAAAAGCTTTGACGCCTGCTACGGCGGTACGGAAGCGAACGTGCTTGCGTGTATGAAGAGCTTCGGGCACAATGTCAAATATGTGTCCGCCCTTCCCGATACCGAGCTCGGCGAGGGCGCTATAGCGCACCTCATGAGCTTTGGCATAGACGTATCGTCCGTGCTGCGCTACGGCGACGGAATGGGCATATATTTTATAGAGAACGGCAGCGCAAGCAGAGGCTCGAATGTGGTTTATATGCGCAAGCAATCGGAGTTTGCAAAGCTAAGTCCAAACGACGTCGACTGCGACAAAATATTTGAAAACGTAAAGCTGTTTCATATCAGCGGAATATCATTTGCGCTGTCCGACAGCAGCAGGAAAACCGCCTTTAAGCTGGTGGAAGAAGCAAAGCTAAGAGGTATCCCCGTCAGCTTTGATTTCAACTATCGCTCCAAGCTTTGGGATATCCCAACCGCAAAGCCCTATCTTAGGGAAGCGGCGGCAATGGCGGATATTCTGCTTGCGAGCACGCTCGATTTGACAACTTTTTTGGATACTACAGAAGAAAGCTTTTATGACAAATACGACAGTAGCGTGCTTATCGTGCGGGACAGAAAGATACTTGTGCCCGACAGGCACTGCGTAAAGGTCGCCGCATACAAAAAAGCGTACGGACAAATCGAAAGCTATACATCTGAAAACGTCGAGTTTGCCGTAAAGGAAAAGATAGGCGGCGGCGACGCCTTTGACGGCGCAATGCTGCATAAGCTGCTAAGCGGCGCACCTCTCAAGGACGCCGTAGATTTTGCGATAGCGGCATTTGCGTTTAAAGCCACTATTGCGGGCGATACTTTTATAGGCAACGAAAACGACGTAAACAACTTTGCGGGATATATCGGAGAATAAGCAATGAAACAAAAAATCATACTCAGCATAGGCGCACGGGACGAGGCATTTGACAGTATGTATGAGGCTTTAAAGCAAGTAGCCGACGTGCAAATCACAGGGCTATACGACTACAGCCTCAATGATGCGGACATCTTCATCGGCAAAAAGATGGACGAAGCAAAGCTAAGCGAGGCAAATCGGCTCAAAGCCGTGTTTGCATATAAAACCGGCGTGGACGACTTCCCTCTCGATAAGCTAAGCGAAAAACATATAACAGTGTGCAATTCTCACGCAAATTCGGACTGCATTGCGGAATATGCCTTTGGACTTGCAATGGCTCTTGTGCACCGCACCGTCGAGTTTGACGCCGCTATGCGCAGCGGCGATTGGAAAATGTCCGATCCTTTTTGGCAAAGCCTATTTGAGATGAAAGTAGGTCTTGTAGGCTACGGCAGCATAGGCAAAGCCATCGCAAAAATCTTGAAAGCAAACGGCATATCCGCCTACACGATAGACAGAGGTAAAAATTACGACGGCATAAACACCGCAAGCAGCCTTGAGGAGCTTTGCGATATATGCGACCTACTTATACTTTCACTGCCCCGCACTCCCGACACGGACAGAATGTTTGACAAAAGTATTTTCAGCCGCCTGAAAGGCAAATATATCGTAAACGTGGGTAGAAGCAACTGCATAAACGAAGCCGATCTCTATGACGCCCTCAGCACAAAGCAACTGAGAGGCGCCGCCATAGATACATGGCAAAAAAAGCCCGTCGGCAACGAGCCGCTCAAGCCCTTTACGCAGCCGTTTGACGCCCTCGATAACATAATTCTCGCCTCTCACAAAGCCACCTTCGTAGCAAGCGGACACCGCCGCTATGTCGAAGATACTCTGCAAAACGTCCTGCAATATCTAAACGGCAATCCCCCCCGCAACGTCATCAACCCCCAACTCGGCTATTAAAAGTCAAAAGCCACCGATAAATTCGGTGGTTTTTTGTTATGGTGGGCGACAATGTGTGCCATAAGAACCGCACCAAACAGCACCTCGTTAATATATACGTAGTATATATTAAAATCGATAAAAAAGCAAGTCCGCAAAAGACAAAATGTAAAAAAGCCCCGACGTTTTAAGTCCGTCGAGGCTTAATCTATGCCTTAATTTCCAACGCCACTTGTTCAGAGCCTATCACGGGGCTGCAAGTATTTATGACGGGTAATTCCGTTGTGGTCGAGTGAATAGGTACGTCAAGGTATTCGCTGTTTCCTCTGTCCGAGTAATTGCATTTAATGATTATTTTATCGTCGAATAAGATAACTTGCCTTACGAGCAAATCTATTATGCGTTCGGCGTTATTATTCAAAGCCTTTTTGATGAACGCAATAACGTCGGCTTTCTTAATCGTTGTTTTAACTTTTGCCTGTTCAACGAGTATCTTTTCAGACAATTCTTCTTGCCGACGTTCGAGTTCTTGCAACCGCTCTTTCGTCGTATTGGTGATGATGCCTTGTTCGATAGCCACGATAAGATTGTGCTTTGCTTTTGCTATCTGGTCTTGTTCTTGCTGTAAGAGTTTGAGAACGGATTGGTCTTGCAACCGTTTTTGATTTACGGCAATAATTTTTTCGGCGAAACCGTCAATCATAGCGTTATTTTCAAATAAGGTCATAATAGCCTGCACGACTACATTTTCCAAAGCGTCTTTTCGCACGGACTTTTTCTTGCAAATCTTTTTATCGTATCTGCCCGAACAACTATAATAGCGTTTCCGTTCGCCCGACCTCGCCGTTGCCGAAACGCCGTTTATTGAATTTCCGCAATAACCGCAAACAACCTTTTTCCGCAAAAGATATTTGACATACTGACTTAAACTGCCGTAACGATTTCCGACGTTCTTTGCCTGCACGATTTTGAAAAGGTCGTCGGGAACGATCTGCGGATAGATATTCGTATATACTTCGTCGCCGTGCGTATAAACACCCGAATATTTTGTGTTCTGTAAAATCTTATAGACAGTATTTCTCACAAATGGTTTTCCGTGATAAAGCACGCCTCTATCCGCAAGCGCCTTTATAATATCTTTGGCAATCACGTTTTTTGCGTACTGCTCGTAAATATAGCGGACGACTTCGGCTTGTTCGGGAACGATAACGGCTTTCTTATCAACGATTTTATAGCCATACGGCATTTTACCGCCTGTAACATTGCCTTTCTTGCGGCTTTCGTTATTGCCTCGACGTATCTTTTGAGAAAGTTCTGCGCTGTAATATTCCGCCATACCTTCCAAAAGGCTTTCAAGGATTATGCCTTCCGGCGTTTCGGGTATATTTTCCATAGCCGAGATAAGCCGTATTCCGTTGAGTTTCAAGGTGTGTTTATTCATAGCCAATTCGTACTTATTTCGTCCGAAACGGTCTATTTTGTAAACGATAACGTAATCCCACGCCCGTTTTGCACTGTCTTTGAGCATACGCTGGAAAGACGCACGTTTGTCGTTCGTTCCCGTCATAGCACGGTCTATATAAGTATCAACGACCACGATTTCATTTCTGACGGCGTATTCATTACAAACTCTTAATTGTCCCTCGATAGACTGTTCTGTTTGTCTATCGGACGAATAGCGAGCGTAAATGACACCTGTTTTCATAGTGAACCCTCCTCAAAATCGGTAATCACACCGAGAGAGTACAACAACGGCGAAAAAAACGTAATGACTTCACTTGCCGAGTTGATAACCTTTTGACGGCAACGCTTGCCGAACTGACGACAAAGGTTGACCTCACTTGACTTCGCTTGACGTTTTCGCCAACCTAACCTTGCTACTTGCATTTTCTTTACCTCCTTGCCGAACTTTTTTTCGACGCCGACGAAAATGCAGGAAATGACTACGCCGTCAATCGGCGTTTTTTGTTATTCGGTTTTCAATTAAAACAATTATTGCGTAAAAGTTATTTCCTTTATCGGTTTAAGCAAGAGTTGTTTTAGATTGACGGCAACGGCATTTTCTGCCACAACCAACGGCGAAAAAAAGGTCAATCAATATCAAGTAAAATCAAGTACAATCAACCCAAATCATTAAAACGGCAAGTGATGTTAGCAAAGTGTTAGGTAAACGGCAAGTGATGTCATTCACTTCTTGCCCCGAATTTTGTATAGTGTCCGTGTAATCAAGCAAAAGGAGTTTAACACTATGCAAGAAGTGAAAATCAAGGACAATGATTTAGGAATACCTATCTACTTTGAAGATACTCCCGTGTTTTCTTCTATTCCTGACAGCGCAATCAATTTGCTTATGCAAGATTTGGAAAGCGAGATAGTTGCTTTTGTGGAAAAGAAACTTGCTCGTCAGAAATACCGGAATAAGAAAAAAGCGGACGGTAACAGAATAGCCGATACGCATCCGCCTTAAAAAATTTTGCGAAAGTTTGAAAACGGGGCTTTCAAACAGTTGACTTTCTCAAACGTATGTTCTATAATCTATCGTAAACAATCGTTCACGATAAGCGAGGAACACTTATGAGAAGTAAGAACTCCGAACTAATGAATAACATAGTCGAGTTTATAAACAAAGAGTATTTTGACAGCGGCAGAACGCCGACAATGCAAGAGATAGCAACCGCTTTCGGTATTTCAAAAGGCTGCGTAAGTAATTACATAGCGGAAATGCAAGAAAAAGGTATGCTTGAAAACAGCGGTACTTGTCGTGGCGTTCGTACCAAGAAGATGGAAAAGTTGCAGCAAGCCGTTGAATATCTACCCGTTGTCGGCTCTATCGCTTGCGGAACGCCTATGCTTGCCGAACAGAACATTGAAACGTATTTGCCGATACCAACCGATTTTTTAGGCGCAGGAAGTTATTTCATACTCAAAGCCTACGGTGAAAGTATGGTAAATGCAGGCATTGACGACGGCGATCTGGTTGTAGTCCGTCAGCAAGAAACAGCCGAAGAAGGTCAGATTATTGTCGCTCTTATAGACAACGAAACAACCTTAAAGCGTTACTATCTGGACGAAAAGCGTAAACGCATACGTCTACACCCCGAAAACGACGGTATGGACGATATGTATTTCAAAAGCATTGACATACAAGGCGTAGCAATCAAAGTTATTAAAGACTTGTTTTAATATCGCAATACTACAAACTTCATAGCCCCGAAGTTTTTAATATTGAGAGTACGAAAGATAATTTACTTTCGCACGGGAGTTCCCAACCCTGCATTGACAGTAAGTTAAATACACTCTTTGCGTATTCACGGGAAAAGGAGGCATATATGAGTAAGGTCAAACGGATCAAATGCCCCGACTGTCTGAACTATATGACGGTTACAATCAACGACAACGGCGAAGCAAAAGGCTGTTGCAAAAAGTGTAATGCGGTCATCATAGCCAAACAACCGTCGGAGAAAGAACGACTTATACGAATAGTCAAAGCACAATAATCAAAATCAAATACATACGTCTTGCTGCACGGTTAGGTTGGACAAGTTCCCGTAATTCCTGCCCTCTACGGTATAGATAAGGTTCGTGCCACCGGCATAACAAAGTTATAGCCCCTACGAACAGTAAAACTCAAATTATGGGTTTCTGTTGGTAGAGGCTATTTTCTTTATCGACAAAATCCTACAAATACTGAAATTCGGAGGATTTAATATGACACCGCTCAATGCGATAAGAGAAGAATTGAAAGAAATTCGTTATTATATGTCCCGTAAGACTGTTTTCGATAAATCTGTGGATTGCGTCGGCAAGAACGCTATTGAAAAAAGAATAGAATTGTACAACCGTTATATATGCGATGCCAAACCTCGCCTATACGACCTCTATGTGTCGCTCTATCTCGACAACAACACGCAGGAGTCGTTGTCGGAAAAATTAGGCTATTCAATGGAACACATTTGCAGGCTCAACACGCAATTAGTCAAGTTCTTTCAGCAAAAACTGACTGCGGACGGTCTTATATAGCGAGGTGTATATATGACGGAGATAAGAAACAGTCAAGGCAAACTTGTCTGCCGAGCAGATAAGGACAGCAAGACCGTCGAAATAGCCGTAAAAGGCAATGTAACCGTGATACGCTTTACGGACGACGGCAAAATGAAAATAGAAAATACCGAAAGAACGGTATAACACAATTATAAAATCCGCAGACCGCAAGACGGCAAGGAAAGCAAATCTCACTCGCTTTCCCGCCGTCTTTTTTGTTTGCGGAAAACAGTACGGCTCTGCGGATTCCCCAAATTCAAGGAGTTAAAACTATGGAAACAATAACCTATAAATTTGCCGACGGTACGGAAAGCGCCGTCGAAGTAAGCGACGAATTTTATTCGCTCTATCAAGATATGGAAAAGGCGGACGAACTGTCCGAACGCAAGCACACACGAAGAAATCAGTCGTTGGAACGCTCGGTAGATAACGGTTGGGACATTGCAGATCCGGACGCCGACGTTGCCGTTCTATACGAGATTAAAGAACGCAACGAAAGGCTGTATAAGGCTATATCCACTCTCGCGCCCGAACAGCAAACGCTTATAAAACAGGTGTTTTTCGACCGCATACCGCAAGTGGAAATTGCCGAACGGCAAGGCGTAACAAAAAAGGCAATCAACAACCGTTTGACACGGATTTTACGGAAATTAAAAAAAGTTTTGCAATAAGGCGTGGACTTTTGCGATTTTCGAGGCTATTAGGTGAAGGGGTTAGTTATTCGCCCACTCACAAGAACGATTTTAGGAGGCAGTATGAAGAAGAATATCGAGCAGTATTTTCGGGTTGAGTGTAACTTCGGCTGTAAGTATTTCACTAATCCCGACAAGGCAAAAGCCTATTTCGACCGCAAGGCGAACAAACACCTTGACGTGGAAATGTGGCTTGTAACGTATTGCCGTTGCGAAAGGAAACACTCCTTTTACGCAACGCAGGACTTGTTGGCATATTCGGGTACGGCAATGCCGAAGTGCTAATTTTAACCGAATGTTTACGGCGCAATAAATAAGCGATTAGTTTAGCGTGATTTTCGTAAAGGTGGCCGCCTACGCATAAACAATCGAGAAAACAATACATAAGCCGCCGTTTAACAGATATATACGCTGTGCTATGCGAGCGTCAACGGGCGAAAATTTATCATTAGGAGATTTGAACAATGGCAGATTACAACAAAGAAAGACGTTGGACTGCGCCGAACAAGCGTGCGGAAAGTTACGCAAACGAGCGCAAGGCAAAGGTGCATCAGCACGGACAGAAAGAAGGACAGCCTTTGTCGGACTACGAGGCAGGTATGCGTTCGGGTTACTTGCAGTGTCAGAGCGACCACGCCGGACTGTTCCGCTACAAGCAGGCTATGGAAGCGTTCGGCGATAAGAAGTACGCAAAGCAGTTCTCTCGTGAGAAAGGCACGAAACTTAAAAAAGGCGGCAAAAAGTCCGCATAACAAGGAGGCAAATTTATGGCAAACAAAACAAACGGCATTAAGGTCGAAAAAGGCTCTTTCGAGTATAAGGGCAAATCGTATTTCGAGTATTTTATCTGCGGCAGCGTCAGAGGCAGGGACGTAAAAATCAAACTTGCGCCGCCCGACAAGAACGACAAGGGCGGTTATACCGTTCTCGACATTGTGTTCGGTAACGAGGACAAGGCGGACTTTATCGTCGTTCCCTACGAGTTTCAGGACGCAACCGGCAAGACTGTATCGGGCAATCGCTTTCTCGTCCGCACGGTGGATAAGGAAACGGGCGAAGTCTTTGAAAGCGCAATCAAGCCCGCCCGCAATTCGGACAAAACTTTGCTCGCAATGCTCATGCGCTAACGGCGAGGTGTCCCTATGAAGAAATTGATACTCATTCTACTTGTCATAATCCTTGTGGTGCTGGTCGGGACGTGGCCGTTATCAATTCTCGCCAAACTCTTTGAATGGATTGCATACGGCTTACGTTGGCTCGCCAAAATGCTCAATTTCTTCGGCTGGAACGGCTTGCTGTAACGTAACAAACAACGAAGGCACTATTTAGACGGAAAAGTTTATTTAGTGCCTTTAATTTTTCAAAAGGAGGTTTTATGAAAGTCTTAAAAACAATCGGCAACTGCTGCTTGGTGTTTTTATGCGTCATCAGCGTTTGCGTGATTATCGCCTTCGTTTACTACCATTATTTCGTCAAAGATACGACAATCGGCGTCAACAATATCAACGACCAACTTGCCGTAGATATTAAGAAAGACGAAGATTTGACACCCGAAGAACGTAACGAGTTCGAGGAACGGTGGTTTATGGAAGCGAGTTACTACTCAAACGCAAAGAACAACGGCGTGCAGTTACAGGAACTCAAATACAACTACTTTACAGGCTACAACCTTACAAGCGACCAATACCGCTCGACGGGTATGCAGTATATGGGCGACTTTGAAACTTACATGAACGAGGTCAACAGCGATAAAGAAGCCCAACAGCGAGTGCTTTCCGAGTTCTACTACTACGATACGACGAACGGTATAACGTGGAGCGGTTTCAAAGGTCAGTACGGCAGCGTGGCAACCACGCTCAACCGTGAACAGCAATTTATTATCAAGATTGACAACCGTCCGTTCTCGATACAACTTACCGGACAATACGACGTTTACGGAAGGCTCTGGGGCTTTTTGTGGAATGTCAAGCAAGGTACGGTTTATTTCGATTACGGAGACGTGTTCGACTGCGTATTCTCGGCTATCAAGAGCAACGATCACGGCTACGGCGATTACTATATCACGCTCGACCTTTCGCAATACTTTACCATTCGGGAATACGACACGGCAACAAAGAAATTCAAGGCGGACGACGTAACCGACATTATCAAAAACTACGCCGTGTTGAAGTTCCACTACGACGAGAACGGCGCAAGAAACAGCACACAATCGCTTTTCGGCTCTATCGCCTGCAATCCGAGTTACGACACGTCGGACGAACAAATCGACACTACCTATTGGCAAGAGCGTATGACGTACAATCTCGACAGCACAAGCAAACTGAACGGCAAGGAAGTCTTTATTTACCGTTACAGCGAAGTTTACGACGGATATTTCCTTTCGATGTCTATGGACGCCAAAAAATTATTTGCGGATATGCCGAGAGCAAAGGTAAGCATAACGCTCGACTTGGATAACCCGAATTTGGAACATAGCATTGTCGGTCTGGACTACGACGCTTTCAACGGATTGGAAATCGACACGCTTATCATTCGGGGCGGCACACAAACCTTTTATCTGCTCGAAAAGTCGCTGAACGATACGCAGTTGCGCACGCTCAAACGCACTCGGAACATTACGCTCGACGGTATGCAAAACGCTATCAACAGCGAATATGCGGAGGTGATTTTATGAAGAAAATCATAGGCTTGGTTATTCTCTATCTTCTTGCTTTCGTGCTTATCGTTGTCGGCGTGTTCTGCGGAATACGGCTGTATAAGGAAATCAAAGCCGAAAGTTACGTCAACGGCTCGATAGACATTTCAAACCGCTTTTCGCAAGAGAGTTTTAACTATTCGTCAACGAGCGTCGTTTTCTATCATGACCTTTACGACGATACGAACACTTACAGTTTTGAAAAAGACTTGCTCAAAGTGGACGACTTCGACGGACAGAAAAAGACCTATCAGGTAGTGCTGAACGACTATGTACTGCTCAATACGGAAATCAACGCAGGCTCGGTATTCGCAACGGTCAACATGGACTTTTACAATACCGAAGGAAAAATCGTAAACAGCGCAACTCTCAAAATATCCGTCAAGTTTTTAAGCGGCAAAACACAACTCACCCTTGCAACCACCGGAAACGAAAATGCGTCGTTCCTCGAACAGTATTTTACGGACAACGGTATTCGGCTGCAAATAATCGAAATTTTATAAGGAGGCAAACAATGTCAACGACAAGAAAAGTTTTAACAATCATTTTCAGTATTCTCATTATCGCTGCGTTTGCGTTCGTTCTGACGTGGGGCATCATAAATTGGTCGAAAGTCAAGGACGGTATGGCCGGCAACGGTTTATATACGCAGGACGACGTTCAAAAATCCTACGAGGACGGTTACAACAAAGCGCTTGCAGACAAGGACGAATACGACAAACTCATCAACGGCTATCGTGATACGATAACCACGCAAAACGACCTTATCTCGCAGTACACGAGCGAGGCGACAGCCCTCAATAATTCTATCAAGGACTATCAAGGGCAAATCGCCACTCTGAACGATCAGAAAACCGCTCTCGAAACGCAGATTGACACGCTCAACACTATCAAAGCGAGCAACGAAACGACTATTACGGAGTTAAACGGGCAGATCGCCACGCTCAATAATCAAGTGCTTTCTCTGCAAGCGAATAAGGACGAGAACGCAAGGCAAATCGAAAGCCTTAACTCGCAAATCGCCAATCTGCAAACGCTCAATAATCAGTTGCAGGAAACCAACGAATTGAACACTCGCACGATAAACGGACTTAACGCACAAATCGTCGGACTGAACAATCAGATTGCCGACCTTACGTTGCAATCGCAAAACAATTCGGCTGTGGTAAATGCACTCAATGTCAAGATTGCCGAATTGCAAAAATCGGTCAGTTATTACGAGCAGTATTTGGGAACGCTCGAAAGCGGCGAACAGGTTGTCGCTACGTTTGAGTTCGATGGCAGCGTTTACAACATTCAAGTTGTCAATAAGAACAGTCTTTTAACCGTAACCGAGCCTACCTCAACGGCGTATGTCATTTTCAACGGTTGGACTGTGGACGGCGAGCCGATAGACCTTGCAACGTACCGCATAACGGCTAATACGAAAATCGTTGCCGACGTTACACACAAGTACGAAGTCAATTTTATGGTCGAAGGCGAAAATCATAACAGCCAAATCGTACTCAAAGACGCAAAGGTAACTATCCCTGCCAACCCGACAAAGAACGGCTATGTGTTCGAGGGCTGGACGCTCGACGGCAACAACGTCGTAAACCTTACTACCTACACCGTTACGCAGAACGTAACCTTTACGGCGAAATTCACAAAATTGTACTCGGTTGTATTCAAGTATGAAGATACGACTTTGAAAACCGAAACGGTCAAGAGCGGCAATTACGCAACCGCACCGACGGCATCAAGTACGGCGTACAAAGTATTCAACGGTTGGAAAGTCAACGGCATAATGAAAGACGTAAGCGAATACCGCATTACGGCAGACACCGTGTTCGTTGCGGACATTACCTACAAATACGACGTCAAGTTTATGGCGGACGGCAAAGTGCATAACTCGCAAATCGTCGAAAAGCACGCTAAACCTACCGTGCCGAGCAATCCGACAAAGACAAATTACGTTTTCGTAGGTTGGTCTGTGGACGGAACGAACACCGTTGACGTAAGCAAGTACATGATTGTCGGCAATACGACCTTTACGGCGATTTTCCGTGTAGATAAGTTTACGGTTACTTTCAAGAACGGCAGTACGACAGTTTCCACGCAGGAAGTTACGAACGGCAGTTATGCGACAGTACCTACATTTAACACCGAAACCTTTAAGGGCTGGACGGTAAACGGAACGGACATTGTAAACATTTCGACCTATAAGATAACCGGCAACACAACCTTTACGGCGAAGTTCGGAACGTGGACGCTGTTAAGAGACGAGGCATATCACGCATATTCGGACGGTTACAGCGGCAATTCTACGGAAGTTTATATCAGCGGTCTGAAAGCCGGCGATAAGGTCAAAATAAGCGTCAACTTTATGCAGGCAAATATTCACGATACGGGCAGTAACGGTTATTGGTACAATTCGCCCGACGGCAACGGCTGTTACGGTTGGCAGTATTACGGCGATACTTGGTGTGCTATGGACGAATACGGCAATATTACGGGCGGTTTCGACTTCGGCGGTGGCGGTGATGCCGAAATTAAGAGTACGTCGCCGTTCACTTCCATTCTCGGCGTTGTGGAATACGGAGTTGACAACACGTTTACTATCACCATTTCGTGCAAGAAGGACGGCGTATTGACTATTGAATGGAACGACGCCGCAGGGTTCTACCTCGAACAAATGACGTTCTGGGACGTTATGGTTTTAAGGTAAGCCTATGATAACGATAATTTTCGCTCCGCCTCGCACGGGCAAGACCTGTTTTATGACGCACGTCGCAAATGGTTATGCGTTCGACAAGGCTCGCAATCGTGCTATGGCTCGTGAAATTGTCGGGAAAATACAAAGCGGTTTTAACGGGATCAAGACTGTGCCGATTCACTGCGTTTCGGCAAACTACGATATGACGTTTAAGCGGTATCGGTACAGTCCCCGTTTCAGCCGTCGTATCAACCCTTACCGCTTGGGCTTTGACAATCCGTTCGTAAAGACGCATTTTAATCTGCCTTACGAGGTGATCTGCATAACGGAAGCGCAGAAATACCTCAACAGCAGACTTTCAATGTACTTTCCCGATTGGCAGTCAAGATGGTACGAACAGCACGGGCATAACGATTTGGACGTCTATTTAGATACGCAGCGACCTATGCTAATCGACGTCAATATTCGGGAACTCTCGCAATTCATAGAGATAGTGAAGTTAGACATTGCCTACAATGATTTCGGAAAGCCTTGCTCTCTTACTTGGCATATTCGCCGCATAGAAAACAGCAGTCTTTTCGATAAGTATATGGCGAGCGGCAAGCAGGACAAGTCTTGCTATACGACAGAAGTGATTACGGCAGACTACAACGTGTTTGCTTGTTACGATAGCCAATGCTGCAAGCCGAAGTTTTATCAAGGGCATTTCGACGAAGATTTTGATTACTCGCCGTCAGAGCCTACCGAGCAGACGCTTGAAGGCTATATCCGCTATCTCGAAGAAAACGACGACGAACTACCCGAAGGCTACTATCAAAAGCGAGGTAAACAAGTATGCTGAATTACAACAAAAACAAACTTATCAACGCTTGCCTTTGCAAATATTACGAAACCTTTTCGCACACACTCGACACCGCCGACTTCGTGCCGGACAAATTCAACGACAAAATACTCAATTACATTTTCAAGAATATGAGAAAGTCGTTTAAGAAAATCGACAAAGAAGATCGACGTTATCAAAAGCAATTAAATAAAAAGCAGCAAGCGAAATCCAAACAAGAAAAACGCCGTTTGAAACTCGAAAAACGGCAAGCCGAGCGAGAGCGCAAACTCGCTAAAAAGCAACAGCGAAAATCTAAAAAAGGAGGTAAATAAGCGTGGGATTTTTTACCGCAAAACAAAAGCGTCTTGCCCGTAACTGTTCCGTCAGAGAACTCGAAAACGGCTATCACGACAGCGAGAGCGCCTTGCGTATGGCGTCTTATAGGGGCGACCAAAAGGCACTCAAACAGGCTATGAAAGTTCACGGCAATTACGAATACGCTTTGCTTTACAAGAATACGCCCGAATACAACAAACGGCGTAGGTAAGGCGTCAGACGGTTAAACTCCGACGTGAAAAATCGTTATGGCTTTCGGTGAAACCAAAGTATATTACGACGGCTCGCACTATATAGCCATTCCGCACACGGAACGTCCAAAACGCTACCGTCCGCAACTCGTCGAAGAAGAAATAACCGTCGTCGATACAAAGGAACAAGGCTCTGACACCGACAAGGCGACAGAGCCTTTAATTCCTTGTAAGACAGACGAAACGACGACTGCCGACAAAGTTATAACGGACAACGTATGCGAGGCTGAAACGGCTGTTACGCCCCCTCAAAACGAGCGTAAACTCACGAAAAGAGAATTGTTTGACGAATTGTATAGAGAATATATAGACCTCCCGAAAAAGGAACGGGCATTAAAGATTATGGACGGACTGTTCCCGTACTTTGACAGCGTGGAACAACTGAAATGGTATGTCGATTTGGGTATGGAACGCAAGTACCGTAATATTGTCGCTCGCCGTGTGCGTATGGTTAGAAAGGCGAACTTGGCAGGCTTTAATTATTTTTGCACATTTACCTACGACGACAAAAAACACACGGAAGATACGTTTAAGAAAAAACTCAAAAACAAACTGTCTTTGCTCGCTTATAGGCAAGATTGGCGGTATATGGGCGTTTGGGAGCGTTCGCCCGAAAAGAAACGCTTGCACTTTCACGGGCTTTTCAATGTACCCGATAACGCTATGGTCGGTGAAATTGTGGAAAAGACCGATTACAGCACGGTAACTCATACCATGCAGACGATAAACCTCAATACCTATTTCGAGGAACGCTTTGGACGTAACGACTTCAAAGAATTAGATAAACGGCTGTTGGGCGAATCGCTTGCGTATCTTATGAAGTATATCGAGAAAACCGGCGAAAGGATTGTGTATAGCAAGGGCTTATATCAATACTTTATTTCCGACATTATGGACGAGGACATAGTATCGACTATCGGGCAAGAAGATAAAAAACTGCTCTTGTTCGACGACTTCAACTGCTGGGACGAAGGCGTGCTTATGGGGAAAGTAAGCCCCGAAGTAATTAAGCAAATGCGCAAATGCAACTAAAACAGCGGCGGCGTAAAGAAATGCGGGGATCGCGGAAAGCCTGCGCGCGACCCCGTATTTTAGCCGCCGCTTTTATTGCAACTCCTCTTTGCGTTGTGTTGGGTTGTGCAGGGCGTGTGCTTGTCTGGCGGAGCGCAGCGACGCCCTCGTATCAAGACAAGCACACGCCCTGCTGTCAGTCGGCATATAAATCTATAATTTAGAGTACCATTTACTTTGATTTTTTCTTCAACTATGCTATAATATATTTGCTCATATAGAGCGATAAACAGTAATTTAGCGGGGCCAATTTCGTATAGAAAACGAATTTTTAGCGGTCATGTTGTCAAGGGTAAATGAAATATTACATTATCTTTTGAAACATATGGCGAACCTTATCTAAACGGCTGTTCGGGCGGCGTGGCTGAAATACAGGCTCGCCAGAAGTTTCCTGATACCCTTTTAATTCTGTAATACAAACACTTCTTCCATTTGTATAAAAATTCAAATCATTCCTATATTCGTCAATACAACGGGCAGGGATTTCCCCCTTAAAAATAACTTCATCTTTTTCAAGTCTGGTTGATTCAATTATTGCGCAATACTTTCGTGCGTCATTATAAGCCCGCGAAAGATATTCCTGCGGTGTAAAAATTGTAAAAGAAAGATATGGTTCCAACAACTGTGTTCCTGCTTTTTTCAATACTTGCTCCAATACAATAGGTGCAAGAAAACGAAAATCAGCGGGTGTACTGACAGGGCTGTAATAAACTCCATAATCAAAGCAAATTTGGCAATCTGTCACGCTCCAGCCATATAAGCCCTGTTCCATTCCATAACGCACACCCTCCATGACGGCATTCTGAAAACTTTGGTTTAAATAGCCGAGAGATACCTCGCTTTTATATTGTGTTCCGCTTCCGACAGAAAGAGGTGTTACAGTCAAACCAATAGATGCCCAAAATGGATTTGGCGGCACTTCAATATGGATTGTATGGCTTGCTTTTCTTTGTGGTCTTTCCATATAAATAATCGAAGGCTCTTTCATATCCACGCTCACATGATATTTTTCTTCTAATAGCGAACAAATAACTTCTAACTGTAATTTTCCCAAAAAAGATAAAATAATCTCATGTGTAACCGTATCAATGTCAAAATGCAAAAGAGGGTCTGTATCAGCAATCTCTGCGAGGGCATTTAACAGGGCTTCCCTTTGCTCCGGCTTTTGCGGCTCTACCGTTGTCCGAAGTAATGGCATGGGATTATCAATCCGTGTTTTGTGAGGCAGGAGTTTTTCATTTCCCAGAATGTCGTTCAGTTTCAAAGTATCATCAGCTAAAATAACAATTTCTCCCGGACAGGCATGGTCAGCCGGGACGATTTCACCATTTGACGGAATACACATTTCTGTAATCTTTATTTTTTTCTTTTTTGACAGCAGCAGTGTATCCCGTAAATGGAGCGTCCCATGATACAGGCGTAAATAAGAAAGCCGTTTTTTCCGCTCTGTATACTCAACCTTAAAAACATATCCACATAATTCAGACTGAATATCGTCTGTTTCTGTAATGAAAGTTTCTGTAATCGCTTCAATCAGTTTTTCTGTTCCTAAATTGTCTTTTGCACTCCCATGATAAACAGGAAACAAAGAGCAGCATCTGGTTCTTTTGCACTTTTCATATTGTAATTCCTGTATATCCAAAGAATCCTCTGCAACATATCGTTCTAATAGTTCATCGTTTCCTGAAATAATAATATCCCATTTGTCCAAATCAGAAATATCGGTTATGGTTATCTTTGGCGACAAGGCAACCTCCTGCATGACAATCATATCACTGGTAAGTTTATCTTTGATGCTTTGGTAAACACGCCGCAGGTCGATTCCATTTTGGTCTATCTTATTTACGAAGATAATTGTCGGGATGTTCATCTTCTGAAGTGCATGGAATAATATACGGGTCTGTGCCTGTACGCCGTCTTTTGCCGAAATGACTAAAACAGCTCCGTCAAGGACAGATAAAGAGCGGTATGCTTCGGTTAAAAAATCCATATGACCGGGAGTGTCCACGATATTGATTTTATAATCATTCCAGCAAAAAGAAGTAACCGCTGTCTGAATGGTAATTCCGCGCTGCCGTTCCAAAATCATAGTGTCTGTTCTTGTAGTTCCTTTATCCACGTTTCCTTGTTCCGCAATCGCTCCACTGGTGTATAGCAGGCTTTCCGTCAATGTTGTTTTTCCTGCGTCTACATGGGCAAGAATGCCAATATTGATTATTTTCATGTGATTGTCCTCATTTTACAGCCCTAAAGGGCATAAAAATCCCCGGCAGTAAAATACTTTTACCACTGGGGATTATAATTTGCGGACATACACATAAAAAAGCAAAAACTATGGGCGCAAACATTTTCGCTTACAGCATGCACCTATTTATGATTGCTGTTTTTTGGATATGTCAAAATTGATAAGGCAAAAGTATTCTTAAATTGGGTACAAAAACTAAGCCCCCCACGAAAGGGACTATCATAATCCTTTGTTCCCACTATTTGATTATAGTTTTATTTAAGAATACCTTGCCGCATATTTTTTACTCCTTTTCGGGAATGAAACTATTATATCATATCAACCTTAAAAAAGCAAGTACTTAAAATAAATTTTTCTTTCTCTTATATATAACAATCGTACCGACTTTTTGGCATTCAGAATAGATAAACAGTTGAATAAATCAGAATAAGCTAAATTACTGTTTGTCTTATACAAAAAAAGCCGAGAATCCGTAAGGACTCCCGGCTTTGACTTTGTATTCGGTCAGACCGTCTGCGTTTTATCGGGTATGTAGATTTTGTCGGCGACTTTTACGGCTTTATACGTTACGCCGTTTATCGTCTGGGTAACATATTCGGGCTTGCCGTCTGCGTTCGCCCGTAAAAATATCTTTTCGGCGTTCTCGTCTATGCGGTCTATATTGCCGTCCATAAACTTGCTGTCGTTGCCGACTTCCAATACTTTCAAGCCTTTTTGCAGTAAGTATGAACTGAATTGCCAAAGTTTCTCGAACATTCCGTAACAATCCATAATAAAGCAAAAATCCTCTTTTTCGCAGTAACCTGTAATTCTGTAATAGTTGTTCATAAATATAACTCCTTTGCGTTAAGCCGCCGCTTGTATTTTCTTTAATTGTCTGTTAGCGAACGGCAGCCATTTTTTATTGACAAACTCCAAAACGCTGTCGTTCGGTCTATGGTCGTGTTCGCCGTAACATTGCAATACTTTCTTTTGAGATAGCGAGTATTCCACCGTAACGAACGGCACGTCCGGCGTTTCTCTGTCCCGTATGAAAAATATAAGGCTTTCTTCCCGTATAAACCGCTGGTCGTAATTCATACGTCCTACGCAGTGGTCAAGAGCCTCGCCCTCACGGATAAGGTCTTGCGGACTTTTTGCTATCACGGCTATAAACGCATCATCTTTATTCCGTTGCAGGGGCAGATACTTTTCGGCGATCTTTCCGAACTGCGCATATAATTCTTTGCGTTCTTCGGCGTCTTTCAAAGCCTTTGCCGTGCGGTATTCGTCAATGCGTATATCATGCCAACGCTTAAAATCGTAGGGGTATAGGTTTTTCGGCAGCCGCATATCCAAACCGAGATAATCACAAGCCTTTAAGTAGTCCGCATAAGAACTGACGTTTGCATTTTGCTTTTTTATGTAGCCTAAAAACGTGCCTATTTCACTGTGCGGTATCACTTTGCTTATAGTGTTGGTATAGTTGTAATCTCGCATAAGGTCTTTCTTTGCAAGGTCGAGTGCCTGTCCTTCGAGTATGGGAATATTGTTTTTATACGACGACAAAATGACCTGCGCCGAAAAGTACGGATAATTGCCGTATTCGTTGCGGAGTTGCTTTGCGTTCCGTATCAGCCATTTGCGGAAGGTCTTATCTTTGGCGGCTTTTCTTAACAGCGTTTTGCTTGTTGCAAGGTGCTGTAATCCTATCTTTATAAAGTATTCGGCTTGCGGATACTGCTCGTAAACTTTGAGATATTTCATAATGTCGGAATACGGGTATTTATCTACTGCACTGTATTTGTATTCGTCGAATTTCAAAGCGTACTTTTTATTTACGACTTCCGCTGTGGGGCTGTAATACTTGTAATTCGCCGAGTACCATTTGCCGTCCTCGTATTGCTTGCGGTAGTCCGACAGTCCTAATTCGTACCAACCGACTGTATAGCCCATCATAGTGTATTCCATATCCCGTACAAGGCAGTTTTCCGAGTGTATTCCGTGTGCGGCGACTTGCTTGCAAAACCACTGTTTTTCGTGGTTTTTACATGCGACCGTAATCTTTACGAGTTCGCCCTTAATTTTGGTAAAGTAAGCATAAAATCTTACGTTGCCGCAATACTCTCTGTACATATCTTTGTTCCGTATCTTTTTTGCTATATAGTTCGGAATAGGTCTTATATATTTTCCGTCTAACATTTCACACCTCACGCAATATCCATTTTGCCGTCAAGCAAATTGTAGAGATATATCATTGTTTCTTTATCGAAAGAGGACGGCGAATACGGCTCGTCCATAGGTTCGTCGTCAAGTATTTCGCCCGTGCCTGTATCAACCGTCTTGCCGTCCGTTTTGACTATCTTTCCGAGCGTGGCTATATCGCCGTTGCTCTCAATTATTACCACACCATGCTTATTCCGTATTTTGGCTAAATAAGCGTCTGCGGCGTGGTAAGGAAAACCAACCATAGGCACACGCATATCAGCCGTTATAGTCCTGCCTGTAAGCGTAAGATTGAGTTCGTCGGAAAGTATTGTTGCGTCGTTGTCTAACGCCTCGTAAAAGTCGCCAAGCCGTATAAGCACTATTTCGTCGGGGTGGCTTTCTTTCATATCCATATACTGCATAAAGAAGATCGGCAATTCCTGTTTTGGCTTTTCGACCTCACGCTTAACGCCGTTCTTCTCGTCAAGGGCTTGTTGTAATCTATCCGCAATTTCCTCGATAGTAGGACTGTCCTTGTCTGCAAGTTCTTGTAATTCGTCGTCCACGTCATCGAGAGGTTCGTGGTCGTCGGTCTGGTCTGTTACCTCGTTTTCGGCGTCGGCTAACATATCGAACAGGGACGCCTGCCGTGTGGTCGGTTTCGGCTTTTCCGCCTTTTTGATTTCGACCTTCGCTGCGGGTTTTACAATCGGCTTAAATTCCGTGCCGTCCTCGTTGTAAAGCGTGCCTTCGATAGTATCTTCCTCGAAGTAGTGGATAGCCCAACCGTAAACGATATTATCTTCCACACACGCCGACCTTGCACTTTTTTCTGCAAGTTTCTTTGCCTCGTCGCTCGCAAATCTCATAAAGCCGTCAAGGTCTTTTTTGTTGACAAGCCGTTTGCCGTCTTTCTCGATATGCACGCCGTTATTGATTTTTTCCGCAAGTTCGCCGCTCACATTCTCTTGCAAGTAGGCAAGTATGAGTTCCTGCGGTTTCCCGTTAGCCGTAAGGTTTAAGTTTGTCATTATAAATCACGCTCCTGTTGTAAGATTTCCAAAATGTCTTGCTCGTTCCAACCAGACGAACAAATCCAAATGATAGTTGCCAAAGTTTCAAGGCTTGCACCTTGTCTGTTGCAGTCGAACAACATTCGGTATTGAATGCAATCGCCATTTGTAAACCATTGATACTTGTTGCAAAGATAGTAAAGTTTGTCGTTAGATATTTTCATTGTGTATAACTCCTTATAGATTTTTGTTTGTAAATTAAAATAGCCCATTCATAATCAGAACGGACAACCACGCCAACGCCATTTATACTCAATCAGCGTCTTTATGGGTAAGATAAGCCAAGTCGCATTTTCTATCGGTTTTCCCGTTTTTCTGTCGGGCGGCGAATGAGTTTCATACCACCGAACGTCCCAAACAGCGCCGTCGTATCTGTTCGTTACAAGATAGACTTTCAACCGTTTTTTGCCTTTCAGTTTGTAGCATATTTTGTAACCGTAATCGTTTTTCATAAGCCGTAAATCCTTTTTGCGAATTTCGGTAGAGCCGAGTAAAAGTTTGTGTTCATAATCGTATTATGTAGTTGACGGTCTTTGGCGAAGTAGTTGCTATCCGCAAGCAAGTAACCTTTGTGCGTAAGCCGTTTCAGTTCGTATCTGTCCGAGCCGTCGTGATGGCTGCCTTCGATTATGAAATGCCCGTTGCAATCGGTTATCTTCATATCGTCCAAATGCTGTATGACGGTCAGTAAATCACCGAGAGAGCGTATAAATTCGCCGCCGTCAAGTCTGCCTCGCCACGTTCCGCAATAGCCCGTTAAAAGGTAGTAACCGTCCTCAAAGATTGTGTTCAAGCCGTCCTTAATATCTCGCCATGTTTCACCGTCTTGAAAGGCAATTTCGTCATATACACGCTGGTCGGGTATTTCTTCCGGCGATTTCCAATTTTCCTCGTCGGCGTAAACCTCGAACAAGAACGCTCGTGTTTGTTCTTCTTTCTCACGGCTGTAATAACTGTCATAAAGGGTAATTTCTTTCTTTTTCATTGTTTTGCTCCTTAATAAAGTTTTTTAACGGTAATGTGTTTATACCGCAAGTTGTTGTCTTGTCGGAATTTCTTTACTGCCTCACGCAACGTATAGCCCATATAGGTGCAGTCCGTATAATAACCGTTTTCCGAATAGCAGAAAATAATCGAGCCTTGACTGTTGTAATAGTAAAACAAGATTTTCATTCCGTAACCCTCCTGTAAACGTCGTCTGCAAAGTAGGCGCATATAAACCAATTAAAAAGGGCGTGGCATTTCACACCCTTATAATCGACTATATAATCGTTGTCGCCAACTTTATCCAATACCGTGATTTCGTCCATAATTTCAGGCTTTAACTTGCCCGTATTCAAAGACTGTATGTAAGCCTGCGTTTTAATTCCGTTCATTTCAATTAACCTCCTTTTTCATTAAATCAATAAAGGTATGACAGCGGTAATCGTCTTTTTCTACCGCATACCAATACACATCGCTTTCGCCCGAATTATTATCGTCGCAGTCGAGTTCGTAACCGTCTATAACTTCGCCGTCCTCGTCGAACATTTGCGAGCCAATCCAACAATTATCCGCATCACATTCTTCAACAATGAGATTTTTGTAAAAGTCGTAAGCGTCGTCATAGTTTTTGAATAGCGTTACTTCGATATAGCCGTTTTCATATAACGACCTATCTATTTGCACCATATAAACGTAGTCCATAGTTTTAATCCTCTTGTGCCAAGTCCGCAACGGTGGCGTCGTCGGCTATGTATAAATCTCTTTCAAGTCCGAGTTTACAACCGAACACGTTGACTTTCGTATTCTGTATTTCCGAGAGCAGAACGTAACCCCATTCCCATTCGAGTATGTGGCAGTAACCGAATAACAGCCAATCGCCGTTTTCTTGTTTGCTTGCCTCCGTGATTAACCAAGTGCCTGCGCCGTAAGGGTTGAAATACTTTACAAGCACCTTTGCTCGTTTACCTTTGCCGTCCTGCGAATAGAGGGGGCAATCGAGAGCCTTTTGTTCCAATTCTTTCGTCCAAAGTTCCATAATGTTTATAACTCCTTAAATATAATTTTCTAATTGTTCAAAGTTTTGTCCGATATTGCGTAGCGTTTCTTCAAAGCCGAACCACGCTAAAAGGTTTTGATTGTAGGTGTCTGTCGCAAGCGGATCTTCTTTGTCCCAACGCTCGCCAAACAGTTCGGCAAGATTATAGATGCCTGTTCCGTTCATTGTTTCGGAAAGCAGTTCGTTTATTTGCTCACGGTATTTTTTGTAGAACGCCGTCGTCTGTGAATACCATATAAGCGCACCTACAACTCCCGATTGACAGCCCATATAAAGCACGTCTTTGAATATGTTGACTTTATCGCTGTAATCGTGCCATTCGTTTATAACGTAATTGCAAACATACTTTATAAGAGGGTTGTCGCTCTCACGCTTTATAGTCTTGATATTGTTGAGTGTAAGTTTCATTTGATTTCGCTCCTTATAAACTCTCAAATTGATTGAGATAGATTTTGTCTGCGTATAAGCCGAACTCGAAATAGCGAATATCGTTTGTCATTTCTTCGTCTATTTCGTTGTCCCCGAACAAGTCGAAAGTATCTTGTGTTATTCGTCCTTGATTGCTTATTGCAAGTGTTATTTTGCCGTTTTCCTCGTCAACTTCGATTATGTCAAAAGTGATGAAGTGGTCGCCGTCAAAGTAATCGTATTCAAACATTTCAAGCACCTCAACCTATGAATTTGTACCAAATGTAGTAAGTCGTTTCAACGTAATCCAAAGTGTCGTAATGGTCTTTTTCTTTGTTGTAAACGTGAATGTTCTCGTAAGCAACCGTTACATATCCTTTGAACTCGTTGTCTGTATTTGCTACGGCTTTGCATTTTTCGGCAACGTCCTCGAATACCCGAATGTAAGCGTTACCTTTTTGAGAAGTAGAAGGGATAAGTAAGTTACCCTCAACGAGATAACCTACACCTTTCAACTTTTCGTCTTTGTTTACCTTTGAGATTGAGTAAACTACTTTTTGCATTTTTTAATACCTCCACAATTAAATTAGCCTTTCGGCAAGGACACTTGTAGCACTGTTCGGGTGGGATAACGCTTTTATATGGGGAGGCAGCGAAAGTAAACTACGGGCTTATATTTCCGTTCCATTACTCAAAAAGCAGTGCGTTTGAGGCATAAGAAAAAGCCCGACATTTCTGTCAGGCTCAAAGATACTATTTAATTTTGAGTGCTGTTTTTTGCAGTTTACTTTTGCGAGAACTGTGCTACAACCGAAGTCCGAAAGACTTAATTGTGGAGGACACCTAAAACCGCAAAAAGTAGTCAATCCGCTGTAAAAGAAAAAAGACCGATAAGATTGTTAGCCTTATCGGTCATTCTCCGCTAAATTGAAATTTGTTTAATTATTTTGATATACTCTCAAGAACTGCAATATCTTGCTTATCTTTATCTCTTAACTCATATCCCGAATGGAAAATTTTTTGTCCTTTTAGGGATATGCAAGGAATTGTTTTTCCTTCAAAAATAGCATTACTAAAAAAGTCTTTTTCAAATTCATAAAATCCACCTTCTAAATTTGCTTGTTTTGAAGTTCCATCTTCATTCAAAATAAATGGATGAATATCCAAATATCCATATTTTTCGCTATATAGTTCTATCCTAACAGGTTTCCAATCTGTATCTATTTTATATCCATATTCAAAAAGTAGATTTAATAATTTTTCTGTATGTTGTGCATCAAAATTTACATCAATATCTCTATGATTTCGTGTTTGTTTACCTGCTAATATATCAACACCCCATCCACCATCAATCCAATATTTTATGTTTGCATTTTCTAATAAATTGATAATAGTCATTAAATCTTCTTTTGTTGTTATCTCTTTCCTATTCATATAAGTTCTTCTCACAAATTACTGTTTATCGCACAATTATTATATCAAAGTGAAGTTAATTATTCAAGCAAATGGCATAGGCTCTTTGAGACTTATCTCAAATCACAAAGAAAAATGACCGATAAGATAGTGGTTCTTATCAGTCATCTAATGGTGGAGCGGTAGTAACCTAAAACGAATTTTACAACGATATCCAAACGGCAAAGAAGAGTTGCAGATCGTGCACTTTTAAGTGCGAGTGCGACGGGAGTTTACATAGACGTAAATGACCGAGCGCGAGACACGCAAAAAGGGCGCAAGATGCGCCCTTATATGCCGTTTGGTGGAGTTGCACTTTCGAAATCCGAACTCAATTCTTCTTCCAATTCTGTCAAGGATATAGATTTTGTTCCATCTTTATAATTAAATGCAAACACGATTTTGTCATCGTAAAGATAAATACTATTCACAAAAGTATCTATAAGGCGCTTTTTACTCTCTAAATCATTGACATTTATTTTGCGATAGCGTTCTATATAGCAAATAATATGATCCTTCGTTATTTCAGGCTTCTGTAACTGTTCGCTGAAAATAGCCGTTTATATTTCTGCCTTTGTCTGTTCCAATTCATCAAGCCGTTTCTTCGCCGATGTGTTGAATAAACCTTGTTGAATTGCATCGAGAATATTGCTGATATATCCGTCAACTTCTTTGAGTTTTGCTTGCAATTGAGGAATTTTTGTATTTTCTTGCGAAAGCAAATCTAAAATTCTATCGGCTATCGTGTCTATCAATTCATCGTCCATTACGACTTTTATTGTGTGGTTGACGACCAAATTTTCTATCCAATCTTTCTTTACGGATTTCTTATCACAGCCTTTATGCCTTTTTGCGCTTGCGCATTTGTAGTAGTGATGAACGGCACCGGTTTTGCTGGTTCCGCTGTCGCCAACCATAAACGCACCGCATTTGCCACATTTCAATTTAGTAGTTAATATATAATCATCTTCCGCTTTATGGCGGGCAGGCGCTTTCTGATTTTAGCCATTTTCTTTTGAACACGCTCAAATAATTCTTCCGATATAATTGCAGGGAAAGCGTTAGGATGAACAATGTCACGAAAGATTGGCTATACGAGTGGCTCAATAACTATGTTAAAACAACGAGTAAACAAATGACTTTCGAACGGTATTGTCAAACGACAAACGTACATATTATTCCCGCGCTCGGTGATTATGCATTAAACGACTTACAGCCTATTGTTTTGCAAAGGTTTATTTCGGATTTGCTAGCAACAGGTAATAAACGAACAGGTAAAGGATTATCATCTAACTTTGTTAAGGCAGTAATATCAATAATACAAAACTCGCTTAAAACGGCGCATATATCAGGGCTATTATCCGAATACACCGCAGATCGGATAAGGCGTCCAAAGATTTTTGAAAGACAAGCCGAGTGCTTTTCCGTTGCCGAGCAAAAGAAAATCGAGCAATACGTTTTAGAGAGTAAAAAGGCAAAATTAAAAGGCATCGTTCTTTGCCTTTATACAGGTTTACGCATAGGCGAATTACTTGCCCTTACTTGGGATGATATTGATTTTCAAAAAGGACGGACTTTCGGGCGGAGCGATTGCGGGCATCGTAATCGCCACGCTGCTGCTTGCAGGAATCGGAGGCTTTGCAATCTTCTGGTTTGCAGTCAAGAAAAAGACGTTTGCCGACCTCGGCGAGGCTTTCAAGCGCGTCGGCGAGACGTTGAAAGAAAAGTGCAAAAAGAAGAAGTAATGACAAAAGCGGCACTTTATGTGCCGCATTTTGCCGTGTAGCTTTAATCCTGTCAATGTGATCGGTTCTACGGATTTCAATGTCACCGAAACGGGCAATTATTCCATAACCTTGAAAAACCATACGCAAACATTTTTTCAAAAATTATTTGCAAAACGTATTTGCAAAAATCATTTATATTGATTGTGTGCATGCGCGCTTGAGCGTGTATGCGCGCGTTAGAAAACGGCGGAGCGGAAGTTGTTGGGGGTCATGCCCGTATATTTTTTGAACATGCGGTGGAAATATGCAGGATCTTCAACCCCCACCATCTCTGCGATTTTGCCTATTTTGATGTCCGTTTGCAACAAAAACTCTTTTGCTTTTTCTATGCGGCAAGACGTGATGTAGTCCGTCACGTTTTGTTTCATCGCGCGCATAAAGAGTTTTGAAAAATAGTTTTCGCTGACATATGACATTTCGGCAAGTTGCGCCAGCGTGATTTTGGACGCATAGTTTTCGTTAATGAACTTGACAGCCACTCTGACGCGTGAATCCACGCGTTCGCTGTCCACGTTGTTTTTTGCGATTTTCATAACAAGATCCAAGTTCGATAGATTGTTGACCATCATCTCTATGAGTTTGGTTGCAGCAAAATACCTGTCCTTTTCAGCCACTCTAAACTCGTCATAATACTTTTGCAAAGCGGGATCGAAGTCTTGGTGCGGATAGACATAATCCACAACGTCATCGATATCGGTGCGAACTTCGCCGCCGCAAATCGCCGAGACGTACTCGCCGTTGATGAAGATTGGCACGACAAACTCCAAAATACCGTACTGGCACTTGAAAAAGTTGGTTTTCTTGCTTTTTGCCGCCGCGATTGCCGAGTGTATGATGCAATCGACGCACTTTGAAGCCACGTTGGGATCTTTGCGCGCCGCAACGCAAAACTCCGACTCGTTCATGGGCGGAATAATGATGTTGCCAAGCGGATCGAGCATTGCAAAAGCCAATCCCGTGGCTCTCGACACATAATTGAGAGCCTTGCGGAACTTGTCAATTTCGATAAATTCTTCAAATCTACTCTTCATTTTTGTGCTTTTGTGTCCTTATTATTCATTTTGTAGTCTATATCGTACAATCAAATTGTACATTAAGTGTACAGTTTTGTCAATTGCAATTTTATTGTGTAAAATATATATTAAGTATGAGTTAAACACACAAGCTGGTTTACATGGGGCTTTTGGGCGTTGCGCCAACCAAAGAATGAGAAAAAAATATGTGATAAAGGAGACAAATTATGGACTACGTAAAGAACAACATTGCAAATTTTTGCAAGAAAAACAAAGTCAATCTTATTTTTCTCGTGGTTTGCTTGCTGGTTATTTTCGTAAGCAGTTTCTGTGCTTCTTGCATCCAATCGGACGGTTTCAAAGTGACCGTAACCGACCTTAGAAACGAGAAAAACACGGGGACTATCACAACAACGACTACCGCAGATGACGGCTCAACGGTTGAGACTCAAACCGCCGTCAAAGGCAAAGTGGTGTCGGGCCTTTTGTTTGTTCCAAAGGACGCAAGCCCCGAAAACCCGCTCCCGGCAGTTGTGCTCACTCACGGCTATCTCAACAACCGTGAAATGCAACTTCAAAACGCAATCGAGCTTGCTCGCCGCGGCTTTATCGTGCTCTCCGTTGACCGCGAAGGACACGGCAACTATAACAACAGCGGCACTCAAAACGCTATGATGGCAACCAACGGCTTGTACGATTCTGCAAAGTATCTGTACAATCTCGACATCGTTGACAAATCCAAAATCGGTATCTCAGGGCACTCGATGGGTGGCTTCACCACGGCGGCAACGCTTATGGCGGACAAGAAAGTGGGCATCATTTCTGCAGGCTTGATGCAGGCTTGGAGCTCGTTTATGGGCGCAGGCGCAGACGTGTCGGTGGGATTCCTCAAAGCAAAAGACGATGAATTCTTCTTCACAACAAGCGAAAACGACGGCACGATCTCAAGAGATTTTCTCTCCACCACAACCGCAAAGAAATTCCTCGGTCTTACCGCTGAAGACACAATTGTCAACAAAGGCATCTACAAACAAACCGCAACCGGCGCAGAACTCGTCACTCCCGCAGGCGGTCAAGCAGTGGACGGAACTTTCCGCGCTATATATGAAATCGCAGGCGTGCATCCGCAAAACCATGAGTCCGTGGAAGGCGCAAATGCGGTGGTCAACTTCTTCTACAACGCATTCGGTACGCCGAACGGACACAAATATATTGCCGAAGGCAAACAAACCTGGTGGCTCAAAGAAGCATTCTCGCTCCTTGGACTTATTGCAGTCATCACGATGATATTCCCACTCATCGGACTTCTGCTCAAGACAAGATTCTTCAAATCAATCTCCGTTGGCGAGCAAGTGGCAAACGAGAATGGCGAAATGGTGTGGGTTGGCAACAAGCCTCTTGAACCGGCTCCCCTCCACGGCGTGCAAAAACACTTGACCTACTGGATCGGCGCATTTGCGGTGGCGATCTTCTCGGGACTAACCATTCATCCGATCTGCACCGAATTTGGCGGCAAATTCTTCCCAAATACTCAACTTTATCCGCAAGACACGACCAACTGGGTGAGCGTATGGGCAGTCTGCACCGCTTTGTTCGCTCTTGCAACGGTGCTGTTCCTGTGGGCAATCAACGGCATTGTCAATCGTTTCAGATACAAAGAAGAAGCAAGCAGCCACACCGAAAATCCCTTTGCGCCCGCAAGAGTGCAAACCGGCTTAAACGGTCTTGCAAAGACGTTGTTGCTTGGCATAATCGCAGTTGCAAGCGTGTACATCGTCACCTATATCAACTGGCAAGCATGGACGGTGGATTTCAGAATTTGGACGCTCGCCATCAAGGTGTTTAACATCGAAATGCTGCCCACAATGATGAGATACGCTCTATTCTTCGGCATATTCTTCAGCGTCAGCGCAATCTTCAACGAAGGATTCCGCGCAAAGAACCTTCCCGAATGGGCAACAATTCTCATCAACGTATTCTTCAACATCTTCGGAGTCCTTTTGATGATTGCAATCCAATACGGCACGTTTACAACGACAGGCGTATTGTGGCAAAAAGATATGGCTCTCGGATACATCGTGCTTATCCCCATGGTGCCCATCCTTGCAATCTCAACCGTCATCTCAAGAAGAATGACCGCAAAGACCGGAAACGTCTGGCTGGGAGCTGTAATCAACACGCTGCTCTTCACCATGATGACTTGCGCCAACACCGCAGCGTCCTTTGCGTACGTACTTGGCTAATTATTTTCCCCCTATTTAACTTATACAGTTGCCACCCGTTTGGGTGGCAACTGTATTCTATGGAGGAGGGGGAGGATGGGGAGGAGGGAAGAGTGGATTGGTTGTCGAATTGCTCGTTTAAGACTTTCGCATACGAATTGGCTTTGTATAATTGTCAACGAGCCTTTCAATTACATTATAAAACTTTGATTTTCCCCCCCAAAGCATAAAAAAAGAATACAAGTCGAGGGGTTCAACTTGTATTCTGACTGGTGGAGACATGGGGAATCGTAGGAAGCCTTAGGGCTTCCGTAATAGCGGAGCGACAAGTTTACTTGTTTAGCGACGCGTCAGCCCAAAAACGGGGTTCGCACGCTTTGCGTGGCGCGCAATATTTTTTGCGCGCATTCCCCAGTGTACAGAAAAAACCGTCTGTATAGACGGTTTTTGGTGGATAAGTAGTAGCCTAAAACGAATTTTTAGGCATTTTTGAAAATTATACGAT
>CAJTYG010000002.1:92983-228147 GCA_910584155.1 uncultured Christensenella sp. | reverse complement strand
TGCGGGAGTGACTCAGTGGTAGAGTGTCACCTTGCCAAGGTGAAAGTCGCGGGTCCGAATCCCGTCTCCCGCTCCATAAGCTGCGCAGCTTATAAAACAAATGCACTGTTGACAGTCGCCTCTTAATCAGTGGGTCCAAAGAGCGAGGATATGTCGGCAAATTCGGCACCATGGCCAAGTGGTAAGGCAAAGGTCTGCAAAACCTTCACTCTCCAGTTCAAATCTGGATGGTGCCTCCAAAAAGCAAAGGCGGTACTCACGTACCGCCTTTAAAAAATCAACGCCGCTGTGGTGGAATAGGCAGACACAAGGGACTTAAAATCCAATGCGTCAAAATAAAAAGTCCTTTATTTAGTAGGGATTTAGCCACTAAAAATGAAAACTTAATATAAAATTCTCGCATTTTTCTCGCATTTGTGATATAATCACGCCATAAGCCGGTGTGATGAAATGGCAGACATAGCGGACTTAAAATCCGCAGGTGGCAACACCGTGCCGGTTCGAGTCCGGCCACCGGCACCAAAAACTTGAAACCCGACTACATTTCTGTGTCGGGTTTTTCAATTTCTTTATCAGCCAAAGCATCTATAATTAAACTTAAAGATAACTTGTTTTGTTCTTGTTCAAAGTGAGCATATGTTTTTTCTGTTGTGACAATATTGCTATGACCAAGATACTGCTGAATGTCTTCCATTTTTACACCTAAGTGTCTCAGCATTGTTGCACATGAGTGCCTAAGATCGTGAAATCTAATCTTTTTTAAGTTATTGTTCCTTATAAAAATTGGAAAGTGTTGAGATATATAATCAGGGCGTACTAAATTTCCTTTATCGTCAACATAAACATATTCATCAAATTGATGATTGTATGTATTGCCAAATAATTCTCTGTTTTTTTCCTGTTGAGCTTTCATTTGTAATAGCAATGTCTTTAACTCTAATGAAATTGGAAGAGTACGGTAGCTTTTCTTTCTTTTTGTTCTGTCTTGAGCTACAAGTTGGTATGTGCCTCCAATACTGGTTGCAGATACAGTATGTCTTATTGTAACGGTATTGTATACAAGGTCAAATGCTGACCATTTTAACCCTATAATTTCGCTTCTACGCAGGCCATAATAGCTTGCCATATAACAAGCAAATTCGATTTTATTGCCTTTAACAAGATTTAGTAGGTTCTTTATTTCTTCACTGTTATAATAATCTGATATGAATTGCTCTTCTTTTGGACGTTTAACAAGGTCAGCAGGATTGCTTGGAATTAAACCTTTACGATATGCTTCTTGTAGGCATTTACGGATGTTAGCATGATAGCGCAGGGCAGTTTTACCTTTTATGCCTTTGCTTCCGTCTTTTGGGAACATTTTATCTCTATAAAAAGTTTCAATATCATCAGCCGTTATGGATTGTAGTGTTATTCCTTTTGCATTGAAGTATGGTTGGATTGCTTTTGTAATACATTGATAATAGCCCCCATAAGTAGTTAGAGCGACTTCGCCTTTTATGGATTCAAGCCAGTTGAATAAATAGTCTCCAAAGAGTATAGAATGATCTTCTTCTGGCTCGTCTGTTTTAAGTTTGCCTGTTTTTATGTCAAAATTAGTGCGATAGTCAAGTAACATTTCTTCTGCAAGTCTCTTATTGCCTTTAACTTTTAACCCAGTAGCAAACCATGGTTCTTTACGTTTGCCGTTGGCGTCTTTATAGCTTAGGGCAATGTAAAAGTATCCGTTCTTTTCTTGTAGTCTTCCTGCGACCATTTTACACCCCTAAAAACTTGCTTAGTGAAGATTTTGAAATGAGAAATTTATTGCCGATTTCTACATATTTAATTTTGTTATTGCGAATAAACTTGTAAGCAGTGTATCTGCTTATTTCAAGCAATTCGCACAAGTCTTTGATTGTAAGCATGTCTTTATAATCATTTAGATTTTTCAAAATACTCTCCTAAATAAAAATGAGTCGTATTGACTCACTTTTATATTTCAATTCCGTTTTCGATATAATTGTAATTTTTCGTCTTTTCATCAAATTGATAATACTCTCGGCCGCCCCAAAGTTCAAAACTTGTTTCATATGCTTGCGGGCTGAAATTCTCGAATTGAACGCCACTTACTTGTCCGTTTTTGAATGTGTAATGTCCCGTCAAATAACCGATTTGTTCTTCTGCAAATTTATAATCTAATTCCAAATCTGGGTACATCTTTGACAGCTTTTGAATTATATCAGGCACAGGCGACCACGCCGTATCAAATTCAACTATACGTCCTTTTATTGTAGTGTCACACGCATTCCACTTAGTACCCCAATTTGCAATGGACCAGTCATACCAATCTTTGTATCCGTATGCCTCAATATTATCTACCGCAACTTTGCCTTTTTCTAATGCAATTTGCTCGGCATCTGCCTGATTAAAAAGCTTTGAAACATTGGTTAGTACTGTTTTTAGCTCGGATTTTGACAATTGCACATTGTATTCGCCGTAAAACCTTTGCGAGTTAAGTGCAGTTTTGATTTTTAGGAATCTATCTATTTCTATTTTATCTTTTCCGTAATAATCCACAGTTGGATTGATCGATGTCATATATAACTCAATACAAGTGTTTGTTACCGAGCCTGATTCAATCTCTAAGCTTTTTGGCATAGGGATTATTTTATTAAAGTCAAACATTTTTCTGTTTGGCTCTAAGTCATCAGGCGATAACAATGAATTTACAATTGCTTTTGCGTTTTTCCCAGTGAATGTTATTCTATTTTTTACCCAGTTTGGCATATTTACTCCTAATTAGAAGCGAGCCTTTTTCGGCTCGCTTTATAAAATTGTTTATTGATTTCAAAACCTATAAAGTTTCGTTTTAATTGTTTGGCGGCAACCGCCGTTGTTCCGCTTCCCATAAAAGGGTCAAGCACAAGATCGCCTTCATAGGAGCTGTTTTCTATAAGCGTTTTTATTATTTCAATAGGCTTGATCGTCGGGTGTCCATAAAGCAGTTTATCTTTTTTATTGGTAGTCCCAACAAATACGGTTTTAGCCTTTTGATATGTGGACGGATGACACGATGCCCCCTTGCGAAAGTGCATTATATATTCTTTATCGCAAAGATATTTATTGCTATATAGAGGTGGTACATTTGTCTTGTGCCAAATCAGCATTTCCCAAGAGCATTTATTCTTTGTAACAAAAAAATCTAAATATTGTTGTATTTGAGCACGGTTGCAAAAGAAATAAAAGTTTGGTTTATGTACACAGTCCCATAGCAATTTGAAAAGTTCATTTGACACACCACTCGTAAGTCCATTATCAATAAGCTCATTATTATAATTTCTTATAGATTTTTCTAACTCATTTTTATAGCCGCTGTGGATACTTTTAATTAAATACGGCGGATCTGTCACTATCAAATCGGCTTTTTGATTTGTGCTTATAAGCTCTAATAGACCTTGTGTGCAGTCCATGTTGTATATTTCATTGATTTTCACTTATTGTCCTTTTGAATATTGGCAATTCTGCCAAAAGCTCATTTTGTGTTTTGTATCTGTCTTTGTAGACTTTTCTTTTCCAATCTACTTTATAAAGTTGCCCGAATATAGCCATTAGCACAGTTACAACAATGCTGTTGCCCGTTTGAGCTATCATTGCTCCCGTGCTGACCCTTGCGTTTTTACAAGCCTCATAGTCTTGAACGTCAAAGCCCATAACTAAAAATCGTTCTTTTGCCGTAAGTTTGCGAATCCCGTTGTTACATAGAATCCAATTACCTTCTTTTGTCGTTAAGCAGTCCGAAATGCCGTCAGCAGAAATCAACATATTTCCGTTTTTATAGCTGTTATCAATAGAAACACCGCATTTGATTATGCGGTGCTTCGAGTTCTTAATATCTATTATCGGCTTAAATCGGGGTAGTCTATTACGTAAAGGCAAATCGTCCATAATGTGTTTTAATCGGATACCTGAATCATAGCCCATCGGGTGTTCAAACGGCACATAGCAATCCTTGCGTTGTGCAATTAAGAACATTCGCTCTCGGTTTTGTGGCACGTTAAAATATTTTGCATTATGAACGTGTGCGTCAATTCGATAACCAAGCGACATAAGCTTAAAATAAAACTTCTTGTAATTGTGATAATGCTTGTTATTTATGACTGCTGACACATTTTCCCAAACGACTACTTTTGGCTTTAACAACTCTACCATTGAAAGATAGTCCCACATTAAGCTTGAGCGTGTTCCGCTATCTTGGTCGCCGCCTGCTCCTTGTCCGGCAACACTGAAATCTTGACATGGAGTTCCACCCACAAGCAGGTCTATTTGCTCATTGAATTTATAATTGTAAAAGTTTTTTAGATCTCCTATGTTTTTGCTTTCGCTTTCTTTATGTATAGCACAATATGATTTTATGGTAGGATTGTCTATTTCGCTAAAAAATATAAGTTTGTATGAAATTCCAAGATTGCGTAAGGCTTTTTCAGGGGCTCCTATTCCTGTGCATACGGTCGCAACATTAAGCATGTGGTTTTCGCTTATAGTTCGGGCAGTAAATTATAATTGTCTTATTATTTTGCTTGCATGGTTGTATGCAGCGATTGCAAAGTTTATTTATCTCTTTCATAGGCTTACATTTCATTGTCAAATCGCTTAGTGATTTTAATGCAACCGTCTTCTATCTCACAGCGTTTATACTTTTGTTCTAAGTCTCGTCTAACAAGCTTCCAATGTGGTTCATCGCCATAAAGGTCAGTGTAATACCATTCGTTATCACGTCTGAAAACATACATATATTCGCACCAACTTTCTTTGGCTCTTTCATATGTAATATTGCGGGCTTCCGTGCCTGTTTCGCCTCTGTCACGACCGTAGAATATACATACGCCTTTTTGACGTTTATCGTATTCAAATGAATGAGGCAGTTTAGGGTTTGGCTCGATATTCTTTTGCAAAGTCGATAGATCGCCGAGTGAAATAAGTTTCTCGACTTTTTCTCTGTCGGCATAATTTGTTATTAGCATTTCGCCGTTGTATTCAATGTATCCGTCATGGTGGCAGTAAATACCTTTAAGCGAGCCGTCCTCTTGTTCTATACAAATATAACTTCTCGTACTCATAAACAAAATCTCCTTTCAAATTGCTCGATACTTTTCACATGATTATTATTTAGATAGTTCATTGCGTCTGAAATCTGCTTGTTGTTTAAGCCAATATGTCTTCCTTGTCTTGGGTTAACTCCTACGACTACAATCGGTCCCATAACGCAATCTTCATATTCTGGCAAAAATACGTTAGGTGCTAAATTGTCGAGCTTGCCTTCCTCGTTAAGAATAATATCTATGTTTTCTGTATTTGGAATATCAATGCACTCAATTCGTCCACCTACAATCTTTTGATAGCTTTCCAATGAGTTTTCTATTTCTGCGACGTATGGTCTTGAAAATGGTTGTTTTATAATTGCTTTAATTTTCATTTTTACTCCTTATTAGTGATAATTTTATGAATAGCGGGAGTGGCTATAATCTTGAAATTTGTTCGCTTTTCTGGCGATGAAATGAAGAAAGCCACGCCACGTGGATTGTGAGAAATGCAGTATTGCTCGACCTCGTTTATTCGTCCTGCTTTACTGTAAAGATTGCATAGGTCCGTCATATCATTCGGCGGTAAATTAAATATCATAGAATATTGCGACGCTGCAATAATAGCCTCGCTTTTTCGTCCAATTTCGGGTGTACCAGTAAGGTCCTTTACGGATTGTGTAATGACTATCAACATACCGTTATACTTGCGGATTCTTTTTGCAAGCTGATACATAAAATCAAGTGCAACAGGGCGTTTGTCGTCAATAAATAGGTGTGCCTCATCTATTGCGATAACGATATGTTTATCTTTACCTTTTGCATAGTTTAATTGCCGATTATTTATAATTTCGTTTTCCAACCACTTTGTAATAAGCAGCATTTGACCATTGGCAATGACAGTATTTTTACTTGCAAAAAGTGTTTGGAAATTGAATGAGATAAATTGTTCATTTGCGGATAAATTAGTGTGTCCGTTCCAAATATTTGAGTACCTGCCGCCGCTTAAAAACTTAGTGATATATGTGTAAACTTTTTCAAGTTTTGAGTTGTTTTCAAGACGTGATTTTATGTAATCGCCTAAGTCGTCAAAGGAAGGGAAATCGCAACAGTGCTTTTGTGAAATGTCGGTGCTTTCGTCAATTCCAATAGACTGATATAGCTCGGCAACAAGGTTGTTTAATCGTTCTAAGTTATCACTGTCAATGCCGGGCAATACCGTCTTAAAAAATTCTTCCAAAAACTGCAAGTGTGCGTGATAGTCATTTCGCTGTTCGCCGTCATCGCCAAGTGATTGCATAATCTGTAAAGGGTTGATAATGCCGTGAATATTTGACGCAACGTCAAGCGATTTTCCTGCAAGGTTTTGTGATATGTCAGAATATTCGCCGTCGGGGTCAAACACAAAAATTCTTGTATTTTCAGTAGCAAGCCCTGTAAGCAATGACTTTGTTGTATATGACTTACCGCTGCCTGTTTTACCAAGAATAAGTATGTTGGAATTTACAAATTCTTCATTGCGTTTCCATGCGTTGAAAAACACGGGCAAATCATTTTCGCCAAGTAGTAAGCCGCTGTCATCAATATGCTCATTAGATATAAAAGGAAACATTGCCGATATATTGCTTGCAGTCAAACCTGTTGAAAACTTGACACTATTGGGGTGTGCAAAATCACTGCTTAAAAACACTTCTTTTTGTCTTGCAGGCAGACGATTGAATGAGAAACCGTTTTCGAGCAAAGTGCGTTTTGTTTCATTCGCTGCGGCGTCATCGGTAGCAGTGATTATCAAAGTTGAATCAAACAAAACTTCATTGTCGTTTTGTAGACTTACAAGCAATTCTTCCAAAGTTGCAAGGTGCGTTTCTGCGTCAACAATCTTGCTTGCCTTGTTACGTCTCTTTCCTGCGATTTCCATAATGGCAGTATCAATACGTTTTGTGGCTTTGTCCTTCGCTACTGCTTTTAAGCGTAGTATAACTTCTGTATTGGGAATATCAAAAATATCCTTGCCCCAAGCATTATGTACATTTAGTGGAAATTTTGTTATTACAAATTGAGATAAAGTTCGTTTATCTAAGGTTGTAGTCTTATAGTTGAATTTAACTTGCTTGTCTATCACTCTGCAAGGCGGCTCGCAAGTCGTAGCAATAATGCCTCCGCTCGTAAGCCTTGCGGCTAAATCTTCAATGACGGATGCTATGCGTTTTGTACCGCCTTTTATTAAAAGATAATATGCATTGCGTTTTGGATTATCATTGTTAATCTGTTCAAGAATATTTGATACGTTTTTTGATATTTCATATCTCGATAACATTTCATTATTTGTAAGGTCTCCGCATTCGCCAAGTGAAAGTATATTACCCATTCGATTAAATTCACTTTGAATATGAGGTGTCATATCGAGCGGTGCTTCTTGTTTATAAAAGCTTATTTCAAAGTTTTTGGGTATCGATCGTAAAGCTCCCGCAAGTAAATCGTCTATAAAGTAATTTTGCTTATCTTCGCTGAGCAGTCTAAACTCAATAGGCTGCAACATTATCGCACCAATAGCAGTGCCGTCTTTACAATAGACGATATTATCCTGCTTTTTCTTAATGCCGTTTAACACTTCGATATTCGACTTCGGTTTGCTTTTCTTTGTGAATACATTGTTGCTCACAAAATGCCTTATGGTACAAAATAGCAAGTAGTATCCACGCTCGCCACCGACATTGAAAAACAGAGCAGAGTATAGGCACATAAAGAAAATGCCAAATACGATTTTTGTTGTGCCACCGCCGGATACGATTATCGCAAATAGCAAAAGCCCAAATAGACCTAATAATAAGTCGGGTACGGTTATTCCACGCCAAAAGCTAATCCTTATCTTGCTTTCTCTTGGTAGTGTTCTCTGCATTGGATCTGTCTCCTTGTTTTGAATTTTCTGATTCCTTGCCTTTTGTTATTTCGGATGACTGATAATAGTCCGCACGGTTAGTGTAAGTCGTGCCATGTGCTACGTTGTCAATGCGGTGCTTGATATTCTTCCCGGCAGTAGTTATCCCACCTTGTGCGATGTCTTTCAGTACGCCTGCAGGCATAGTTATTGCTCTTGTTACTGCTCCTGCTTTTTGAGCTTTTGTTCGATTCCCATTTTTTATGGTTGTGTTTTGATTCCTCTGACTGTGTATGGATGCGGAAATATTGTCAAGTGTGCTTGCACCTTTCTTTTTGTTGCGTAAATAATCAGATCCGCCAAACAAGAAACCGGCACCGTTTGCAATCGCTCGTCCTGCTCCTCTAATGAAATGACCGCCTGTCCGCATGCTTGCAAAAAGTTGTTGTCCTGCTTCTGCCGAGCTGACATCTCCGATAAGATTAGCAATAAGGAAATTTGACTTTGTTGTAGCAAACGCCCCTGCAATAACAAACAATAATTTTACAATTCCGTCTTTGAAAGAGTGATTGAAAAAGCTTATACGATTGATAAGCGGAATTATCATAAAAAACAGATTCATTGAAAGAATAATTGCATAACCGCAAATGAGTTTTGCAATCAAAAGCTGCAACCAACGTCTATATTTTTCACCGTCATCAAGAGGCATTGTTGAAATAATCGCAGGCGAAGTTATATACAAAAACAACACGTCAAATATACGTTGTATCAGTGTTAGTGCAGATATGGAAAACATAACAAGGATTATCAAGCTGCCCAAAATACCAACAAAGAAGTTTATATCGCTTAGATTATAATATTTTTGAACAACGCCGATATTGTTGTAATCAAGCTGACCGGTTATAAATTTGCCTTCAATAATCGCTCGTTGCCCGGCAGGTCCGATATAAGCATCATAACCGCTTGTAACAAGTATTTGTCCGCCTATTGACGAGTGTGTGCTGCCTGTTGACAAAGCGCCGTTCATCGCTCCGTTTATAGATTGCATAACGACATTTGTAAGTATTATTGCCGACAATAACACAAAAGGTATAACAAGGAAAATTAGCAGTGCATGACCTGATTTTGTAAGAATATGACCTTTTGACGCCTTTTTGCCGTCAAATTCCTGTGTCTCACTTTTAATTATTGCAACTATGGTAAAAACAACAACCAAAATTACGCCAACGATCAGCACTCCAAAGAAAGCTGTCTTGACCGCTTTGGATTCAGTTAAATATGACAATATGTCTTGGGATTGTCCGTCTATACTCACACTTTCTATTCCAACAATTTTGTTAAAAGCGTCTTTTACAAAATCAAGTAAATAGCAAATACTTTTTTGCAAGGTATAGAGCAGTTTGAAAAACCAACCAAATAACCAGTCCATATGCCACCTATATTTGAGTTTTAACCCAATCTTGCAATATAGGCATTGCAAGTTTTAGAGCTATTATCAAAACAAAAATAAGTACAAAGCCTATTATTGCTCCGAGCAAATCACGCTTGGCTTTTTCTCTTACAGCTTGGTCATCTGCTTTTGCAATTCGCACACCGAGTATGACACAATAGATTGTTCCTGCTGCACCCACAACGGCAATCATAGGCCAAAGAATGGCGTTTAGCACGTCAATAATAGGGCTAACGATTGGCGTAAAATCAATCGCTAATAAAAGTGATTTAATCATTGTGTTTACTCCTTATCAAAAATAAAGGAAGCGGGTATCCCGCTTGCCTAAAAGGGCGGCGGCTCACCAATGTGAGTCACCGCTTATCCTGTTTCTAAAAATAGTATAAAAATAGCTTGTTTTGAGTCAGTTAAATGTCTACTCATCTTCTTCAAAGCGAGTAGATTTGGCTTTTATTTTTCTATAAATAATAACTGCCACTATGCCAACAATCACTATTGAAACAATGACTACTATTGCAATAATTCCGCCGTCTTGCGATGTGGTATTCTCGCTGTCCATAATAGGTACTTCGGGGGTGATTGGATTTGTCGGTGTGATGGGCGGGTCAGGTTCTACTGGCTCATCAGGCTCTTTTACAGGTTCCTGCTTATAATAAGTGATTGTAAAATTTTCTGAGTAGTTTCCTGCATAGTCGATTGCATAAAAATTGTATATGCCGTCTTCCGTTATTTCATATGTTACGCCATTACATTGTCGTGTTGGCGCACCATCTTTGGACATAAACAAAGTGATGCCGGTTAATTTATCACATCCTTTAATCGTAATCGGCGAGCCTATAACCGTCATATTGCTATATATAATTTCGTTCTCGGTTTCGGCGGTGATATATGGTTTTTGTAAATCATATGTGATATACTTCACAGGCAATTCAAGCAATGCCGTTTTACTGAAAATACTTATTGTATAAGTAACACCGTCTATAACTGGGAAATATGTAATATTGTCCTTGACTTCATAAACGACTTTATTGTCTATTGACATTACATATATATACATGCTACCGTCATTTAATTTATATGGATTTACATATAAACCGACTTTCGTATTTGATACTATTGCATAAGCTTCTGGCAAAGGATGAAAAATGTCCTCAATAAACAAATAAATTTCAATTTGGGTTTTTGCCTCGGCAATATTATTTGGCAATACTATTAACACGCTTGAACAGACAATAATACCAATAAGTATTAAGGCAATAAATGCAGTAAAAATTCTTTTTTTCATAACTCGGAAATACTATCTATAATCTTTCTAATACGCTCGGCCTGCTGTGGCGAGGCATAGTCCAACGACGCTTGCAAGATCGATATTATTCGGCTATACATTTCTTTTTCTAAAAGATTGAGAATGTAAACTTTACTATCTTCTTGCAGACAATCAAGCTTCAAAATTTGTTCCTTGATTTCTTCGGTATATTTTTCTTCAAGCGGTGAAATTTCGCACTCTTTATTAAATTCAAACTCACAACTCTTTGCGTCAAAATAACGTGGTTGCAAGAGCTTTTGGCTTTTAGGTATAAGCCTATAAAGAGCCGTCTTAAATGACGGTGTGAATTTAGTTTTTATCGGGGCATAACCAAACACACTTACAATAGCATTCCCAATAGATTTCCCATTATTGAGTTGAGCAAGTTCACTTGGATAAATAAGCGGTCTTTCTTTAAGTGATATGTGCGGGCTTATTTCTGTATCTTTGGGATTGGTCCCCACCGATGTTGCGTCAACAGTATAGTTCCCGCATAATTTAGAAAACTCGTTTGTTGTTTTTTCGTCATTAGTTCCAATAAAGATTTGAATATTGCAATTTGAACGGATTGTGTCGGCAGTATTGTGACCGTAAATGTTGTATAGCTGTGTGTAGGATTGCACGACGAGTATAAACCAAATGTTGCGTGAACGACCGACAGTTATCATTTGCTCGGCATTAGGGATAGCTGGCAGATTTCCAAACTCGTCTAATATAAAATAGACAGAGCGGGGCAGTCGTTTATCTTCGCTCTCATTTGCGATTGCAACAAAATTTTTATAGGCTTGTGAGATAAATAATGACGCTATCGAATGCCTTCCTATTTTCTCATCAGGTATTTGTAAAAACAAAGCACTTGGTTTATCAATAATTTTATTAAAATTAACTTCGTTTTGAGAAGTAAACGCACAAATTGAATTGTCGTTAAAAACACTTAGTTTATCGGCAATCGTTGACATATAAGACGCTTTTGTTTTGTCGGCACTGTTTAGCACTTGATTAGCTAAATTGCGTGCTGGCTCGCTTTTGCAGTTACTAAAATATTTGTGCAGGTTCCTTTCTTTTAATCGCACTAAACGATTTAGGTTATAAAAATTAAATTTATCTTTTGTCATATGCTCATCATGTAACATTCCGAGCAAAGCTCCCAAAGTGAGATTTTTTGCCCCCGTCTCCCATATAGGTTCTTCTTTGTTTGTTATTGGGCATAAACCTATTGCTATGTCATTCAAAATGTCATAAGCTTTGTCCTCTAAAGTCTGAGCTTCGGTGTCGTCTGATTGTTTGGCTTTTTCGTGCAAATCAAAGACGGTTTCTAGAGGATTCCAACGAGCGGAATTAAATGGGTTTCGTAAGTCCAAAATCTGTATATCATAGCCACGTTTTACAAGAGTGCTCGCATGCCGTGCATACAGTTCGCCCTTAGGATCGGCAATAATCATCGAGGGCTTGTTTTTTGTTCGTGACAGAATTTGTATAGTTGGGTCTACAAATGCGGTTGTTTTGCCTGAGCCTGTTGTACCTATCGCAAGAGTATGCGACGGCTCTGCCAATAACACTTTAATAGTGTTTTTTTCTTCTGTGGCTTTTATTGGTATTCCTGCCTCTGTAACGGGCAAGGTTTCAAGTGCGCAGGACCTGAAATTGTGTTGTAGTTCGCTTTCAGTTTGAAAGTGCGAATTTTCAAGATTGCCCACAATTTTGTCCGTTTTTCCCTTGATAATCGTCCTTGCCCGTTTGTTCCAAAAGTGCTTGTATTCATAGCTCAAAAAGATTAGTAGAGCTATACTGTCAAGCGCCGCCGAATATATAAAGGTTTTGGTGTCAAATAGCAACTTCAAATTAAATTGAAAGATAAAATGATTGCTTGTAAAGCAGTTGAATAAAAATGAAAAAAGATATATTAAAACTGCTGCTATTATCAGTCCTAAAACCACTTGCCACTTAATATGTTTCATTTACGAAGTCCTTGCTTTGTTCAAGCTCTTTCATATACTCGTTGAAAGCGAGTATAGCGTCTGTTTCTAAACTTGTTTGCAGCTTGATAGAGTAGCCCAATAGGCGTTGTTCTCTTGCATTTTCAATACGTTTTCTTACTATATGGCTGCGTGCAGAGATTTCGTCTTGTCTAAACACACGCACCGCATTTATTACTTGATTGCCAAGCCTACGGTAAACATCGGCAAGGTATTTTTCAGCAACCATATATTGAGACCATGACTTCTCATTTACTTTGTTTCGAGCAAGCATTTCACGGGTTTTAATATCCCGTGCTTGCAATGCAGAATTAAAGGCATTGAACGCCTGTAAAGCGTTTTTATCGCTTTTAATCACACAATCGATGAGTTTATCGACTTTCGGTCTGACACTTGTCATATTGTCACTGTCGTATCCCAAACGGCCGCTTTTAGGCAACTCAATCATAAGCTCTGCAAGACCTTTTCTAAATTCAGATTGATACCTGATATTATTGCTTATGCTTGCTTTGTGGGCGATTGTAATCTCTTTTCTAAGTGCTTTAAGTTCAGCGGTTATGTCTGTTGCTTTTTGCTCAGTCTGTATTTTGAGATAGGTTAGGCAAGATTGCGGTATATATCCCTCAGAATAGTGCAATTCTTTATCTTTTGCGTGATAGCGTTTCGGCTCTTTTTCGAAGAATGAAATATGGACGTGGCGGTGGTGCTTATTCTCGTGCAATCCCGCATACCAAACTATATTGTCAGGGTTAAAGCCCGCTCGCTTCAAAAATTTAGGTATAACTGTTTTAATGATTGCATAAGCGCTTTCATAGTCATTACAGTATTTTTGACCAAATTCAGGTTTGAAGCTTACTACAAGATCCCATATCACACTCTTGGTATCTCTCAGTTGCTGCTTGAGTTCTTTTTTCTCTTTTTTAGTTAGTTTGCCGTTAGCAGAAAACAAACCTTTTGATTTTTCATTATCACCCGAATACTCAACGTAGTCCGCCTTATTCTTTGAGCCTGTATTGACATAGTTGACATAATCATAGCCATTGTCTGAGTTGCAAGAATAGAATTTGTGTTTTTGTATGTATCGTTCACGAGCCTTATCTTTCAAATGCGGCGGCGGTTCAGGTTGGTAGAAGTGCAAGAAAGCGTTGACGTTCGGCACCCTCATTTATCTTCAAACCTCTTGGGAAGATCGTCATAAAAGCCGCTTTCAACCTTTTGCCTTGACAGGTAGCCTTCTTCATTTTTGGCAAGGGCTAAGGCATAAATAGACGATAGCAGACGAATGATAATATCGCTGTCTTTTTCTTGCTTTTCAAAGCCGACAATCAAGGTGTTTATTGCGGTTTCAAGCAATTGTTCGGTGTTATCCTCGCTATGACGAACGGGGCTATTAAGCCCCGCTCGTATCAGCTCTGTCAAGTATGCGTTCATACTTGGGAATTGAACTTTTTGCTTTTGATAACTCTCTTGCACTTGCTTGTCCAGCTCGCTGTCGTAAAGTCTAATTATGTATTTCATTCTGCAAACGGATTTTCTACGCCTGTCTTGTCAAAGTCTATGTATGCAAGCACAAGCGGAATCTTAAAATACATAATGAATTTTCTTGCCGTGTCAACTCCTATGTATTCGCCTTTAAGCATTTTTTCTACCTCGCTTAGCTCCACGCCCAATTCGTCTGCAAACCGCTGTGCCGACCAACCTTGATTCGCCAAAAACTTTTTAAGCCTATCTTCGTAAATATACATCTTTTAGTCCCCCGTTTTATTCTGTTTGGCATTAAGCCCCACACTGTATACGGAATTAGAGAGGCCGTTTTGTCCAACTTTCAAAATTTCTAAGGCTTTTTTCAGTCTATGGTGGGCGGTGGACTTTGGTATTTGCAACTTGCTTGCTATCTCACGCACGGTTAACTCATATTGATAGTGCAAAATTAAAACAATCTTGAGCTTGTCCGGCAACGGCAAATCCCAAGTGTAAAAATCGTGACATTCTTTTTGCTCTAAAACCTGTAAAGGTGTTGGGGCAGTGTCAGCAATTTGTGAGTTTATTTTCTCTAAATATTCAAACGAGAGGTCTTTTCTTTTTTCCTCTCGCCATTGAATGCGTTTATCTTCTGCTATGCAGTCCTCTATATAATGTGCTACTTCTTCTGTGACTTCAACAATAATAATTTTGCCTGTTGATAGCTTGTATCTAATATTAATCATTTTTTAACTCCTTTTTGAATTTTTTATAGTTTTTAGTTTCAAAAAGCAGTTTTACGTATAGACATATTTCAAATATAAACCTTTACTTTTTCGCTTAGCGAAAAATAACATTCACACTCCTTGCGTGAAAGACTAAAAAAGGATTGTCCGCATTTGCGGAGCTAGATACTATTTGGAAATGAGTAGTAAGTGGCTTTGCTGATTAGCAATGCTGAAAAAGTGTTTGTTTATATTTGAATTTGAAAATTTGGTCATTAATTTGTTGGCTGATAGCGCAGGGGAATTCCTGTCATAAAGCCTATATATCCATCCTTAGCATAATAATAAAAAAAGCCTTGAACGATTTCAAGGCTGTAAATTTACTATTTTTGTCTATTTGGGTCGATTTTTGAAAATGTATTATTTAATAGTATTGTTTAATAATTATTTCTTCTAAATTATCTGGATCGTAAAAATAATATTCAACAAGTTCCGTTCCTTTTTTGCGCTTTTGCTCTTTGAACCAAAGAGGTCTCATATTTTTAATTGGCCATTCTACTGCTTGCACCCATCTTGGGTAATGATTCCCTTCAATATGAAAAGCATTCTTCAACTTTGTTTTGCATAGTTGTATGCATTTATTATTTGAATTTGTTGTGGATATTTCATTCCAAAACTGTAGAGCTAAATCTTCTGCAAAACTGCAATCTAAATAGTCAGGTACTATTTGTAAGATAATCCCATATAATTCAAGATAGTCTTTACAAAATGGGATACCTTTATTTTTTGCACAATATATCGAGTATAGCAGACTATAAATGCTACTATAGAATCCTACTATTCCATAAGTTGTCTTATAAAAATAATAGTATTCACTAAAAGTTTTTTTATTTATATCAATTTCATCTATGTTCACAAGATTATTTTCGAGTACGTATTTATAATAATTATTAATAGCTATCGCAATGTTTGCATCACTTTCAAAAATTTGACAAAATTCAGCGACATTTATTTTTTTATATAACACATCTTCTATTAAACTAATATTCATTATTAAACACCTCTACTTATATATTAAATATATTTATGAATTTTGAATAGCCATAGGTTTTATGGAATAGAATATGTTCTGTTCTTGTCAATTCAATAAAATTATACTGATCCACTTTTTTGCCAAATACATGATGCAAATTGACACTATATCCATCATTGCCTATTGGAGCTTTACCCAATTCCATTCTTTTTATGTTTTCAGGGGTAAGTTTATATTTCCCTGTGTTTAACGGATTCTTTGATTGCTGTTTCCAGTAATTTTTACGTGTTGTATTCCAACATTCATTGTGGACAACACAAAATACTTTCAATTCATTATTGCTAGCTACATAATAATTGTGACATCCCTCAACATTAAGATTATACACTAAAATTGGTTTTTCTACCAAACGAATAGCCACTTTATCAACAATTATTTCTTTTTGCTCGTTAGATAGTAGAGTATCACCGCACCTTAATGTACCAGCTTCAACCCATCCATTTTTATTTACACACCAAAATGGATGGGTTGGGGTGGTAGTTAAGATTTCATTGTCTATTGTTATTTCTAACAACAAATTAGTTTCATGCACATAAGTTTCTAGTACTTTTGCTGGTATAAGTTTGCCAGAATCAAAATCATAAGAGTAGACATAATCATCATTTGTAATGTCTTTTATGGCAACTGATGTCATCCCTCCTACCATACTCGGAACTAAAATTTGTGTGTCACCTGTAAAACAAGCTTGAACTAATCCAGAACCAACTGTAATAGCTCCCATTACGGCTCCTGTTACGAATCCATCTGCAAAAGCATATACCGATTGAATAGCAGCACTTTTTAATGAGTCTATAAAAGATTGTCCTTTTATAACTCCCGAAATTGTTCGTGAAAATAATGTAACGCCTGCACTTATTAAACCTGTCGTAATAGCGGTTTTTGTAATCATAGCTGCGGCACACCAAAACGAGCTACCGCCTGTTAATGGGGCAATTGCGGCACCAATTATTATAATTCCTATACCTATACCAATTTTAGCGACTAACTTTTTCCAGTTAAATTGTTCATGCGTAGTATATTGACCGGTACCAGTTATTTCAACATAGGTGTCTTCATTTTCTACGCTCAAAATTTCTGATAAGGGTATTCCGTTAATAAGCGTTTCAGTAGCTAATGCTTCTTCAATGTATTCAGGAGCAATATATAAAACTGTAAAGTTTTCAACTGAATAGCCATTAGCTTCTTGTGTTTTTATGATGTCCTCGCATTCTTTTTTAATAGCCTCATAATCAATTTTTTCTATTAAGCTAACACCATCAAAAGTATGATATTCATCTCCAACATTAGATATATATCTATATTCATTTGTATCATAATTGTAGATGCTTCCTATGGATAAATCATAATTTTTTTTGTTATTTTCATAAGTTGAGTATTGGACGCAGTAATTGCTATAGTTGTGAATTTGAATATAAGTATTATCAAATATAAAATGCTCTTTCTCTAGGCCTAGATAATAATTAATAGCAAAGACTAATTCTTCGGCGTTTTCATTTTCAATATCATAAGCTATTGCGCCATTTGCAAAATCTAATTCATTTAGTGAGTTATCATTCGTTGGCAATAAGAAACCTGCCTCTACATATGTAACAGCATCCACTGTATCAAATTCGGTATAATCTGTATAACCTATGCCTATCACACATTTATCAAATTCCTTTCCATAATATGCACAGCAAATAAAAGTTTGATAGCCATAACTTTCAATTAGAGATCGTAAATATGCAAAAGTGAAACCTTTAACTTTATCAGATGTAGCACTATCATTCCAAATACCAGCTGAAAATGCCATATCAGCAAATTCATTTGTTGTGGTTTCACTGCTTGGCAATTTATTATCATCAGCATCTACTTTAATGTCAGGCTCATTTGCATCATCATCTTTGCTCTTTGTTGAGTCCTCAGGCACATATGGTTTAATATTAATTGGTGGGTCATTAGTCATACTCGTATTAGAGTCATCAGGGCGGCTTTGGTTAAAATTCGAACTTGATGACTCCGTATTATTATCTTGGATATCGCCGTTGGGTACATTAGGCGTAAACCCGCCGTTAGATTGGTTTATTTCCAGACTGCCTTTGCTCCCACATCCAAAAAGTAAAATAATTACCAAAAGGCAAACTATAATTGCTGATACAATATTTGCTACTGTTTTTTTCATAAAAATCATTCTCCTTTAACGAAAGAATAAACGCCATATAATTATGGCTACTATGATTAATAAAACTAAACCTCCTATGCAACCTAGAAGAATTATTAACCATAAAGGTAAACCATTATTATCTTGAATCGTGTTAGTGTAACTATCCTTATAATGCTTGGAACCTGAATCGTTTCCGCTGCTTTGTAGTCCTCCCGAAGACGAATTTCCACCTCCCGCATTGTTATTGCCGTTTCCAACATTTGATTCGGGGTCTTGCTTTTGTGTGGGATTGTTATCCGATGAATGAGGCGGAATATTTGGCTCAGCCGGCTTATTTATATCAGGCTTGACTTCCTCAACTTTTTTTGAGATATTAATGTGGAAGCTAAATACATTGCCCGTAGAATCCACGATTGACACACGTCCTGATTGTTCAATCAAAAACTTATTGGTTCCGGATAATAAAGTTATAACTTGATTGGACATATCATCTTCATCGCTTACGAACTTTATTAATGAATTGTATGTTAGCTTGTTTTCCTTATTAAGAGAAATCTCTACATAATTAATTGCTTCAATTTCTTCATTGTTATTTGAAAAATCCAACTTGCTATAACTTTCTTCTGATATTAAATCTATAACAATAGGATTCGCTGCTTGAATTTTAGGAATATAAACATAATCATATTCTGTTTTATGATTATAAATATCCATTTCAACAATGTGATATACATCAGATTTATCAGCGGGTATTTGCTGTATGAGTGGCACATCATATATTATGTCGATATGTTGATCAGGATTTGACACAGAATAATAGTATGCCTGATTCGATTCAAATTCTGCTACCTTAATTAGTTTAAACTCCTCATCTATAAAGCATTGTGTGCTTCTACAATAATCACGTTCAATTTCATTCGAGAAAATATGTAGGCTCTCTTTTGTTGATCGTTCCTGTAAATTTTTAATACTATCGCTTTCAATTGTTGTTTTTGACATGGGATCGGAGGCATCAAAAAATTTTAGCACCACATTTTTATCAACATAGGCTCGCATTGTATCCTGCAAAAGAATTTCATTTTTATATGGTGTTTTTATATTTGCGTTCTCAGCAGATCGATAATACTTAATATTATCGTGCAATTCAATAGCATTCTCTTCTATCTGCCATGCTAACTCTTTTGCCTGTGCATATCTATTTTTTGCGAAACAAAAAATATAATATCCTCCTCCTGATGTTTGTAGTGCAACTTCATAATGTTCCGCTGCAAGACCGATTTTGTTTAAATTTTGATAATTGATACTTGGTTTGCTTTCAAAATCAGATACTACAAAATTGGATTGCAGTTTTACAATATCTCCTGATTGGTCATTGCCTATATTTAGGCACAGCGTATAGGTACCGCTTGCCAATTCAGTATTCTCTTCAAGTTTTAAACTTTCGTTATTTGGGGTAAGGAGAGTATAACAAATGTTAGGCGGCATCTGAATCTCCATTGTATCACTGGCTTCTATATTTAATATAAAATCGTTATAAAAATTAGTATATGAAGGAATCTTTGAATCTTTATTGTAATATTTCTCATTGCGTTGAAATATTGGATCCAAAAGTAATTCTTTTAGCTTGTTTATTTCAGGTAAGATATAAACATCCTTTTTTTCAGGTATTCCATTTTCATTGCTTGGGAAAATATTTGATATAGCATATATTGTGTATTTGCCGGGATCTTTAAAAACCTGTCCATTTTCGGCAGGAAAAGCTAAGCCATCATTAAACTGATAAAAAACTTTGCAGTTTTGTTCACGTCCCCAAGTATCGATAGAAAAACCTGATAGCGTCGCTGAATCGTTAACAAGAGTCTCTGCCTTAGAGATAATAGAAGAATCAATTCCTTCAATGATGGGTAAAGAAGAACTGCTCGAAGATATATTGTGAAGCGCAAAATCAGGTTTTAAGCCCAAATTTACATTATATTGTTCAATAATATTTCGCCATTCTCTGTCATTATGAATTTCATAGATTATTGATATCCTAATTTTTTTGACCGACATTAAATCATTTGTTGAAAATGTGTAAAACTCTATTTCATCGTTCTGCCAAGGCTTGTTGAAAATATCAAAATGCCTATCATCAAGTTTAACATGTTTACTATCATTTGTTCTATCAACAACTAATATTGTGCCTTTGGCTACTGGATGATTAAATTTGTACCCATCTGCTCCTTTATCGCCTTCATTAGAAAGCCAGTACCCATTACCTAAATGAACGTTAAAATTGCTACGGTTCAATTTGTATGTAAAACTTACTGTTCCACGAACAGCATATGTTTTTGCTATATCATTATAATTATTGATTGGGGTAAATGATGAAGCATTTACATACATTTTGCCCATAGTAGTTCCAATCTCTGTTTTATCTGTTGGTGGAAACTCCCATGTAGCATAATTCCTTCGATCAGGCATTGAATATAGAATGGGTTCTATTTCCATAATAGAATGGTCTAGAGCACTTTCATCATTTGCCAATGCAATATTAGAATTATAAGTAAACCCAGAGAGTGCAATTATAGTTAATAAAAATACAGCTATTATTATAATAATCTTTTGTACACTTAAAAATTGCTTTTTCATCGCCTTTCTCCTTATGTTCATATAAAAAAACGGCTTGTCTATTGACTGCCGTTGTTAATATAAAAAGTACGATAAAAACGAAACATCTCCTGTATTTGTTTCAATATTTTAACGTACTTAACTTGATTGTTGCATTTTATTTATCTTTATCCTCCGAGAAATCCAAACGAAAATTTCTTTTCAGTTGGTTCGAAGATTATTATATATGAATTTTTTTTACTGTCAAGCATTATTTTTAATACATTTTGTAGGATAATTTCATTTAATCCCATTAAAATAACGATTATTGTAATAATATTTTTCACAAATTTTTATATAAATCTAACGTTTTAGATTTAATTATTTTAATGCCACTCAGGGTCATTAGGGTAAGTAGGCGGCTCGAAAATGTTGGTTAGCCCGACATTGAAGTTGTAGTTGGTGGTTGTGTCGCCGGCTTGCTTTTGTACGTCAAAGGCAATTTCGATATAGGCAGAAGTCATAAGGTTTTGATTGAGCACACCATAGCCACTTGTGCCATTTGAACTTTCAAGTAGCTTATAATAACGGCGAGCGTCAACCATACCTGTAAGAGTAATTGTTCTATCTTCTGCTTTTGAGGCGTCGATTGCCTCAGGTATTGCAAATTTGCCAATTTTGAGTGGCTCGCCAAACATTGACGGTATATCAAGCTCAACGTCTAATGTTGTACCGTCCTCGCCCGGATCAGCAGGACCGTCGAACACACGCATATCAACAGTTTTAACAATAGGGTCGTTGCCGTCGCCTTTATAATATCTAAATGACACTTTAATATCAATATACTTAGTGCGGTCGTATTGCTCGTCTCCGTCGTTATCTGCGTCATATCTAAAATCAAGCCATATGTCTGAAATACTTGTTTCTTGACTTGGCATAAGTACAACTGACTGATATTCACAAGCAGGCATACCGTGAAACTCGTCGCCGTCCGCAGGATCGGAATCAACAAAGAACATTCCATATGGGAAGAACACAATTTCAGAAGCAGGGAATGCCTTATCAAGGTCGTCATCGTGGAATGAGTCATCATCGTCCTTGCCTTCGGTTGTGCCAATCCTTGTGAGCGAGCTGCAATAGTTTACAACTGCCTCGACAATGGCATCATATTTCATGCGGTCATTATGTGCATATGCGTTAGCACCGATGACGTTCTCTATTATGTAGTTTGTAATTCTCGTTTTATCTCTCGAAGTCAAGCCGACATAAGAACCGAGCTTATTAAACATTGTTATTCTATCTTCAAGGGCAAGGTCAACGCTCGATTTCTCGGCAGTGGCGGTGTAGCCGTCAACGGTTAGCGTTGGTCTGCCTGTGGTTGCATTGTATGTAATTGCAATATCATTAGGCGTCAAACCAAGAACAAGGCTATAAATAGCATACGTGAGTGCGTCAACAAATTCGCTGCTCTCGGTTGGATCGTACCAGTCGTTCAAATATTTTTGAGAGTAAAGCGAAGCGTCAAAACGGTTTTGTGGGATGTCATCAAATCTATCACCTTCATAAAATGCTTTAACTTGTGAGAAGTTGAAGTTTGTTTCTTCAATTTTGTTAGTGATTCTTCCGCCGACAATAGTCTTAGAATTAGATATAGGGTCGTATATACCGCCTGTGACATAATCGTAAACAAAAGCATTTGTTGTATAGTCTTCGCTGCCACTTGGCAGGTTATATTGCAAGCTCCAATTCCAAGCTGCGTTGCTATCGGCAGTGACTTGTTTGTATGTAACTGTTTCATCATCAACGCTCTCTGTAATTGTTTTAACGTCTGTTATTTGATAACGCATAGCGTCGTAAAAGTATATAAACTCGTCGGCACTTGCACCTGCTTCACTGCTTGCAGCAGCATACGCATTTGCAAGTGCCTCAATTTCTTCATCAGGTGACACTTCGTGTCTTACTATTTCTGAGAATATATTATCAGTGTATCTGACTAATGATGTGTCATAGTTAATTACGCCATAGATATTGAAAATATAATTTAGAATGTCATATGCATATTCGTGATAATAATTCTTAGCTTTTTCGGGAACGGCACCGCTCCAATCATATGAGAAAGGTTTGCGTAAGACAAGCACACCGTCCAAACTTATGCCAAAATCATTGTCTATATCAAAATCATCGTCCGCACCGTCAGGCGTATAAAAACAACCTGTTGTAAACATAGTTAAGATAATTATTAAGGCGGTAGCGATAAAGATTTTGACCTTGCTGTACAGCAAGGTGTTTCCCATATACCTATGGGAAACAAACATCTTTCGTTGCATAATGAAAAACTCCTTTTATCTACGGTTTGTTATGTAAGAGGTTAAAATTTTACCTCGATGTTATCGAGGCAAAATATCTAAAATCAAATTTAATGGCAAATAGTAGTCTAAATCATTTATACTTGCGTATTTTGCATATAAGTTTTGTGCTATTGAGTCTTTATCTGCGAAATCAACAATTATTCCGTTAATCACAGTTGTAGTTTCATTTTTTAATTCATGGCGTTGTTTGCCGTTTTCGCCTTTAAGAAAATAGCGATAATAATCTGCTTGAGTAGAATCGGAATAGTGAGGTACATATACCACACAAGTGTATAGGTGGTAGTCCTTTGATAGCACAGATAAAGTGAAAGAATTGCAATATCCCGTTCCAAAAGTTTCATCAAAACCACGATTGCCACTTTTACCAACATACACACCAAGCACTTCGTCCTCAGCGTAGCCCAGTTTAGTAGCAAACTTCAATGCTTCTTCTTGACTAAGCTCGTTGTTGTGACGGGCAAGCTCTTTGTTTGTAAAGTTTTTGTAGTTTAATTCAGACAATTTATCCGATTGCTCACTAACATTGCTAAGAATGGTTTGACAAATGGATAAAATTGCACGATATTCTTCACTATTAAGCTCAATAGCCATATTATTTTGTTGTGAATTTGTAAAATATGCGTTTAAGAGAGCTTGTGGATCGGTAGCAATTCTTATTAAATCTTCAAACTCATTAGCAGAGCCTTTATATGTAGAAGCAGTCAATCTCTTATCAACAGTTGAAGTAGTTCCAATAGTAAGATTATAGTAGAAAACCAATTCATTATTTTCAATGGCTATCTTAAAATCGTCTAAAATCTGGTCTCTTGGGTTATTTTGTTGTATCGCTTGTTTACTTGGCTCTTGCAATAATGCAATATTGCCTAAATAGTCGCCAAGTTCGTCTGCAATAAGCTCGTCAAAAGAGATTGTTTCAACTGGGATAGGGTCTTGCTCTTTTTCTACGATTATGTTGTTAGTTTTTACGGCAGCAAAGCTCGTTGCAATTTGTTCGGCAATGTCATCGATTGCTTTTTCAATTTTTGCGGTTATTTCGTCAACGCTGCTTTCTTTGACTTCGCTATTGGCTAAAAGTTCAGCGTATTCAAGAATCAGTGCCTTCGCTTGTTTTCCTCTTATTTGTTGGAAAAACGCAGGAGCAGTAAATGTCATTGAACCTGATTTAGCTTTGTTGTCTTCAACGTAGTTGATTTCAAAGGTCAATTGTTTTGTGCCTTCGTCATATGTAATATTTGCGATTTGTGGGGTTAGATTATCAAAAACTCTATTTGCAAGTGCATTTTGTGCCGCTAATATATCTGCTGCAAAAGAAGTGCCTGCAAAATTATCATTATAAATTTTATCTATGCTAATTGATTTTTCAATAGGTGTTGGATCGTCCGGTTGCTCAATAGGTGGCTTTGGATTTGGAGTTTCGCTCGGTTTTTGTGTTGGCTTGTTGCAAGACGTAAAATTTACAAGCATTATAAAGCCCGTTGCACCGATTGTTCCACATTTGAGAAGCTTTTTGAAAAACCTTTTAGCAACTTCTAAACTCGCATTTTGCGATTGTTTTATCATATTTCCTCCTTGTTGACAATATAGCACATTCCGCACAATAATGTCAAGATATTATACAGTTTGTATGATTTTATAATGTGGCAGTGCAGAATATGCTAATAAAACAAAAAGTGCGCCGCCATAGGCGACGCACTACAACCATGCTTCGCCCGTGTTTGCGACGTAACTTTCTTCCTAAAAGAGAAAATTCAGGCTAAGCAAGAATTGCCAAATGAAGATTTGGCTCTTTTAGGAATAAAAAATATTAAGTTACGTCGCACGCTTATTCTAACATATAAAAAATGAAAATTCAATAAATTATGACAATAGAAAAAATATCGACCAAAATCGACAGAGTAGTGTAAAATTAAAGAGCCTTGTATGGCTCTTAATTTAAGATTGCGGATTTAACAATTAATTCTATACATTACATTGCCTGTGGTAGCTGCTTCTTTTCTTTTAGCTTCTATCATATCGGGCAGTGAAATTCTATCTTCTAATATTTGACATAGATCTTGTCCATCAACAAGAATTATTGCTTTTGCTTGAAAATTTTCTAATACTTCGTTAGAGTACCCATTAAAAGACACATAAAGTCCAATTGTATTTTTTAGTTTAGAATCTATTTTGCCTTGAAAAATATATAAGTCAGATAGGGAAATTAGTTTTGTTTGCCACTTAGCCTCCAATAAATAGTCAGTAGAGTTATGTGTAAATGCTCCGTCTATTTGCTCACCGTTTGTCTTAAAAGAACCACGTGGAGCTAAATCATAATGAGCAAAAATATGGTTTAGAAATTTTTCAAATGCATATCCACGTGCTTGTTCATCTTTGCTAATTACATCATTAAATTCGTCTTTAAGACTTTGAATTAGTTGCTTTCGTTCATTCATTGTATCTTGAACTTTATTATATTCTTGTTTTCTTTTTTCTGCCAGTTTTCGCTCTTCTTGTAGATCAAAATATCCTTTACATTGTTGTTGCAATATTGCAACTTTTTCTTTTGCTATTTTTGCTTTTTCTTTCCCATTATCCCAAATCAATAAATGACTAAAATCATTCATATTGCAAGTATTATAACACAAACTTACTAGGTCATTATTGTAAAGATCAGGTCTTTTATACATTCTGTCAACAACTTCATTAACTATAACATATTTGGTATTGCTAAAATCCAAAGTTGCACAGAACTTTCTACCTTTTTCTACATCTTCAAAACTATTTTCTATAAATAACCTTAGATCGGTTTTCTTCCAATAAATAACGATTAAAGCATCTTTTAATGCAATTAATGCTTGCGGCGACAATTTCTTTGGCATAGTAACTCCTAAATTTATAAACTATTTAATTATAGCATATAAATTTTATACTATCAAGTGAGTGTGACAAAATCTAGATGTAACTTAATCTATTCTATAATAGTCGAACTGATAGTTGTCAGGTTTTAGACACATTTGAAAAACAGGGATTTTCTTTCCTTTGGCTATTTTAATAAGGCGTTGCTTAGCTGCTTCCTCAATATTTGCCCCAAGAAACAATTTTTGTGGTTTTGGCAATTTCATTGTTTCTTTACCGCCTAACTGAAAGATTCTCCATTCCTTCTCATATTCCCAGTCCAAGCTCTTACCCAAGAGACCGTAAACTAGTTCATCTATGGCACGTGGTGGCAGTTGTTTGTGTTTTATGTAATTAAGTTTAGCTTTTGTATTAAAAAATGTTTTTGATATAAGAGGTCTGTCATTAGAATAATGAACAGGAAATAGCATCAACTGTGCAAGTAATAAATCGTTATGTATATTAGTTATAGTGGACGTAAAATCGTATTCAAGACAAAATCCATAATGTTTATTTGCATAGTGAGACCACATTAAAGGCGAATCCATTCTTTCGCTTAAACAAGTCACTTTAAATGTTTCGGATATGATTTGGCGGACTTTATTCAAAGCTGCTTTTGATAATTTATCAAATTGCGATTTCAAATTATCTAACTCAACATTGGATTTTTGTTCAGGATGTAAAAATGAAGCTATATTGAATATAAATGATAGAATAGAGAAGTCACTATCTTCATTTTCAAAATACAAAAAATTAGGATCGTTCTCAATCTTTAATTTCATTTCACGACGTGTTATTTCAATTAGGTTAGTATCATGAGATTCGATTGATTGGATTAATAAATCTTGAAATTGCTGATTATCAAAAAACAGGTCTATTATATGTTTTTTGTCCATAATTGTAATTTTATTATTTATTATTCTTTGAAATAATTTTTGATCAGTCTTAGCCAAAGAAACAACGAGTTCTTGTGCAAATTTTTGAAATGGATCATCTGACTCCATTATTTCGAATGCGGCTTCAATTATTTCTATAACACTATCATAGTTATTATCTATTATTTCTTGTATATTTCCTGTATACTCAAATAATGAGTCGATAGTCTGTTTGTTCTGGGGAGTATATTGATGCTTTTTTCTTAATTCTTGGGCTAATAAATCTTTAACTATTTGAGATTGTGAGAAGCCAAGAAAACAATCAAATGGATCATTAAAGTTTGCAGGATTTTGAAAGTATAAAACGTCGTTTTCAAAATTATCTATATTGTAGTCTATGGTATCTTGTGTTCGTTTTGAGTCTTCACATACCGCACAATATTTATAGAGTGGCAAATTGATGTGCGGCAACTTACTATCTCTAATTTCCAATTCCGTTTTAGCTAAATCGCCTTCAACAATTTTATGTATAAACTCTTTTACGCAATCATCTGTCATCTCAAATCTCCAACAATTAAGTATTGATATTTGCAATAAGAAACAAAGCACTAATACTATAACATAAGAAAATTAAAAATTCAAAAATTTCTCGCATTTTTCTCGCAAAGTTTTCTCAACTTAACATAATTAAACAGTTAAAACATATTAAATTGCTTGTTTTTTACCGAAAAATATGCTATTTTACAGATGTAAACAGTGATTAATTTAACTTAAAATCCCTCGGTAGAAATATCGTACCGGTTCGACTCCGGTCAGCGGCACCATATTTATAATACGATAAATATTTTTATAAATCTTATGGGAAGAATGGGGAATTAGAATACTCTACTTTGCCTGTGTATATTAGAAATAAAACTCATCATCCTAAAAACTATAAACTTAAATTTACAGAACAGCAACTATATTTATCAATAAAGCTCCTACATGCTTTATTGAAGTAATGTGAGAGTATAAAATTAGTTAGAAGAATTAAAAAATAGGAGATAAAAATAAATGAAAGAAAAGTTGAGCTCTAAGAAAGAAAAGTTAAGTTCTAAAATTAAGATGGACATAATAGCGATTGTAATTTCTATTTTAGCAGTAATTAGTTCGATAGTTTCAGGCATTGTTATTCCATTGTATATACAAAAAGAAGATAGACGCATCGAAAGAGAAATGAGAATACAAGCGGCAATACCTGCTTTTAGAATTGTACATAATATGACAGCAGACGATAGTATGGAGATTTTTCCTCCATATAGAGAACCTCAATATATTCGTGATAATAATGGCCAAGTGTTTGGTAAAGAAATATATTATGCAATAAAAGATTTTTCAATTCAAAACCTTTCTAATAATTTGGTGTATTTTAGTCATATTGAATATGACAATGAAGCTTTTGAGCTTGTAAATTTGGGATTAGTTGCAAAAGAAAACGAGGTTATAACGCTTTTAGATAATAAGTTTGTCGGATATTATCCTCAAACTAAATTTTATATTATATGTCGTTCCATCTATAATTTTTATTATAGTTTTGAGTGTGAACTGAATTTAGATAATAATTTAGGAGAGATTTGTACTTATACTGTAGAATATATAGGATCGGCAAAAGCTTATGATATTAATAATGATGTTTATAAAAATATGTACAAGCATATAAGAGATATTCAAATGCCTCCTAATATTATTCTTTAAATAAAAAAACTTGGTATTTTGTGCTAGACAGACACTTAAAACCTAATCTAAACAATGGATTAGGTTTTAGTTATATAATTACTTTTAAGAAGATATTTATAGAAGTACTAATTGTTTAAGATGTGCTTTGCAAGTAATAAGCGGGGGCATTCTTTTAATCTATTATAGAGTAATATAGTAGTTTTAAATCGATGTTGATAGCACAAGAAATGTTGCGAATTGTACTATGCATTAAGACGGTTGAAAACGGCGGGAGAGTGTGATATAGTTTTGATATGATAGTTTTGATTTCGGGGACAACGCATACGGGAAAGACCGCTTTAGCTCAACGGCTGATGGAAAGATACAAAATGCCGTATTTTTCTATCGATCATCTGAAGATGGGGCTGATAAGAAGCGGACAGACAGGGCTTAGCGCAAACGATGACAGTGAGCTTGTGCCGTATCTTTGGTCTATCGTAAAGGAAATGATAAAGACTGCAATAGAAAATGGGCAAAATCTGATAATAGAAGGCTGCTATATTCCTTTTGATTGGCAAAAAGATTTTGAAAAAAGCTATTTATCTCAAATCAAGTTTTACTGTCTGATAATGACAGCCGAGTATATTGAACAAAATTTGTCCGACATATTCAAATTTGAAAACGTCATAGAAAAGCGGTTTGGCGCAGACACTGTAGATAAAAACGAGTTGATAATAGACAACGCACGCAATTTGCGGCTTTGTAAAAAATACAGTTTGTCATATGTTTTGATAGACAAGGTTTACGACGTGGATATAAATTTATGATTTTGAGACGTTATAGAGATGAAGATTGCAACGCAGTGTCAAAGCTGTTTTACGAGACCGTGCATACCGTAAATGCCAAAGATTATACGGCAGAGCAGCTTTGTGCTTGGGCGCACGGCGAGGACAGCTTGCAAGCAAAGCATAAGACTTTGATGTCTCAGCATACCGTGATCGCCGAAATCGACGGCAAAATAGTCGGATTTGGCAGTATTGACAAATTTGGCTGTTTAGATATGCTGTTTGTGCATAAAGATTTTCAGTGGCAGGGCATTGCAACTGCAATATGTGATGAGTTGGAAGCAAAATTTTCGGTCATAAAAACTTATGCTTCTATTACGGCAAAACCTTTTTTTGAAAAGCGACATTATACTGTATCAAAGCAACAAGAGGTGGAGAGGTCGGGCATCAAATTGCAGAACTTTGAAATGATAAAAACAAAAGATAGTATTTAGTTTTTTAAATTTGCAAAAGTTTAAAATTTTTTTATTGCAATATTTGAAAAATCAATAATAAGTTGAATGTGGTATAAAAGTATGATATAGTATATTTATAGAAAAAAGGTGATAATATGATAAACTTGCGAGTGAAAAAAATTATTACTGTATTATTGTTATCTATTTTGATACTTACATTTGCTATTGGTTTAACAGCTTGTGATAAACTTGAGGATCGAGAAGATTATATAGAAGAAAACGGTTGGATAGCTTTGATTACTTTTGAGGAATACAAAACTGCTAAATTGATAGGAAATAAAGAAAACGCTGTAACCGATGGTGAAGCAGTTTTGCCAACAATGATAAAAGGATATAAAATTACACATATACAACGTAATATTGGTATTTCTTTAACAATATCTTGTTATGATTTTATACCTGACAAATTGTATATTCCGGGGGTAAATTATACATTTTCTAATGGAATAGACTTTCCTTATCCTAATAAGAAAATTATATTTTTGAGTACAGAGCCAGATCAGTATTCATATGGGTTTAATGTGAGAAATAATAATGATAATCGTTATCCTTATGAACGAAGTATGATTTATTATGTGCCAAAAACTTCATTGGATGCTTTTGAAAGCAAATATAATGAATACACATATGGGGAATTTAAAGGTGCAAACGTATCATATTTTTACAATTATGTTGATTCGCCAAATGGTGGATATTGTTGGATAGATGATTTGGACGTAGGTGATAGTATAAAGACCATTCCTATGGCACCTCAGAGAGAAGGATATGAGTTTGGTGGATGGTTTTTAGATGAAGAGTGTATAACACCGTTTAGTTTTGACAGTTTTATTATGTCAGAAAACGGAGAGTTGAATCTCTATGCAAAATGGGTACAATTGTAGTTTTTAATTTATAGTGGAAAGCGTATCTAAATTCAGCAGAGATATTGAAAAATAAATTATTCTTCGTTTTTTTTACACACGTTTGATAAGTATATTTATTTTACAAATAAATATAAATTTTTCTTTTGTTAAGATTTGACAAAAATTTTTTAATTTTATATTATAAGTACGGCTTAGACATAGCAATCAAACAATATGATATTGCGATATATCCTTAAGCCGACATTAAATAGTATAGGAGGTAGTTTATGACTTCATCAAAAAAACGTATTTCGATAATTATGACTGCGTTTGTTCTTACGCTTTCGATATTGTTGGGATCTACGGTTGTTTTGGCGAATTCAAACTCGGTAGGATTTGCACAGGAGGACGCAGGGGCGACTTATGCTTACTATTATGATAATCTTACCACATTTAATTCCGATGGCGACGAGGTGGATTATGTCCTCGCAAAGCAGTTTTACAGAGCTTTGGAGAGCATAGAAGCGTCCGGTGATTTTAAAACGGGCAACGTTTCCTATGGTTTGAACTCGATTTTGACTTCCGATCAAATCGAGGGCTGGGTTGTCGACGGCGATTTGGAAATTCCCAAAGCGTTCAGCGCTGCAAGAGATTCATTTCTGATGGACCATCCCGAGTTGTTTTATATCGATCTTTATAAGCTCACGATAAGCGCTGCACGCAATTCCGGCGAATATACTGCGTTTATCGACAGCGGCAGATATGCAAACGCATACAGAGACAATGCTTTTACGACCGAAGCGGCAGTAAATAAGGCGATATCGGATTATAATTCCGCTTTGACTAAAATCCGCAACGACGTTTTGCAGGCAGTCGCTGCCGATAACTCGGGCAATAAAAACGATTATGTCACCGCAAAGGCGGCAAACGTAGCGATAGCAAACAGTGTGAGCTATGATTTCGGCGCTTATAACGATTTTATCGAGGGCGGCGCTTCGACGGCTTCGCTTACGCATACGGCTTACGGTGCGCTCGTTTTGAATAAGTCAGTGTGCTCAGGCTTTGCATTTGCATATAAAGCGCTGATGGATACCTTTGACATACCTTGCGTGATAGTCAGCGGCTATAGCAAGGGCAAGGACAGCGACGGCAATAACACCGATCAGAACGTAGGTCACTCATGGAATTACGTCTATCTGCAGACAGGAAATAAAGACTCGTCCGCTACCACGCAGAATACTGCCGTGACCGCTTCGGAGACTGATGGCGCTTGGTTTGCTTTCGATACTACTTGGAACAGCCTCAGCAGCGATAAAAACAAGTATTCTGTCATGGAAGCATTTTCGGAAACGGCACAGCACATTGCCGACGGAGTGATTTCGTCATCAAATTATTCCTTAAAATATCCGTCCGTTTCGTTGCTTACTTATGAGCAGGCAAGCGATCCCAACGCTGTTCACGATTTTGTCAGAATAGGCGGCTTTGAATTTTCAAGCGTCGCTACCAAAACGGACGGTGTAAATTACGATTATCCAAAACAGATGGTCAGCTATGACGGATACAATGCTGTTCAGCTTTTGGAAAACGAAAATCTTCGTTTGATCATGCGCCAATGCTACATGAAAAACGGCGAATATAATTGGACTCGATGGCAGGATTTGGTTAACAGCACGGGTTTTGAAGCAAGCGGTATTCAACACGTAGGTTCTAAAACTATGACCGTGACTACAAGCGACGTGCGCTATTCGCAGTATGCGGTCGTGTCGGGCATAGAACCTGATATGAATTACAAAATAGGCGATATTGTGATATACGAGCCAAACTGCGAATATAGCTCCAACGAGAAAGTTGAGAAAAACGCCGTCTTTATGTCTGCTAATATAGAAAACTATGCGTATGGCACTTATACGCCTGCGCCGTACATTTCCACGGATAAAACAAAGCCTTATGTCGGTTGCTTCTACAGCATTTCAGACAGCATGAGAGCATCGGCAGACAGCAATCTGATGAGCGACAGTAAGGCTATATTGTTCAGTATTGTTTACGACGAGCCTTTACATAAGCTTGATCCCGACCAGCCCATAAAAGTCAACTTTACGGGCGAGCGTGAAAATATAAGGCAGTATGCGGGCTTTGTTGCTTTTGACGACGGTGCATACGTGCATCTTGTAAACGATGCTAACGGTGTTCCGAATACGCTGCAGTTTAAGTTTAAGCCCAGCCTTATGTATGAACACGATGCAACGGGTTATATATTTACTTTTGAAAACGTAGGCTCCGCAAAAATTGTGGATAAAAGAGATGAGAACGGCGGTCTTATTCGCACAACATCGGATAAAGCTCCAAACCACGCATTCTATAAGTTTGCCCGTATGTTCATTGCTTGTCCGAAAGTTTTCGGCGACGGCAGACTTTGGGTGGAGTGCTGCGCACAGCCAACTCTTGTTGATAATTCCGATTTGTCGGCTATGAACTTTAAAGATGCCGAAAACAACAGCACTTTCTCCGAGGAGGAGCGCAGCCAGATGATGCTTGTCGTCAACGGTGTTCCTTCCACAATGGAAAACGAAATTTTAAACGGTATCAGCAGCGATTCTTCCAACAACGTGAGCAAAAACGACATCAAGGCAAGCCAAACATACGACATTTCGCTATCCATATGCGGCAAGTTTGCAACGATTCCCGACGGAAGCTATGTCAAAATAGCGCTTGGTTTCCCCGAAGGCTTCGGTCCCGATGATGAGGGCGTGACATTCAAGATATTCCATCGCAAGCATATCGAAAACGATAATTATATCATTGAGGAAATTCCTTGCGTGGTGACAAAATTCGGTATCGTTGCAACGGTAAAGAGCTTTTCGCCGTATACCGTAGTGGTCGTGCCCGAAACTAAAGCGACGGAAAAAACCGTTCTCGCTTCAATAGACGGCAAGGGCGGCAAGCTCACCAAAGATGACGGGCAGATACAAACTGTCGAAAACGGCAAAACTTATACGTACAGCATCGTTCCCGATGCGGGTTATAAGCTCTACAGCATTACGCTCAACGGCAAGGACGTAAAAGCAAGAGTGGTTGACAACAAGTTTACGGTGACCTATGACGAGCTCTCAAGAAACAATGAGCTTGAAATGAAGTTTATTTCAGACGAAGCTGCCGTTCGCTTTGAGGAAAAGGGTATAGTCGAGCCTGTAAAGGTCGTTATGTCAACCGACAATACCTCATCAAAATACGAGTTTGTCGAGGGCAACGTATTTACTGCCGAGCCAACAGATACTCCGTTGACGGCAGGCGCTATAGTCGGTATCGTCATCGGCGTGGTCGCATTTATAGCGATCGCAGCGGTTGTCGCAGTGATAGTGATCAAAAAGAAAAAAGCATAAGTAAATTAAACTAAGCAACAGCAAACAAAATTGCTTAAACTTCAACCAAAATCCACCGAGCGATCGGTGGATTTTGTATAAGAATGGCTTAATTCATTTAGCGCATATGTTTTATAAGCTTATAACGCTAATGATAAGCTAACTTTTATATAGAAAGATATTAAAATTCAAAACAGAAAAACTTTTTGTGTCAATCTTTTGACAAAGGGTAGCGAAATATGCGATTATATAGATAATTTTAATCCTTTGGAGGTCAGTATGGCAAAATATTGTGAAGAGCCGTCGAGGACTTTTAGCGAGTATCTGCTGATACCCGGCTATACCGACGAGAATTGTATTCCTGCAAACGTATCACTTAAAACTCCGCTTACAAAGTTCAGACAGGGTGAAGAGCCTGCGATTTCGCTCAATATACCTATGGTATCTGCGATAATGCAATCCGTTTCCAACGACACAATGGCAATTGCGCTTGCAAAGGAAGGCGGATTGTCTTTTATATACGGCTCGCAATCCATTGAGGACGAGGCGGAAATGGTGCGCAAGGTCAAGAGCTACAAGGCGGGCTTTGTCGTATCCGACAGCAATCTGACGCCCGACGCAACTCTTGCGGACGTGCTTGATATAGTTGAACGCAAGGGACACAATACTATCGCCATAACTCACGACGGGCAGTGCGGCGGCAAGCTTTTGGGCATTGTGACAAGCCGTGATTACCGTGTAAGCCGAATGAGCCTCGATACAAAGGTGGAGGAGTTTATGACTCCGCTTTCAAAGCTTATCACTGCGCCTCAGGATACGACGCTTGCCGAGGCAAACGACATAATCTGGGAGCATAAGCTCAACTCGCTGCCCATTGTTTCGGACGAGGGCAATTTGATGTATTTGATTTTCCGCAAGGACTATTCCGAGCACAAGGAAAATCCCAACGAGCTGCTCGACTCGCAGAAGAGATATCTTGTGGGCGCAGGCATAAATACGCTTGACTACGAAAAGAGAGTGCCGGCGCTTGTAGAAGCGGGTGCGGACGTGCTTTGCATAGATTCGAGCGAGGGCTACACCGTATGGCAAAAGCGCACGCTTGAGTTTATCCGTGCAAAATACGGCGACAGTGTAAAGGTCGGCGCAGGCAACGTAGTTGACAAGGACGGCTTCAATTTCCTTGCAGATTGCGGTGCGGACTTCATCAAGGTCGGTATCGGCGGCGGCTCGATTTGTATTACGAGAGAGACAAAGGGCATAGGCAGAGGACAGGCGACTGCGCTTATCGAGGTCGCTAAGGCCCGTGACGAATATTTTGAAAGGACAGGCGTTTATATCCCCATTTGCTCGGACGGCGGCATAGTACACGACTATCATATGACGCTTGCGCTTGCTATGGGCGCCGATTTCCTTATGCTCGGCAGATACTTCGCCCGCTTTGACGAAAGCCCTACAAACAAGCTCAATATCAACGGCAATTATGTTAAGGAATACTGGGGCGAGGGCAGCAACCGTGCGAGAAACTGGCAGAGATACGACCTCGGCGGAAAGAGCGGTCTTTCCTTTGAAGAGGGCGTGGACAGCTATGTGCCGTATGCGGGCAGACTTAAGGACAATGTAAACAGAAGCCTGTACAAAGTGAAGTCCACAATGTGCAACTGCGGCTCGACTACGATATGGCAGCTACACAAGACGGCAAAGATGACCGTCGTATCCGCAACGAGCATCGTTGAGGGCGGAGCGCACGACGTCATAACCAAAAAGACGACTTATCACAACGAGTGACAATACAGTAACCGTATCGCAGATTTATTTTAAATCGTCCCCGTCACGGCGCAGAAAGCCGAACATATTAAACCATAGGAGAGAAAATGGCAAAATATTTGTCCGACATCGAAATCGCACAGCAGTGCAAAATGAAGCATATCAACGATATCGCAAAGGTTGCAGGTATTGACGAAAAATATATCGAGCAATATGGAAAGTATAAGGCAAAGGTAGATTTGTCCTTGCTGAAGGATGCCAAAAAAAATGACGGAAAGCTCATTCTTGTCACCGCTATCACGCCCACGCCCGCCGGCGAGGGAAAGACAACGACAACCATAGGGCTTGCGGACGGTTTAAAGCGCATAGGAAAAAACGTGATCGTGGCATTGCGTGAGCCCTCTTTGGGTCCCGTATTCGGCGTCAAAGGCGGTGCGGCAGGTGGCGGATATGCGCAGGTCGTGCCTATGGAAGATATAAACCTGCATTTTACGGGCGATTTTCACGCAATAGGCGCAGCAAACAATCTGCTTGCGGCAATGCTTGACAATCATATTCAGCAGGGCAACGAGCTGAACATAGACGTAAGACGTATCACGTGGAAGCGCTGTGTGGATATGAACGACAGACAGCTGCGTTTCATGGTGGACGGAATGGGCGGAAAGGCTAACGGTGTGCCACGTGAGGACGGCTTCGACATAACGGTCGCAAGCGAGATAATGGCGGTGCTTTGTCTTTCAAGCTCTATTGCCGATTTAAAGGAAAGACTTTCAAAAATCATAGTAGGCTACAACTTCAACGACGAGCCCGTAACTTGCGGACAGCTTAAGGCGGCAGGCGCAATGGCGGCGCTTTTGAAGGATGCGCTAAAACCAAATTTGGTGCAGACACTTGAGGGTACGCCCGCTCTTGTGCACGGAGGTCCTTTTGCAAATATCGCTCACGGCTGCAATTCGGTCACGGCTACAAAGCTTGCTTTGAAGCTCGGTGATTATGTGGTGACAGAGGCAGGCTTCGGCGCAGACCTCGGTGCGGAAAAATTCCTTGATATAAAGTGCCGTATGGCGGGGCTTACCCCCTCTGCAGTGGTAGTCGTTGCGACTGTGCGTGCGCTGAAAATGCACGGCGGACTTGCAAAGACCGAGCTTAACAACGAAAACCTTGTTGCGCTTGAAAACGGCGTGCCAAATCTTTTGCGCCACGTATCCAACATCAAAAACGTATACAAGCTGCCTTGCGTGGTTGCGGTCAACCGCTTCCCGACAGATACGGATAAAGAAATCGATTTTATCATTGCAAAGTGCAGAGAGCTTGGCGTAAACACCGTGCTTTCGACAGTTTGGGCGGAAGGCGGTAAGGGCGGCGAAGCCTTGGCAAAAGAGGTTGTACGCCTTTGCGATGAGGAAAAGGGCAATTTTACTTTCTCATACGAAGACGATTGTTCAATAGAGGAAAAGATAGAAGCCGTTGTCAAAAAGATATACGGCGGCGACGGCGTGATATTTATGCCGAACGCAAAAGCTCAAATCGCAAAGCTCACGCAGCTCGGGTTTGACAAATGTCCCGTTTGCATCGCAAAAACACAATACAGCTTTTCGGACGATCCGACAAAGCTCGGCGCACCGACAGGCTTTAAGGTGACCGTCAAAAATGTGAAGATATCCGCAGGCGCAGGCTTTATAGTTGTGCTTACGGGCGATATCCTTACAATGCCGGGGCTGCCCAAATCGCCTGCGGCGGAGAGAATAGACGTTGACGATAACGGAGTTATATCGGGCTTATTCTGATAAAAAGCACCCGCATTGCGGGTGTTTTTAAGTTTTATATACGGCAAAATACGGGACGTGTTTCGGCACTTAAAACACTTTTCGTGGACTTGACAAATTGACGGGTGCGCTGCAGTCCGATTTGTTGACATCGATTTGTTGTATATGATAATATACAAATATCCTTTTGGGGATATAAAATTATAGCAAAACCGCCTGTGACTGACGGATAAGTGGATAACCACGTGGAGCAGGCGGAATATAAAGACTTGATGTCTTGTCGACCGTCTGGGCATAATTTCCCAAGCCTTATGGGCAAGGGTGTAGAAGTATGTCCGCTAAGTGGCATACTTTGAGAGGACACGCAGCGCCGTGTTTTGCAGAGTGTGCCGTTTTTATTTTGAGGTGTTGTATGAAGAAGATTGGAATTGTTATGGGCAGCGACAGCGACTTGCCCGTCATCAGAAAAGCAACAGACGTATTGGAGGCATTTGAAGCGCCGTACGAGGTGCACGTGTATTCGGCGCATCGCACTCCCGTAGAAGCAAAGCAATTTGCCGAAGCTGCGAGAGAAAACGGCTTTGGCGTATTGATCGCTGCGGCAGGCATGGCGGCGCACCTTGCGGGAGCTATCGCCGCAAACACTACGCTTCCCGTCATAGGTATCCCGTGCAAATCGTCCGTGCTTGACGGGATGGACGCTCTTTTGTCCACAGTTATGATGCCAAGCGGCATACCCGTTGCAACCGTTGCGATAAACGGCGGCGCAAATGCGGCGTTGCTCGCTTTGCAGATACTTGCCGTCGAGGATTGCGAGCTTACAAAGAAGCTCGACCAAAAAAGAAAAACCGACGCAGAGGCAGTGCTCAAAAAAGACGAAGCCGTTGCGTCCGAATTTAAAAAACAATAGGAGTGCAGTTATGGAAAAAAGAGAAATGCTGTATGAAGGCAAAGCAAAAAAAGTGTATGCGACCGACAATAAAGAGGTGCTGCTTGTCGATTACAAGGACGACGCTACCGCATTTAACGGTTTGAAAAAGGGCACTATCGCAGGCAAGGGCGTCATAAACAATAAGGTCACAAACTTTATGATGCAGTTGCTTGAAAAGGAAGGCGTGCCTACGCATTTCATTGAGGAAATTTCCGACAGAGAAACACTTGTAAAAAAGGTGAGCATAGTGCCGCTTGAGGTGATAATCCGCAACATATCGGCAGGCTCGTTTGCAAAGCGCTACGGCGTTGAGGAAGGCATCGTATTTAAAGAGCCCACCATTGAGTTTTCATACAAAAACGACGAGCTCGGCGATCCACTTATCAACAGCTATCACGCACTTGCGCTGGGCATTGCCACAAAAGAGGATATAGCAACCATTACGTCTATGGCGTTTAAGATAAACGAAGTGATGAAGGCATTTTTCAAAAACGTCGGCGTCGACCTTGTTGACTTCAAGCTCGAGTTTGGCAAAACCTGCGACGGTACTATTGTGCTTGCCGACGAGATATCGCCCGATACCTGCCGTTTCTGGGACAGCAAGACGCACGAAAAGCTTGATAAGGACCGTTTCCGCAGAGATCTCGGGAACGTCGAGGACGCATATCAAGAGATGATGAAAAGAATTATCGGCTGACGGTCGGAGGCTCATATGGGCGGTTTTTTCGGAGCTGTTACAAATAAAGACGCAATTTACGATGTGTTTTTCGGCACAGACTATCACTCGCATTTGGGCACATACCGTGGCGGAATGGCGGCTTATGACGAGGATGAGGGCTTGCAGCGCAAGATACACAATATCCAAAATTCGCCTTTCAGAACAAAATTTGAAAACATTTTTGACGAGATGAAGGGCAGGTCGGCAATAGGCTGCATAAGCGATACCGACCCTCAGCCGCTGCTTATACGTTCAAAGCTCGGCACGTATGCAATATGTATAGTAGGCATAATAAATAATGCCGAGAGGCTCATCGACAGCTTTCTTTCCTTTTGGGGCGGGCATTTCGATGCGATGAGCGGAGGCGGAATAAACCGCACCGAGCTTGTTGCTGCGCTCATCAACCAAAAGAATGATTTTGCAGACGGAATAAAGTTTGCGCAAAGCGTGATAGACGGCAGCGCAACAATACTCATTTTGAAAGATGACGGCAGCATTATCGCCGCACGTGACAGACTTGGGCGTACTCCTGTTTCGATAGGCAAACGAGAGGACGGCTATTGCGTAAGCTTTGAGGACTTCGCATATAAAAAGCTCGGCTACGAGGATGAGCGTGAGCTTGGCCCCGGTGAAATAGTCGAACTCAGCGTGAACGGGGTAAAGCAGCTTGCCGAGCCCGGCAAGGAAATGCGGCTTTGCTCATTCCTTTGGACGTACTACGGCTATCCGACGTCAAACTATGAGGGCGTAAACGTCGAAACTATGCGCTATCGCAACGGCGAGATAATGGCGCAAAACGACATAGACAACGGCAATAAGCCCGAGATAGACTACGTGGGTGGCGTCCCCGATTCGGGTACACCGCACGCTATAGGCTATTCAAACAGAAGCGGCTTGAAGTTTGCTCGTCCGTTTATAAAGTATACGCCTACGTGGCCGAGAAGCTTTATGCCAAACAATCAGCGTGACCGCAACAAGGTCGCAAAGATGAAGCAGGTGCCTGTGCACGAGCTCATCAAGGATAAAAAACTGCTGTTTGTGGACGATTCCATCGTGCGTGGCACTCAGATGAGAGAAACAGTTGAATTCTTGTACGCTCACGGCGCAAAAGAGGTGCATATCCGCTCGGCTTGTCCGCCCATTATGTACGGCTGCAAGTATCTCAATTTTTCACGTGCGACAAGCGATATGGAACTGATCGCAAGAAGCACCATAAAGGAGCTTGAGGGCGAACAGGGCTTCGACCATATTGACGAATATTCGGACGGAACTACCGAAAGAGGCAAAAAACTGCGTGATGCGATTTGTAAAAAGCTGCATTTTTCATCGCTTGAGTTTCAAACTCTTGACGGCGTAATAAAGTCGATAGGTATAGATCCGTGCAAGCTGTGTACCTACTGTTGGAACGGCAAAGAATAAAATCAGCGCAATAGGCACGGCAACGCTTGCTTGCAAGCATTGCTAAAGCCTAAGCTTGATTTTATTCTTACTACCGCACAAAGTATCGTTTGCTATCAAATCATATGGACGTTGTAAACTCTTGTTTCGTTCCGCACGATACTTTGCTTGGTGGAAGCCCTGTCGGGCAAGTGGATAAAATCAATCGGCGCATATTCATCGCTAAATACAGCGTCAGCTTTGCGTTATGCTCGGTTGTGTACGCTCAGTACACGCCCGTCGCATATCCGCACCTTCCTTGTCTTTATCGTGACTATGCGCTAAAATAGGAACAAAATTGTAAATAACAATAACAAGGATAAATTATGGAAAAAAGTTTTTCGGAAAGTTACAAAAGCGCAGGCGTTGACATCACTGCGGGCTACAAGGCAGTGGAACTTATGAAGAAGCACATTGCAAAAACTATGACTGCGGGCGTATGCTCGGGCGTGGGCGGATTCGGCGGACTGTTTGAGCTTGATATGACAGGCATTACACGTCCCGTGCTTGTTAGCGGCACCGACGGCGTAGGCACAAAGCTCAAGCTTGCATTTATTATGGACAAGCATGACACTGTAGGTATCGACTGCGTGGCGATGTGCGTAAACGACGTCATTTGCGTGGGCGCAAAGCCGCTGTTTTTCCTTGATTACATAGCTTGCGGCAAAAACGTGCCCGAGCGTATTGCCGACATAGTTAAGGGCGTTTGCGACGGTTGTGTTCAGGCAGGCGCTGCGCTAATCGGCGGTGAAACCGCAGAAATGCCCGGTTTTTATCCCGTGGAAGAATATGACCTTGCAGGCTACTGCACGGGCGTAGTCGACAAGGCTAAGATAATTGACAACACAAAGATGGGCGAGGGTGACGTCATAATTGCGTTGCCGTCAAGCGGCGTACATTCCAACGGTTTCTCGCTTGTGCGCAAGGTGTTTGACGTTGAAAATGCCGACATCAAATCGCCTGTAGCAGAGCTTGGCGGCCGTTCTATCGGCGAAACTCTGCTTACGCCTACAAAAATATACGTCAAGCCTGTGCTTGCGCTTCTCGACGAGGTTGCGGTCAAGGGCATTTCGCACATCACGGGCGGAGGCTTTTACGAGAACATTCCCCGCAGTATTCCCAACGGACTCGGCGCAAAGGTGCAGAAGTCTGCGGTAAAGGTGCTACCCATATTTGACCTTATTGCCAAAAAAGGCGGCATTTGCGAGAGAGACATGTTCAACACCTTCAATATGGGCGTTGGCATGTGCGTAATCGTTGCAAAGCAGGACGCAGATAAGGCACTCGATATTTTGAAGAACAACGGTGAGGACGCTTACGTCATAGGCGAGATCGTCAAATCTGAAGATAAAATAACCATATGCTGATAAAGAAGATACTAAAACAGATCTGCGACGGCATTTGCGCAGGATTGCTTATCACCGTAGGCTGCTGTGTGTTTTTGGCTTGCAAGGATATCAAATGGGTGGGGGCTATCCTTTTCAGCGTTGCGCTGCTGACGATCTGTTACAAGGGCTATTCGCTTTATACGGGCAGGATAGGCTTTATCCTTGAAAACTTCAACAAGGATTACATATCGGGGCTTTTGCTCGGCTTGCTCGGCAACGTCATAGCGACGGCGGTCGTGGGCATTGCTGTGCAATATGCCATACCCGATTTGTACGAGACCGCCTCTGCTATTTGTGCTGCAAAGCTTATGCAGCAGCAGTGGTGGCAGACGTTGATCAGAGGCATTATGTGCGGCGTGCTCATGTACGTTGCGGTTGCTATCTACAAGGAAAAAAAGAGCATTGTCGGCGTGCTGTTTGCTATACCTGTGTTTATTCTGAGCGGCTTCGAGCACTCGATTGCGGATATGGGCTACTTTGCGATTGGCGGCGTTTACAGTGCAAAGGCGTTCGGGTTTATTTGGCTTGTGATACTTGGCAATACTGTAGGTGCGCTCATTCTGCCTGCGCTTGCGCTTGTAGGCAAAGATATCAAAAAGAAGGCGCAGGGTAAAGAGAGTATCGACTTGCCTATGGCATTATTCGATGAAAATTCGCAGGATAAAGCCGATATAGCTATAGCCGATGAACAGGTTTTAAACGCTGTCGGCGCAACCTGCGAGATACAAGAGGTGAACGATGAGAAATAGCCTTGCAAAAATCGCCGTTTTGGTTTCGGGCGGAGGCACGAATCTTCAAGCTCTTATCGACGCAGAAAAGAGCGGCATAATAAAGAGCGGTAAAATAGAGATAGTCATATCCAACAATAGCGACGCATATGCGCTGCAGCGTGCGAAAAACGCAGGCATAAAAACCGCCGTCGTAAGCAAAAAGCAGTTTGCAAGCACAGATGATTTTGAAAGCGCTATCAAGGCGCTCATCACTGAAAACAAAATAGATTTTATCGTTCTCGCAGGCTTTATGTGCATTTTGAGCGAGAACTTTACAAGAGATTATCCAAACAGAATTATCAACGTCCACCCGTCGCTCATTCCGTCATTTTGCGGAAAGGGCTTTTACGGCTTGCACGTGCACGAGGCAGTGCTTGCATACGGCGTGAAAGTTACGGGTGCGACTGTACATTTTGTAAACGAAATTCCCGACGGTGGCAGGATAATCATGCAAAAGGCGGTTGCGGTCAAAGAGGGCGATACGCCCGAGATACTGCAAAAGCGTGTTATGCGCATGGCGGAATGGAAAATTTTGCCTGCGGCAGTGGAAAAGGTTTGTGCGGAATTGATATCAAATAGATAAACACAAAGGAGAATAATATGAACATCTACAAGCAAGACGACGTGCGCAGCCTCATCGAGGGCAATTCGTACGTAGGAAGAGGCATCATCATCGGCAAAAGTAAGGACGGCTCAAAGGCGTGCATAGCTTATTTTATTATGGGCAGAAGCGTCAACAGCCGCAACCGTGTGTTTGTCGAAAAGGGCGACGAGGTTGTGATCTATCCCTTTGACGAAAGCAAGGTCGAGGACCCGAGCCTCATCATTTATTCCCCGATAAGGAAGATAGACAACAAGCTTATCGTCACAAACGGCAATCAGACGGACACCGTTTATGACGCAGTAGCGAATGGGGGAACTTTCAGCGACGCTCTCGCAACACGTGAGTTTGAGCCCGACGGACCGAACTTTACACCGAGAATAAGCGGAATGCTCACCTTTGACAAAGGCGATTTCACTTATCAGATGAGCATTTTGAAGAGTATTGACGAGGTCGGAAGCGACTGCTGCCGATACACTTACGCATATCCGTCAAAGGCAGGGCTTGGACACTTTATACACACATACATCTGCGACGGCAATCCTATTCCGACATTCTGCGGCGAGCCCGAGAGAGTGAATATTCCAAACGATATCGACGAGTTTACAAACGAAATCTGGACGTCGCTTGACGAGCAAAACAAGATTTCGCTTTACGTACGCTATATTGATTTAAACAGCGGCAGCGTGCAAAACAGAATGATAAACAAAAACGTTAAATAACGGAGGAAGTATGAAGGATTTTGAACTTAAATACGGTTGCAACCCCAACCAAAAGCCGTCAAAAATTTATATGGCGGACGGCTCCGAGCTGCCTATCGAGATTTTGAACGGCAGACCCGGCTATATCAACTTTTTGGACGCTTTCAACAGCTGGCAGCTTGTCAAAGAGCTCAAAGAGGCGACGGGACTTCCTTGCGTGACGTCATTTAAGCACGTCAGTCCCACGTCTGCGGCGGTGGGCGTGCCGCTTTCGGATAAGCTGAAAAGAGCTTGCTTTGTGGACGATATAGAGGGACTTGACGGCTCGCCGCTCGCTTGCGCATATGCACGTGCAAGAGGTGCGGACAGAATGTGTTCCTTTGGCGATTGGGTTGCGTTGTCCGATAAATGCGACGTAACGACTGCGCTTATGATAAAAAGAGAGGTATCGGACGGCGTTATCGCACCCGACTACGACGACGAAGCACTTGAAATACTCAAATCAAAGCGCAAAGGCACCTATAATATCGTAAAAATAGATCCTGATTACGTGCCTGCCGAAAAGGAAACCAAACAGGTTTACGGCATCACGTTTGAGCAGGGCAGAAACAACTTTAAAATAAACGCAGAGCTGCTCAAAAATGTTGTTACTGCAAACAAAAATCTGCCCGAAACGGCTGTCAGAGATTTGATAGTCGCACTTATCACGCTAAAATATACGCAGTCTAACTCCGTATGCTACGCTGTGGACGGACAGGCAATAGGCGTGGGCGCAGGGCAGCAGTCAAGAATACACTGCACACGCCTTGCGGGCGGTAAGGCGGATACGTGGTTTTTGCGTCAGCACGACAAGGTGTTGAATCTGCCGTTTAAGCCCGAGCTCGGCAGAGCTGACAGAGACAACGTTGTGGACGGATACGTAAATCACAATGAAGAGGACGTATGCGCAGACGGTAATTGGCAAAAGTATTTCACGTCTCAACCCGAGCCGTTTACCGATGAGGAAAAGAGGGCGTACCTTGCCACGATAGACGGCGTAGCGCTCGGCTCGGACGCATTCTTCCCGTTCAGCGACAACATCGAAAGAGCAAAGCGCAGCGGCGTAAAATATATTGCGGAACCGGGCGGCTCAATAAGAGACGACCTTGTGATAGAGTGCTGCGATAAGTATGATATGGTGATGGCGTTTACGGGTATGAGACTGTTCCATCATTGATAAACACACGTTTAGATAGCCTAAAACTGTTTGATATAAACTTTATCGAGGTACAAAATGAATATTTTGGTAGTTGGCGGAGGCGGCAGAGAGCATGCCATAATCAAAAAACTGAAACAAAATCCCGACGTGCAAAAAATTTACGCATTGCCGGGCAACGGAGGCATTGCCGCCGATGCGCAGTGCGTTAACATAGGCGCAAAGGATATTGACGGCATAGTTGATTTCGCCGTGAAAAATGCGATAGATTACGCAGTAGTCGCACCCGACGATCCGCTTGTGCTCGGCGCTGTGGACGCACTCGAGAGCAAAGGCATTGCGTGCTTCGGTCCACGTGCAAACGCCGCAATAATCGAGGGCAGCAAGGCTTTTGCAAAAAACCTTATGAAAAAATACGGAATTCCGACCGCAAAATACGAGGTTTTCAACGACTGCGACAGCGCCCTTAAATATCTCGATACTGCGCCTGTGCCAACAGTTATAAAGGCGGACGGACTTGCGCTCGGCAAGGGCGTCATAATCGCAAACAGCAAGGACGAGGCAAAGGCGGCAGTGAAGAGCATGATGCAGGACAAGGCGTTTGGCAAAAGCGGCGACTGCATAGTCATAGAGGAATTTTTGACAGGTCCCGAGGTGTCTGTGCTTGCGTTTACGGACGGAAAAACCGTCGTGCCTATGGTGTCGTCAATGGACCATAAACGTGCGCTTGACGGCGATATGGGGCTCAATACCGGCGGAATGGGCACCGTTGCGCCAAATCCGTATTACACAAAGGAAGTCGCAAGCGAGTGTATGCAAAAGATATTTTTGCCTACGATAAAGGCTATGAATTCAGAGGGTAGGACGTTCAAAGGCTGTTTGTATTTTGGACTTATGATAACCGAGGACGGACCTAAGGTCATCGAGTACAACTGCCGCTTCGGCGATCCCGAAACTCAGGTAGTGCTGCCGCTTTTAAAAACCGACCTGCTCACGATTATGCGTGCGGTGACGGAAGGGAGGCTTGACAGCGTAAACGTAGAGTTTGAGGACGCACACGCCTGTTGCGTCATTATGGCGTCAAAAGGCTATCCGTCGCACTATGAAAAGGGCTTTGAGATAAGCATACCCGACGAGCTTTTAAATAAGGTATACGTTGCGGGCGCAGCAAAGGACGGCGACAGGCTCATCACCAACGGCGGGCGTGTACTCGGGGTGACGGAAATATCCGATACGCTTGCTTCGGCAATAGATAAGGCGTATGCGGACGTACGTAAAATCAGTTTTGAAAACGCCTACTATCGCAAGGATATAGGCAAGCGTGCAATTTGCGCTACGGAGGGAAAATAATGGTCTACAGAGTTTTTGTAGAAAAAAAAGAGGGGCTTGCAAACGAGGCTAAGTCGTTGCTTAACGACGTACAAAGTCTGCTTGGCATAAAGACGCTTGAAAAGGTGCGTATACTCAACAGATACGATGCGGAAAATATCTCGCAGGACCTGTTTGAATATGCAAAAAATACTGTTTTTTCAGAGCCGCAGCTTGATAATGTATACGACGAGCCTTCTTTAGACGGCGGCACGGTGTTTGCTGTGGAATATCTGCCGGGGCAGTTCGATCAGCGTGCGGACTCCGCCTCGCAGTGTATACAGATAATCTCGCAGGGCGAGCGCCCTACGGTGCGCACCGCAAAGGTATACGTGCTTTACGGCAATTTAAGCGCAGAGCAGCTTGCCGAAATAAAAAAGTATGTCATCAACCCCGTTGAGGCAAGAGAAGCTACGCTCGACAAGCCGCAAACGCTCGAGGCAAAGTTTGACATTCCCACCGAGGTGGCTACCCTCGACGGGTTTATTTCGCTTGACAGAGAGGGACTTGCCGCTTTTATAAAGAGCTACGGGCTTGCTATGGATATAGACGATATCGCATTCTGTCAGCAGTATTTTATATCCGAAAAGCGTGAGCCTACTATAACGGAAATACGTATGATCGACACGTATTGGTCGGACCACTGCCGTCATACGACATTTTTGACCACTATTGACAGCGTTAGGTTTGAAGACAAACTTATTGAAGATGCGTGGAACGAATATCTTGCGACACGCAAGGAGCTTGGCAGAACAAAGCCCGTCTGTCTTATGGATGTTGCAACGCTTGCCGTCAAATATCTCAAAAAAGAGGGTAAGCTTGATAAGCTTGATGAGTCGGAAGAAATAAACGCCTGTACGGTGAAAATCGACGTTGACGTTGACGGCGTGACCGAAAAGTGGCTGCTGCTGTTTAAAAACGAAACGCACAATCACCCGACCGAGATAGAGCCTTTCGGCGGAGCGGCGACCTGTATAGGCGGCGCAATAAGAGATCCGCTGTCGGGTAGGTCCTACGTTTACGGCGCTATGAGAGTTACGGGCGCAGGCAACCCCTTGACGCCTGTCAGCGAAACGATAAAGGGCAAGCTGCCGCAGCGCAAGATAGTGACGACTGCCGCAGCAGGATATTCCTCATACGGCAATCAGATAGGTCTTGCAACGGGCATTGTCGACGAGATATATCACGACGGCTATACGGCAAAGCGTATGGAAATCGGCGCAGTCATCGCAGCAACTCCTGCCGAGAATGTGCGCAGAGAGCGTCCCGTTGCGGGCGACGTGGTGATTCTGCTTGGCGGAAGCACGGGTAGAGACGGCTGCGGCGGAGCGACAGGCTCAAGCAAATCGCACACGGCTCATTCGCTTGAGGCGTGCGGTGCGGAAGTGCAAAAGGGCAATGCCCCCGAAGAGCGCAAGCTGCAAAGGCTTTTCCGCAACGGCGAAGCGTGCAGAATGATAAAGCGTTGTAACGACTTCGGTGCGGGCGGCGTATCGGTCGCTATCGGCGAGCTTGCGGACGGACTCGACATAGATTTGAATGCCGTGCCTAAAAAATACGAGGGACTTGACGGCACGGAGCTTGCTATAAGCGAATCGCAGGAGCGTATGGCTGTCGTTGTCGAGGCTAAGGACGTAGACAGATTTTTGCAGCTCGCTCAGCAGGAAAATTTGCAGGCTTGCAAGGTCGCCGTCGTGCAGGACGAGCCGAGACTTGTGATGAAATGGAACGGCAAAAAGATAGTGGATATCAGCCGAGAGTTTTTAAATTCCAACGGTGCGGAAAAGCACATCGACGTAATTGCAAAAAAAGCGCAGTATGAGCCTAAAAAGATAAAAGGTACATTCAAAGAAAATGTCCTTTCTCTTGCGGGCGACCTCAATATATGCTCAAAACGTGGTCTTGCCGAAACCTTTGACGCAACTATAGGCGCAGGCACGGTGCTTATGCCGTTTGGCGGAAAGCGTCAGCGCACGCCAATACAGGCAATGGTGCAAAAGATATCCGTTGAGAAAAAGCATACCGACGACTGCTCTCTTATGGCGTGGGGATACAATCCGTTTATATCCGAACAGAGCCCCTATCACGGCGCATATCTTGCCGTTGTGGAATCCGTTTGCAAGCTTATCGCAATGGGAGCGCAGTTTAAGGACGTTTATCTCACCTTCCAAGAGTATTTTGAGCGTTTAAACAAGGACAGCGAGCGTTGGGGCAAGCCGTTATCCGCTTTGCTCGGAGCATTCAAGGCGCAAAAAGAGCTCGGCATAGGCGCAATAGGCGGCAAGGACTCGATGAGCGGTTCGTTTGAGGATATCCACGTTCCGCCGACTCTCGTATCCTTTGCGGTCACCACCGAGAAGGTGCAAAATATCATCTCGCCCGAATATAAAAAGGCGGGAAACAAGGTGATAATGCTGTCCTGCGATGTGGATAAGGACGGTTTGCCTGTCGCCAAATCTTTGATTGAAACCTTTGACAAGGTGACAAAGCTTATGCGAAGCGGAAAGGTGGCTTCGTGTTATACGCTTACGCTCGGCGGCATTGCGGAGGCTGTGATAAAGTGCTGTATGGGCAACGGCTTCGGCTTTAGGTTTGATGGCACGCTCAGCGTTGAGGATATATTTAAATATAACTACGGCTCATTCATGCTCGAGGTCGAGGGCGATGTCAACGACGGCAAGCTTATAGGTATAATTACAAGTGACGGAAAGCTTACGCTTTCGGACGAAGCGGTGCCGTTTGACGAGATAGAGAGTGTGTATGAAAACAAGCTTGAGAGTGTGTATTCCTGCAATATCAGTCAAAATTGCGGAAACCTCAAGACGTTTTCATATCAGGCGGGGCAGAGAGTTGCGCCTGCCGTCAAGGTGGCAAAGCCAAAGGTGCTCATACCTGCTTTCCCGGGCACCAACTGCGAGTTTGACAGCGCAAAGGCAATGCGTGACGCAGGTGCCGAGCCTGAGATAATCGTAGTAAACAATCTCAGCGCAAGCGGAATTTCACGCAGTATGGAAGCGTTTGCAAAGGCTCTCAAGACTGCGCAGATAGTGTTTATACCCGGCGGTTTTTCGGGCGGCGACGAGCCTGACGGAAGCGGCAAATTTATCACTGCGTTCTTCCGCAACGCACTCATCAAAGAGGGCGTGACAGACCTGCTTGACAACAGAGACGGACTTATGCTCGGCATATGCAACGGTTTTCAGGCGCTCATCAAGCTCGGACTTGTGCCGTACGGTAAGATAATCGATACGGATGAAAGCTGTCCGACGCTCACATTCAACACAATATCCCGTCACCAATCTAAGATAGTGCGCACAAGGATAGCTTCAAACAAATCGCCTTGGCTTGCGGGCACAGAGGTCGGCGAGGTCTACAACGTGCCGATTTCGCACGGCGAGGGCAGATTTTTTGCAGATGAAAAGCTGATATTGCAGCTTGCCGAAAACGGACAGATCGCTACGCAGTACGTCGATTTTGACGGCAACGCTACAGGCGATATTCAGTTCAACCCAAACAACTCGGCATATGCGATAGAGGGTATAACTTCGTTTGACGGCAGAGTGTTCGGCAAAATGGGACACAGCGAGCGCATAGGCAACGGACTTTACAAAAACGTGGTCGGCAATTACGATATGAAGATATTTGAGTCTGCCGTAAAATACTTCAAATAGGAGGGACTATGCAGATAATCGACGGAAAACTTGTCGCAGCAACTACACGTGCTCAGATAGCGCAGGAAGTCGCAGCAATGCGTGCAGGTGGTCTTAAAAGAGAAATAGGACTTGCAGTTATATTTGTAGGCAACAACCCTGCGTCAGAGGTCTATGTGCGCAACAAAATCAAGGCGTGCGAGGAAGTGGGCATAAAATCGTATCTGTGCAAGCTGCCCGAGGACAGCACATTTGAGGACGTCGCAGGCACAATAGAGCGGTTAAATCAAGATCCCGACGTGACTGGAATGATATTGCAGCTGCCCATTCCAAAGCATCTTGATGAAAACAAGCTTGTGGACCTCATTGCGCCCGAAAAGGACGTGGACGGTTGCACGGCAGCGCAAAAGGGCTTGCTTTGGACGGGACGTGACAGCCTCATTGCCTGTACTCCGTTTGGCGTAATGAAGCTGCTCGATTTTTACAATATTCCTCTCGAAGGCAAAAATGCGGTCGTGGTAGGTCGCTCAAACCTTGTTGGAAAGCCTATGGCGCAGCTTCTGCTTGACAGAAACTGCACAGTCACGCTTTGCCATTCACGCACAAAAAATCTTGCAGAGGTCACGTCGCAGGCGGATATCGTTGTCGTTGCGATAGGAAAGGCGAAGTTTTTAAAGGCAAATATGGTAAAGGACGGCGCAGTCGTAATAGACGTCGGAATGGACAGGGACGAAAACGGCAAGCTTTGCGGCGATGTCGATTTTGCGGACGTTGCGGATAAATGCTCGTATATCACGCCCGTCCCCGGCGGCGTAGGTCCCATGACGGTGACTATGCTCATAGCAAATACGCTCAAGGCATATAAGCAAGCAAACTAAAGTAAGCTAAAGCAAACTGAAAATAAAGCTCGCACAAACTTATAAGCTCAAGCAAACTAAAGTAAGTTTAAGTAAATTAAAGCAGGTTAAAGTAAACAGAAAATAGGCTTTATATATACAAAACGGACGCTTCAAGCGTCCGTTTTATATATTTGACTAAATTTAATTATCTTATTTCTTTTAAAAATTCTTCGATAAGGTCAAACGCTTTTTCGATGACTTCAAGCGAATAAGCGTAGCTTATCCTTATAAAGTCCTTTCCGCTCTTTCCAAATGCGCCGCCGGGGACGACCGCCACGTTTTTGGCGTCGAGCAGGGCATAGGCAAAAGCTTCGCCGTCCATTCCCGTTGATTTGACGCTCGGGAAAACATAAAACGCACCTCTCGGTCTGAAGCAGTCAAGCCCCATTTCGTCAAGACGTTTCAATATGTATCTGCGGCGCTCGTCATAAATTTCCATCATTTCGTGGACTTCCTTGAAGCCGTTTTTGAGCGAGGTGTTGAGCGCCTCATACGCCGTATATTGCGCAACGGTGGACGCACACATAATGGCATACTGATGTATTTTGTGCATCACCTCGATGATTTCTCTCGGGGCGCAGACATAGCCGAGTCGCCAGCCCGTCATTGCAAAGTATTTTGAAAAGCCGCTGATGACTATTGTGCGTTCCCTCATCCCCTCTAGGGATGCGATCGACGTGAATTTAAGTCCGTCATATACAAGCTCGCCGTAAATTTCGTCGCTCAAAACGATGAGGTTATGTTCTTTTATGATAGGCACTATTTTGAGCAAATCCTCCTCGTCCATAACGGCGCCCGTTGGGTTGTTGGGATATGCAAGCAAAAGTCCTTTGGTTTTGGGCGTTATCTTTGCCTCGAGCAGTGCCGGCGTAAGCTTAAATTCGTCCTCGATAGTGCACTCGATAGGCACGGGCGTGCCGCCGCAAAGCGAGACCAAGGGCGCATAGCATACAAAGCACGGCTCGGGAATGAGTATCTCGTCGCCTGCGGCGCATACGGATCTCAGCGCAACGTCGATACCCTCGGAAGCTCCGACGGTTATCAGAATTTCATCGTTTGGATCGTATTCTACGTTTAAAAACTGCTTTGTATATTTTGCAATCAAATCTCTCAGCTCAAACAGACCTGCGTTTGCGGTGTAGTGCGTTTTGCCTGCGTTTATGCTTTTTATGCCTGCCTGACTGAAAATAGTAGGCGTAGAAAAATCGGGTTCGCCTACGCCGAGAGATATGCAGTCCTTTCTCGTTGCGGCTATACCGAAAAACTTTCTTATCCCCGACGGCTTGATTTGCTGTGCTACGGGGTTCAACAGTGACGAATAATCTATCATATCGTGCCTCTTTTATTAGGTGTTTAACTATATGTAAATTTTTTAAATTTTATCATACAAGCGGCAAAATATCAACTGCAAATTTTTCAATATGCTAAAAAACGGACAATTTTTATTATTTTGACTGCAAAATGAAGTTTAATTTGGCATATAATATTGAAAATGCTTTAAAAGAGTGATAATATGTTTAAAATGTTTATACAAAAACGCACTGCAATACGTATAATAAGAGAGAATATCTGAGGTGAATATGAAAAAAATCGTATCAATAATCGGCGACGCAGTGGTCGACAACGACAGCAATAAGCGGGCGTTCGCATATGAAATGGGCAAGGCGCTTGTAGACAACGGCTACCGTGTTGTTTCCGGCGGAATGGGCGGCGTGATGAAAGCCGCTTTCGAGGGCGCAAAGGCGTCGAAGTTTTATCAGGACGGCGACACTATCGCAATAATGCCGCAGTTTGACCGCACCAAAACAAACGGCTTTGCCGATATCGTCATCGCAACGGGGCTTGACGTATATCGCAACATCATCGTGGCAAACTCTGACGCAGTAATCGCAGTCGGCGGTGGGGCAGGCACTCTGTGCGAGCTGTCTACGGCGTGGACGTTTAAGCGCCTCATACTTGCGTTTGAGGACGGCGACGGCTGGAGCGCAAAGGTCGCAGGCACAAGACTTGACTACCGTGTGCGCTATCCGCAAATTGAGGACGACAAGGTGTACGGTGTGAAAAATGCCGATGAGGCTATCGCTATTTTGGAAAAATATATAGACCAATACACCGACTGTCATCACGGAATAAAAGATAAGCTATAATAGCAAAAACGGCAATTAAAAAGCGGACTGCAAGTCCGCTTTTTAAATATCACATTTTATATCCGTTTGTAGGAAAATGCCTGTAATTTCATATAAAATCGGGGCGGTTTACAACTATTTGCGCTCGTTGCGCCTTTCCGCTTTATGTGCGTTTTGGTCGGCTTTTTTCTTTGTGACCTCTATCGCTATAAACACGCCTATACCTGCGACGGCAACGAAACAGGCAACTGCGATAGCAATGATTTGCACGGTGGTCAAGCCGTCAAGCTGCACTTCCTTGTCTACCATATATCCGACGATATCCTCATATCTGACAAGATAAAAGCCATCAAGAGTATCCAAAACTTCAACCTTTGTGCCGTCTACGATTTGGGTGAGGGCGGCGCTGCTATCGTTTGCTTCGGCATAAATATTTACTAAACCGCCGACTCTGTGCGCCTTTGCTTTTCCAAATACTTTCTCTTCTTCGGGAATGATCTCAACGTATTTTTCAACGTCGCTTGCAGCTACAAAATAAATATGAGAGTTGTAGCGCACACGCAGCCATTTGGCATTTTCAAAATCTGCGCAATCGGACACAAGTTCCACTCTGACGCCGCTGTTTACGCTTATTTTGCCGTTTGAAACGCTTGGCAGAGCAAACAGCTCGGTGTCCTGCTTTGTCGCATAATCGTCGTTTAAAGCGTTGATTTGCACCTGTTCATAGTCCGCTTTGCGTATTACAAAGCAGTTTCCGTCAAGCAGCGCATATGCGTTTTCGCTGTCGCTGTCAAAAACGAGTACAGTTTGCTTAGGCGCAGGATATATCGCTTCTATGTTGCCGTCGGCAGGGAATACATATGACTTTACTTCGTCCTTCAGCTTTGCAAAATGATAGCTCATATCGGCGGACGGCTCAAACGTAGACGGAACAAAATCGTCCTTTGAAATAAGCCCCAAGCTTGCGGTGACTTTTCCTATAAGACACTCCTTGGCAGAAAAGTAAACGGAGTTTTTATAAATACAGACTGAGTTTACAGTCGCTTTAGCAGCAGCCTCACACTTAAGTGGGGTAGATTGCTTTAAGGTTAGCGTGCCGTCGTTTTCGTAAATATCGTAGCCGTCACTGCGCATTATGACTATCTGTCCTGCGTAGTCCACCGCAAAATCTACTGCGGAGGCAAGGTTTGCGTGCAGTTGATTTATGAGCTCGCCGCTTGTCGAGTATACGTCTATACCGTCGTCCTTGAGAACGTAAATATTAGTGCCGTCTTTTGCGCATGCAAGCCGTCTGCCGTTTTGGACGGCGGCAAGCTTAACGGTCTCAGTGCCGATTGAAGCGTAAAGACCGTCGGTTTTTAATATGTACAGCTTGCCTGCAAGGCAGGCTATATCCACCGCATTTTGCACAGTAAGCGTTTGCACGGCTTTGTTGTTTTCTACCTTTATTATCGTATCGTTTGCGCAAAGAGCATATACGCCCGTCATATCCGCAGCGAGCTTCAGCGGCGCTGTGCCGAGAGATACCGAAGTCATTGCGGGCTGTGAGCCTATGTATGCTATGCGTGCGTTGTTTGTGTCGGCTACTGCAAAGCCCGTTCCGAACGGAATTATGTCTGACGGCGTATCGAGGTGATAGGCGTCGTTGCCCGCCATACTCACAGTGGAAAGCTTTTTAAAGCCCGTGTAATAAAACTCGCCGTCGATTTCCACCTCGTCAAGAGAGTAGGTGATGATTTGCTTGCCCTCTATGGTGAACAGCCTGTCCGCATATACACAGAAGCTGTCAGGTACTATTTCCGATTTGAATATCTGACGTCCCGTGACCTTGTTCAGCGCAACGAGAAAGGGCTTGCCACGCTCCGCCTCGTTAGGTCTTTCGGCAAGCTGACCGACAACGACGTTGTTGCCGACGTATGCTTCGGTTATATAGTCGGTTTTGGTGCCGTCGCTTTTAGTTTGCAAAAACGGATCGAAAACGGTGAAAAGGGGCGCTTTGTTGCTTTCGCTGCTAAACAGATAAAACGTGCGGTCGTAAACTGCAAGCACTATCTCTCTGCCCATAAAGATAGGATAGCCCTCGCTGTCGAGATATGTATAGTTGTCTATCGTGACGGTGGTATTGTCGCCGTTTTCGTCCTTGACTTCTATTGAGGCGAGCTGCATATGCTCGTCGTAGACGGAAAATGCGCCGTAGATGTTGCGGGCATATAGATACGTGCCGTCGCTTCTGAAGTAGTCGGCGGACTGCGGCGAGGGCAGCTCATGCTGTACGGGCGTCGCAAGCGCATTTGTAAGATCGACAGTGAACGTATCGCCGTCGGCATAAATAAATACAGAATTGCCAACGACCTTTATTGTTTTAACAAGCTCGAAATCCACAAAATATGTGCGAGTGTTCTTTATGCCCTTTCCCTGCACGTACAGGGCGGACGCAACCTCGTCGTAGATGACGAGATAATTTGCGTTTGCGGCGATTAGCGTCGGGTTTTCGGACGGGATATAGTCTGTCGGAAATTCAACGGAAAAGGTGTCTGCGGGCTGAACGGGAGCGTCGTCCGCCAAAGCCACGTGTGACGTATTAAAAAGTGCGACCGAAAACGCCGCCATACATATGACGAGCAGGACGGCAAAGGCAACAATGCTATTTATTTTACTGTTTGATGATTTGACCGACAATTTCATAAATACAGTATAACTTCCGCGCAGTCAAAAGTCAACTTTGATAGGTTTATTACTTGAAATAGTATAATAAATATGCTAAGATATAGCAAAGGACATTTATGGCAAACAAAAAATTTTATTATCGCAACAAAAATAAAAAGCCGCAAACGCAGTCGCAGGACGCCGCTGCGGATACTTTATATACCGCCGAGCAGCTTGCATATACGCTTGCGGAGCTTGGCATAAGCGAGACCACCTGCGAGCTGCTTGCAAAAGGCAGGATAGCTACTGCGGGCGATCTTATCAAGCGCACAGACAAGGATATGTACAAGGTGCAGGGCTTCAACAAAAAAATGCTTTTTGAGATAAAGGACGCCTTGCGCAAGGTGGATATGGCATTGAGGGCGGAACCTCAAAAGCCCTCTCAGCAATTAAAGCAAATCGAGCAAAAGGACGGCGCCCCAAATTCTCAGAAGCCGCAAAGGAGTGCGCCTGCCTTAGATAAGCAGGAGCAGCGCTCGTCAAAATTCGGGCTTGCAGACAGACGGGCGGAAAAGAATAAGCCTCAACAGCAGCCGCCGCAGCGTACGCAAAGACAGGAAAAATTGACCGAGCCTCTTTCGGTGGATAATTGGCGTAAAATAATGAAGGGCGGCAAGTGGGGCTTCAGCGACGGCTTTAAAACCGTCATACCCGCAATGTACGACGAGGTGTTTTGCTTTAAAGAGGGGCTTGCCTCTGTGGAAATAGACGGCAAGTGCGGATATATCGACAGCGAAAACAACGTCGTGATCCCGCTTGACTATGATATTGCGATGAGCTTTTCGGAAGGGCTTGCAATGGTGGCAAAGGGCGAAAAGTGCGGCTATATCAACAAAAATAACGAAGTGGTGATCGCCTTCGAATATTCTGCAGGCACACCCTTTGAGGACGGAGAAGCAAAGGTCAAAAAGGACGGGAAGTGGGCTACTGTCACAAAAGACGGCAAGCTTACTTGGATCTGATTTCGGACATAAAAAGAGCAAAAAATGTGTAAATAATCTCGCTGCGGCGAGATTATTTTTTATAATTCATTCGTTTAGAATAACGATTTTTGTCAAATTTTAGTCAAGATTTAGTTAAGATTTGCAAAATATATGTACAAATAATATATCATATATTATAATTTATTATATGACTATAAATGAGGTGCGTATGACCAAAGTGCGCAGGACACAGGCAAATTTCGTATTGATGTTTGCCTTTGTGCTGATACTGTCTTCAATTCTGTTTTGCCCGACCGACATTGCAAATGCTATTTTGCCGGTCGATTACGTCACGGATGTGACGGGCAACGGACTTGATTGGTGGGCAGGCGACGACTACCTTGGACTGAGCACTCTGAAGCGCACGGTCGCAAGCTGGAAAGCGGACGAAGCATACGATTTTGAGTATCTAAAGAAGCACCCGATCATAGTTGCCGTCATCGACAGCGGTATAGACCTTACGCACGAGCTGTTTACGGGAAAGTACGGTGATAACGGCGTTTATTCCGAAGGCGAGGTCGATGAAAACGGCATTGGAAAATATGACGTTATACTGCGTGACACGCTTGGCAACCCCATTGTGAAAAACACGGCGTCGGGATATAGCGACAGCAACGTCGTCGACGATGCGTCCGACAAGCACGGAACTCACGTATGCGGGATAATAGCTACGCTGATACACAGTCTCGACCTCGAGCAATACATCAAAATTCTGCCGATAAAAGCTTCAAGCGGAAAAAATTTTACAGGCAGCAGTGTAAAGAAAGCTATCGAATTTGCCATTTCAAAGGGTGCGAGTGCGGTAAATTTGTCGCTGTCCTCCGAGCAGGAGAGCTTCGCAGATATAAAATATTCCTCTATGCATGAAAAGACGGTGCTTGTCGCTGCCGCAGGCAATGATTGGCGCAACGTGAAGCGCTATCCCGCTGCGCTCTCAAACGTAATCGGAGTGATGAATTATCGGCAGAAGAGAAGCGGGGAAACCGAGCTTAAGCTGAGCGACTCGTCAAATTTCGGCACTTACTATGACCTTTGCGCACCCGGTGACGCAATTTACAGTGCGAAGGCAGGCAATGATACAAGCAATAAAACTTACGATTTCGACAAATATAAGATGCTGTCGGGCACAAGCATGGCGTCGCCTGTAGTGGCGTTCGGCACTGCGCTTGTCACGATGAAGCATGCTGCGATTGCGGGCGATAGCGCAAAGCACAAAAGTCCGCAGGAGATTGCAGAGCTTGTACGCAACGCTTTTACGGATACGTTGAAAAAGGGCGGCGACGAGCATAAGATATTTGATATCAATGCTTTGGTCGGCGTGACGTCGGCAGAAGCTTCTATCGTATTTGACGAATCTCTCTCATTGCAAAGATTAGGCTCAATAAAGCCCGTCGAGCTCAAATTGAATGTGCTGCCAAATACGTATAGAGGGAAAGGCAGCGTGCGTTGGTTTATAGGCGACGAGCTCATAGGCAGCGGCTTCAATATAGAATATACGCCCAAAAATAAGGTCGGATCGACAAAAATCGACGCTGTTTGGGACTATCACAACGAATCGGGCGAGAGCTTTACTCTTGCAAGCTCCGTCAATATTACCGTAGATTATGCGAAAGTGACGGGCGAATACGTTTCGTCCATGAAGCTATCAGCATTTGATGAGGGCGGCAAGAAGGTTTTAAATAATGGGCTTGAGATAGGCAAGCCATATCATGTGCAGATAGACGGCTTGCAAAATTTGTCCGCAGACGAAGCTGTTTCCGTAAAATGGTATGTCAACGATGTGATGCTGCACGTGGGACCGTCCTTTGATTTCATTCCTCAGGGAAACGGCGATTATAAAATAAAATTTAAGATAGACAATTTTTCAAGCGAGGAAATGGTTTTGACGGTTATGCAACCGACGGAAGAGACTCATCGCAGGACGGTGCTCAATGTCATTTCCATCGTAGTGGCAACGGCTTTGGCTATTGTTGTGCTTACGGTAGTTATCACGGTTTTGGCAAAGCATTTGTCAAAACACAAAAATCGCTCGCATTGAGAGGGGGGGGAAACAATGACGATAGCGGCGTTCACATTACTGTCTGTAACAATGCTGTATGCGCTTATTGTTATGACATACAAAATCGTTCGCTTTTGCGCAAATAAAAGGTCGCCTAAGCCTAAAGAGCCAAACGATTTTAAGATAGAAGGCGATTTTAAAACAAGCATAGCGTTTGGCTGTGAGGTGCTTTTTTGTGCAATAATATTTTTTGTGATAAACCTTTTAATTCGTAATATTGCACTATATGCTTTGACGCTGTGCGTTGCAGTGATTTTGATGATAAGCTACAGTATTTTAAGCTTTGCGCAGATACGATTCACTCAGGACGGAGTGACGGTGTATCGATTTTTTATTAAAACTGAAAGCTTCGATTACGGCGACTTCGCCTATGCTATGGTTTTAAAAAATGAAACGATGTACAATTCTATCACTTTGTACGGAAAAAACGGCAAAAAGCGGTGTTGGGTAGGCGCAAACGACAGCGATACGGAGCTTGTAGAAAATATGCTCAAAGAAAAGGGGATAGATATACGCTATACAAGATATAATCCGCAGGACAAATAAATTTTTATAACGAAAAAAAGGCTGTGCATAGACAGCCTTTTAAATTTAATTTATATTATCACTTATTTTGCTGCTTTGATTTTGTCGAGAGAACGGCAGATGGTGGCTTTCTTTCTTGCGGCGGTGTTTGCCTTGAAGATGCCATCCTTCATAGCGCAATCAATGACCGACATAGTCTCAGGCAAAAGCTTTTCGGCAAGTGCGACGTCGTTTGCGTCGATAGCTGCGTTAAATTTCTTTATAGCTGTTTTGACACGTGACCTTTTGGCGGTGTTGATTTCGTTTCTCTTTTCAGAGGTGATAACTCTCTTTTTTGCTGACTTAATATTTGGCATATTTTTCTCCTCGTACCTTGTACAATAAATATCTTTGATATCTTAACACAACCGCAAATAAGTTGCAACCGTTTTTGCATTGATTTTTTACTATTATACATAATAAACGTATGAAAACCGATGATTTTATATCCGATTTAGCCGTAGAGGCGGCGGAGGCTAACGGACTTGGCGAGCTGACAAAACGCACGGAGCTGTCGCACGGCATAGTGCAGCACTATCTGAACTTAAAAAGCGTGGAGCTTGCAAAGCAGGTTGGCAGAGAACGGGGCGTATACATCACCTTCGATTGCCCCCGCAGCATTTATGATAGCGAAAGGGGCTTGAAGGCGCTTTCGACATACATTTCTACGGCGGTCATGGGGCTTATAGGCACGGTGAGAAAAACCACGCCCGTGCTTGTGATAGGGCTTGGCAACGGCGGAGTGATAGCGGATGCGCTCGGCGATAAAACCGTAGAGGGTATAGAGGTCACAAATGAATATCCCGTATCCTTTACAAAGCAGTGCGTGTATGCAATGACGACAGGCGTGCTTGGAACGACGGGAATGCAGTCTGCCGATATCGCAAGCGCAGTTACAGACAAGGTGAAGCCCTGTGCGGTTATAGTGATAGACAGCCTCGCAACGGGCAGTGTGGCGAGGCTCGGCACGTCGTTTCAACTGTCCACGGCAGGCATAGCGCCGGGAGGCGGTGTAGGGCAGGATAAGCAGCGGATAGATAAATCGGTTTTGGGCGTGCCCGTGATAGCTATAGGCGTGCCCATGATGCTGTCCATGCGCACGGCGATATATAGCTTTGTAAAGGAATACTGTACTGCGGGCGGATATGATATAGACGAGTTCAGGTTGAGGGCGGAGATGGCAGAAAAAAACCTGTCTAGCTTGGTTGTGGCCCCAAAGGAAATAGACTATCTTGTGTCTGCGTCGGCAGGCGTGATTGCCACTGCGCTCAACAAAGCGTTTGCATAAAATATCCGTTTAGATATACTGTTTTTATTTTGACATAAGAATTTTTAAAATTTTATCATACTTTTTCTGCTCGTTCAAAGCGGAAAAATCATAGGTTATCCTGCTCGCCTCGAGAGGGCGCGCGTATACGTTGCTTTTAAGTGCCTCGCACAGGTCGTCGTTGCCGTCGCAAAACTCCACGTCGCCCAAAATTTTTGTTATCTGCTCTTTGCAAAACAGGTAGTGCGAACAGCCCAAAATCACTCGTTTTACGCCCTTAAACGTATGCAAACGCATAGCTATGTATGGCAGCAGCTCGCTCATATCGAGGCTGCCTTTTAGATAGTTCAGGCTTGCCTGAATTTCTATGAGAGTCGCAAGCTCTTTTGTATCGGCTACCTTGAAGTCGGGCGGTGCGTTTAGCTTTGAAAGCGTGCGTGCCGTTGCAAGAATGAGAGTGTTTTGTGCGTCGGGGGCATATTCCTTTATAGGCGGAAGCAGCTTTATGACATCGGTATCGTCAGTGACGGACGACGCAGTGTTGCACGCAAGCACTACCGTATCCGAGTGCGCACGCACGTGCTTTATTCCGTTTTCGATGACAACCTTAAGCTTATCCTCGTCGGTATTGCCAAACGGGTGGTGAAGATTGTCCGAATAATAATAAATATCATTGCCTATAAACTCGTTCAATATCCTTTTTACCGTGGTGAGACCGCCTATGCCGCTGTCGTAAACTCCAATAACTGCCATACGACATTATATGCCGCAAAAGGTCATCTATGCTTATGCTGTCCTTTCATTTGTCTCAGACGTGTAAATTGCTTGCTGCCTTTATTAAACTAAAAATAAAGCGTTAAAAACGGCTGAAAATAACCGCTTTCCGTCAGAAAACAAAAGCCGTAACAATATTTTTTTGTTTGCACAACTGCAAAAACAGTGCAAATTGCACGGAATTTATATAATAAAGACCGTTGTTTGCCTAAAAAAATACGAAATGTTTAAAATTTGGTATTGAAATTTTATCCGACATATTATAGAATTGAAATAACGACTGCAAAAAGGGGTTATTTATGAAAGTATTTGATACAAAATCCATCCGTAACGTAGCACTTATCGGACACTCCGGCGAAGGCAAGACGTCTCTTGCCGAGGCAATAATGTTTGAGGCAAAGACCATAACACGTCTTGGCAAAGTAGACGACGGTTCGTCTACGATGGACTATGACGATGAAGAAATAAAACGTAAGATTTCAATTTCTTTGGCTCTCGGCTATGCCGTTTACCGTGACGTAAAGATAAACCTGCTTGACGTTCCCGGATTTTTCGATTTCGAGGGCGAGATGCAATCCGCACTGCAGGCTGCAGACAGCGCCGTCGTAGTCACTTCGGCGTCCGGCTCTGTTACGGTCGGCACCGAAAAGGCTCTTGACCTTTGCAACGAAAAGAAGGTGCCCGCATTTATATTTGTCAATGCGGTGGACAAGGACAATTCCGATTTCAACGGCACCGTTAAAGCCATTATGGCAAAATACAATATGGTCGTGCCTGTTGAGCTGCCCATCATGCAGAACGGCGCAATGGTCGGTTCTGTAGACGTGCTCAGCGGCAAGGCGTACGACCTTGCGGGCAAGGCTATAGACGTTCCCGCCGCAATGCAGGGCGATATAGACAATTACAACGGCAAGCTTATGGAAATGATCGCCGAGACGGACGAGGAGCTTATGATGAAATTCTTTGACGGCGAAAAATTCACCGATGAGGAAATTCAAAAGGGCTTGCACGTAGCTATCGCAGACGAGGTGTTTATACCTCTTATGGCAGGCAACGCACTCACGTCAAAGGGCGTAGCAAGACTTATGGAAAAGATAGTCGACCTGATGCCCGATCCCTCGAGAGTACATAAAATCAAAGCTATGGTCGGCGATGAGGAAAAGGAAATCGGCGTTGACGCAAACGCACCCTTCAGCGCACAGGTCATCAAGTCTGTTGTGGACCCGTACGTTGGCAAGCTGCTCATATTCAAGGTCATTCAGGGCAAGCTTACAAGCGGCGATTCCGTTGTAAACAACTCGCAGGAAAAGCAGGAGAAGGTCGGTGCGCTTTATGTGCTCAAGGGCAAAAAGCAGGAAACCGTGGACTGCCTGTCCGCAGGCGATATCGGCGCAGTGGCAAAGCTTGTGTATACAAACACCAACGATACGCTCGCTGCAAGCGGCAACAAGCTTGTGTTTGAAAAGATAGAATTCCCAACGCCCGTCATCTCATACGCTGTCAAGGCGGCAAAGGATGAGGAAAAGGCAATTCAAGGTCTCATCAAAATGCAGGAAGAGGACGCTACCTTCAAGGTGGAAAAGAACATCGAAACAGGCGACGTGCTCATCAGCGGTCTTGGCGAAGCACAGCTTGACATCATGTGCAAGCGTGTAAAGGCAAAGCTCGGCATTGATATCACTTGGCAGGAGCCGAGAGTCGCATACAGAGAGACCATCAAAAAGACGGCGCAGGCAGAGGGCAAGCATAAGAAGCAATCGGGCGGCGCAGGTCAGTACGGCGATGTGTTTATCAAATACGAGCCGGGCGCCGAGGACGGAATATTTGAGTTTGTCGACGCAGTCGTCGGCGGCGCAGTGCCACGTCAGTTTATCCCCGCAGTCGAAAAGGGCTTGCGTGAGGCTATCAAGCACGGCGTGCTCGCAGGATATCCTATGGTCAACCTCAAAGCCACTCTGTACGACGGTAAGTATCACCCCGTCGATAGCAAGGAAATCGCATTCGTCACAGCCGCAAAGCTTTCGTATGCGGACGGCATTGCAGCAGCAGCGCCTTGCTTTCTCGAGCCTATTATGGAAGCTAAGATAACCGTTCCCGACGAATATCTCGGTGATATACTCGGCGATATGAACAAGCGCAGAGGCAGAATACTCGGCACGGATATGGCAAACGGCAAGCAGATTATCACTGCCGAAGTGCCGCAGGCGGAAATGTTCCGCTACGCAACTGATTTGCGCTCGATGACGCAGGGCAGAGGCAAGTTTGAAATGCACCTCGTGCGCTATGAGGAAGTGCCTGCAATGAACAACGACAAGATCATAGCCGAGGCAAAGGCACGTGAAAACAACTAAACAGACAGATTATAAGCATTTTAAAAGCCGCTGCGAAACTGCGCAGCGGCTTTTGTGTTAAATATGGCAGAATATGGGATATATCGTCGGATAATGTCCGATTAAAATAAGGTATTGACAACGTTATATATTTATTGTACAATGTGTATAATAATTTATGCGATATTTTTAAAATATCGCACGGGAGGATCCAATGAAGGTTTATATCAAAAACAAATTGTTTTCTATTACAGGCAAATCAACTGTGACCGACGCATCGGGCAAGTCGTTGTTTGACGTCAAGGGAAGAGCATTCAGCCCTACAAAGGTGAAGAGAGTTTGCACGCTCGACGGTAAAACGCTTTATAAGGTGAGAAACAAATGGTTCCGCTTTTTGTTTCACAGCGCTCTTATATATGACGCCGACAAAAACCGTATTGCAAAGATAAAGGATAGGATTTTTTCGCCGGGATACGATATCGAGGTTGAAGGCGCAACTTACAGCATAAACGGCAAATGGTTTTCCATGCAGTCCGAAATACTTAAAAACGGTGTGACCGTGGGCATTGTAAGAAGACAGTTTACTGTGATACGGGACGCCTTCGAGCTTGAAGCGGGTGAGGAAGAAATGCCGTTTATGATCGCATTTGTAATTGCAATGGACAACATCTGCGACAGAAAAAGTGCGCAAAGAACGTAATAAAAACAAGATAAATTTCAATATTTTATTGCAAAATTATTTAAATATCCCGCCGCTTAATTCCATTTAACGGCAGGATATTTTATTATATTTAACAATATTGCCGTTAAATGAAATCTCTATATTGACAAAGCTTCTTATTTCACATATAATTCTATTTGTATAGATACGTCTATACACACAGCAAAGTCATTCGGGTGAAGGGCGCAAGCGTCTTAAAGGGCAACAAGCATGGCTCGGTGATGTCAATAGCGGTTGAGTTTGATCTCGGCGGTGCGGCGTCGCATCGGAAAGGCAATAAGTCGTGAGTGAGAGCGCAACAAGGCAAAGGAGTATATTATGGCAGCAAAACAGAAAAAAGAACTTACGCCAACTCAACAAATGGTCAAAACAGTGCTCAACTGGGTAGTCAATATCCTGTGCATTATTTTGATCATTTTTGCTTTAGTGGTGGCAATTTTTACTATCATCCGTGCGGCAAATCCGGACAACATCACCCGTGTGGGCGACGATTGCTATTTCAACGTCGCATCAAACTCGATGAAGCCCGTGTTTTCTAAGAGCGACGTCATCATCGCAAAAGCCTACAACGGCAAGGAATCGGACGGCAAAGACCTCAAGGTGGGCGTTGTAATCACGTTTAAGTCAAGCATAAGAGGCAGCGACGGCAAGCTTTACGAGGCATTCAATTCACACCGCATTATACACATCAATCTTGACGAAAACGACAATGTGGTTTCTGTCAATACCAGAGGCGACAATCAAAAGGGCGCATGGCAGGATGCGATTGGAACTAACGACGGTTCGTGGGATCCTACGTCTGTCGCAGTCAAGGACATTGTTGCAACATGGGGCAGCGTGGACGAAAACCTCAACTTCACGACAGGCAAAATGTTGAAGGGCGTCGGCGGACTTGCAAACTTTGTGCAGGATCCCGTAAGCGGCAAAACACGCTTTTTCTGCATAGTAGTGCTGCCGCTCATTCTGCTGTTTGTCATCTATGCGTTTATCCTTGTGCGCACGCTCATCATAGCTAAGCTCGATAAGGAAAGAAAGGTCATGGGCGAAACGGCTATTTCTCTCGATACGATGACCGAAGAGGAAAAGCAACTGCTTATGCAACAACTGCTTGCCGCAAATGGAGGGGAGCAGTCTGCTGCGCCGCAGGATAACGCCGCTACGACCGACGTGCCCGCTGAGGACGCTGTTCAGACCGAACAGACCGAAGTCGCAGAGCCTCGGGAGGATACCGATATAACCGAGACATCTTCCGAAGATACGGCGCAGTCCGAACAGACCGAAGCCGCAGAGCCTCAAGAGGACGCAAAGTCCGACGGCAGCGCAGAGTAAGGGAAAATTGGTTGACTTATGCATATGTTTTTGTAAATTGCGAAGGCATATGCATAGGCGTTTTAAAATTGAATATTAAATAACTATGAATATAAATCTTGTATTTGAGTTCCTTAAGGCGTTTTTAGGAGCGTTTTACGATAAGGGACTGGGAAGTATTTTCTGGGGCTTTTTACATATCTTTTACAACGAGGGTTATTCTGACGCATTTAAAAACTACACCGAGTATTTCGGTCCCGGAGAATGGGCGGTTGCGATAATATTTATCATACTTATCGTTGCCGTTATAGTTGCTATCATCGTGTTGATCGCTTTCGGGCTGCGCAAGCTCGCAAGGCTGAGCAAGTCAAAGGTTTTGCCGCAGGACCTTGTTGAGGAATGTGCAAACCTCAAAAAGCAGATAATCAAGATGAGCGCCGAAAAGGACCGTATTTTGGGTATGCGTGTAAGCGACATAGGCAATTACGACGGTGAGGAAGAGGGCGCAGAGGGCGAGGAAGGCAAGGAAAAAAGCCCGACAGGCGAGTCTCGTTTTTACAAGCTTACCGAAATTGATAAGATATATGCGGATTATGTGCCGCCCGTTTACGACGACGAAATCACGCTTCCCGAGTTTTGCGATAAATTCCGCAATTTTGCCTGCTCACGTATGAGGCTGTTTTATCAGCCCCGTATCATAAGGCTTTTCGTCGCAAGCCTGTCAACGTCACGTCTGCTTATTTTGCAGGGTATATCCGGTACAGGTAAAACGTCGCTGCCGCACGCAATGGGTATATTCCTCAACAACCCCGCAACGATAGCGTCGGTGCAGCCGTCTTGGCGTGACCGTACCGAGCTTTTTGGCTATTTCAACGAATTTACAAAGCGTTTCAACGAAACCGAAGTTTTAAAGAAGATGTACGAGGCTACTTGGAACGATCAGATTTACCTGACTGTCCTCGACGAAATGAACATCGCACGTGTCGAGTATTATTTTGCTGAAATGCTGTCCATCCTTGAAATGCCGTCACGTGACGAGTGGATAGTAGACCTTGTGCCGTCGGGTTGGCCTAACGATCCGAAGCACATAGAGAAAGGACGTTTCAAGCTGCCTCAGAATATGTGGTTTATCGGCACGGCAAACAACGACGACTCTACGTTTGCAATATCGGATAAGGTTTACGACCGTGCTATGCCTATAAACATCAACAGCAAGGGTATCGCTTTTGAAGCGCCGTGGGAAGACAATCTGTTTATAAGCTACAAGCACCTCGAAGCGGAGTTTAAAAAGGCGCAGGAAATACATCAGGTGTCGCAGGACAACCTTGACAAAATCAATCAGCTTGACGACTACGTTATCGAACACTTCAGACTTGCGTTTGGTAACCGTATCGTAAAGCAGCTCAAGGAATTTGTCCCGTCCTACGTCGGCTGCGGCGGAACGGAGCTTGACGGACTTGACTACGTGCTGTGCAATAAGATTTTCAGAAAGTTCGAGTCGCTAAACCTGTCTTACATCCGTGACGAAATAGACGGCTTGGTGCTTTACCTCAGCGAGCTGTTCGGCGAGGAAAATATGCAGGAAAGCAAGGAGTATATCAACCGCTTGAAGAAGCTGTTCTGATATCTGCTTACTGTTTTGAAAATAAGAAAATATGTCGGATAATCTTATCACAAGAGACGTGTATAAGCAATATGCACGCAAAATCGTATCCGTCCTCCAAAACGAGGAATTTTACGAGCAGTATAAAAAACGTGTCGACAAAGGCTCGTCAAGCTTCAAGTTGGCAAAAAAACGCCTCATACAGGACATATCCATCGATTGGATAGACACCATAGAGGAAATTTTGCCCAACCTTGACACCATCGTCCGCAATCCCCGTAAATTCATCGTGCAGGAGGAGGATATCGTCGACGTGTCGCTTGCAAGAAGTATTTCTACTGAGTCCGTCAAATTTCTTGCACAGCACACAAATATGATATCAAAGGTCGACAAGGACGGAATGGTTACGCCCAGCAAGATCCTCAACATAACCAAAGAGGAATCCTTTGAAATCTACGAAAACAGATTTATCTATACGTTGCTTTTAAAGCTTAAAGATTTTGTTACGATGCGTTATGACAAAATCAAAAAGGCGTCCGCAACGCAGGACGTTTTGGAGCTTGACGTAGAATCACGCTTCAGCCTGCCAAGCAAAAAGGTTACGTTCAGAACGGAATACTTTGCGCAGCTCAGCTTTGACGAGGTGATGAGGCTTGATCCCGATACGCTGTCAAAGATAGAGAGAGTCGCAAAAATCGACCGAATTATTACAGACTTCCTTTCTTCTTCATTTGCAAAATCTATGCGCAACTCGGCGCCCGTGCGTCCGCCTATCATGCGTACAAACGTCATTTTGAAGGAGCCTAACTTCAAAAAGGCGCTTACGCTGTGGCAGTTTATCGAAACGTACAATGTCACGGGCGGTTTTTCTACGTCCGACGAGGTGGAAGACTACGACCTCGAGCAGGAAAGCGTGGACGAGCTTAAAAAAATGGTCACCCTCAATACTATGCTATTTGAGAGTATGTACGATCAGCACGAAACCGACCTCGATATGGAAGACAAGGAATTTGCGGACTTTATGCGTGTCGGTGAAATGGACTTTGAAAAGGATAAGCTTGACCGTGACGAATACGCTCAAAAGCCCGACGACAAGGTGGAAAACGAGGAAGAAGAGGACAATATTGAGGAAACCCACCGTCCCGAAAGCGAAGAACCGTTGCCCGACGAGCTTCCCGACGAGGAACAGGAAAAAGAAAAAGTCCCCGAAAAAGAACCCGACATCACTCCCGACGGGCAGGATAAGAGCGCTAAGGAAATCGTACAGGAGGTCGAGGTCGAAAAGCTTGTCGAGGTGGAAATCATCAAGGAGCTTCCGCCAAAGGCAGATCAAGAGGAAGTCGACCTTGACGCCGACGCAGATAAATTCGATCAACATCTGTTTGAGGTGCGTAAGCTATACAAAAAGCCCGCCGACGACAAGCTTACCGCCGAGGATATCGCAAAGGTCAAGGATGCAATCGACCGTTGCCTCAATTCCTATCGCAGGATAAAGCAAGAGGAACTTGACCAAAAGGAAAGAGATTATCGCATACGCCGACGCAAGGAAGATATGGCAAAGCGTGCCGCCGCATTCAACAAGCTGCGTGAAGAGCTTGAAAAGACGGTTACGGCAAGCGACAGAAGCAGGCTGAAATTCGGGCTCGACCCGTTTGAGTATCAGCGTGCCAAGATAGCCACCGAAAGGCGAGAGGCAGAGATAATCGAGGAGCGTAAAAAGCGCCTTGCCGAAATTGAGGAAGCAAACAGGCTTGCAAAAGAGCAGGCAGAGCAGCAGGCGATAGAAGAAGCGCAAGCTGCGCAGGAAGAGCAAGCTACAACCGCCGAAAATGAAGCGACTGACATCATTAAGGAAGCAGTTGAAGACAACGGTGCGGCTGATGAAATAAATAGCGAAGCAGTTGAAAACAGCAAGCCCGAAGACGAAAACGTAGCCGAAGAATCTGCGAAAGAGCAGGAAAAGCCCGTAGACGGTGTAGAGGAATCAGCCATAGAGCAGGAAAAACCCGCAGAACCTAAGCCCGCTAAAAAACCGAGGCGCAAAAAGGATATAGAGATTGTTGACGAGCACAAGGTTTCGGTGGGCTCAATACACTTTGCAGAGGGCAGCGAATTGCCTTATGACGCAATGTTTGTAAAAAAGATAAACAAAACCAAACCGTCTACGACGCTAAAGAGCAAGGCGGAAAAACACCACACCGCAGCGGATAAGCCCGAAGACAGAGGCGCAACAAAGGCTGATAAAACGCCCGAACAGCAAGCGGACGCAACTGCGTCAAAAAAACAAAGGACAAAAACGGTAAAACAGCCTGCGGAAGACGGCGCAACGACAAAGAAACAAAAAACCAAAACCGCACAGCAGGCGGAAGAGCCTGCAGAAAACACCGCAAAGCCGAATGATGAAAAACCTGATTCAGACGGCGGCGAAAGTGCAGAGTAAAGACAGTACGGCATCAAGCGATTGGTGCCGTTTGACAAAAATATGGCAAAAGAAACTCAGTCGAAAGCTAAAAAAATATACAATATAGTGTCTACGGTTATCATCGCAGCGATTTTTGTATTTTTGGTGGTCGTTGTAGGTCTTATGCTGTGGCAGCGCAAGAGCGGCGGCGATACAAGCATTTTCGGCTATTATCTTTTTGACGTGCTGACTGACAGCATGTCGGGCACTATTGAATCTCACGAGGTGATATTATCAAAAAAGATAGATGACATAAACGACCTTAAAGTGGGCGATATCATTACGTTCGTTGCGCCGAGCGGACGGCTTGCGGGCAACAACATTACGCACCGCATTGTCGGTATAGCGCTTAAAGAGGACGGAAGCGTAGACTATTTCCGCACAAAGGGCGATAATCCAGACATAACGGACGAGGACGATTGGCAGCTCAAGCCCGAGCAGGTCAAGGCAAAATATGTGCGCAAGGCGAAGTTTATCGGCGGACTCAGGAGCTTTTTGACAAAGTGGTACGGATACGTTGTGCTAATCGTGCTGCCGCTTACGGTGGTGGGGGTGCTTATCATCGTGGGCTTTGTGCGTGATAAGCTCGCCGTTGAAAAGGAGAAGATGAGGACGGAAAAATTGAATTCTGTCGATACCTTATCCGAAGAGCAGCGCAATCAACTGCTCGAAGAGCTGAAAAAGACAAACGCCGACAGCGATACCGACGGCGACGGCAGGAGCGAGAATTGAAAAATTTTTAAATTTATAAAAAAATTTTGACAACGCTATATGCGTTGTTTTGTTTATTTTTGAGATATCTAATCGGCTTAAAAGTGAAATTTTGCAAGCTTTTGAGAATATTGCGGGGCGTAATATCGTTTGCGTTTTGATGCGATATGTGCTAAAATTTATTAACTTTAATTTAATAATGGCGGTATACAATGTTAGCAAAAGTAAAAAGCTATGCGCTTGAAGGACTGAAGGGTTATGCGGTGGACGTCGAGCTTGATATAAACAGCGGCGTACCCGGATATGAAATGGTGGGGCTTGCGTCTACTGCTACAAAAGAGAGCAAGGAACGTGTACGTTCCGCAATAAAAAACAGCGGCTTACAGTATCCCGCAAAGCGTATCACTGTGAACCTTGCCCCTGCCGACACCAAAAAGGAAGGTCCCGTATTCGATCTTGCTACGGCGATAGGCATACTCGTTGCTACCGAGCAGATAGAAAACAAAGCCTACAAGGACTACGTTTTTGTGGGCGAGCTGTCGCTTGACGGCGAGCTAAGGCACGTAAACGGCATTATGTCTATTTTGATATCCGCAATGCAGGACGGCTGCAAAAAGTTTATCATTCCGTCCGCAGACGCCCGTGAGGCAAGCTTTATAGAGGGCATACAGGTGTATGCGCTCAACAACCTCAGAGAGGTCATAGAGTTTTTGAGCGGCGTCGTTTTTGAGCCTGTGCCCGTGTCAAGCTACGAAGCGAGCTGCCAGAATCACGGCTACGGCTGCGATTTTGCTGACGTCAAGGGACAGACAGTTGCAAAGCGTGCGCTTGAAATAGCGGTCGCAGGCGGGCACAACGCACTGATGATAGGACCTCCCGGCGCAGGCAAGACGATGCTTGCAAAGTGCGTGCCGACGATAATGCCCGAAATGACCTTTGATGAGGCTGTTGAGGTGACTAAGATACACAGCGTTTCGGGCATACTTGACAGCAGTGTGGGTATAGTGACTACACGCCCTTTCAGAACGCCGCACCATACCACCACAGTGCCTACGCTTGTCGGAGGCGGCGCAAAGGCGAAGCCGGGCGAAGTTAGCCTTGCTCACAGCGGAGTGCTGTTTCTTGACGAAATGCCCGAATATTCACGCCGTGCTCTCGAAACGCTGCGTCAACCCCTCGAGGACAGAAAGGTCACCGTGGCAAGAGTTGCAAATACGGTGGAATATCCCGCAAACTTTATGCTGCTTGCAAGTATGAACCCGTGTCCGTGCGGAAATTACGGCTCCAAAACACAGGTTTGCCGCTGCACGCCCGCACAGATACACAATTATGTGTCAAAGCTGTCGGGACCGCTTATGGACAGAATAGATTTGCAGATCGAGGTTGATAATATTTCATACAGCGAGCTGCGAGGAAGGGAAAGCAAGCAGAAGTGCGAGACATCCGCCGAGATAAAGAAGCGCATAAACGCCGCACGTGCGATACAGCGTGAAAGGTTTAAAAACGACGGAATTCTGACAAATTCCGAGATGGGCTCACGTGAGCTCAACAAATACTGCCAGATAGACAAAAACAGCGAACGTCTGCTTGAAAAGGCGTTTGAAAAGCTAAATCTGAGCGCACGTGGAACCACAAGGATACTTAAGGTGGCACGCACGATAGCTGACATCGAGGGCAGCAAGGACATTGAGACAGCTCACATCGCAGAGGCGATACAGTACAGAGGGCTTGACAGGAAATACAGCTGATGGACTTAAAGGATTTGACAACCAAAGCGCTTTTGGCGCTGCAATATGTGGACGAGCTCGGCTACAAGAAGAAGGCGACTCTGCTTTCGGCTGTGGGCGATCCGTCCGAGCTTTTTGGCAAAAAGGAGCTTGTGCGCAAGGCTCTTAGCGACGATAAGGCGGACGAGTTTTATAAAAACACAGACAGGATAGACGCAATCGTCGACGAGCTTGAAAAGAAGGATATACATTGGCTGAGTTATCTTGACGACGAATATCCCGACGCTCTGCGTGAGATAGAGGATAGACCGCACGTGCTTTTTGTAAAGGGCAACGTAAAGGCGTTAAACAGCGACTGCATTGCGATAGTCGGCTCACGCCGCACAACGAGATACGGCGAAAAGGTCGCCGACGAGTTTGCAAGGGAATTTGCCCGTGCGGGGCTTACGGTAGTGTCGGGCTTTGCAAGAGGCATAGACTCTATAGCGCATAAGGCTTGCGTTGCGATAGGCTGCCCGACGGTGGCGGTGTTTGCATGCGGTATAGACGTGATATATCCTGCCGAGCACAGAGGCTTGCTTGACGGCATTCTGATGAACGGCGGCGCAGCGGTGACGGAATATCCTCTCGGAACAAAGCCGCTGCAGTATCATTTTCCCGAGCGCAACCGCATAATAAGCGGGCTCAGCAGAGGCGTTTTTCTCGCACAGGCGGCAAAGCGCAGCGGCTCGCTCATCACGATGAGGCTTGCTATCGAGCAGGGTAAGGACGTGTTTGTAGTGCCCGGCAACATATATGCCGCAGAAAACGAGGGCGGCAACGAGCTTTTGCGTGAGATACCCGACGCACTTGTGATAAGTGCGGACGACGTGCTTGACTCAATGCACGTCAAAAGGGCAAGCAGCGAGTCGCAGGTCGTGGAAATAAACATAACGGGCAGCAGAATTCTCGAGGCACTGCGGGACGGCGAACAGCATTTCGAAGAGCTGCTCGAGCTTACGGAACTCAGTGTGAGCGAGCTTACAAACGAGCTGTTCGATTTGGAGCTGAACGGGCTTATACAAAACACGGGCGGAAACTATTATGCGCTTGCGGGCGTGTAAGATATAGAATAATCGAAAATTTATATAAATATAGGAGACTTAATGAAACAGCTTATCATTGTCGAGTCACCTCACAAAGCCAAGACTATCCAAAAATACCTTGGTGGCGAGGCACAGGTGTTGGCGTCAAAAGGTCACGTTTGCGACCTGCCTGCACGTTCCTTGGGCATTGACATCGAAAACGGGTATAAACCGCAGTACGTCGTGTCGCAGGATAAGGAAGCAACAATAAAGCAGCTTGCACAGGCCGTAAAAAAATACGATACGGTTTATCTCGCAACCGACCCCGACAGAGAGGGCGAGGCTATCAGTTGGCACCTCAAAAACGTTTTGGGCGTCGAGGGCGACAAGGTGCGTATAGAGTTCAACGAAATTTCGCCGAAGGCGGTGCGTGCCGCTATGGCAAAGCCGAGAGAGATAAATATGGACCTTGTGGACAGTCAGCAGGCTCGCAGAGTGCTTGACAGACTTGTCGGCTACAAGATATCGCCCATTCTTTCAAGGAAGCTCAAGCCGGGGCTTTCGGCAGGTAGGGTGCAGTCCGCAGCGCTTAAAATGATTGTGGACAGAGAAAAAGAAATACGGGATTTCAAGCCCGAGGAATATTGGAATATCAACGCAATTCTGCTGAAAATGGGTGCAAGAAAGACAAAAGCAAATCTTTTCAACGCCGCATTGAACGACAGAAACGGAAAGAAAATAAAAATCACAAATGCGGACGACGCAAACGCTGTCACCGAGCTTATGCGCCGCTGCGCCTATGCGGTGGACGAGGTAAAAAAGAGCGTATCCACCTCTAAGCCTGCGCCGCCGTTTACCACGTCGACTATGCAACAGGAGGCAAGCCATAAGTTAGGCTTTACCGCAGACCGCACGAGCCGTGTCGCACAACAGCTTTACGAGGGCGTAAATATAGAGGGCGAGGGGCAGCATGCGCTCATCACCTACATAAGGACGGACAGCGTGCGCATTTCACCCGACTTTGCAAAGGCGACGCTCGGCTTTATTGCGCAAAATTACGGCAGCGAATACGCTCCCAAAACGCCAAACGTATACAAGACGAGCGAGAGCGCACAGGACGCTCACGAGGCAATACGTCCTATCGACCTCAGCCGCACGCCGAAGTCGCTCGAGGGCAAGATGGACAGAGACGCATTCCGTCTTTATAAGCTCATTTACGAGAGATACATGGCTTCGCAGATGTCAAACGCAGAGTACAACACTATGCGTGTGCACATCACCGGCGAGAGCGGCAGCGAAAGGATAGGCTTTGTCGTAAAGGGCAAGAGCGTAAAATTCAAGGGCTTTACGATAGTGTATTCCGCAACCGTCGAGGAGGACGAGGACGACAGAGAATCCGACACCTTGCCCGATCTTAACGAGGGCGAAAAGCTTTCGCTTGAGGACATTTTGAGCGAGCAGAAGTTTACAAAGCCGCCTGCGAGATACAACGACGCAACGCTTGTCAAGGCGCTTGAGGAAAACGGCATAGGAAGACCGTCCACATATGCGTCTATCATATCCGTGCTTGCTAAGCGTCAGTATACCGAAAAACAGCAAAAAGCCATTGCTCCGACGCCTCTCGGTGAAACTGTCTGCGAGTATATGGAAAAGAATTTCCCCGATATAATGAGCCTCGATTTCACCGCAAGACTTGAGGGAGCGTTGGATAAGGTCGCCGACGGCAATCAGCAGTGGCAGGAGCTTATCGGCGCATTTTATCCCAGACTTCAGAAGTTTTTGGACAGAGCGGCAAAGTCGGGCGGAAGCGCACACGTTCCCGATGAGGAAAGCGACGTTATCTGTGATAAATGCGGCGCAAAAATGGTTATAAGACACGGCAAATACGGTCCTTTCCTTGCGTGTCCCAACTATCCGAGATGCAAAAACATCAAAAAGATAGTCGAGGTCGTGGGCAAATGTCCCAAATGCGGCGGCGACGTGAGCAAGCGTGTGTCCAAAAACGGAAAGACATTCTACGGCTGCACAAACTATCCCAACTGCGATTTTATCAGCTGGGACGTACCTGCGCCTTATCTGTGTCCCGAATGCGGCAATACGATGAAGGTCGTAAAGCGAGACGAAAAAACCTACTATGTCTGTACGGACAGACAGTGCAAGCACAGAGAGCTTGTAGAAGACAATAACGAATGACAGACAAGGGCTGCGTAAAGATAATCGGCGGAGGGCTTGCAGGCTCGGAATGTGCCTTACAGCTACTTGAAGCGGGCTTTAGGGTGGATATGTACGAAATGCGCCCCGCAAAGACTACGGGTGCACATAGGACGGATATGCTTGCCGAGCTCGTGTGCTCAAACTCGCTCAAGTCGGAGGAGCAGACGACCGCTTCGGGGCTGCTCAAGGACGAGCTTTGCGCTTTGGGCTGCAGGCTTATCCCCATTGCAAGGAGCGTACGTGTTCCGTCGGGCAGTGCGCTGTCTGTGGACAGAGAAAAATTCAGTAAAGCGGTTGAAAACGCACTGTTTTCATACGACGGCTTCAGACTCGTCAGAGAAGAAGTCACGGACATAGACGACGTGCCTACCGTGATAGCTACGGGACCGCTTACGTCCGAGGCTATGGCAAACACCGTCGGCAGACTGAGCGGAAAGGACAGACTGTTCTTTTATGACGCTATAGCGCCTATCGTGTCGTCGGACAGCATAGATTACGACAGAGCGTATTTCGGCGGAAGATACGGCAAGGGCGGCGACGATTATCTCAATCTGCCAATGCAGAGAGATGAGTACGAGGCATTTTATAGCGAGCTCGTAAAGGCGCAGACCGTTGTGCTACACGATTTTGAAAAGAGCGAGCTGTTTGACGGCTGTATGCCCATTGAGGAAATGGCTAAGAGGGGCAGCGACACCATTCGCTTCGGTCCGCTCAAGCCCGTCGGACTTCGTGATCCGAGGACGGGCGAAAAGGCGTATGCGGTTGTGCAGCTAAGACGTGAAAACGTGGCGGGCGATTGCTTCAACCTCGTAGGATTTCAGACAAATCTTACGTTTGGCGAGCAAAAGCGTGTGTTCAGTATGATACCTGCGCTAAAAAATGCCGAGTTTTTGCGCTATGGGATAATGCACCGCAACACCTATGTCGACGCTCCGAACGTGCTTAGCGAGACCTTCAGAGTAAAGACGGCAACCGGGCCGCTTTATATTGCAGGACAGCTTTCGGGCGTTGAGGGCTACGTTGAAAGCATAATGAGCGGTCTTATAGCGGGACAGGCGCTCGCATCCGAGCTTGCGGGCAAGGATTACGAGGTGCCGAGAGATATCACGATAACAGGGGCGCTTTGTAGATATGTATCCTCTTGTCCTACGGACTTCAAACCGATGAACGCAAACTTCGGCATACTTCCGCCCATAACGGACGTGAGGGATAAGAAAAACAGAAAAAGAGCTTATTATGAAAGGGCAATGGCAAGCATCCCTATGATGATATAAAACGCACATTGTGCAATAAAATATGAAAATTTTGGAGGTATAAATATGGTGGAATTCAGAGGGACTACGATTTGCGCAGTCAAGCGTAACGGAGTCACTGCGATAGCAGGCGACGGACAGGTCACTATGGGCGAAAGCGTGATTATGAAGGGCAATGCCGTAAAGGTAAAGCGCATATACAACGACAAGGTCGTCATCGGCTTTGCGGGATCGGTTTCAGATGCGTTTGCGCTGTCCGAAAAATTTGAGGCGATGCTGCAAAAGTACAGCGGAAACCTTATGAGATCCGCAGTTGAGCTTGCAGAGCTTTGGCGCTCGGACAAGGGCGGTAGACATCTTGAGGCGCTTTTGATAGCCGCAGATTCTACGTCGCTGTTTATCATATCGGGCACGGGCGAGGTCATAGAGCCCGAAAACGACATCTGTGCAATAGGCAGCGGCGGAAACTACGCCTTGGCTGCGGCACGTGCGCTTGCAAACAACACGGATATGGACGCAAAGAGCATTGCTCAGGCGGCGCTTAAGATTGCAAGCGAAATCTGTGTTTATACGAACGACCACATTACGGTCGAAACCGTTTAAGAGGTGAAAATATGGACAATTCGATTATGACTCCAAAGCAAATAGTTGCAGAGCTTGACAGATATATCATAGGTCAGCACGAGGCAAAGGTCGCAGTGGCTATTGCGCTACGCAACCGCTATCGCCGCAGCAAGCTGTCCGAAGAAATGCGTGAGGAAATCACCCCTAAAAACATCATTATGAAGGGACCTACGGGCGTCGGCAAGACGGAAATCGCACGCAGGCTCGCAAAGGTGGTCAAGGCTCCGTTTGTAAAGGTTGAGGCAACAAAGTTTACTGAAGTCGGCTATGTCGGCAGGGACGTGGAAAGCATCATACGTGACCTTGTAGAGGCTTCGATAAGAATGGTGCGTGACGAAAAATATAAAGAGGTTTTGCCCAAAGCCACCGAGGTTGCCGAAAATCAGCTTGTAAAGGTCATTTTGCCTATGCGTAAAGCGGCGCTTGCGCAGGAAACGGATAAGAGCGACGCAGAGCTGAGAGAGGAAATTTTGCGTGAGCTTAAAGCGGGACACCTCGATACGCTCGTCGTGGAAATGGAAATGCATCAACAGCCAAAGCCCGTGCAAATTCCCATAGGCGTGGGCGGCGACAACTCTATCAATATCGGCAACATTTTTGAGAGTATGAAGAGCAGCATGGGCGGCGGCGCAGTGAAGAAGCGCAAGGTCACCGTCAAGCAGGCTATGGATATGATCATCGCAAGGGAGTCCGAAAAAATGGTCGACGAGGACGCTATCGTCACCGAAGCCCTGCAAAGAGCGGAGCAGGACGGCGTTGTGTTCCTTGACGAAATAGACAAGATAGCAAACAACAACGGCGGAATGCAGCAGGGACACGACGTGTCGAGAGAGGGCGTACAGCGTGATATCCTGCCCATCGTAGAGGGCAGCACGGTGCAGACAAAGCACGGCGCAATCCGTACCGACTTCATTCTGTTTATCGCAGCGGGCGCATTCCATATATCCCGTATGGAGGACCTTATCCCAGAGCTTCAGGGCAGATTTCCCATCAGGGTTGAGCTTGACAACCTCACAAAGGACGATTTTGTGAAGATTTTGACAGAGCCAGACAACGCAGTGTTAAAGCAATATAAAGAGCTTCTTGCAGTCGACGGCGTAAAGCTCGATTTCACGGACGAGGCTATAGACGAGATCGCAAGAGTATCCTTCGAGCAAAACGAAAGCAGCGAAAATCTCGGCGCACGCCGTCTGCACGCCGTGCTCGAAGCTTTGCTTAAGGACGTGCTGTATGAGGCGGACGACAATCAGACGGAAGAGATAAACGTGGATAAGGCTTACGTTGAGGAGCACTTAGCCACAACGCTCAAGGAGCGCAATTTGAGAAGATTTATTATCTGACGGGCGAGGGCTTATGATAAACATTCCAAAGGGAACAAAGGATATGCTGCCGCAGGACGCTTATAAGTGGCACTATGTCGAGAGCGTCGCACGCAAGGTCGCAGCAAAATTCGGCTTTAAGGAAATCCGCACCCCTATGTTTGAGCATACGGAGCTGTTTTTGCGTGGCGTAGGCGAAACGACGGATATAGTCAATAAGGAAATGTACACCTTTGAGGATAAGGGCGGCAGAAGTATGACGCTGCGTCCCGAGGGCACTGCGGGAGTGGCGAGGTGCTTTATAGAAAATGCACTGTTTCAAGGCGTAATGCCCATGAAGGCATACTATATTGCTTCCGTATTCAGATACGAAAAGCCCCAAAACGGCAGACTCAGAGAGCATCATCAGTTTGGCGTGGAATGTTACGGAAGCGACAGCCCCTATGCGGACGCAGAGGTCATCGCTCTTGCATATTCCTTTTTAAAGGAAGTCGGGCTTGAAAGCCTCGAGCTCAATTTGAACAGTATAGGCTGCCCGAATTGCAGGGCGGAATACAATAAGGCGCTCAAAGCGTATATCGGCGAAAACCTGCACGCTATGTGTGCGCAGTGTCAGACACGCTTTGACAAAAATCCTTTGCGTATACTCGATTGCAAGGAGGAAAAGTGCAAGGCGATCACCGCCAATGCGCCAAAGATAACCGACTTTTTGTGCGACGATTGCAAAGCGCATTTTGAAAAGGTGCAGTCGCTGCTAAAGCGGCAAAACATTCCGTTTAGCATAAATCCGTCCATAGTAAGAGGGCTTGATTATTATACACGCACCGTGTTTGAGTTTGTGTCTACGGATATAGGAGCACAGGGCACGGTCTGCGGCGGCGGAAGATACAACAATCTTGTCGAGGAAGTGGGCGGAAAGCCTACGCCGGCGGTCGGCTTCGGCTTAGGACTTGAAAGACTGCTGCTCGTGCTTGAAAATACGGGCAGGCTGAACGCTCCTAAAGAGTGCACAAGGCTTTATATTCTGCCTATAGGCGACGCCGCAAAGGACTATGCGTTGCAGCTTGCAGGCTCGCTGAGAGAGCAAGGCGTCAGCGTTGAGACGGACATTATGGACAGAGGTGTCAAGGCGCAGATGAAGTATGCGGACAAATCCGCTGTAGGATACGTCATCGTTTTGGGCGATGACGAGATAAACAGCGGTCGTGTGCGTATTAAGAATATGAGCGACGGCAGCGAAATCGAGAGCGACGTTGCCGATATAGCTTCCGTTGTAAAATGATCGAGATAGGCAGAGTTTCAAAGGTCAAAGACGGCAAAGCCACCGTAGCGTTTGCCCGTCACGGAATGTGCGACGGGTGCGGTATATGCTCCGTCACAAAGGACGGCGGCGCAGTTGAGCTTACGCTTGACAACTCGCTTGAATTAAACGTGGACGACTACGTAAAGGTGGAAATTTTTAAGCGCAAGCTGCGTGTCGGCTCGGTGCTGATATATCTGCTTCCGCTGTGTCTGATAGCACTCGGCGCAGGCTTGGGCGTGTTGGCAAGCAAGGCGGCAAGTGCGATACTCGCCGTGTTGGGGCTTATCGTCGGACTTGCGTTTGCGGTGCCGGTCGACGTATTTGTTTTCCGCAAAAGAGACGGCTTCAAGCCTAAAATGCTCGAGGCGTGCACGGAAAACGACTATATAAATAACATTCATAAACCAATAAAGTAAATACATAAATTGCAATATGCAAAAGGAGTGTAATATGGCAAAAATTTTATCATCGGAAAATTTTGACGAAACAGTATCGAGCGGCGTTGCCGTGGTCGATTTCTGGGCTACGTGGTGCTCGCCCTGCAAAATGCTTGCGCCTATCATAGAGGAGCTTAGCCACGACTATGACGGAAAGGTGACCGTAGGCAAGGTCGACGTTGACGATTATCCCAATATCGCTCAAAAATTCGGCGTATTTTCTATCCCGACCGTGTTTATTTTTAAGGACGGCGAAATCAAAGAGAGGCTTGTCGGCTTCAGGGCAAAGAGTCAGCTTGCAGAAATTATTGACAAGTATCTGTGATATTGTGGCTATTGCTTTGACAGGGCGCCTACAATTTTGATAGAATAACAAAAGAAATAAAATTTAGGAGATATAAAATGGTTGATTTGAAAGTGATCAAAGCCGCAGACGAAGAGCTGTATACTTCTATGGTGGACGAGCTTCACCGTCAACAGTACAACTTGGAGCTTATCGCAAGCGAAAACATCGTCAGCCCCGCAGTGCTTGCGGTCGCAGGCAGCTATTACACCAACAAATATGCCGAGGGCTATCCCGGCAGACGCTATTACGGCGGCTGTCAGTTTGTGGATAAGGCGGAAGTGCTTGCTATCGAGCGTGCAAAGCAGCTATTTAACGCAAAATATGCAAACGTGCAGGCGCACAGCGGCTCAAACGCAAACTTCACGGCGTATTACAGCTTGCTTAAGCCGGGCGATACTATACTCGGAATGTCGCTTTCAGCAGGCGGACATCTCACGCACGGCGCAAAGGTCAGCATGAGCGGAAAGGTTTTCAACTCCGTGTCCTACGGCGTGAACGATGAGGGCTTTATCGACTATGACGACGTTTTGCGCATCGCAAAGGAATGTATGCCAAAGCTTATCGTTGCGGGTGCAAGCGCATATCCCCGTGCAATAGACTTCAAACGCTTCCGTGAGATCGCCGACGAGGTAGGCGCATACCTTATGGTGGATATGGCGCACATTGCGGGACTTGTTGCCGCAGGCGAGCATATGAGCCCGATGCCTTATGCTCATATCGTCACAAGCACTACGCACAAGACCTTGAGAGGACCAAGAGGCGGTCTCATCCTCACAAACGACGAGGAAATTGCAAAGGCGATAGACAAAGCAAATTTCCCCGGCACGCAGGGCGGACCTCTTATGCACATAGTTGCCGCAAAGGCTGTCGCATTCAAAGAGGCTCTTTCGCCCGAGTTTAAGCAGTATCAGCATCAAATCGTTCTCAACGCTAAGGCGCTTGCAAACAAATTGCTTGAAAGAGGCTTAAGCCTCATCAGCGGCGGCACGGACAATCATCTTATGCTGCTCAATCTTGTAAATAACGGCGTGACGGGCAAGGAGCTTGAAGTGTTACTCGATGCGGCGCACATCACTCTCAACAAAAACGCTATTCCAAACGATCCTCAGAAGCCGTCTATCACAAGCGGCGTGCGCATAGGCACTCCCGCCGTCACGACAAGAGGAATGAAAGAGGCGGAAATGGCTATCATCGGCGATTGCATTGCGGACGTTATATTTGAAAAGGAAAATGCTATCGAGGACGTCAAGGCAAAGGTCATCGAGCTGTGCAAAAAATTCCCGATCTATCAAAATGACATTCTGATGTAATTCAGCGTACAGAAGTATAAAGCTTATTGAGCGTGCTTATAAGTGCGTAACCTGCAAACGCAATCGGCTCGTATTTATCTTGCGAGTGCGGTTGCGTTTTCATATTGCCTTTGGGCGGCGAGGCGGTTTTTTCCGCCATATCGCCGTTTGTATCAGATTTTTTATTTTCCTGCTTAGGCGCACTTTGCGCCGCTGCGGTTTTATTGCCCGACATCATATTTAAAAGCATAGGCATAAGGCTCGACATCATGTCGCCGCCGCCTGACGATGTGTTGCCCGTCATCATTTCAAGCATTGAGGACAGGGGATTTGCCTGCGCATTACTGCGCTTAGGCTTTGGTTCGCTGTCCCCGAAGCTCACTCTTTGACCGAGCCCGTTTTGCGCAGCAAAAACGGAAGCGTTTTTATTTGCGGTCCTTTCGCCAGTGTCGGCAGCTTCCTCATGCGAGGTGTTTTCGTTTTTGTTTTTTTGTGCGCCCAACATCTGCATAAGCGTGGAGAGCATATTTATATCAAAATTCATATTCCACCTTGTCACAACCATAATATGCCGACATATATTGAATGTGACGGAGGACAGAATGAATTTTTGGGAACGTTATGATCAGTGCAACGCTCAAAACGGAGCAAACCGCAAAAACCCGCAAAATAATGCAGAAAACAGCAAAAAAGATGATATAAATGCAACTTGCTCCGAGCAAAGCGTGCGTGACCGTATGGCTCAGTATGAGGGCAAAAGCGAGGACGAGCTTATGCGAGAGCTTATGTCAATGGCGGCACGCATGAAAAACGACGGCACATTCGATGCGGCGGCAATGGAAAATCTGTTTGCCACAGCCTCTCCGTTTTTAAACGACGAGCAAAGACGCCGTATGCGTTCTATCATAGATATGTTGAAGGGTTAAATATGGATAAGCTTGATAAAAACGTCATCGATATGATACGCTCGCAAAGCAAATTTGACGGCAGGCTTGTCAATATTTTAGGCGTGCAGGAAAGCGCAACTGCGCTTGTAAGAGTGCGCAACCCCTTGCATTTGAGTATGCTCGAGCGCAATTTTGAAGTGACGGCTTTGTATCCTTTTATACGCTCGGTGGGCATAAAATGCGCTCTTAAGGACGCAATCAAGCTTGAGAGAATGCAGGAAGTGGAATACGTATCCGCTCAAAGCAAGGTTTTTGCCTTAAACGGTAGCGTCGAAGAGGACGGCGGCTCAACCACTATGCTTAGTCTGCCTACGGATCTTGACGGCAAAGACGTCACGATGTGCGTTATGGATACGGGTGTGTCCTTGCACAGCGATCTGTCCATTCCCAAAGAGCGGATAGTACATTTTGTGGATATGATAGACGGCGAAGCGCAGCCCTACGATGACAACGGACACGGTACGTTTGTGGCAGGCATAGCCTGCGGAAACGGAACGCTGTCCGGCGGACGCATTATGGGCGTAGCTCCACGTGCAAACGTGGTGGGACTTAAGGTGATAGGCGCAAACGGCGAAAGTGGCACGTTTAAAATACTTGACGGAATGCAGTGGCTGTTTGACAACTTCAGACAATATGGGATAAGGGTAGTGTGTATGAGCTTCGGCGCAGAGCCGCAAAGCTACGCCGATCCATTGAAAATCGGCGCCGAAATGTTGGCAAGAAGCGGCTTGATAGTGGTAGCGGCTTCGGGAAACAGCGGCGAAAACGCACTTAAATCGCCTGCGATAAGCAACGAAGTCATTGCAGTAGGCGCAGTAGATGAGGAAGATAAGCTTGCGCAGTTTACGTCGAGAGGCATTTATCAGGGCGCCCTTCGTCCCGACGTGTTTGCAGACGGCGTAAACGTCAAGGGAATAGCGGCAGGAGGGACATACTCGCTTATGACAGGCACGTCCGCCGCTGCGCCTTACGTTGCGGGGGCTTGCTGTCTGCTGTGTCAGAAATATAGGAATATCACGCCGAGGCAGGCTAAAAGCATAATAGTAAGCAGTGCAAAGTACATAAACGGCAATAGGGTTTTCAGACTTTAGCAGAATATCATTGTCAAATGAAGTGCAGTATTTCAAATAATTTCATTGCAAAAAGAAAGGGCATTGCGATTGCAATGCCCTTAAGTGTTGTTAAACTGAATTACAGAGTTTTCACAAACTTTGCAAGTTCGTTGAAGATGACGTCAAGTCCGTGTGCGCCTGCATCGGGATATCCTATGCTGCGCTCGCCGACTGTGCCCGCTCTGCCGAGAGTTGCAACGTGAGTCTTGGTTGCTTCTGCGCCCTCATGAGCTGCCTTTGCACCGAGATCGAGACCTTCTCTGAGCTTTTTGCCTTCCTCTGCGGCTTTGGTGAGAGCCAATGCGCAGGGCTTAAGTGCGTCAACCAACGTCTTGTCGCCGATATCTGCGCCCTTGCCGAAGGATTTTTTGCCTGTTTCGTATACGCCTCTGTTTGCTTCCATAAAGAGGAATGCAACGTCTGTGAGGTTCACTTCCGTCTTGCCGAGCATAGCCTTGCCCGCATACTTGAATGCAGAGCCCCAGATAGGACCGGATGCGCCGCCGCAGTATTCCTTGATGATTTCAGAGCAGCTTACGAGGAATTGACCTATGTCGCCTTTCTTTCTCGTTGCCCAGTCTGCCTTGAGCTGCTTGAAGCCCTTTGCGATAGACATACCGAAGTCGCCGTCGCCCATCTTATCCGCTTCGCAGAAGGGGACTTCGTTTTCGATTATAACGTCAGCCATTTTGTCAACGATTTTGACAAAAGCGGGAGTGTTGATAGTTTCGGTTACAACAGGCTCGCCGACTACTTCGTACACGGCGTTTGCGTCCTCTTCCTCTGCCGCAGCAGCCTTTTTAGCTGACTTTTTGACAGTTTCCTGAGGGGTGATGTTGAGAGCCTTGCCGATAGCCTTTATTGCCTCGAGTGCTGCGTCTGCTTCCTCGCTCATTGCTGCGCCCCAAGTGAGTGCGGGCGTTGATACGGGGTAGTCTACAAGTGCCTTGAGCTCGTCGTCAACACGCAGCACCGTAATAGATGCGCCTGCCATATCGATAGAGGTCATAAAGTTGCCGACGATAGTGCGGTGGATGTTTACGCCGTCTGCCGCAAGTGCCTTTGTGACGGAGTTGTTGAGGATGTAAAGCTCCTGCATAGGTGTGCCGCCGAATCCATTGATGAGCAACACGACGTCCTCGCCTTTTTTGAGCTTGAGGTCCTCTTCGAGGTCGGTGACGATTCTGCGTGAGAGATCATCGGAGAATGTGCCCTTCGAATAGTCGATTTTTTCACGGAAACGGCCGGGCTCGCCGTGGATGCCTACGCCGAATTCCATTTCATCGTCGCCGATTTCAAAGGTGGGGTGACCTGCTGCGGGAACCGTGCAGGAAGTAAATGCAAAGCCAAACGAACGTACGTTGTCGATGACCTTGTTTGCAACACGCTTTACTTCTTCAAGCTCCTTGCCTTGCTGAGCTGCTGCGCCTGCGCACTTGTGTACGAGCACTGTGCCCGCAACGCCTCTGCGACCGACAGTGTAAAGAGAGTCTTTAACTGCGATATCGTCGTTTACATAAACGGCGTCGACCTTGATGCCGTCTTCCTGTGCGTCGCTCATTGCATTGTTGAAGTTCATGCAGTCGCCGGAATAGTTTTTGATGATGAGCAGCACGCCCTTTTCGGTTGCGCACTTCTTAATGGAATTGTAAACCTGTACCTGTGAAGGGGAGGCGAATACGTCGCCGCAAACGGCTGCGTCAAGCATACCTTTGCCGACAAAACCTGCGTGTGCAGGCTCGTGACCGCTGCCACCGCCCGAGATAAGGCTTACTTTATTGTCGTCGATCTCTTTCTTTTTTACGATTTTAAATTTTTCTACAAACTCGAGCTCGGGATGAGCCGCTGCAAGCCCGTGACACATATCGTATACAAAGGTCTCGGGGGTGTTCATAATTTTTTTCATAATTATCTCCTTATCGGGGCAAACGAGTTTTTGCGCTCATTTTGCCGTAATTTTGATGAAAGTATTATAGATTTTTAAGTTTTTTAAAATACTTGATTATTAAAACGAACTTTTGATCTATAATCAGCAAGATACTCTCCCACATGGTGGGAGAGTATCAAAAGTATCGTATTAGCAGCAGCCGCAATCGCAGTCGCAGCCGTATTTGAACTCGTGACCGATCTTATCGGCTGTCTTGATAGCCGCTTTTACCATGTCCACCGTTACGGGGAAAGGCATATTGTGGATGGATTCATCGGGGATGCAGGTCTTTTCTGCAACAGCGGTGAGCAGCTCGTCGTCGATTTCCTCTGTGCCGAGGTCCTTAAGGCAGACGGGCAGACCTACTTCGTCGCAGAAGTTGAGCACTTCGTAAAGCTCTTCCTCGGGGCTGTTTTCAAGCACGAGCTGGCAGATGGTGCCGAATGCGACCATTTCGCCGTGATAGAACTTTGTGTGTGCGGGCAGAAGCGTAAGACCGTCGTGAATTGCGTGTGCGGCTGCAAGTCCGCCGCTCTCGAAGCCAAGGCCTGAGAGAAGGATGTTTGTTTCAACAATCTTCTCGAAAGCAGGCGTAACGCAATTCATATCGCAAGCTGCTTTTGCCTTTGCGCCGTCTGAAAGAAGCGTCTTATAGCAGAGCTCTGCAAGAGCAAACGCCGCCATTGTGCCGTAGCCGAGCATTGTTCCCTTTGCACGGTTTGCGCCGCAGGGGAGACCTGCGTTGACGTTTGAGCAGGAGCGTACGTTTGCACGTGCCTCAAAGTATGTAGAAAGTGCGTCGCCCATGCCGCTTACGAGGAAGCGTGTCGGTGCGTTTGCAATGACTGTGGTGTCGATGAGCACAACGCTGGGGCTCTGTCTGAAGTACGCATAATCGTCAAAGTGATGGTCGTCCGTGTAAAGCACTGCCGAGTGGGACGTAGGTGCGTCCGTTGCTGCGATAGTGGGGCAGATGATGAGGTTGTTGCCTGCCGCAACGCACTTTGATGTATCGATAGCCTTGCCGCCGCCAAGACCGATGGTGCAAGCACACTTGTTAGCCTTTGCAAACTCCTGCAAAGCTTTTACGGTGTTGCGTGAGCATTCGCCTTTAAAGAGGTCGCTTGTAACAAACTCGACGCCGAATTTCTTTTGCGTAGCTTCGAGCTCGTCTTTGACGAGATTGAGTGCAAACGGGTCGGCGATAAGCAGAGCTTTTTTACCGAAAGTTCTGACAAAATATCCGAGGTTGAGCAGCTCGTGCTCGCCTTGGACGTACTTAGTGGGGCAAATAAATGCTTTTCTCATAAAATTTTCTCCTTATAGAGTTTTATTTGATGAGTACATTATATAACCTTAAAATACTAATTTCAATACTAAATTTACTAAAAAATGGCAATTTTTAAACTTTTTTAAGTGAAATATTGCGATTTTTTAACATTGAACATAAAAATTTTTGAATTTTACATCAAAAGCTTTTGTGAAAGGCGGCAAATTGATATATAATGCTTCTGTAAATATAACTTACAGATTATAATTACAATAAACAATTTATATGGCGAGGTTTGCTTATGGACGTCAAAGCTTCGGTTGAAAGCCGTGTGCAATGGATAAAAGATTTGCTTAAAACAACGGGGGCAAATGGCATAATATACGGCAACAGCGGCGGCAAGGATTGCACCTTGGTCGGTGCGCTTTGCAAAATGGCGACAGACAACGTGTTGGGTGTGATAATGCCCTGTCAGTCGGCGCAAAACTACGGCAGCGACCGCAGCGACGCCATAGAGGCGGGCAAGCGCTATAATATCAAGCAAATAGAGATAGATTTGAGTGAAACGAAAAGCAGCTTTATGTCTGCGCTCGGCGAGCATTTAAGCGAGGACTGCGCAGGCGAAAACAACATAAAAATGGCGGGAATAAACATAAATCCACGCCTGAGAATGACCGCTCTGTATGCGCTCGGTCAGGCAAGGGGATATCTTGTTGCAGGGACGGGCAACCTCGATGAAATAACGCTCGGATATTTTACAAAATGGGGGGACGGAGCGCACGATTTCAACCCTATTGCCGACCTTAACGTGGCTGAAGTATACGAGCACCTGCGCTATTTGGGTGCGCCGTCGTCTATAGTCGATAAGGCACCGTCCGCAGGACTGTATCAGGGACAGACGGACGAGGACGAGCTCGGCATAAAATATGCGGATGTAGACGCATATCTCAAGGGCGAGAGCGTGGAGCCTTCCGTAAAGCAAAAAATAGAAAAGGCAAAAGCGGCAAGCGCACATAAGCTGCGTATGCCACTGAAGTACGGCGAGTGAGATATTATTAACAATTTACCCGTTTAGAATACCTAAAACTAAAAAAATGCGTGCTGAGCGGCACGCATTTTTGATTTATATATTTATCCATATAATTACAGTAAATATATTAAATATTATCCTAAATATCCTTGCAACTGCAATTTAAATGTGTTAAAATCAAGGCACAGCGTTATTTTTACGGAGGAGTTTATGTCAAAAATTAAACTTACGACTGTTGCATTCAAAGGCACGGCGGAGCAGGAAGCTCAGCTCAGAGAGGTCTTGAAGGAGATCAAAGCTTCTGAGCATCCAAGCGTCATGACGGCGTTGCAGAGGGCACAGTCAATTTACGGTTATCTGCCCGTAGAGGTGCAGAGCATCATAGCCGACACGATGGGCGTTTCTCTTGAAGAGGTGTTCGGAGTGGCGACTTTTTATTCTCAGTTCACCCTTAATCCACAGGGTGCGTATGCGTTTGGCGTCTGCTTAGGCACAGCCTGCTATGTCAAAGGCTCGGGCGAAATTGTCGCAAAGCTTGAGGAATGTTTAAACCTCAAGGACGGCGAAACGTCCTCGGACGGCAGATTTTCCATTGCGTCAACAAGATGCGTCGGCTGCTGCGGTCTCGCTCCCGTTATGACCGTAAACAAAGAGGTTTACGGCAAGCTTACGGTAAAGGATATCCCCGACATCGTTGCAAAATATCAGCAAATGTAGTCTCTTATGAGAGAGGTCTCGCTCGCAATACTCGACGTGGCGCAAAACTCGATAGACGCCTTAGCTAAGCTGATTTGCATTAGCGTGCTTGAAAAAGACGGACTGCTGTCGTTTACGGTGACCGACGACGGGTGCGGAATGAGCGCCGATAAGCTTGCGATAGCAATGCAAAGAGGCGTATCTTTTAAGGGTAGCACGGGGCTCGGACTTGCTTTGCTAAGCGAAGAGACTGCCGAATGTTGCGGCGAGTTTAAAATCACGTCGCAGGAGGGTGTAGGCACAGCAGTCTTTGCAAGCTATGCCGCATCAAAGGCAAAGCTCGGCGATTTGGGCGCAACGTTTGTGACGCTTGTAGACGAGGGCTATGACGTCGTGCTCAAGGTGCAGAGGGGCGAGAACATAAAAATGTATGATACAAGGGAGCTGAAATCCTCCTTCGGGGTTGCAAAGCTGCAATCGCTCGGGGCGCTCCGCTTGATAAGAGAGGATATAAACCAAAACAACTGACAAATGGAGGAGCAATGTTATGAAAAGCATCGCCGATATAATGGCTATAAGAGAGGCAATGCAATCGCAGATCATTCTGCGTGACAACACCGATGCCGAAAAGGAAACGCATATCATCGTCGGCATGGGCACCTGCGGCATAAATGCGGGCGCACGCACTGTATTTAACACGCTTGTCGACGAGGTAGAAGCCCGTCAGCTCAAGGGCGTGAGAGTTACTCGTACGGGCTGCCTCGGCAACTGCGAGGAGGAGCCGACCGTCGAGGTCCACGTTCCCGGCAAAGAGTGCGTAAAGTATACTCACGTCAACGCTGAAAAAGCCGTTGAAATCATAAGCAGCATCGTCAATGACGGCGCAAATGCCAAAGCGTAAAAGGGGGAAAGATATTATGTACAGAACTCACATTCTTGTCTGTGGCGGAACGGGCTGTCACTCAAACAACAGCGGTAAGATCCGTGAGGCGTTCGAGCAACAGATAAAAGAAAAAAATCTTCAGGACGACGTGCTTGTAGTGGGCACGGGCTGCTTCGGTCTTTGCGCAGTAGGTCCTATCATCATCATTTATCCGGAAGGAGCGTTTTACAGCTGTATCACAGTTGACGATGTGCCCGAGATCATCGAGGAACACATCATAAAGGGCAGACTTGTCGAAAGATTGCTTTATCATGAAAAAGCTTTGGGCAACAAGGTTGTAAAGGCTTTGTCGGATACAAACTTCTATAAAAAGCAAACACGTGTGGCGCTCCGCAACTGCGGCGTCATCAATCCCGAAAAGATAGACGAATACATCGCACGTGACGGATATCAGGCGCTTATCAAGTGCTTGACGGAGCTTGATCCTCAGCAGGTCATCGACATCATCAAGTCGTCGGGGCTCAGAGGCAGAGGCGGCGCAGGCTTCCCCACAGGCGTAAAGTGGCAGTTTGCTAAAAATCAGAATAATGACACAAAATATGTATGCTGCAACGCAGACGAGGGAGACCCCGGTGCGTTTATGGACAGGTCCGTGCTCGAGGGCGATCCCCACGCAGTGCTCGAAGCAATGACGATAGCAGGTTATGCAATCGGCTCTCATCAGGGTTACATCTATGTCCGTGCAGAATATCCTATCGCAGTCGAGCGTTTGAAGATAGCTATAGCACAGTCAAGAGAGTACGGCTTGCTCGGCGACAACATTCTCGGCACAGGCTTCAAATTCGATATCGAGCTTAAGCTCGGCTCGGGCGCATTCGTCTGCGGTGAGGAAACCGCACTTATGACCTCTATCGAAGGTCACAGAGGCGAGCCCCGTCCACGTCCTCCGTTCCCTGCGGTCAAGGGATTGTTCGGCAAGCCCACAATTCTCAATAACGTCGAGACCTATGCAAACGTCGCTCAGATCATAATGAAGGGCGCAGATTGGTTTGCGTCTATGGGCACCGAAAAGTCAAAGGGCACAAAGGTCTTTGCTCTCGGCGGAAAGATAGTCAATACAGGTCTTGTTGAAATTCCTATGGGTACGACACTCAGAGAAATCATCGAGGACATCGGCGGAGGTATCCCCAACGGCAAGAAGTTTAAGGCTGCGCAGACGGGCGGTCCGTCGGGCGGCTGTATACCTGCCGAACATCTTGACATTCCCATCGACTATGACAACCTCATTTCCATCGGCTCTATGATGGGCTCGGGCGGAATGATCGTTATGGACGAGGACAACTGTATGGTTGACATCGCAAAATTCTTCCTTGAGTTTACCGTCGACGAAAGCTGCGGCAAATGTACGCCTTGCCGTATCGGCAACCGCCGTTTGCTCGAGTATCTCGACAAAATCACAAGCGGTCATGCAACTATGCAGGACCTCGACGATATGGAACAGCTTTGCTACTACATAAAGTCAAATTCGCTTTGCGGTCTCGGTCAGACTGCGCCAAACCCCGTGCTTTCAACTCTGCGCTATTTCCGCAACGAGTACGAAGCGCACATCTTGGAGCACCGCTGTCCCGCACACGTCTGCAAGAAGCTTGTACAGTACAAGATTACGGACAACTGCAAGGGCTGCTCGGCTTGCGCAAGAAAGTGCCCCGTAAACGCAATTTCGGGTGAGATCAAGAAGAAGTTTGAAATTGACTTGAACAAGTGCATTAAGTGCGGACAATGTATCCAAACCTGCCGCTTTAACGCTATCGTCAAAGAGTAATTGAGGTGTAATATGGCATTAGTAAACGTAAAGATAAACAATATTCCCGTACAGGTCGAAGAGGGTTCCACTATTTTGGAGGCGGCAAAGGTCGCAGGCATCAAAATTCCTACCTTGTGCTATCTCAAGGGCGTAAATGAAATAGGCGCCTGCCGTGTTTGCGTATGCGAGGTCAAGGGCGCAAGAAGCTTGGTCGCCGCCTGCGTATATCCCGTCAATGAGGGTATGGAGGTTTTCACAAACACTCCTGCGGTCAGAAAGTCAAGAAAGGCTACTGTGGAGCTTTTGCTTTCAAACCACAACAAGGATTGCCTGAGCTGTGTAAGAAACAACAACTGCGAGCTGCAAACTCTGTCTCTCGAGCTCGGCTGCGACAGCAAAAAGTACGAGGGAAGCAAGACGGAAGCACACGTTGACGACAGCTCGGCATGCGTAATAAGAGACAACAGCAAATGCGTGCTTTGCCGCCGCTGCGTAGCAGTCTGCAAGGAGTATCAGTCCGTCGCAGTTATCGGCGCAAACGGCAGAGGCTTCGATACGCATATCGCTTGCGCATTTGAAAAACCTCTTTCAACGACGTCCTGCGTAGGCTGCGGACAGTGTATCGTTGCTTGCCCCACGGGCGCATTGCACGAGAAAGAAGAGATTGACGACGTAATCAATGCAATCGCAGATCCGCATAAGCACGTAATTGTCGGTGCTGCTCCGTCCGTCCGTGTAGGCTTGGGCGAGGAATTCGGTATGCCGATAGGCTCCAACGTACAGGGCAAAATGGTTGCTGCGCTTCGCAGACTCGGCTTTGACGACGTGTTTGACGTCAACTTCGGCGCAGACCTTACAATAATGGAAGAGGGTACGGAATTTTTAAGCAGAGTTAAAAACGGCGGCACGCTTCCTATGATTACAAGCTGCTCGCCCGCATGGATAAAGTTCTGCGAGCACAATTTCCCCGATCAGCTCGATCACCTTTCCACCTGCAAATCTCCTCAACAGATGTTCGGCGCAATTTGCAAGACCTATTATGCGGAAAAGCTCGGTATAGATCCTGCAGATGTCGTGGTCGTTTCCATCATGCCTTGCACCGCAAAGAAGTTTGAAAAGGGTAGAGGCAGTCAGAATGCCGCAGGCGTGCCCGATATCGACTACGCTTTGACGACAAGAGAGCTTGCCAAGCTCATTAAACGCTCGGGTATAATCTTTGAAGAGCTGCCCGATGAGGATTACGATTCGCCGCTCGGTATGTTCAGCGGCGCAGGTCTTATCTTCGGCGCAACGGGCGGCGTTATGGAAGCTGCACTTCGTACTATTTATGAAGTTGTTGTCGGCGAAGAAGCTCCTTCGCTCGATTTTGTGGACGTGCGTGGCACGGAAGGCATCAAAGAGGCGGAATATGACCTCAACGGAAAGAAGGTCAAGGTTTGCGTAGCTTCCGGTCTTGCAAATGCAAGAAAGATAATGGACGACGTAAGAGCGGGCGTTTCACCCTATGATTTCATAGAGATAATGTCTTGCCCCGGCGGTTGCGTAAACGGTGGCGGACAACCCATAAAGAGCGCATTTGTGCGTAACAATAAGGATATCAAAGCTTTGCGTGCAAAAGCTATCTACGATCAGGACGCAAGCATGACGTTGCGTAAGTCTCACGAAAATACCGTCGTGCAACAGCTTTACAAAGAGTATTTGGGCGAGCCAAACAGTCACAAAGCACACGAGATATTGCATACAACTTATGTGCCACGCCAAAAGTATTGATAATTTCGTTCATTTAGATAACCTAAATTTTAAAAGCGACTGCAACATGCAGTCGCTTTTAAAATAATAAATTCAATTATAACAGAACAAAAGTGGCTTGTTAAACTATTCTTAAAATATAAATCACCATACAGTCAATGGTATATGTTTATGCCGTGCACCCTGCTCAAAAATCGGCGCAAATGGCAAGACAACGCTTGGCGGCATTGTCTAAGCCATAGCTTGATTTTTTCGCTGCTACCGCACAAATCATTGTTAGCTATCAGTTTGTGCTGACGTTGTAAACAATGGCTATGTTTCGCACAATGCTTTGTTTGGTGAAGATGCTTTTAAATATAAATCACCATACCACTATCAGTGGTATGGTGATTTATACTGTGCACCGTCTTCGACAGTGGCTACCGAAGCGGGAACAGAGTAGGTGGCTCCTTTAAAGTTTCCCCGTGGCACAGGCAAACTTTGTTTAGTGAAAAATGCGGTAAATGCTCGCAGGCTCGCATTTGGCGCAAAAAAAATACCGCAATCATATCACACAAAGCTGTAATACAATTGCGGTAGCTGTGCACCGCCTTCGACAGTGGCTACCGAAGCGGTAACAGAGTAGGTGGCTCCTTTAAAGTTTCCCCGTGGCACACGTCAAAATCTGCTTAGTGCTGCTGCGGTCAAGCCCTGACACGGTTCACAGCATGACATTGCACGGGACCTTAATATCTACACTCCTTGCTCTGTGCAGCCAACCATAACCAAAGCCTAAGGCGGCGTTCGACACTGCTATTGCGGATTGCAGTTTACAGGGCACCGCAAGCTCCCCGTCTAGCACAGCTTTAAAAGTATAACATTAAAATGCGCCTTTTGCAAGCGCATTTTAAATTACCTTGTGCAAAATATGATTAGTTTTGTCAAAGAGGGTTATTTTATATCTCGCTTTAAGAATGACAGCAGACCGACAGTGATTGCAATAGCTCCGTAAATTATGGGCATAATTATCACTGCGCAAAGCTGTGAGGTCGTAAATTTGTCCATAATTCCCGCAATACTTGTTTGCTCGAGGGGCATAAAGTTTATCCATTCGATAGAACCTCCGCCGAGTGCGCCAACCGAGGCGACAAGTCCAAACACGATAGATAATGCAATGGCGCCGCCTATAGTTGCGCCGAGCGAAGCTCCGCTTGAGCGGCAAAGATAAGCTATAGCCAAAACAATGGACATGGTGCTTATATTGCACAGCACCTGCAAAAAGAAGTTACGTACAAGCCACCCGAAGTGTTGAGCGGTGAATTGCACCGAATAGCCGTTAAATGCAGTAAAAATGCCGCATACAAGTATTGCAAATGCCGAGTATGCCACGACAAGTATGCTCAGCGTTACCCATTTTGAGAAGAAAAGCTGAGTGCGGTTTGCGCCTCTTGCGACTTGCAACCGTACAGCTCCGTTTGAAAAGTCCTTTCCGACAAACAGACAGGTGATTATTGCAATAAATAGAGATATGGAAGCCGTATCGCTGAATGACGCTAAAAACGTATCGCAAAGCTGTGACAGGGCAAACAAAGTGCTTTGTTGCTCCATTGCTTCAGAGGGGTCGATGGGCGTCATTTTGTTTAATATAGCTATCAATATCCAACAGACGCTAAAAAGGACAAGCATAAGGGCAAACATCACCGCCAAGCCTATCCAAACGCTTTTCATCTTTCTCAACTTAAATAAATCTGCCTTAAGGGCGCAAGCAAAGCCGTCAGTTTTGATCATTGTGCAGCCCTCCCATAAGTGAAATAAACGTAGATTCCAAATCGCCCTCGCACTGATAAATGCTCATTACGGGCACGTTTGCCTTTGCAAACATATCCGCAACTGTGGGAATATCCTTTGACAGGTCATATAGCGCAAGCGTGTTGTAGGGCAGTATCTCAAAATCGTGAGCGTGATAGTTTTCGACGACCACATTGAGCGCCACCTTCAAATCACCGACGACAACCTTGATGTACGGACGGCAAAGCTCGTCCAAATCAGAGCTACGCAATTCCTTTACAAGCTTGCCTTTTTCAAGAATACCGTAAGAATTGGCAAGCTTTCCAAGCTCGGCGAGCAGGTGAGAGGATATAAGGATAGTTACGCCCTTGTCGTGATTTAGCTGTTGCAAAAGCTCACGCACCTCAAATATGCCTGCGGGATCAAGTCCGTTTACTGGTTCGTCTAAAATGAGTATCTGCGGTTCGCCTATCAGTGCTATAGCGATTGCAAGCCGTTGCTTCATTCCAAGCGAAAAGTTTTTTACCTTTAGATTGTCGTCCGCATTTAAGCCTACGGTGTGTAAAAGCTCACGCAGCTTTGCTTCGTCGTATCTGCCGAATGTCTGCGCAAACGCTTTCATATTGTCCATTGCACTGAGGTGCATTATAAGTGCAGGGCTGTCGATAAGTGTGCCTATTTTGCTTCGCTCGTACTCGAGAGCGCTTTTGCCCAAAGCGCCGTTTATTTTTATCTCGCCCATATCGGGTTTGCAAAGCCCGAGTATACTTCGGATAAGCGTAGTCTTGCCTGCGCCGTTGCGCCCGACAAGCCCGTAAATTTCGCCCTCTCTCACAGTGATACTGACGCCGTCAAGCACCGTATGTCCGTGATATGACTTTGATATTTTTGATGTTTCTATTGCGTTCATATACTAACCTGTTTGTTTAATACAATTATTATATCACTTTTATATCAAATTTCAATACCGAATATTTGAGCGGAAATGCTAAGATGATAAAAACACGTATTGTGCTTTATAAGCGGTTTTTAGGCTAAAACAAGCAAAATTCTGCTTAATTTGTAAAAAATATGGCTTATCAATACACGAATAGTGTTTTATAAAATACACGATACGTGTATAGAGTTGCTATAAATTTTGTTTAAATTGCAAGTTTAAAATAAATTTGTAAAAACCCGTTTGACAAACTGCGCATATATGATAAAATGTATTCACGTCTTGCGGGCGTAGTTTAATGGTAAAACGAAAGCTTCCCAAGCTTTAGTCGTGAGTTCGATTCTCATCGCCCGCTCCACGCTTGTAAAGGCACACCGATATGATGTGCTTTTATTTTTTATTAAGCATAGAAATTTCAAGGTCAGCATTAAAATAAAAGCGCAAAGATATCGTGTGCCTTTACTGCGCTGCTCCGTACAGAAAAAATTTTGCTATTGTATCATTTTTGTCGTTGTAAACTCTTGCCTCATTTCGCAATTTTTTCTGTTTGGTGGGGTCGCTTCGCTCACGTTTAGGTTCGTATTTAACAGAATATCAGCATAAACTCAATCACCATCGATATGATGTGCTTTTATTTTTTAAAGATAATGCTTTTAACAAAATTTATTTTTGTAGTTACAAAATGTTTGCCTTTTTTTGTTTATATGTTTATAATATTTAAATCTAAATATATGTGAGGAAATAACTATGAAAAAGAAAGCCCTTATATTTGTTGCGGCAATAGCATTACTTGCGGTGACTATGACATTGTTTAGTGCCTGCGACAAAAATAATAATGTTGACCAAAATCTTGAGAGCATGACGGCAGCCGAAGCTCTTACAAGCGTTAGTAAGTGGGTTTGGGACGATGATGTAGTAGGCGCATCGGATTGGGAGAGAACGGATAATGTCGTTCCTTCCATTTATGATACAGGTTCTGAAACCGAAGCATATCATGCATTGGCGTTTCATTTTAATAAAGACAAATACGGATTAGAGTTTGGAGCTTTGCAGTTTGATATTGTTTCCGACTGTGATGTTGAAGGGTATTGGTGGTTGCATTTTTATGTTGAAGGTGGTGGATTTGATGTCAATACTCGTGTAAATTATACTTTGACAGCCAATGAGAAACAAACGATAACTATCGATTTTGATAACAATTTTTCGTTTTTGCACAATGTGGATTATGCGCAGCTAGATATATCATTCAAAACGGATCTAAACGAAGGTGGTCCCTCGTGGCAGAGGTGGGCAAAGACGAAGTATACGATTTCCAACTGGAAAATTAAAATAAATCATTGATACATAGTAGACAGTGAAGCCGACAAGGTCGGCGATAGTTAACAAACAAAACTTAAACTCAAAACATAGAGGATAAAAATATGTACGAATCGGTTGACAGCAATCTGAATTTTGTAGAACGTGAAAAGCAAGTGCTTGAATTTTGGAAGCAAAACAAAATCTTTGAAAAGAGCGTAAGCAAAAACGAGGGGAAGCCCGAGTTTAGCTTTTATGACGGACCGCCTACCGCAAACGGCAAGCCGCATATAGGGCACATTCTCACCCGTGTGATGAAGGATATCATACCTCGCTACAAGACTATGAAGGGCTATCACGTGCAGAGAAAGGCGGGTTGGGATACTCACGGTCTGCCTGTAGAGCTCGAGGTTGAAAAGCTTTTGGGCATAGACGGCAAGCAGGAAATCGAAAAATACGGCATAGAGCCGTTTATAAAAAAGTGCAAGGAATCCGTTTGGAAATACACCGACGAGTGGCACAAGATGTCCGACCGCATAGGATATTGGGCGGATATGGAGCACCCATACATCACGTATGACGACAATTATATTGAGTCTGTTTGGTGGGCGATACGGCAGATGGCGGACAAGGGCTTGCTTTACAAGGGCTACAAAATAGTGCCATATTGTCCACGTTGCGGGACGGCGCTCAGCTCGCACGAGGTTGCGCAGGGCTACAAGGACGTTGAAGAGACGTCCGTATTTGTCAAATTCCCCGTAAAGGGACAGCCTAAGACCTATTTCCTTGCTTGGACTACCACGCCTTGGACGCTTTCGTCCAACACGGCGCTTTGTATGAACGGCGCAGAGGACTATGCCAAAATAGAGGCAGACGGCGAGTTTTATATCCTTGCCGACGCACTTGTGTCAAAGGTCTTTGATGGCATCGAATACAAGAAAATAGACGTCAAAAAGGGCAGCGAGTATGAGTATACCGAGTATGAGCCGCTGTTTGACTACAAATACGATTTTAAAGAAAAGGCATATTATATCGTAAACGACGGATACGTGACGCTCACCGACGGCACGGGTATCGTGCACATTGCGCCCGCATTCGGCGAGGACGACGCAAAGGTCGGCAAAAAATACGGCTTGCCGTTTATTCAGATGGTTGACGACAGGGGCAAATTTAAGCCCGCCGTTGACGATATGGCAGGCGTGTTCTGCAAGGACGGCGATAAGCTTGTCATCGAAAGACTTAAGAGAGAGGGCAAGCTGTTTAAGACAATGCGTTTTACGCACAGCTATCCGTTCTGCTGGCGCTGCGACACTCCGTTGCTTTATTATGCAAGAAGCTCGTGGTTTATAAAGGTCACCGCCGTCAAGGATCAGCTGCTTGCATCCAACGAATCCGTCAACTGGATGCCCGATACTATCAAAAGCGGACGTATGGGCAACTTCCTTGAAAACGTCATAGATTGGGGCATATCCCGTGAAAGATATTGGGGCACTCCGTTGCCCATTTGGGTATGCAACAAGTGCGGCAAGATACACGTCATCGGCTCTAAGCAGGAATTGCGTGAAAAGGGCGGGCTTGACAAGGATATCGAGCTTCACCGCCCATACATTGACGAAGTAAAATGGCAATGCGAGTGCGGCGGCACGATGGAACGCACTCCCGAAGTGCTCGACTGCTGGTTTGACAGCGGCTCTATGCCCTTTGCGCAGTGGCATTATCCCTTTGAAAATAAGGAAATATTTGAAAAGGTTTTCCCTGCGGACTTCATATCCGAGGCGGTGGATCAGACAAGAGGCTGGTTTTACACTCTGCTTGCGGTCAATACGATACTGTTTGGCTGCTCGCCGTTTAAAAACTGTATCGTTCTCGGTCACGTAAACGACAAGGACGGCATAAAAATGTCTAAGCATAAGGGCAACGTTGTCGATCCGTGGACGGTGCTTGATAAGCAAGGCGCAGACTCGACGAGGTGGTATTTCTACACGGCGTCCGCACCGTGGCTGCCATCCCGTTTCTCGGCGGACAACGTAAGCGAGTCGCAGCGCAAGTTTATGGGCACGCTGTGGAACACCTATGCGTTTTACGTGCTTTACGCAGAGATAGACAAATTCGATCCGACGCAGCATAAGCTTGAAAATCAGGAGCTCACCGTGTTGGATAAATGGATACTGTCAGGCTTGAATACTCTTATAAAGACCGTAGACGAGGGCTTGAATGAGTATAAGATAACCGAAACCTCAAGAGCTATCGCAACCTTTGTGGACAACCTGTCCAACTGGTACGTGCGCCGCACAAGGGATAGATTCTGGGGCAGCGAAATGACAAAAAGCAAGGAAGCCGCATATACGACGCTGTATACTGTGCTTGTCACGCTTTCAAAGCTCATCGCACCGTTTGTGCCGTTTATGGCGGAAAGCATTTATCAGAACCTTGTGCGTAGCTTTGACAAGAACGCTCCCGAAAGCGTACATCTTTGCGATTTCCCCGTTGCGGACGAAAGCATGATCAATCCTCTGCTTGAAAAGGGAATGGAACACGTGCTCAAGCTCGTCGTGCTCGGACGTGCGGCAAGAAACAAATCGAACCTTAAAAACAGACAGCCTCTCGGACGTCTGCTGTACAAAGGCAGCTATGAGCTTGCGGACGAGCTCAAAGACCTTGTTAAGGACGAGCTTAACGTCAAGGAAATAGAACGTTCGGGCGACGAAGACGACTTTGTCAGCTACGAGATAAAGCCTCAGCTTAAAACTCTCGGACCTAAATACGGCAAGCTGCTCGGCAAGATAAGAGCGCTTTTGCAGGAGCGTCCCGACGATATAATGCAGGCGATAAAGAGACGTAAAGCTATTGAGGAATTAAAGGCTGAGTACAGAGAGCAGAGGGGCACCGATAGCGACGTAAAGAGCGAGTTTACCTGCGAGATAGACGGCACAAAGATAACCTTGAGCGAGGAAGACTTGCTCATCTCGGTTAAAAACAAGGAGGGCTTCTCGTCCGAGTCCGACGGCGATACAACGGTCGTGCTCGATACTGCGCTCACCGACGACCTCATCAGAGAGGGCGTTGAGAGAGAGATAGTCAGCAAGGTGCAAAATATGCGTAAGGAAGCAGGCTTCGAGGTGACCGACCATATTTTGATAGGCTATGCGGCGGACGGACTTGCAAAGGTAGTGCTTGACGACGCAAAATTCTTATCCGACGTGCTTTGCGACGGCATTGTGGAAAGCATGGACGGCTTCACAAAGGAATGCGATATAAACGGACATAAGGTCGTAATAACTGTAAAAAAAGTGGAGGACTGATATGATAATCGCACCCGATTGGACAGAATACAGCGTTATTGCCACCGGCGACGGCGAAAAGCTTGAGAGGTGGGGGAAGCTCACTCTGCTGCGCCCCGATCCGCAGATTATATGGCATGCGGCAAAGCCCCTGCGCTCATATGAAGACATAGACGCAATTTACGAGCGCAGTGCTACGGGCGGAGGGCAATGGGTGTACAATAAGCCGATCGAACCCGAGTTTAAGCTGCATTGGAGAGAGCTCACGTTCTCGCTCAAGCTTATGGGCTTTAAGCACACGGGGATATTCCCCGAGCAGGCGGCAAACTGGGACAGAATGATAAAGCTCATTTCGCAGTCGGAGCGCAAAATAAACGTGCTCAATCTCTTCGGATACACAGGTGCGGCTTCTATTGCCTGTAAGAGCGCAGGCGCAGACGTCTGCCACGTGGACGGCGCAAAGGCTATGGTCGAGCGTGCGGGCAAAAATCTGAAGCTGAGCAAGCTTGACAAGACGGGCATGCGCTTTATAATAGACGACTGCTTTAAGTTTTGCATGAAGGAGCTGCGCAGGGGAAACAAGTACGACGCTATCATTTTGGATCCGCCCAGCTTCGGCAGAGGTCCAAACGGCGAAAAGTGGAAGATAGAAGAGGGTATATCCGAGCTTATGGAGCTTGTCGCAAAGCTTTTGAGCGACGATCCGTTGTTTGTTTGCCTCAACAGCTATACGACGGGCTTGCAGCCGGGCGTAATGGCAAACGTGCTTAAGCTTGCGCTTCCCGAAAACGCAATAATCACCGCAGATGAAATAGGCTTGCAGACAGAGGAGGGCTTGGTGCTTCCTCAAGGCTGCACGGCATTTGCAACATTCGATAAAAAAATAGATTGAGAGAGCTACTATGACTTACAAAGATTTGCAGATATTGTTTGAGGACAACCATTTGCTTGTGGTTGTCAAACCCGTTGACGTGCCCGTGCAGGCGGACGCAAGCGGCGATCCGGATATGCTCACTATGCTAAAGCGCTATCTTGTTGAAAAATACAACAAGTCGGGCGACGCATATCTCGGTTTAGTTCACCGCCTCGACAGACCGACGGGCGGCGTAATGATGTTTGCAAAAACCTCGAAATGCGCCGAACGCCTTTGCGAGGCGATAAAAAACGGCGACGTAGACAAAAAATATCTTGCGATACTCGATGGCTCGCCGAGATACAAGGCGGACAAGCTGATGTGCTATCTCAAAAAGTTTTCGGACACGAACACAGTCAAAATCGTGCCTGCGTTGACAGAGGGCGCAAAGTATGCCGAGCTCGATTATAAGGTGCTTGCCGAAAAGCAGGGCATGAGCCTCGTATCCGTCAAGCTCATCACGGGCAGAGGACATCAGATAAGGGTGCAGATGGCAGGTATGGGCACACCTATAGTAGGCGACAGACGCTACGGAAACGGAATAAAATCAAAACTCCCCCTATGCCTGTGGGCGACCGAGCTTAGGCTAAGTCACCCGATAAGCGGCAAAACGATGGTGTTCAGGGTATATCCTCCCGAGACGGAGCCTTGGACGGCGTTCGATGTGGACGCATTCTTGAGATTATCCGCACCGACCGACGATTGAGGCGGATAGATATACGGTTTAGGAGTTTTATGCAGTTTATAAAAAAGACGCTTGGCGAAGTTATACGCAATTTGGCAGCAGAGATGCCCGACGCAGAGGCGGTAAAATACACCACCTGCGACTTTTGCAGAAGCTGGAAGCAGTTTGACGAGGAAACGGACAAGGTGGCAAAGTCGCTTATGGCGCTCGGCGTAAACAAGGGCGATAAGGTCGCAATATGGGCGACCAACATTCCGCAGTGGCTTTTGATACTTTTCGGTTCTGCAAAGTGCGGAGCTATCCTTGTCACGGTCAATACAAATTATAAGATATTCGAGCTTGAATATTTGCTTTTGCAGTCCGATACGAAAATACTCGTAATGATGGACGGCTTTAAGGGCAACGATTATGTCGGCACAATCAATACTCTCATTCCCGACCTTAAAAATTCAAAATCAGGCGAGGTGTGCACAAAAAAGCTGCCTTATCTTGAAAGAGTTGTCTTTACGGGCGACGTTGCTCCGCAGGGAATGCTATCCTTTAAGGATATGCTTGCCCTCGGCGACAGCATAAGCGACGGGCAGCTTGACGAGCGTATGCGTTCCTTGAGTCCCGACGACGTGATAAATATGCAGTATACGTCGGGCACGACGGGCTTTCCTAAGGGCGTTATGCTGACGCACGCAAATATCGTAAACAACGGCAAAACCATAGGCGACGGAATGAAGCTCACGCCTAAGGACAGGCTTTGCATAGTCGTGCCGTTTTTCCATTGCTTCGGCTTGGTGCTTGCGGTCATGGCTTGTATCACGCACGGCACGTCTATGGTGCCCGTAGAGGCTTACAGTCCCGTGACGGTGATGAATGCAATATCTACGGAAAGGTGCACGGCCGTACACGGCGTGCCAACTATGTTTATAGGTATGCTCGAGCATCCTTCTTTCGATCAGTTTGATTTTTCCTCGCTGCGCACGGGCATAATGGCGGGCTCGCCGTGTCCTATCGAGGTGATGAAAAAGGTCATCGACAAGATGAATATGAAGGATATCGTCATCGTTTTCGGGCAGACCGAGGCTTCGCCGGGTTGCACGATGACCACCACCGACGACAGTGTGGAAAGGCGTGTATCCACCGTAGGCAGAGCCTTTGAGGGCGTAGAGTGCCGCATTGTTGATCCCGAAACGAATGAGGAAGTCCCCGACGGCACCGCAGGCGAGTTTGTGGCGAGAGGCTACAATATTATGAAGGGCTACTACAAGATGCCCGAGGCGACCGCACAGGCGATAGACAGCGAGGGTTGGCTGCACAGCGGCGATCTTTGCATACGTGATAAGGACGGATATTATAAGGTCGTAGGGCGTATCAAGGATATGATCATAAGGGGCGGCGAAAATATATATCCAAAGGAAATCGAAGAGTTTTTGTATACCTGCGACAAGATAAGCGACGTGCAGGTCATCGGCGTGCCGAGCAAGCAGTACGGCGAGGAGGTCATGGCTTGTATAATCTTAAAGCAGGGCGCCCAGATGACCGAGGACGAAGTGAAAGAGCTTGTTCGCAGCCATATGGCAAGGCACAAAGTCCCCAAATATGTCAGATTTATGGATGCGTTCCCAACAACGGCAAGCGGAAAAATACAAAAATTCAAGCTCAGAGAGCAGGCGATAGAGATACTCAAATTGCAGGCTGATGCAGATATCGAAACCGCATAATGATAAGGAGGAAATATGAAACTGTGCTTTTCAACGATAGGCTGTCCCGACTGGTCGCTTAAAGAGATTGTTGCCACCGCAAAGGATCTCGGCTATAGCGGTATCGAGATACGCTCGGTCGGCGGCGAGGTGGACGCAACCAAAATGAGAGAGTTCACCGACGATTTCGACAAAACCGTTGCGCTTTTGGACCGTACAGGGATAAAAATCGCAATGCTCAGCACAAACTGTGCGCTTGCAAACCACAACGACGATACGGCGGTCGAAAGAGCGACAGCGTATGTAGAGCTTGCAAAAAAGCTCGGCGTTGAATTTATCAGAGTTATGTCCACTGACAGACCCTATTTCGACGGCGGCGATATAGAGCTTTGCAAAAAGAGATATGCGCAGATTTTGGACTATGCAAAGGGCAGCGGCGTCACCGTGCTTATGGAAACCAACGGACTGTTTCTCGACAGCAAGACGCTTTCCGATTTCATTGACGAGGAAGGCGAGGGCGCAGGCGTGCTTTGGGATACGCACCACCCCTACAGATACAATGACGAGCCTATTTCCGTCACTATCAAAAATTTGGGAAGCCGCATAAAATACGTCCACTTAAAGGACAGCGTTATAGAAAAAGGCAAGGTCGCTTACAAACTTATGGGCTACGGCGACATTCCGCTCGAGCAGATAATTGGTGCGCTTAAGGACGTGGGCTACGACGGGTACTACACCTTTGAGTGGGTGAAGCTTTGGAATAAGGACCTCGTTGAGGACGGCGGAATAGTATTTGCAAACTATGCAAATTATATGAGCAGATTTAACTGATTATTCAATAAAAACAAAGGTTAAAAGCGCATTTTAATAGGATAAAATGCGCTTTAACTTTAGTTTGGTTATAAATTTTTTGCCACAAAGTATTTGTCGTTTAAAATGCGTTCCCGTATAGGGGCGATATATCTGTCGCTGCCGTACTGCTTTTCAAACCAGCTTTCGCTGTAGCCCGCACGGCGCAGGGCGAGGGCATACGAGTTTTCCGCTGCGCCTATCCGCCTGAAAACCGTGCGCAAGGATATGCCGTTTTCGTCGGCGATGGTCTGATATGTTTTCTTGTCGACAATGCGTGCCTTAAGCAGCATTCTGTTTTTTTCATCAACGTCCGATAAGGCGAAGTTTATGATATAACGCAGATATACGAGCTTGCGTTTTTCATCTGTCAGCTCCAAAATTTCACCTATTAGCTGCTCGTTTCCTATGCCATACTTCAGGTGTCGGCTTTGAAAGGTGGAGTTTACACGGGTTTTTACGCCAAAATTCAACTCTTTGATGATTTTGGGAATTAGAGAATAAGCAACAAGTACAGTGTTGCTCCAGTTTCTTTTCATTGATTGTCTCCTTTTTCTGTTGTATTACTCCCTTTGCAGCCAATATAATCGTCGAAAACGCATAAAGTCAAAAAATTATGTCAGCCGATATGACACGGTTTACCGATATTTTTCACCGCTTTTATATCATATATGACAAGCCTAATGCAACTAAAAAGGCTATCAGGCTTTGAGTAAATTTTCTTATGAGAATTTCATAAAGCTTCATTTTGCAGCGTGACAGAAAGGTGTAGTTTTGCAGAGTGACCGACAGTCCGCCAAACGATATTATACCTGCGCAAAGCGCAATGCCTATGTTTTTTTGCGGACAGTTAAAGCAGGATATGCAGCCTCTTGTCATCTCTATAAGTCCCTCGAGCAGCGCAACGATAGGCTGTCCTATGCCGTCGCCGAGCGCTGCGGGCAGCAGCGTATCCACGTTAAACAGCGCAAGAGTATCCACCAACATTCCGCACAGCACAATGTATCCGCCCACGTACAGCATACTTAGCGTAGATGATGCGATAGTTTTTGACATTATATTGTCGGTGTCCTGCGCAGAGGCGATTTTGATATCGTAGGTGCCGTTGTCCGCAGCTTTGTCCTTGCTTCGCACTCTGAAAATCAAGCCGTTAAGCAGTGCGGAAACGTAGTGCGCCGCAAGTATTACTGCGCCCACCTTTATGTCGTCAAAGATTGCGCTGCCCACCGTGCCCAATATGAAAATAGGTCCCGATGTCGAGGCAAAGGACGCTATAGCCTTTGCTTCCTTTTGATTTATCACGCCTGCGCCGTAAAGCTCGGCAGTCATACTTGCGCCGACGGGATAACCCGACAGCATACTCAAAAGCAGCACATATGCGCCTTCCTTAGGAGCGTTGTACAAAACCTTAACGGGACGCTTGAAAATGCCCGAAATGACTTTTGCGGAGCCAATATATGTCAGAAGCAGCGAAAAAAAATAAAACGGGAAAAGCGACGGAAGCACGCTCGTCGCATAAAGCGACAGCCCTCTGCGTGCCGAGTTCAGATAGTAGTCGGGCTTTACAAGCATCATCACCATAAAAGCGATTATGGCGAGGCAGGCAAACAGCTTGCCGTAGGGCAGCTTTCTCAGCCTGTCAAAGGATATATTCCGCTTGCGTATGCTTTCCGTCATACAAAAAATTATGACGTGAAAAATAAATTTATTACGTGAAAGAGTTTAAACGTTGCGCCTCAGCGGCACAGCTTGTGTATTTTATTTGCCTTTTCGTCAAGGTCGATGAGTGGACGTATGGGGTGGTCCTGCGGACAGTCTGAATGTTTAAAGAAAAAGTATCCGTCCGCATTTGCAAGCAGGGGTAGCAGCAGCTTCTTTTTTGACGGACGTATGGCAAGCAGCGTGCAATATGGCTTTTCGTTTTTCGCAAGCTCGGCAAGCTCTTTATTTAATCCGAGCGTTGCGCAGGCTGCAATGCGCTTTATGGTCGAGCGGGTGTATCTGCGGCTTGTAAGCTCCAAAAAGCCGCTCATATCCGTGAAATCGGCTTGAGAAATGCGATTTTCCATACCCTCGCTCACGTTGTATATCTCGCCGAGCTGCTTTGCGGTCATAGCCTTCATCGCATATGTGGATATCGTGCCGTATTTTTCCTGCGATATGCAGTCTTCAAGCGTGACAAACGGCGGCACAAACGGGGATATATCCCCGCCGTTTTTCATCAGCTCTCTTATCTTTGTAGACGACAGATATTTTTTGCCGTCGTCGGGCTTTCTTTCGACAGAGTGCACCTGTACACGTCCGCCGTACTTTGAAGCCGCTTTCAGATATTCTATTGCAAGAATGTTGTTTGGCGAGGTGAGCATATTTGCGATATCGGGACGGATACTGTTTAGTGCCATCGTGCGTGATTTTGCAACGGAGTATCCCTGTCCGAGATATCCCTTCAGCAGTCCCGACATATCGTTTGACTCGCTTTGCATAAACTCTGCGGCTAAACTCAGTTCTTTCAGTTCCTCGCTTTCGGTGCCGAAGGACAGGGTATATTCGCCGAGCATACTCAGCGTTTTGAGCGCACCTTCGGCAAATCGCTGTGCGTGGGACAGCGAGTAGACCGTAGGCAGCTCGATGACCATATCCGCACCCGCCTGTATCGCCCATTTCGCACGGGTATAGCGGTCGCAAACGCATATGTCGCCGTGCTGCGTGAACGAGCCGCTCATAACAACGACAACGGTGTCCGCTTTAGTTTCTCTTTTTGCACACCTAAGCTGTTTGAGATGCCCGTTGTGAAAGGGATTGTATTCCGCTATAACTGCCGTAATTTTCAAAATGCGCCCTCATTTTGTTGATTTTTCTGTTTTAAGTATCTATAATTATATACATATTTTAATTAAATGCAATCAAAACGGATTGCAAAATTTATGGAGAAATGTATGACGCAGTTTGTAGAAGATTTGATGGACAGAGCAAAAGCGCTCGGCAAAACCATTGCTCTTGCGGAGGGCTTTGATAAACGTGCCGTAAAAGCGGCGGAAATGCTCACTAAAAATGGCGTATGCAAGGTCGTGCTCATCGGCAGCGAGCAGGAAGCAAAGCAGCAGTTTCCCGACGTGGATCTTACAGGCGTCGTGTTTGACGATCCCAAAACCTCGCCCAACACTCAAAAATACGCAAACACTCTTTATGAGCTGCGCAAGGCAAAGGGAATGACGCCCGAGCAGGCGCTGAATATTGTCACTACAAACAATATGTTTTATGCCTGCGTAGCGCTCAAGTGCGGCGACGTGGACGGCGTTGTGGGCGGCGCAGTGTTCAGCTCGGCAGACGTATCCCGTGCGGCTTTCCAAGTGATAAAGGCGGCGCCCGGCATAAGCTCGGTGTCAAGCTGCTTCGTTATGGTCCCGCCCGAAGATTTTAAATACAAAAAATATCCCGCATACATCTTTTCGGACTGTGCGGTCATTCCTTATCCGACGGACACGCAGCTTAAGGATATCGTCGTCGCAGCGGCGGACAGCGCAAAAAAGATATGCCACGTCGAGCCAAAGGTCGCAATGCTTTCCTTCTCTACAAAGGGCAGCGCAAAGCACGAGGCGGTGGAAAAGGTGCAATCCGCATACAGTATGGTCAAGGCGGAGCACCCCGAAATCTGCGTGGACGGCGAGCTTCAGCTTGACGCATCTATCGTGGACAGCGTAGCGGCGCAAAAGGCGGGCGAAAGCCCCGTTGCGGGACAGGCAAACGTGCTTGTGTTCCCAAACCTCGACGCAGGCAACATCGGCTACAAGCTTGCGCAGAGATTTGGCAACTGCATGGCTATAGGACCTATCATGCAAGGTCTTGCATTGCCTGTAAACGACTTAAGCCGTGGCTGTGTTGCGGAGGATATTGCGGCTGTTGCGGCAATCACTGCGCTGCAATCCGTCAAGGAATAATATAATAAGACCGCTTTTGCGGAATGAGGAGAATATATGAAGATACTTGTTATCAATGCAGGCAGCTCGTCGCTCAAATATCAGCTTATCGATATGCAAAACGAAACGGCTATTTTAAAGGGCGTTTGCGAGCGTATCGGGCTTGAGGGCGGCACGCTCACTCAAAAAAACGCTCAGAAAAAGGAGCTCGTTTTAAAGCAGGATATGAAAAACCACACCGAAGCCATACAGCTAGTGCTAAAGGCAATGGTGGACAAAGAGTTCGGTGCGATTTCGTCCATATCCGAGATATCGGCGGTCGGACACCGTGTGCTTCACAGCGGCGAGGACTTCAAAGCGTCGGTGCTTATCGACGGTGAGGTCGTGCGTATCTGCGAAAAGAATGCGGAGCTTGGACCTCTGCATATGCCGGGCAACATCGCTTGCATAAAGAGCTGCGCACAGGTCATGCCAAACGTGCCTATGGTGGCGGTGTTTGATACGACCTTCCACAGCACTATGCCCGCAAAGGCATTTATGTACGGCATTCCGTATTCCGTATACGAGCAGCACAAGGTGAGAAAGTACGGCTTCCACGGCACGTCGCACAAGTTCGTGAGCGAGGAAACAGTAAAATTCCTCGGCACCGAGCACAGCAAAATTATCGTCTGTCATCTCGGCAACGGCTCGTCCATATCCGCAGTCAAGGACGGCAAGTGTATGGATACGTCAATGGGCTTTACGCCTCTCGAGGGGCTTGTTATGGGCACCCGCAGCGGCGATATCGATCCCGCAGCAGTGGAATATATCGGCAAAAAGCTCGGTATGAACGCCGCCGAGACTGTTGACTATCTCAACAATAAGTGTGGAATGAAGGGCATAAGCGAATACGATTCCGATATGCGCTATCTCGAGGCGGCAATCGAAAAGGGCGACGAAAAGAGCAAGCTTGCGGTAGACGTTGCCGCATACCGTATCAAAAAATATATCGGTTCCTATGCGGCGGTGCTCAACGGCGTGGACGCCATCGTCTTTACGGGCGGCATCGGCGAGCACAGCGGATATATGCGCAAGCTCGTTATGAGCGATATGGAATATCTCGGAGTGGACTTTGACTTTGACAAAAACGCAGAGAAGCTCGGCGACGGAATGCAGGTGCTTTCAAAGCCTGCGAGCAAGGTCAAGGTGCTTGTCCTGCCCACAAATGAGGAGCTTTCTATCGCAAGAGAGACAAAAGCAATCGCATTTAAATGAGCTTAAAGCCGTATCCTGCGCCGTATCTCACGTGGGATATAGCTTTATATAATAAAAATATAATAATATATAGGCAACTTTCAAAAAGCGTTTGACAAGTCGGTGTTTATTTTATATACTAAATAGGCTGTAATGGCGTGTCAAAAAGATGTATGTCGGAGGAATAACAAATGGCAGTACCTAAAAATAAAATTTCAAAATCAAAAACAAACTCACGTTTCGCAAGCACGTTCAAGGTGAAAACCCCCGGTCTTGTGGAGTGCCCGCAATGTCATGAGTTCAAAAAGAGCCATCAGATGTGTCCTAAGTGCGGATACTACAACGGCGAGAAGATAGTAGACCTCAAGGAAGACTAAGCAAATGCAAAAAGAGTGCTCAGCCACTCTTTTTTTATACTTTTTTATGGGTGGAATATGAAGATTATCATAGATGCGATGGGCGGCGACAATGCGCCCGAGCAAGTAGTTCTCGGTGCTTTGGACGCTTTAAAGGCAGATAAAAGCGTAAGCGTAGTGCTTGTGGGAAACGCCGACGGCATAAACGGAGCGCTTAAAGAAAACGAATATGACAAAAGCCGCTTGCAAATAATAGAAGCAAACGACGTCATTTCCAATGACGAAAGTCCCACTATGGCGATAAAAACCAAAAAAGACAGCTCGCTCGTCAAGGCGTTTGAAGCGCTTATGAGCGACGAAAGCTGCGGCGGAATGGTGTCCGCAGGCTCTACGGGCGCAGTTTTGGTTGGCGCATTTATGAAGGTAGGCAGGATAAAGGGCGTATCCCGTCCTGCGCTTGCTCCCGTGCTGCCGTCGCTAACGGGCAAGGGCGTAGTGCTTTGCGACTGCGGAGCAAACGTGGACAGCAAGCCGATAAACCTTTTGCACTTTGCAATTATGGCGTCGGCATATGCCAAAATAATGCTCGGCGTGGAAAATCCAAGAGTAGGGCTTATAAACAACGGCGTAGAGGCGCACAAGGGCAATGAGTTAAGCAGGCAGGCATACGAGCTTTTAAGTGCAAACGACGATATAAACTTTGTCGGCAACTGCGAAGCGAGAGATATGCTGAGTGGCGATTTCGAGGTCGTCGTATCGGACGGCTTTGACGGCAATATTGCGCTAAAAACCGCAGAGGGCACGGCAAATCTTATGCTCAAGCTCATCAAAAAGGGTGTGTATGCGGGAGGCCTTAAGTCAAAGCTCGGCGCACTTATGCTAAAGCCCGTATTTAAGGACGTGCAAAAAAAGCTCGATTACAATGCGCTCGGCGGCGCTTGCTTCTTAGGCGTGAAAAAGGTTATAGTAAAGGCGCACGGAGCTTCCGAGCGGGGCGCAATTTGCGCAAGTATTTTGCAAGCAAAGGGGCTTGCGGAGCGTGACGTGTGCGGACAAATCAAAAAGAGCATAGATGCGTCAGCTATAGGCGCCGAGGACTGAAATGCTAAACGCACAAACGGTAAAATTGATAGAGGAACGCATAGGCTACGTCTTCAATAACAAGGCGTTGCTTACACGTGCGTTCACGCACAGCTCGGCAAGCACGGTAGCGACGCAAAATTATGAGTCGCTTGAGTTTTTGGGCGACAGCATAGTGGACTTTATCGTTGCCAAGCGGCTGATGATTGAAAATCCCGATGCGCACGAGGGTGCGCTCACTCAGCGCCGTGCGGAGATAGTGTCGCAGGAGCCGCTTGAAAACGCAATAAAAAAGCTTGACCTTGCAAAGTATATGATAGTAGGCAAGGGCGAAAGCGTGCAAAGCATCACCACTCATACAAAGGTTGCGTCCAACCTCTTTGAGTCCATAGTCGGGGCGATATATCTTGACAGCGGCAGTGTGGAGTGTGCAGAGGCGTTTATATTTATGGCGCTCAAGCCTCATTTTGACGGCAGCGTAAAGCACGAGGAAGAGAGAGATTACAAAAGCGAGCTCAACGAGTTTGCCACCCGCAACAAGCTTAAGGTGGAGTATATCACGGTGAGCGTCACGGGAGCTTCGCACGATCCCACGTTTACGGTAGACGTCACTATAGACGGAATATGCGCAGGCAGAGGAAAGGGCAAAAGCAAAAAGAGTGCGCAGCAGCAGGGCGCCCGTTTGGCACTAAGTCATATAAACAAGCGATAATTTGCTTAACTTGTCTAAAAAGTATTATAAAAATGGTTGATTTTTAAAATACTATCTCACAAAATCCACTGTATAGTACAAAATTTGCGCCGTAGCTCATATGAGGATACGGCGTTTTTGTTTATCGCAATTTAAAAATTTTTGGTGTATAAGCCTTGATTAAAGCTCGATTTCGTGTTAATATAGGTCGATATATTTTTTAAATATATAGTAGCATAGGTAGGTATACATATTTTGTTGAACTTAGAGAATATCGAACTCAGAGGCTTTAAATCCTTTGCCGACAAGGTGGATATCCCCTTTAAGGAGGGCGTGACCGCTATAATCGGACCAAACGGGTGCGGAAAGTCAAACGTGTCGGACGCAATAAGGTGGACGTTGGGCGAAAGAAGCGCAAAGCAGCTTCGAGGCAAAAGCATGCAGGACGTCATCTTTGCCGGTACCGAAAAGCGCAAAAGCATGTCTTATTGCGAGGTTTCGCTTACCTTCAACAATGAAAACGGTCACGTCTTTGCAAATTTGCCGTTTGACAAGGTTACGGTCACCCGTAAGCTTGACAGAAGCGGCTCGAGCGAATATTACGTAAACAACGAACGCACGCTTTTGAGCGACATCATCGACTTATTCCGTGACACGGGCATAGGCAAAGAGGGCTATTCCATTATCGGGCAAGGCAGAGTTGACGAGATAATGTCGGCAAAGCCCGACGAGCGCCGCCGTATCTTCGAGGAAGCGGCAGGCATATCCAAATTCCGTGCGGAAAGAGTAAAGGCGGAAAAGCGTCTTGACGATACTGCGCTCAACCTGCAGACCACAAACGAAGTCATTGCCGAAATAGAGAAGCAGATAGGACCTTTGCGCCGTCAGGCGGAAACCGCAAAGAAGCACAGCGAGCTCAAAGAGCAGCTCAAGTATCAGGAAGTAAACCTGTACATTTACAATTATGAAAACAACCAAGCGACAAAGGACAAAATACAGGTCAAAATAGACGATTGCGTAGAGCAGCTCAACGCCACCGGTTTGGAATATGACGAATGTATGCGCAAATACGACGACTGTTTGCGCCAGTCAACCGGCATTGACAAGCTTTATGACGACCGCCATGCGGAGCTTTTGGCGTTGAAGGTGGGCGCCGCAAAATCGGAGGGCGCTTTGGCTGCAGCAAAGTCGCATATCGAAGACCTGCAGTCGCAGTTGGCAAGTATAAAAGATGACATCGTATCCGTAGAGGGCTATATCATCGCTTCCGATACGTCGATAGAAAGCCTGACGGCACGCAAAAACGCCGCTGCTCAGCAATATGAAGCCTTGCAAAAGGAATGTCAGGAAGCAGAGGAAAAATATAAATCGCTCAGCGCACACCTCAAGGGCTCTAAGGATGCGATCGCCGACAGCAACGAGGCGTATGTCCGTGCTATAGAGGAGCTTAGCGCACTCAAGGCAAATCTTTCGGGGCTACAGGCGGAAAAGAGCATACACGCCGAGCGTTCCCGCACGATAAAGGAAACGCTTGCGCAAAAAAAGACTGCGCTCGACACAGAGCTTACAAATCTGTCCATCTACGACGCAAAGCTGAAGCAGGCAAAGGAACACAGACGTGAGCTTATTGCCGAATATAACGAGTGCGTAGCGTCCAAGGCGGAGGCGCAAGAGGGCGCAAAGTCGCTTGAGGAAGAAATAGCAAGCAACAACAACAAAATTTCCGCCCTGCGTGAGCGCTTGAAGATATCCGTAGAGGATAAGGAAAGATACGCTTCCTATCAGAACGCAGTCGGAAAGCTTATGCGTGACGCCAAAAACGACAGCGTTTTGTCCTCAAAAATATTGGGCGTGCTTGCCGAGATAATCAGCGTGCCCACCGAGTACGAGGCGGCGATAGAATACGCTTTGGGCGGCAATATGCAAAACGTCATCGTTCGTGACGAGAGCTCCGCAAGCGACCTTATCGCATATTTAAAGCAGAATAATTACGGACGTGTCACATTCCGTCCGCTTACGTCCTGCCGTCCTCATTCGCCAAATTCCGAAATTCTCAGCGCATTAAAGGACCCCGGCTGCTACGGGCTTGCGAGCGACCTCATCAAATATGATTATCAGTTTGAAGGTCTTATAAAGACCTTGCTTGGCACAACGGTGGTCGTCAACAATATCGGCAACGCCATACGCATTTACAAAAAGTACGATCAGGCTTTTAAAATAGTCACTCTCGACGGCGAAATTTTCGCACGCTCGGGCGAGATAACGGGCGGTTCGAGAAAAAATCAAACGTTGGGCTTGCTTTCGCAGGAAAAGAAGATAGAGGACCTGCAGGCGAGCATCGAAAGAGCTATAAAGGGAATGAACGCTCTTGTCGGCAGAAAAGAGGAATGCGAGCAGGAAGCCCGTATCGCCGAGCAGCGCATCGGCGAGCTTAACGGCGAAATTTCGCAGATAGGCATAGAGATAGGCATAAACGAGGAAAAATCAAATCAATCCGCCGCCATCACCGAGCGTTTGCAGAAGGAAATAAACGACGGCTCGCACGAGTACGAGGTGCTGCAAATCACTCTTAAGGAAATCGATACAAAGCTCAACAGCATTGACGAGCTTGAAAAGATAACCGCAGAGAAAAAGGAAGAATACACCGCTTTGCTTGAAAGCTCGAAGACCGCCAACAACAGGCAGGAGGGCGAGAGCGAGCAGCTTTCACAAAGGGTGATGGATCTGAATATCCAAAAAGCCAATATGCAAAGCACGATAGCTACGCTTGACAGCGAGCTGTTCAGCCTGACACGTGAAAAGGAACGCTATCAAGAGGATAAAATAGATTTGACCGAGCAGCTTAAGCTTACAAAGGCAAAGCTTGACGTCGTCATATCTTCGCCTCAAAGCGAGCTGTTGTCCAATGAAGAAGTGCGCCGCATATCCGAGCTCGAGAAGGAAATAACCTCGCTGTCCGGCCGCAAACAGACCATTTCGGACGACATCAAAGCGCTCGACGCTAAAAAGACAGAGATATTTGCAAAGCGAAACGAGCTCATCGAAAAGAAGACACGCTATGAGGGAATGTTGCAAAACGTGGACATCGAGATGAACAATCAACAGTCGCACATTCTCGAGGTGTACAACCTCACGTACACAGGCGCTTTGGCGTTTAAGGATCCCGAGTTTAAGGCATACGGTGCGCAGACGGCGATAACAAACCTTAAAAGCGCAATGTCAAGGCTTGGCGAAATCAACTATCTTGCGGAAAAGTCGCTCAAGGAGGCGGAAGAACGCCTTGCCGAGCAGACAAAGCAGCGTGACGACATACAAAAGGCGTGCGACGATGTAAGAGAGATAATCGCCTCGCTCACCGAGCGTATGCGTGATCAGTTTATCGAGGCGTTTGACAAGATAAGCGAAAACTTCAAGGACGTATTTTCGCAGCTTTTCGGAGGCGGCAAGGGCGAGCTTCGCCTCGATACAAAGGAAACGCCCGACGTGCTCGAGGCGGGCATAGAGATATTTGCGCAGCCTCCGGGAAAGAGATTGCAAAATATAGGGCTTTTGAGCGGCGGCGAAAGAGCGCTTACGGCAATAGCTATACTGTTTGCCATACTGCGCCTGAAGCCTATGCCTTTCTGTGTGCTTGACGAGATCGAAGCGGCGCTTGACGACGCAAACGTAAACCTGTTTGCGGAGTTTCTCAAAAAGTTTTCCGACTTCACGCAGTTTATCGTCATCACGCACAGAAAGCCCACTATGCGCCATGCGGATACAATTTTCGGCGTGACGATGGAGGAAAAGGGCGTTACAAAGATAGTTTCCATCGAGTTTGAGGAAGCCGTCAAGCACGCCACAACAAACTGATTTAAGGAGAATATATGGGTTTCTTTCAAAAAATAGCCGAGGGCATAAGAAAGACAAAGGACGCATTTTCAAAAAAGCTGTTTTTCGCCTTTTCCGCACGTGAATTCGACGACGAATTTTATGAGAATTTAGAAGAAGCGTTGCTCACCGCAGACGTAGGCATAACCGCAACGGAAAATCTCATTGAGGAGCTTAAGGACAAAATCTTCCAAAACAAGATAAAAAAGCCCGATCAGGCAAAAGAGCTGCTAAAAACGCTTATGATCGAGGATATCGACTATGACATACCCGCATACGAATATCCGCTCGTCATACTTTTGTCGGGAGTGAACGGAGTTGGTAAAACCACTGCGATAGGCAAGCTTGCGCATCAGTTTAAGGAGCAGGGCAAAAGCGTAGTCGTTGCTGCCGCAGACACCTTCCGTGCCGCCGCAAGCGAGCAGCTTGAGGTGTGGGGACAGCGTGCGGGTGTGCGTGTAATACGTCATAGTGAAGGCGCAGATCCTGCCGCCGTTGTTTTTGACGCAATAGCTTCCGCAAAGGCAAAGGGCAACGACGTGGTGCTTGTGGACACTGCAGGACGTCTGCACAACAAGAAAAATCTTATGGCGGAGCTGCAGAAGATATGCAGAGTCGTCGAGCGTGAATTGCCCGAAGCGGACTTTAGAAAATTCCTCGTGCTTGACGCAACCACGGGACAGAATGCGGTCGCACAGGCAAAGATATTCAGCGAGGATATCGACACGGACGGCATCATTCTCAACAAGCTTGACGGCACAGCAAAGGGCGGAGTCGTACTTGCGATATCAGACGAAATAGGCTTGCCCGTCGTGTATGTGGGCGTGGGCGAAAAGATAGACGACCTCATTCCGTTTGACGCCACCGACTTTATCAACGCATTGATTTGAGGTTTTAGCCTTTTGTCTGTCGCAATATATACGTGTGCGCTTGCGCAGTGCAAAAATACATATATTTTGATAATTAAGTAATAAATCTATAATAATTTAAATAATTTAGCGGGTGTCTTGCAAAAATGCTTGACACCCGTTTTTTTAAGCTGTATCATATGTAAGGTAAATTTGCTTGACAGTATAGACGGTATATCCGTTTCCTGTCATATCGGGGTGCTATGGATAGGTTTGAAATATCTCTGCTTCGTGACTTTTACGGCTCGCTGCTTACAAAAAAGCAGGACGAGATGTTGAGGCTGCGCTACGATGAGGATCTGTCCTTCGGCGAGATAGCCGAAATTTGCGAGGTGAGCAGGCAAGCGGTGCTTGACAGCTTAAACAAAGGCGAAAGACACCTTGAGGAATTTGAAAACGGCTTGAAATGTCTTGACAGACAGCGGCGCATACTCGCCGTGCTCGATAGCATAGAAAGTGAAATCGACAATACTACCAAAGACGTACTGCTGTCCAGATTGACAGAGATAAGAAGTATTTTGGAGGACTAAATGGCTTTATTTGAAAATCTGTCCGATAGAATGAATCACATCTTTTCAAAGCTCCGCAACAAGGGCAAGCTTACGGAGCTTGAGATAAAGCAGGCTATGCGAGAGATAAGGGTAGCCCTGCTCGAGGCGGACGTCAATTATTCTGTCGTAAAGGACTTTGTCGCAAAGGTCAGCGAAAAGGCTTTGGGCGAGGAAATTTTAAAATCGCTCACGCCTGCGCAGCAGATAGTAAAGATAGTAAACGATGAGCTTGTATCTCTTATGGGCTCCACTCATCAGAAGCTTGCCGTGTCCGACAAACAGCCCACAATATATATGATGTGCGGCTTGCAGGGCGCAGGCAAGACCACTATGTGCGGCAAGCTTGCGGCATATCTCAAAAAGCAAAACAAAAAGGTATTGCTTGTTGCAGGCGACATATACAGACCTGCCGCAATCGATCAGCTCAAGGTTGTCGCAGGAAAGGCGGGCACGGAGTGCTTTTCAATGGGGCAGATAGACCCCGCCAAAATTGCAAAGGCGAGTGTGGAATATGCACTTAAAGGCGGCTTTGACACCGTAATAGTCGACACCGCAGGCCGTCTGCATATAGACGAAAAGCTTATGGACGAGCTCGTGCGTGTCAAAAAGACGGTCGCCCCGACGGAAATTCTGCTTGTAGTCGACAGCATGACAGGTCAGGACGCAGTGACCGTTGCGGACACATTCAACAAAACTCTCGATATAACGGGCGTGATAATGACAAAGCTCGACGGCGATACGAGAGGCGGCGCAGCGTTATCCATACGTGCGGTCACGGGCAAGCCTATCAAGTTCAGCGGCACGGGCGAAAAAATGGAAGATTTAGAGCCCTTCCATCCCGAGCGAATGGCGTCGAGAATACTCGGAATGGGCGACGTGCTCACGCTTATAGAAAGAGCGCAGGACGCTATCTCGCAGGAAGAGGCGCTTAAGCTGCAAAAGAAGCTCAAGGAAAACTCGTTCACCTTAGAGGACTATCTTTCTCAGATAGAAAGCGTCAAAAAGATGGGCAGCCTCAGCGATATGGTGGCAATGATACCCGGTCTTGCAGGCAAGATGAAGCCGGGTGCGCAGATAGACGAAAAGCAGCTTTACCGCAACAAGGCGATAATACAGTCGATGACCGTCAAGGAACGTAGAAACCCCGAAATCATCAAAGCATCCCGTCGCAAGCGCATAGCAAATGGAAGCGGCACTTCCATACAGGAGGTCAACGCACTCTTGAAGCAGTTTGAGCTGACAAAGGATATGATGGCAAGGATGCAAAAGGGCGGTATGAAAGGGCTTAAAGGCTTAAGAGGCTTGCCGCCGTTTTAAGGGAAAAGACAAAAAATGCGGATGACCGCAAAAAAATATTTATATCACATCGGAGGATACTAAAATGGTTAAACTCAGACTCACAAGAATGGGCGCAAAAAAGGCACCTTTCTACCGCATCGTCGCAATGGACTCTCGCAAGGCAAGAGACGGCAAGTACATTGACCAAATCGGTTATTACAATCCCGTCAGCGAGCCGAAGCAGATAGTCATCGACGCAGACAAGGCAAAGGAATGGCTTGCAAAAGGCGCACAGCCCACAGAGACGGTTATGTCTTTGCTCATCAGTCAGGGCATTGTGGAAAAAAAATAATCGGTGACCTAAAATGATTGAATTAGTAGAATATCTTGTATCCGCACTTGTGCCCGACGGCGACTACACCGTAGAGGAAAGAGACGGCGAGGGCACGTCGGATATCGTCATTACGATCTCAAAAAACGACATTGGCAAGGTCATAGGCAAGCAGGGCAGGATAGCAAAAGCGATCCGCACTCTTGTCAAGGCGTCAAACGGTGCGCACGCCGTCAAATACAATGTCGTCATAGAAGAAAAGAATGAGATCTGAATTTGAAATTGCCAAGATTTTAAAACCGCGCGGACTGAAAGGTGAAATGAAGGTAGAGTTTTATTCCTCCGACGTCGCACGGTTTTCTCATCTTAAAGAGGTGCGCATATCGGGCGCAGTCCGCAAGGTGACAAAGATAGTCTGCGAGGGCGACTTTGGGTTTATACAGCTTGCGGACGTCAACGATGTCGACGGGGCGGAAAAGCTGAGAGGACAGATGGTGTATGCCTCAAGAGAGGCATTGCCGCCGCTCGATGAGGATAAGCATTATATCGTTGATATGATAGGAATGTCCGTCTTTGTCGGGGCGGACAGAATAGGCACTCTTTCGGACATACAGCAATTCGGCTCGGCGGACGTGTACACCGTAAAAACCGACAGCGGCACGCTCAGCTTTCCCGCATTAAAGCAGCTTATTGTCAGCGTAGATGTAAAGGGCGGCAAGCTTGTGCTTGACGGGACAGTTTTCAGCCGTGTCGTCGTATACAACTGAGATACTATGCAATTTGATATACTCACAGTATTCACAGATTATTTTGACGTGCTCAAATGCAGTCTGCTCGGCAAAGCCATTGACGACGGCAAGCTGTCCGTCAACGTCGTGGATATAAGGGACTATTCGCAGGATAAGCACAAAAAGACTGACGACGCCCCGTACGGTGGCGGCGCAGGTATGGTCATGACGCCCGATCCCATCGTGCGTGCGATAGAGGCGGTGGACCCAAAGCACGAGGCGCTGCGTATATATATGTCGCCGAGAGGGAAAACGCTAAATCAGGCAAAGGTGGAAAAGCTTGCAAAGCGAGAGCGTATACTTTTGCTTTGCGGCGATTACGAGGGCATTGACGAGCGTGTGATAGACCTGTGCATCGATGAGGAAATATCCATAGGCGACTATGTGCTGACTGGCGGCGAGCTGCCCGCTCTCGTGCTTGTCAACTGTGTTGCGAGATATGTGGACGGCGTGCTCGGCAGCAGCGAATCTACGTCTGAAGAAAGCTTTTCGGACGGACTTTTGGAATATCCGCAATACACCCGTCCCGAAGTATACAGAGGGCTTAAAGTGCCCGAAGTATTGCTTTTGGGCAACCACAGCGACATACGGCGTTGGCGCAAGCAAAGGTCGCTTGAAATCACGATGCAAAGGCGCCCCGACCTTATGGCAAAGACGGATATAAAACCTTATATGCCGCAAAAGCCAAAGAAAAAAAGAAAGTAATTTACCTATTTAGATATACTGTTTTGAGGGCTTATGAGGATACAGTGGTTTCCGGGACATATGACAAAGGCTATCCGCATGATGGAAGACAATCTGCGCTTAGTCGACGCACTCATTTACGTCATTGACGCACGTGCGGTTTCGTCCTGCATAAATCCGCTGTTTTCAAAGCTGCTTAACGGCAAAAGAGTGCTGTGCGTTTTCAACAAGTGCGACCTTGTTGAAGCTGCCGATCTCAAGCTTTGGTGCGACGAGTTTAAAAGACAGGGCAAAAGCTATGTCAAGGCGGTCGGCACAAGCGGCGACTGCTCGCAGATAGTGGCAGGGCTCAAAGCCGTTATGGCGGATAAGCTTGAAAAATATGCAAAAAAAGGCGCAAATATCAGCGTAAGAGCGATGGTAGTGGGCGTTCCCAACAGCGGAAAGTCAACCATAATCAACGCTATGATAAAAAAGTCAAAGGCGGTCACGGGCGACAGACCCGGTGTGACGAGAGGCAAGCAATGGCTGTCCGTTGACGGAATAGATTTTTTGGATACACCGGGGACGCTTTGGGGCAAATTTGAAAATCAGCTCGTGGCGCATCATCTTGCATATATCGGCTCAATTAAAGACGACGTACTCGATACCTTCGAGCTCGCCTGCGACTTTGTGGACGAGTTGAAGCATATCGCATCCGAAAGCCTCAAGGGCAGATATAAGCTCGATAGCCTCGACGGCGAAGCTTATGAAATAGTAGAGGATATCGCAAGGGCAAGAGGCTTTAAGCTGCGTGATAACGAGCTCGATTTATTCAGAGCGGGCAGAACGCTTATAGACGATTTCAGAAAGGGACGGCTCGGCAAGATAATGCTTGAGTATCCCGATAAAGATTTGTGAGAATTTTATGGTACGTGCAGAAGATTTGATGTTTTACGAAAGTCAGTTGCTTGAAAAGGGCTACAGATACATATGCGGCGTGGACGAAGTGGGCAGAGGTCCGCTTGCGGGGCCCGTCACCTGCTCGGCGGTGATAATGCCGCTTGACGACCTGATACAGGGCGTAAACGACAGCAAAAAGGTGAGCAAGGGCAAGCGTGAAAAGCTTTTCGATATCATCATGCAAAAGGCGATAGCGGTGTCAACGGTGTCTTACAGTCAAACCAAAATAGACGAAATGAATATCTTAAACGCCACAAAGGCGTGTATGGCGGACGCAATAATGTCGCTGTCTGTCAAGCCCGACATCGTGATAGTAGATGCGCTCACGCTCGATATTCCTTACAAAACCTTCGGGATAGTGCACGGCGACGCACTTTCGTATTCCATAGCGGCGGCGTCTATCGTGGCAAAGGTCACAAGAGACAGATATATGACGGAAATGGCAAAGGTCTATCCGCAGTATGATTTTGAAAACAATATGGGCTACGGCACGCCCAAGCACATTGCGGCATTGAAGTCGGTGGGACAGTGTCCGCTGCACCGCAACAGCTTTATAGGCGGAATTTTGGGGCGCAAATGATGAAAAACACGACGTTTGTCGGAAATATCGGCGAGCAGCTTGCCGTCGATTATTTAAAAGCGGCGGGATATAAAACTCTGGACAGAAATTTAAAAATCTGCAGCTGCGAGGTGGACATAATTGCCGAGGCGTATATCGACAAAAACGGTGCGCCAATCATCGCAAAAGCACCTTTTAAACGTCTGTTAAGCAAGATAAACCCCACGGTTGTGTCAAAAGGCAGGGGCGAGCGAACCGTGATATTCTGCGAGGTCAAAACCCGTCTGACGGCAGAATTCGGCAGCGGTGCAGAGGCTGTCACGCCGTACAAGGCGGCAAGATACGTCACTGCCGCAAAGGCATATATGGCAGGTCGATTTGACGCAAACACCGCCGTGCGCTTTGACATAATAGAGGTCGGCGACGGCGAAGTCAGCCATATCGTAAACGCATTTGACGAAAATTATGCCAAATTCTGCAAACGGTGAGTTTGCATTCGACATATCTTTGATTTATTTCATACGACGAAGTCAGCCATATCGCAAACGCTTTTGATGAGAATACGCTAATTTCTGCAAAGTGAATTTGCATTTTGTATATTTTTTTGTATTTTATAGTTTAAATAATAAATTTATTATTAAAAATAAAGAAAATGCCTTTTATTCAGTTGAAATATGTTTAAAGATATGATATCATATCGCCTGTGACTCGGATATTCCGCTGGCAAGAGAGACTTGTGTATGAATGTTGCGTAATTAGGAGGTAGTCAAATGAACATTATCGACCAAATCGAACAAGAGGGTATGAAAAAGGATCTGCCCGAAATCGCTATCGGTGACCAAGTTAAGGTCAACGTAAAAGTTAAGGAAGGCGAGAAAGAGCGTATCCAGACCTACGAGGGCACCGTCATCGCAAGAAAGAACGGCGGTATCCGTGAGACCATCGTTGTGCGCCGTGTTACTTTCGGCGTAGGCGTTGAAAGGACGTTCCCGCTCCATTCCCCAAAAATCGACAGCATTCAAGTCGTACGTCACGGCAAGGTGCGTCGTGCAAAGCTTTATTATCTGAGAAGCAGAACAGGCAAAGCGGCAAAACTCAAAGAGAACTGATTTTTTAAGTTTTCAAAGGACAGTCAAATGAAAAAAAGACTCATTGTGATATGTGCGTTGGTGCTGGCACTCGTGCTGGCACTTTTCGCATTGACAGCGTGCAACAACGCAAGCAGCAAAGTCGGCGACGAGCTTGTCCAAAACGGCAAATTTGACAGCACTACGTCCACTTCGGACGGCAAGTTTACGTTTGACGGCTGGACGACCTCATCGAGCTCGGTGACATTCGGCAAAGGCACTCCGTCGGGCGAGGGCAACGAGGGCGAGCAGTATATGTATCTGGACAATTCCTCAAAGTCATACAGCTATCTGAGACAGACGGAATCCATCAAGGTCGATCCAAACAAGATATACAAGGTCACCGTCGATATGCGCATCAACAGCAATCTGCGCAACGAATACGGTGCATACGTGGCGTTTTTGGAAAATACCGAATACAAGTTCGTTTTCAGAAACACCGCAACGGACGGCTTCCAGACCTACACCTTCTATGTCAAGCCTAAAAACACGGACTATCTCACTCTTGCGCTTTGCTTAGGCACAGAGAGCGAGGGTTGCTCGGGCAGAGTTCTGTTTGACAACGTATCTATGATGCGTGTCGAAAAGGGCGACGTCGAAGAGGGCTACAGCGTAATCGACTTCAAAAAGGCAAGGGCGGTCGTCACAGCTTCCACCACAAGCGGAATTTGCTTTGTAGTTTTGCTCACCTTGCTGTCGGTAGCGTTGATAATAGTCGCATACATTGTGATAAGACGTATTTATGCAAAGCGTGACGCTTTTGCGGATTTCGACAGTGTAGCTGATTCCTATACAAAGGGCAAAGGCGGCGCAACGACGTGGTACAAAAACTTTGCGTTTATCGCAGTCGTGCTTGCGCTCGGCACCTTCCTTATAAGGCTTGCCATGCTGCTCACGACATTCGGCACGGGCACGTCTATGCGCAACATCGCAGTTGCTTCGCATTGGCTCGGCTCAAACGGCGTTATGGGCTTCTTTGAGGCGTTTGGCGCAGGCAAGGTTCAGGCGTTTGAAATCACTCTCGGCAGTGCTTCGCTCGGCTCGTCCACATTAGCTCCCGGCAGCCTGTTTATCCTTACGATACTCGGCGCAATGGGCATAAAGCTCGATATAGCTTCGCTGTCCATACTCATCAGATTTATCAACGTGCTTGCGGATATGGCGGTTGTGCTGATGATATACTTCTATGGCAGAAAGTATGTCGGCAACAAGCTGTCCACAGTATATGCTGCACTGTATGCGGCGCTTCCCGTCGTGTTTACGATGAGCGGCTTTAACGGCACCTTTGACAGTCTGCTTGTGGCTCTGCTTTTGGGCGCAGTCATACTTATGGTAGAAAAGCAGTATCTGCCCACATATCTTATGATGACGCTTGCGGCGGTTTTGGATATCCGTGCGTTGGCTGTCGCACCCATTGTAGTGGCATACTTCACCTTCAGATATATCAAGGACAACGACAATATGCGCAAGTTTACGGCAAACAGGGCAATGATAGTGTTCGGTCTTATCGGCTCGTTTGTGCTCGCATACGTATTGACGCTGCCCGTCGGTATACATCAGATCGCAGCGGGCGACGCTTTCTACAACTTCAAGACCATCGTCAATCAGATGACAAACACGACCTACTTCGTGCGCAATGCGTTCAACCTCTACGGTATGGTCGCTATGAACGGAAAGGTCATCACTCAGTCGGGCGTAAGCATACTCAACCTTGTGTTCCTGCTCGTGCTCGAAGCGTACGTCATTTCGCTTTACTTCAAAAACCGCAATAAACAGGAGCTTATTCTGCTGACCTCGTTTGCGCTTGCCGTGATATCGGTGTTCACGCTCAAGGTAGATTACACCTATCTCTTCCTCTCGCTGGCATTTGCAATCGTGTACACGATGATAAGCGGCGACAGAAGAATGTACGCTATCGTCGGCGGCTATGCAACGCTCGGCTTCCTCGATATGGCGCAGCTATTCAACCAAAGCAAGCTTATCCCCGGCAATGCGAGCACGGCAATCGTCGGCTATGAGTCCACAAACGCATTCTACATCGTATTTTGCGTGTTCACGGTGTTGCTCACCGCATACTACGTGTACGTGACGTACTCAATCACAAACAACACCAAAATTGTGGATATCAGAGCTATGCAGGAGCCGTTCTTTACGACATTAAAGAAAAGCTTCAAATCATTTGGCACAAGAGTTAAGGGCATAGGCAAGTCGTCGTCAAACGAATAAAGCAAACGCAATTCAGACGAATTATAATAACGATTGCAATTTGCATCTTAGATATCAAAAAGCAAGGCATTCGTCTTGCTTTTTTATTGCAACAATGATATCATAAATTTGACAGAAATATACTGTTATGCGGGGGTAATCATATGGTAGAATTTAAAGGTAAATTCAACTCGGATGTTACAAAGGCGATGAACAATCGTGCTTTCAAAAAGACGTGGTGGCTGTTTGTCGTTGTCAGCCTGTTATTTATATTGATAGGCGCCTTAGTCATTGCCTATCCGGAGGATAGCAGCGATTTGCCATTCGGCATATTTATGATCGTTTTAGGGTGTATTTTCACTCCGCTTGTGATAGTGCTGTCTTTGCTTATACAGCGCTCACGTAATAAAACGATGTCCATTATGAGCTCGGACACACTTTCTACCTTTCAATTTTTTCCCGATAGGCTGATATTTTCCGAAATCAAGATGAGCGCAGGCGACACCGTGAGCGAATATGAGGCTACGACTTCCGCTAAATATTCATATTTATATAAGGTTGAGGAAACAAAGGAAGCGTATTTTATGTTTATATCCAGAGTGCAAACGCACGTGATAAGCAAGTCTGATCTTACGCAGGGCAGTATAGAAGAGTTAAATCAGATACTTGCTTTAAATCTCGGCGAGCAGTTTAAGGCTTTAAAGAAATAATATATTTAAGGCAAATTATATAAAAACGCCGCACATTGCGGCGTTTTTAGTATGCTAAATCAGTTATAATTTTAAAATTCAAGAGGTCTGAAAGTGCCGACGCATTCCTCTACAAACTCGGGTGAAAGCTTTTCAAAAATGATGTTGTTCGCATACTTTTGAGCGTCCTTGACACGCTCGGGCGTATCTATGGTCCACGTCAGTACAGGCAGTTTTTTAGACCATTTTTTGAGCCATTTGTTTTCGCTCAGGTTTGGGGCGCAGGCACGTATATCGTAAGCGATAAATTGCGCCTTGGTGGGCTTTACAGGCCACAGCTTGCCCATCCAGCTCGAGAAAAACCATCTCGGATTTTTTGTGCTCGGCGAGCACCACGTATAAAGTCCGCCGACGGGCAGGTCGCAGTGCTTTCTGCCGTATTTGACTGCGCCGAAGTTAAAGGACTGCAGGGCAATATTGCCTTTGTAATTTTCAAGCGCCTTTATAGTCGCTTTGATGATGGACGGATCGAGAGGATTGACGCCCTTTATCTCGCAAAGTATACCTGTTTTGCCGTCTACAAGCTGCAAAAATTCCTCAAAAGTGGGCATTTTGTAGTCTGTGCCCGCAAGTCCGTAGGTCTTCAGCTCCGCAAGAGTGCAGTTTTTGATTTTTTTATCTACGCTGCAAACTCTTTTGAGGCTGTCGTCGTGAAATACGACAAGCTTCTTATCCTTTGTCAGGTGCACGTCGATTTCGATGTTGAAGTTGTGCTCTATTGCCTTTTCGTATGCAGGAATACTGTTTTCGGGCAAATTTGCGTCGTGCAGACCTCTGTGCGCAATGGGACGGTCAAAAAGCCATTGAAAATTCATAATATCCACCTCTAATTTACTTCATTCTGTTGATAAAATTTTATTCTTCCATTATAATAAAGTCAATACTTTTTTTAACAATAGTATGATAATTTTGTGTGCGCAGTGCGCAAAACGCAAATAAGAGGTGTCTTTTGGACAAAAAATATATAAGGAATTTTTCCATAATAGCCCACATCGACCACGGCAAAAGCACTCTTGCCGACAGGCTCATCGAAAAGACGGGCACGGTCAGCGAGCGTGAAATGGAAAATCAACTGCTTGACAATATGGATATCGAGCGTGAGCGGGGCATAACCATCAAGCTTCAGACCTGCAGGCTGTATTATAAGCACAACGGCGAGGAATACGTGCTCAATCTTATCGACACCCCCGGTCACGTTGATTTTACGTATGAGGTTTCCCGTTCGCTTGCGGCGTGCGAGGGCGCATTGCTCATAGTCGACGCAACGCAGGGCGTAGAGGCGCAAACGCTGTCCAACGTATATCTTGCGCTTGAAAACAATCTTGAAATCTTGCCCGTCATAAACAAAATAGACCTTGCTTCCGCCGACATCGACGGCGTAAAGCTTGAGATAGAGGATATCATAGGCTTGGATACCGACGGCTGTCCGCTCGTTTCGGCAAAGGACGGCACGGGCGTCGACGACCTCATCGCTCAGATAGTTGATAAGCTTCCTGCGCCGCAGGGCGACGAAAACGCACCGCTTAAGGCACTGATATTTGACAGCTTTTATGACAACTACAGGGGCGCAATATCTATGGTGCGCCTTATGGACGGCAAGGTCAAGGCAGGGGACAAAATCAAAATGATGTCCACGGGCAAGGTGTTCGAGGTCGTTGAGGTAGGCTATTTTTCACCGCATATGATACCTTGTCAGCAGCTTACGGCAGGCGAGGTCGGCTATATTGCAGGCAGTATCAAAAACGTGAGCGACACTGCCGTCGGCGACACCATAACAAATGCGGACCGTCCTGCAAAGGAGCCGCTATCCGGCTACAAAAAGGCTACGCCTATGGTCTACACGGGCGTTTTCCCTGCGGACGGCGCAAAGTACGACGATTTGAAAGAGGCTCTATTAAAGCTTCAGCTGAACGACGCATCCTTAAGCTTCGATCCCGAGGTCTCAACGGCGTTGGGCTTCGGCTTTCGCTGCGGCTTTTTGGGCTTGCTGCATATGGAAATAATCGAGGAAAGGTTGGAGCGTGAATTTGACCTCGATCTTATCACAACTGCGCCGAGCGTTTCCTACAACGTCTTTAAGACCAACGGCGAAAAGCTTGTGATAGACAATCCCACCGCATTGCCAAACACGTCGGAAATAGCTTATATCGAGGAGCCTATGGTGCTTGCAAAGCTGTTTACGCCGCCCGAATACGTCGGTGCGATAATGGAGCTGTGTCAGGGCAAAAGAGGCATATTTTTGGATATGTCCTATATCGATCCGACAAGAGTGCAGATACTTTACAGAATGCCGCTCAACGAAATAATCTACGACTTTTTCGACAGCTTGAAATCACGCACACGTGGCTATGCTTCCTTAGACTATGAAACGGACGGCTATGAAAAAAGCGACCTTGTGCGCCTCGATATGATGATAAACGGCGAGGTCTGCGACGCACTATCCATCATCGTGCACCGTGACAACGCATATTCGAGAGGCAGAGGCATTGCGGAAAAGCTGAAAGAGGTCATTCCACGTCAACTGTTTGAAATTCCCATTCAAGCCACCGTCGGCGGCAAGATAATCGCCCGTGAGACGGTAAAGGCAATGCGCAAGGACGTGCTTGCAAAGTGCTACGGCGGCGACATAACCCGCAAGAAGAAGCTGCTTGAAAAGCAAAAAGAAGGCAAAAAACGTATGCGCAAGGTTGGCTCCGTCGAGGTGCCCAGCGAGGCGTTTATATCCATACTTAAAATCGACAACTGACAGGATCCGCCGCTTAGGCGGATTTTGCATATTGAAAGGTGACTATGGAACTGTATATCCATCTTCCGTTTTGCAAATCCAAATGTCGCTATTGCGACTTCAACTCCTGCGCCAACGTGGACGAAAGCTTGGTTTTCAGCTATCTAAGCGCACTAAATCGAGAAATACGATTTGCAGGCGAGGCGTATTCAAAGGCTAAAATCGACACTGTTTATATAGGCGGAGGCACTCCGAGCATGCTCGACGCAAAAAGGATAGCAAGCATTATGAGAGTGCTTTCAGAAAGCTTTGACCTGTCCTGTGTCAAGGAATGTAGTATCGAGTGCAATCCCGAAAGCTTAGATGAGGAAAAGCTTCTCGCTTATAAGGAAGCGGGCATAAACCGCATAAGCATAGGCGTGCAAAGCTTAAGCGACTCAAATCTTCGCTCGGTAGGGCGCCTGCACAACGCTGCGACTGCGCTGTCGGCTATAGAGCTTGCAAATAAGCACTTTGAAAACGTGTCCTGCGACGTGATAGTAGGGCTGCCGTACGATACCTGCGCCGCCGTTGCAGACGAGCTTAAAACGCTTGCGCCGCTTGTAAAGCATATTTCAGTGTATGCGCTCACGCTCGAGGCAGGTACTGCGCTTGCAAAGCGTGTGGAAGAGGAAAGAGTGCTTCTTCCGTCCGACGACGAGGTGGCGGATATGCTGACCGTTGCAGAGGACGTTTTAAAAGCAAACGGCTTTGACAAATACGAGGTGTCAAACTTTGCAAGAAAAGGATATGAAAGCAAGCACAACGTTGGATATTGGACGGGCGAGGAATATTTAGGGCTTGGCGCAGGCGCTCATTCGTTCATAAGGACGTCGGACGGAATAAGCCCTATAAACGCTCCCGTCCGCTTTGCGCAGCCAAAGGATATCAACGCCTACATTGCGGGCGTAAACTGTGCGGACGCATATGACCGTATCCCACGTGTGGAAACCTGCGTTCTCAGCGAAAGGGACGTATTCAACGAGCGTATAATGTTGGGGCTTCGTATGACGGCGGGCGTTGACAAAAAGCTGCTTGAGGGCAGGATACCAAACGAGCTCAAAAGCTTTTTTAAATTTGAAAACGGGCGTGTGAGCCTTACACGTGCGGGAATGGCGATAATGAACAGTATTCTTGTGAGAATAATGCAATTTTAATGCGAATAAGATAAAATTGCCGTAATCGTACAAAATATGATTGCGTTTACAATTTTTATTTGATATACTCAATACATACTTTCGGAGGAAACCAATGACACCGGATTTTTCTGTTTTTGGGGAGACACCAAGCGCTCCTATTGCATTAGTAGCCACTCCCGGCGCTGAGGAGCTGGCAAATCTTATCGACAAAAGGCTTATAAAACTCTTTAGCGAATCGCACCTTGGCAAGAAGCTTCAAAAGGATACGTTCATTCTTAAGTCTGACTGCCCGAGGTTTACAAACGGCGACGCAAAGGGACTTATCTACGAAACGGTGCGGGGCAAGGACCTGTATTTTATCTGCGATCCGGGCAACCACGGCGTGACGTACAAGCTTATGGGGCACGACATTCCGCTCACTCCCGACGAGCATTTTGCAAATCTCAAGCGACTCATCTGCGCTTGCACGGGCAAGGCGGAGCGTATGACGGTCATAATGCCTATGCTTTACGGCGGACGTCAGCACCGCAGAAACGCAAGGGAATCGCTTGACTGCGCAATGATGCTGCAGGAGCTTGAAATGATGGGCGTAAACGACATCATCACGTTTGATGCACACGATCCGAGAGTGCAAAACGCCGTGCCGAGAATGGGCTTTGACAACTACTTTGCCCACTATCAGATACTCAAGTCGCTGGTGAGAAAATTCCCCGACATAAGGCTCAACAAAAATCAACTCATGGTCATCTCACCCGACGAGGGCGCAATGACAAGAAACGTGTTTTATGCGTCGGTGCTCGGCTTGGATCTCGGTATGTTCTACAAGCGCAGGGACTATTCCACAATAGTCAACGGTCGCAATCCCATCGTTGCGCACGAGTATATCGGAAGCTCGGTTTTGGGAATGGACGTGTTCGTTGCCGACGATATGATCGCAACGGGCGACTCAATTTTGAAGCTTGCAAGAGAGATAAAAGAAAAGGGCGCAGAGAGGGTATTCCTCGCAGCGACGTTCTCACTCTTTACCGAGGGTGTGGAAAAATTCAATAGAGCATACGAGGAGGGCGTATTTGACGCAGTGCTGTCAACAAACCTCACGTACCGTATTCCTGAGCTGAAGGAATGTCCGTGGTTTGTCGAGGCGGACATATCAAAGTATATATCCTATATCATTGCGGCGGCAAACTTCAACGAATCGGTTTCGACCTTGCTCGACCCGTCGCAAAAAATCAGAGAATTGGTTGCGCAGATAAATCAATAAGCGCATAAGGAGGAAATGGTGAAAATCACATGGCTTGGCCACTCATCGTTCAGGCTTGAGGAAAGCACGGGTACGACGGTCGTGACCGATCCCTACCACTCAAACGTAGGCTACGATATGCCTGCCGCAGAGGCGGACATCGTTACAGTCAGCCACAAGCACGAGGATCACAACAATATAGAAAATATTTCGGGCTCTCCGACGGTGATAACCCGTGCAGGGGCATACGAGATAGGCGGCGTGCATATTTTGGGCAGTCACACATTCCACGACGACAGCAAGGGTGCACAAAGAGGCGACAATATCGTTTTTAAATACCGTATGGACGGTGTGGACGTGTGCCACATGGGCGACATAGGCGAGGAGTGCAACGCAATTTTGGTGGAAATGCTTATGCCTGTCAACGTGCTGCTCATTCCCGTGGGCGGGACTTATACCATCGATGCAAAGCAAGCCAAGGAATATGTCGATCGCATTATGCCTGACGTGGTGATCCCAATGCACTACAAGACTAAGGACTGCGATTTTGACATCGACAAAGTGGGCGAATTTCTCGATCTGTTTGACGATGAAAACATAGTGTACGTCGACGGCGCTTCCGTTGATTTTGACAGAGCGGACTTCGACGGTGAAGAAACCAAAGTGTTTGTGCTTGAAAAGGTTTCAAAATAATTTTTACGTTTTTTAAGCCCGTTTGCCTTATGGGCAAACGGGAAATTTAAATCTCACATACCTGTTTAACTAAAATAATAAACCATAAGGAGTGTAATATGCAAAAATATACAAGGCAGGAGCTTGACAGAATGAGCATTTTCGACGTTCGTTCAGTCGCAAAAAGCGTAGGAGTCTCGGCTCCGACAAAGCATAACAAAGCAGAGCTTGTCGACCTTATTTATAAAATTTCAAACGGCATAATGGCGCCTCCCGAGCCGCCGAGAGTAGGTCGCCCCAAAAAGTCATATAAAATCACAACGCCTATCGAGGGCGAGACGGAGGCTACAGGCGAGTCGCAGCCGTCTGCGGCGCAGCCAGAAACAAAATACGAGCAACGCCAAAGCGAACAATACCGCAAGCCTATGAGCGGAAATTCGGGCAGACCTATGCGTAAGAGCTTTACGCCCAAGGACGGCGAGCGCAGAGAGGGGCGCCCACGTTCCGAATTCAATATCGAGTTTAAACCGTCTACCTCCGACGAGGTGCAGGATTATCCCGAATTCAGCTCGGCAAATCCGTCACTCAGAGAGGAAAAGGAGTTTACAAGAGAGGGTTATTTGGAAATCAGCCCCGACAACTACGGCTTTTTGAGAGTTAAAAGCGGCGAGTGTAGCGAGCTTGACGCTTATGTCAGCTCGGCAAAAATCAGACAGTTCGGGCTTAGAAGAGGCGATTATGTCGTTGCAACCTGCAGAAAAGGGCAGGACGAAAATAAGCCCGCTCCGCTTTACGACGTAATATCTGTAAACGGCGACAGCGTAGAGGTCGCCAAAAACCGCCCGAATTTCGATACGCTTACGCCAATATATCCGCAAACACGTCTGCGCCTCGAGGTCGCAAATCATCCGAGAGAATACGCAATGCGCTGTATCGACCTTGTGTCGCCAATCGGCAAAGGACAGCGTGCGATAATCGTATCGCCGCCAAAGGCAGGTAAGACGACGTTGCTCAAAATGATTGCAGGCTCTATCACAAGAAACTATCCCGACGTCGTGCTCAAGGTGCTTCTCATCGACGAGCGTCCCGAGGAGGTCACGGATATGCAGCGTTCCATAAACGGCGAAGTTGTGTTCTCAACCTTCGACGAGCTTCCCGAGCACCACACCAAAACGGCGGAAATGCTGCTTGAAAGGTCAAAACGTCTCGTGGAAAAGGGCAAGGACGTCGTCATTTTGCTTGACAGCCTCACAAGGCTTGCACGTGCTTATAATTTGACTATTCCACCGACAGGCAGAACGCTGTCGGGCGGTATCGATCCCGGCGCATTGCATAGCCCAAAGAGATTTTTCGGCTCGGCAAGAAATCTTGAAGCCAGCCCCGACAAAAACTATCCCGGCGGCTCGCTCACTATCATAGCCACTGCGCTCGTAGAAACGGGCAGCCGTATGGACGACGTTATTTTTGAGGAATTCAAAGGCACAGGCAATATGGAAATACACCTCGACAGAAAGCTGTCCGAAAAGCGTATTTTCCCTGCGATCGATCTCGCAAAGAGCAGCACCCGCAAGGAAGAGCTTCTGCTCACATCGGGCGAGCTCGAGGCTGCGTGGGGTATCAGAAAGATGCTTTCCAACACCGACAACGCCGACGCTACGGAAAACCTCATCAATATGATAGTCAAAACGTCGTCTAATAAGGAGTTTATCGAGCAACTCAACTTGCAAATACGGGTTTGGCAAAAGGAAGGCTACAACTTCCGTTCAAATAAGTAAAAGGCAAACAGTAACTGTATTCAAACAAGTGGAAACAAGTAGAAATCATTGTGAGCGTGCCTGCAACGGCACGCTCATTTGTTTATTTGATAAATCCTGCCGTATACCCAAAGGTTTAAGTCAATATGCTTGATTATATACTAAACAAAATATGTTTGCCTGCCTTTACAGCAAGTGCAAAATTTAAGTAGTTTGCAACGGTAAACTTATTTGCCCAGATTTGCCAAATGCAGCGTAATAAAAAAGTTGGCAGAAATTTACATATTTCGACAAATTTATCGCCGTAAGTGCTTGTCAAAATTCGCTCATTAAGCTATAATCTTGTCGTTGGGTTATAGAGAGGCAACTCTCGCAGCGTTGTACAGTTGAGGGAAATGGTTTTGTGTTCCATTATCCTTCAACTGCAACCCATTTTTATGGGATAAAAACGCAATAAATCGTGCAAAATTAAATGGAATTTTGGATATGTAGTAGTTATAATTTAGTAATCAAACTCATATTCAATATATTTTGGAGAAGTCGCCTAGTTTGGTCGAGGGCGCGCGACTGGAAATCGCGTAACCGTCAAAAGCGGTTCAAGAGTTCGAATCTCTTCTTCTCCGCCACGCAAAAGCAATCCTGTCAGTCCGTAGGATTGCTTTTCTCATATGCACGTTTTTGCTTGCAAAATTACGTGCATATGAGAAAAGCAGATATGCGAAGCATAACAGGATTGCAAAGCATGAGCGGAGACCTGCGGAGCAAAGAGATGTTCTTTGCCCCGCAAAGACTTACATCTTCTTCTCCGCCAGAAAACCACCTCAAGGTGGTTTTTGTCATTAAGAAGAGATTTGCGTGCAAAATTTGCACGCCCACACTGCGTGTGAGAACTCTTGTTCAAGACTGACGCTCATTCCCGTAAGCGAGCTTACTTCATTCGCTACTACGCTAAACTTCGTTTAGTTACGAATCTTTCTTCTCCGCCAGAAAACCACCGTAAGGTGGTTTTTGTCGTTAAGAAGAGATTTGCGTGCAAAACTTGCACGCCCACACTGCGTGTGCGAACTCTTGTTCAAGACTGACGCTCATTCCCGTAAGCGAGCTTACTTCATTCGCT
>CAJTYG010000002.1:0-92883 GCA_910584155.1 uncultured Christensenella sp. | reverse complement strand
ACTACGCTAAACTTCGTTTAGCTACGAATCTCTTCTTCTCCGCCACGCAAAAGCAATCCTGTCAATCCGTAGGATTGCTTTTATGTATGTGCAAATTGCTTGAATAAACCATTTAAATTTAATATAATGATTGTACTATAAACCGCAATTTAACGAGGTATATTCAAATGAAGCTATTATTCAAAAATAAAGATAAAATACATCCGCAGCCCGACGTTCCGTCTCTTTGTTACATAAAAAATGTGATAACAAATCCAAATATAATAGTTGGTGATTATACCTATTACGATGACATTCGTTCGGGCGGTGAAGATTTTGAAAACCACGTTACACACTTTTATCCGCATATAGGCGATAAACTCATTATCGGAAAGTTTTGCAGCATTGCAAAGGGCGTCGAATTTATTATGAACGGAGCAAACCACCCGATGAACGGAATTTCAGCATTTCCTTTTGGAATTTTTATAGAGAATAGACCGACGATACCTAATGATATTATACCTCATAAGGGCGATACGGTTATAGGCAATGACGTTTGGATTGGACAAAACGCTACATTTATGCCCGGTATAAAGGTGGGCGACGGAAGTATCATAGGGGCTAACGCCGTTGTAGCAAAGGATATTCCACCGTATTCTATTGTCGTTGGAAATCCTGCAAGAGTTGTAAAAAGACGTTTTGACGATAATACGATCGAGCGGCTGCTTAAACTGAAATGGTGGGATATGCCCATTGAGACGATAGAAAAAAATTTTGAACTATTGCAAGATAGAGACATAGACCTGTTTATTTCTAAATTTGAAAAATAAATTTCAATTTAACGTCGTATGACCGATAAGAACACCCGTCTTAATCAAATATTATATTCGGTAAACCACCTTATATGACGATTGTTTAGCGATAATATACAGATTCCCAGACAAAAACATAATGAAAAAACGCTTCAGGACATTGACGAGGTGGAAGATGAACAAAAGCGGGCTGAAAACGCTCGAAATAAGATAGTGCGTATGAAAATTTTTGAAAAAGGTAAAAAGCTTTCTGAAATGTCTCTTGATGAACTTTGGCAGTTGTTTCCTATTGTTTTGACAGAGCATCAGCCGTGTTGGGCGGAGTGGTATGACAGCGAAGAACAGTCGCTCAAAGAAATATTGCCAAATGACGCTCGGTTTTATCACGTAGGCAGCACCGCAATAAACGGAATTTGGGCAAAGCCTATCATAGACATTATTATTGCAGTAAGCGATGTAAACGCTATGCGGCAATGTGCCGACATATTGTCTGAGTGCGGGTACATCATTATGTCTGAAGCGGACGGCAGGATATCGCTTAATAAGGGCTACACGGAAAGCGGCTTTGCAGAAAGAGTATTTCATCTGCATATAAGGCTCAATGATGATATAGACGAAGTGTATTTCAAAGATTATTTAAATGAATGTCCCGAAATAGCCAAGGAATACGAGGCATTGAAGCTGCGGCTGTGGAAAGAATTTGAACATAACAGAGACGCATACACAAATGCTAAAACCGATTTTGTAAACAAGTATACACGTTTGGCAAAGGAGTTGTATATCTGAAACAATGAATAACAAAAGTCCGTATAAAGGTAAAATCGGGCAGTGAAATAGATATTGAAAACGGTGATTAGTTAGATTATAATTTATTTATGGGTTGGTTTAATTATTTTGGACTTGCAATAATGGCGATCATAATGGCACCAAACATTGTTTATGCCTTAAAACACAAAGATAATGTTGCAGAAAATTACAATAATAAAGCGGCTGTTATTGCCGAGCAAATCGGCAGGTACGGTTGCTTTGCATTGATGATTTTCAATATCCCTTACACATATTTCAATTTTTGGTTTGACTATGCGATGACGGTTTATTTATCCGTAAACGGGGCATTGTGTCTTGCCTATTTGATTTTTTGGATAGTTTGTTGGAATAAAAACGATTTGCTCAAGGCGATATCGCTGTCCGTAATTCCGTCCTGCATATTTCTGTTTAGCGGCATAGTTTTGGCAAATATTCCGCTTATCGCTTTTGCGGTAGTTTTTGCAGTTTGTCATATTTTGATAAGCTGCAAAAATGTGTCAGATTCCAACTGAATACTTTCCGTCATTGCGAGGAGCGAAGCGACGAAGCAATCCAGAAAATAAGCAAAACAGTAAACTGCAGTATTATTTATACCCGCTATTATCTGTAATTTATTATCCGATAGGGCTGTTCCATACTGATTTAATCCGTCAATTCTGCGGCATTTGCGCAATTTGATTTAAATGCTAGGTTTATATATAAAGCTTATTATACTTGCTTTGCCGCTTCCTGTTTTACGGTTTCAAAGGCTTGTATCAGTGTAACGTTTTCAAGCGGAAAGCGTTTTTGTGATGTAGAGCTGACGGCAAATTCCTCTTTTACCAAATCGATATACATTGACGCAGTTCCCTCATCGCCCATATAGCATTTTTCAAACACAGACGGAGGCACTTTATTGCGCATATCGAGCTGTGACAGAGCAAGATTGTCAAAGCTGACGACAGAAAATCTGTTTGTAAATTCCGTTATATTGTCTTTGAGCCATGCAATGTTATTATCTATATCCGCACTGTGATATGCTTTTCCACGCCCGAAGTCCTTATAGCCGAGCAGCAGTATTTTGAGATTTTTGTCATACAGCTTTATGGCGGTGTTTTCGTCTATAATTCCGCAAATGCAGTGCAAGACGGTATTTTGGTTTTGCATGGCAAAATCGAGCGTTTTATCAAGGCAGCCGTTTATGGAAATGCCAAGTCCCCAAACGAGCTTTTCGTCTATATAACTTTTGATGAGCGGAATGTTTTTTAAAAAATGCCGTTCGTTGACGGTAAGATTGCAGATGACGCCTTGCATTTTCATTTGGCGTAGCAGCTCTTCGAGCTTTGGGTGCGAAAGCGGATTTCCGCCGCCTATAGCGAGCTCGGTGCCTGCATGCAGGTCTTTTAGCAGCGGCAAGGATATATCGCCGTGCAGACCGTCAGGCGACGAGCACTCGTGACACATAGGGCAGCCCATATCGCAGCGGTCGGTGATTTTCAAATCTATGGAATCGGGAAAATCCGCAACAAACTCGTTCTGCTGCGAAAGCTTGATTTTTGAGCCGTCGTCGTATAGGCGAACGGTGTAGTTGCCGTTATTATAGTAGCCTATCAGCCTGTGATTTGCCATATGTCAGAACGTGCTTCTGCAGCCGCCGTAGCGTTCGCTGTAGCACAGCAGATTGTCGTCGTTAAAATAGTTTCGGATATTTGCAAGTATGTCGGCTTCATCGCCTACGAACAGTTCGGTTATAAGATAATAGTCATACTCGGGGTCATATAGCGAGCCTTCCCAAAAGAATTTCATATGGCAGGCTCTGCCCGAGTTGTTTATTTTGTCCATTTCGGCGTATGTTTTGTCACGGTCATCGCCGGTAAGCTCGCAGTATACACGCACGATAAAGTCCATAGCCAATTCATAGTACAGATTGTTGTGGCTTATGTATATTTCGTTGCCAAAGCCATTTGCAAGCGCATCCTTTATTTCGTCGTATTCTTTTTTGCGTTCGATCTCGCACTCATCGCCCCAGCTTGCATATCTGGCAATTTCCTTTTCCTCTATGAATATTTCCGAGCAGCAGCCGCAAGCCATAAGCAGCTTATCGTGCTTATCGGTCAATGTACGGAAGTGCTTAAATTCTTTCTTTTCGCTGTCGTATTCCGCTTTCGGTACGAGCGTAAGCGTATGAGTGCTTGAGCTATTTGTTTCAAAAACGCCGTTTCTGATTGCAATTCTCATATCGTCCCCAAAATTTAAAGTTTTTATATATTATAACACAATTTTCAAAAAGCGCAATAGCGGTTGAGAGGTAGTCATAAGCATTCAGAGCATATCGCATATTATCGTTGAAAACACATTTATATTGTGTTATCATTTAATAAAGTAATTTTAACGCTTTTGAAAGCGGAATAAAAGACTGAAATATCTTATAGGTGATTTTATGGAACTTAAAACTATAATGCAAAAATTTGCATCGTCAGGTTGGGATCTTATAGCCATACCTGCACAGCGATGGTTGGACGGCAATGTCGATAAAGCTGCATTGATAGCAGCTATAGAGCAGGCGGATAAAGAGTGTGGAAGCTGCGGCTGCGATTTTGATCCTCTTTACAAGCGTGCGTTAGAACTGCTTGCATAATCAAAATCAAATGAAATATATTATACGAGAAATGCGTGCGGACGAGTATCCCTTGCTCGATGAGTTTTTATACAATGCGATATATATTCCAAAAGGCGTTTTGCCTCCGCCCAAAAGCATAATACAAAAGGACGAGCTGCAGGTCTACGTCAAAAACTTCGGCGAGCGGCAGGGCGACCTTGCGTTGGTAGCCGAAGCGGACGGCAAGGCAGTCGGCGCAGTATGGGCAAGGATAATGGACGACTACGGTCATATCGACAACGAAACGCCGTCGCTTGCGATATCCTTATATGAGCAATACCGAGGCTTTGGCATGGGCACGGCTATGATGAAAGCAATGCTTTTACTGCTACGTAAAAACGGATATATGCGCACCTCGCTTGCCGTGCAAAAGGAAAACTATGCGGTGAAAATGTACAAAAGCGTAGGCTTTTACGTCATAGACGAAAACGATGAGGAATTTATAATGGCATGCGACCTATAGCGTGCCGCTTATTTGAGGTCAATATGGATAAAACACAGGTTTTAAAATTTATTTCAAAGCAAAGGACGGCATTTATAGCGTCTGTAGACGAGCAAGGCTATCCCAATATGCGTGCAATGCTCAAGCCACGCAGGATTGAAGACGGTGCGATATATTTTTCTACAAACACGTCGTCCAACAAGGTCAGGCAGTTTATTGCCAACAGCAAGGGTAGCGTCTATTTTTATAAACGTGGCTTATTCAGATATCGGGGCGTGTTGATAGTCGGCGAGGTTGAAGTTTGCACCGACCAAAAGACCAAGCAGGAAATTTGGCGCAAGGGCGACGCAATGTTTTATAAAAAGGGCGTGACAGACCCCGATTATTGCGTATTGAAATTCACTTGCAAAAGGGCGCATTGCTATTGCGATCTGAAGCTGGAAACGGTCGGGTTTTAAATTTTAATAAATTTACAAGCCGCTAAAGTATACGGACGTTTTGTGCGCAAAATGCCTTCGGGATAAATATAATGATACAAAAACTCGGAGGTATCAATGGCAAACGCACAACGATTTTACATAGGCGGAAATGACGAGCACGGCATAAATCCGCCGACGGCAGGGAAGCGCACTCCCGTCATGCCGTACATAAACAGAAGCTTTTACGAAAACGAATTCAACAGACCTGCAAAATACTATTTTCTCATAGCCTGTCTCAGGACGGGCTTTAACGTCTACGACGTCAAGCCGGAATTTGAGGATATATCCATAAGTCAGCGTGTGACACGTGCAAACCGACAGGGCTTGTCGCTTATTTTGACATATGCATACAATGCGGCGGGCAATGCGCTCGAGTTTTCGTCCGCAAACGGCTACAAGGTGTACTATTCAAGAGAAAACCGCTTTGCTACGCCAAGCCGACTTTTTGCGTATGACGTATCTGCGGGGTTGAGTGAGGAAATTTCCACAAGAAATCTCGGAGTAGGCACCTTGACCGAGGTGGGTATGCTGCGCTCGGTCAACTGTCCCGCTGCGCTTGCCGAATGTGGATTTATGACAAATCTTGAGGAAGCAAAGCTCATGGTCGATCCCGACTTTCAGCGGCTTTGCGGAGACGGCGGCTGCTTAGGAGCTTGCAATTATCTCGACGTAAATTACGAGCCCGACGTTGACTATGCCGAGATGCCCACGGTACGCAGGGGCAACAGCGGCAATACGGTCAAATTTTTGCAATGTTATCTCAACCTGTATGGCAACGAGCTGTCCGTTGACGGACAGTTTGGAGCGGGCACACAAAACGCAGTGATAAAATTTCAAAATGACAACGGACTGACCGCCGACGGCATAGTGGGCAAAAACACGTGGCGGAAGCTGCTTATGCAGGACGCAATTCTGCCGATACTGCGACAGGGTAGCAGAGGCGTATACGTGCGCTATATGCAGCAAAAGCTACTGTCAAAGCTCTATCCTGTGGGGACGGTAGACGGGATTTTCGGTGCAAATACAACGGCAGCCGTAAAGGAATTCCAAAAGGACAACGGACTTGCGCCCGACGGGATAGTGGGTGCATTGACTTGGGCAAAGCTTACGCCTATAGGCGGTGGCAGGGGATAAAGCTAAAAGCCGCTTTGTAAATTGCTTGTAAAACAAATACGCATATCGTGTGCCGATATGCGTATTTTGCTATATATATTGCGCAAAATCAAAGCTGATTACACGTTGCGTGTATTGTGAAGCGATTTTAGCAAACACAAACCGTATTTTGAACACAACGAAAGAGCGTGCAAAAAGCACGCTCGGTATTTGATGTCAAATCACCAAAGGTCGTCGTTTCTTACGATATCAGCGCCTTGTGCGGCACGTGCGATAGCCTCGATGCCTTTCTTTGCGGCGTCTTTAGAGAGATAACCGTCGTTGGTGGCTGCGACCATGTTGCCGTTTGCAGAAATCAATCTCAATCTGACCTCGCCTCTCTTGTCGTTGTAGATTATCCACTTCGGGCATTTTTGTTCTACGACGTTTTTGAGAGTCTGATCCTCGATCGGTGCGGTAGCGGCATTGTTTATGACGCTCTGAATGCCGACCTTGCAGGCGCCAAGCGACGAATACTGTCCTGCGGCAACCGCTACGACTCTGCGATTGGAGGAGAAAAGCTTAAACACGAAATTATCGTTGTCAGTGCGCTTGATCACAAATTTGCCGTGCGGCACGCCTTGAGTGCCCTCAACGATAACGGTTTCGCCCGATTCAGCTTTCGCCTTAACTGTTTCTTTTTCTTTTGCCATATTATGTCCCTCCATAGAGTTTTTATTTACTGATTTTGTTGTCTTAGCCTTAGACTTTGCGGGCGCTTCGCTTGCAGCGGTGTTTTGAGGTGTTGCCGCAGCCGTCTTAGCTTTTGATTTTGCGGACTTTGCGGGCGCTTCGCTTGCAGCGGCGTTTTGAGGTGTTGCCGCAGCCGTCTTAGCCTTCGATTTTGCGGACTTTGCAGTCGCTTCGCTTGCAGCGGTGTTTTGAGATGTTGCCGCAGCCGTCTTAGTGTTTTGTTTTTTTGATTTAGCGGCAGGGGACTGCGCCTTTCCGCTCACGTTTTTGCCGTCAAGCCTTGCAACCGCCCAAGTATCCACATGCTTTTTTGAGGTCGTCATCGTCTTTTGCTGAGGCTTGCTTTCCTTTATGCTGAAGTCCGAGCTGCCGAGAATGCTTTGCACGTTGCTCGACAAATTCGAAATCCCGATTTTGGATTTTGCATGAGTGGATTCGCTTGTCTTATCTTCGCCGTCCGCCTGTACCGTAAGCTTTGATTTGGGCGTTGCAGTCTTTTTGGCAGTCTTAGGCTGACTGTCCATCTTTTTAGTCCGCTTGTTCTCTTTGACAGATGTGACCTCGGGTTGTTTTTCCTGCACGTCGTCTTGCGATGACGTTTGCACAAGGGCAACAGGTATGCCTGTTTGAGGCGTTGTTGTATCATATTCGGCAGAGGCGTCCGACGTGTCTGAATTTTGTTTTTCTTCGTCTTGCTTTAAAGTCTGTTGACCGCCGTCCAAAGCAGCGCTTTCCTCTTCTATAGGCTCAAGCCCGTCTATTGTATTGTTATTTTCAACGTCGTGCACAGCCCCGTCCGTTTCTGCCTCGGACGTATCATCTTTGATGGGTTCCAACGCTTCGTCGGCATCTTCGGACTGCGTTGCTTGAGTATCTGCCGTTTCTTCTTCATCGACAGTCTCAAACGCTTCGTCGGTATCCTCGGACTGTGGTGCTTGAGTATCTGCCGTTTCTTCTTCACCGACGGTCTCAAACGCTTCGTCGATATCCTCGGACTGTGTGGATTGAGCTTCTGCCGTTTCTTCTTCACCGACGGTTTCAAACGCTTCGTCAGTATCTTCGGACTGTGTTGCTTGAGCTTCTGCCGTTTCTTCTTCACCGACGGTCTCAAACGTCTCGTCGGTGTCCTCGGACTGTGTTGCTTGAGTGTCTGCCGTTTCTTCTTCATCGACGGTATCAATCGCTTCGTCGGTATCCTCGGTTTGTGTGGATTGAGCTTCTGCCGTTTCTTCTTCACCGACGGTCTCAATCGTTTCGTCGGTGTCCTCGGTCTGTTGCTCGGCTGTTTCCGATAAAACGTCTTCGTCGGTTATTTCAACAAACGGCTCGCCGTTTTTGCCGTCATCGGAATTTACGAGAATGCCTACAGGGGCGTCGATATCGTCGTCCAATATTTCGCTTTCGTAAAATATTTTTTCCTCTGTCATAATATTCTCCAAATGCTCGGATGGCAGCAAATCTTCGTTTTTATACAATATAAATATATTTTAACACATATAATTTTGTAAATCAACACGGACGGAAAACTTTTTTAAGGTAATTTTTTCCGTTTGAACATAAAAAAATTGAAAAGAAGCGCAAGCTGTGTTATAATGCTTCCGTTATGAATTCGGATCTCAAATTGAACAGTGAACAGATAAAAGCGGTCAACGACACAGAGGGTGCCATTCTCGTCATAGCGGGTGCGGGAAGCGGCAAGACGAGGGTGCTGACCGCACGCATATGCCACCTTTTGGAGATGGGCGTTTCGCCGTACAACATTTTGGCTATCACCTTTACGAACAAGGCGGCAAACGAGATGAAGGAGCGTATAGAAAAGGCGGTCGGCAACGCCGCCGTCTGGACGAGCACCTTTCACTCGATGTGCGCAAGGATGCTGCGCCTTGACGGCGACAGGCTCGGCTACGGCAAGGATTTTACGATTTATACGGAGCAGGAAAGCTCACGCCTTGTCAAAAGAGTGATACAGACACGCCCGTCTATCGATCCCAAAAAATTCGGCGAATATCTTTGGCATATATCGAGGGCAAAGACGCTTGCTTTGTCGCCTGCGCAGTATCACGACAGCATAAAGGATTCCATCTCGAATGTCGACGATATAACATACGTTTACGCAAAGTATGAAGAAGAGCTCAAGCGCTGCAACTGCCTTGATTTTGACGATCTTCTTTTAAAGACCGTGCAGTTGTTTGAGGAATTTCCCGATGTGCTGGAAAAGTACAGGCAGAGGTTCAGATACATACACGTAGACGAGTTTCAGGACACCAATGTTTTGCAATATAAGCTTGTAAAGCTGCTTGCACAGGGCAGCGGCAATCTGTTTGTAGTCGGCGACGAGGATCAGTCCATTTACAGCTGGCGAGGTGCTGAAATACGCAATATACTTGACTTCCCAAAGGATTTCAAGGGTGCAAAGGTGTATAAGCTGGAGCAAAACTATCGCAGCACCACGGCTATTCTCAAGGCGGCAAACAACGTGATAAAGCACAATTCCAACCGCAACGAAAAGACGCTTTGGAGCGATATAAAGGACGGCGAGGAAGTCGAGTATTACGAGGCGTATTCCGACAGAGAGGAAGCGTCGCAGGTCGCAAGAGCGATAAATCAGCTTGTAAAGTACGGCGCAAGCTACGGAGGCATAGCGGTGCTTGTGCGAGCAAACTCGCTCACACGTCAGTTTGAAGAGGAATTCAATCTGCACGGCATACCCTACAAGGTCTTCGGCGGCTTCAGATTTTTTGAGCGTAAGGAAATAAAGGACACGCTTGCATACGTGCGGCTGTCCCTCAACCCAAGCGACAACGACAGTATTCTGCGTGTCATAAACTATCCTAAGCGTGGCATAGGCAACACCGCCGTGCAGGAGCTTGTGGATATTGCGCAGCAAAGAAACGCCACCCTGTTTTCCGTTTTGCTGAATCCCGACGGACTCAGCGCAGCGTCGGCTAAAAAATTTGCGCCCTTTACGGAGCTTATCACGGAGCTTATACAAAACGTAAGGACAATGCAAGCGACCGAATTTATGCAATACGTCATAAGGCGCAGCGGCATAGAGGGAGCCTTGACGGCAAGCCCCGATATCGAGGACGAAAACAGACTTGAAAACATAATGGAGCTCATAGGTGCAGTCGGGCAATTCGTTGAGGACAACAAGGATGAAAACGTCGGCATATCCGAATTTATGCAGTCCGTAGCGCTCGTATCCGACACCGACGATATGGACAGCGACGAGTACGTCACCATAGCCACCGTCCACGCCGTCAAGGGGCTCGAGTTTGACTGCGTATTCATTGTTGCGGCGGAGGAGGGTATATTTCCCACGCAAAGAGCAATAATCAGCGGTGATATAGAGGAAGAACGCCGCCTTATGTACGTAGCAATCACACGAGCAAAGCGCAAGCTGTTTGTGCTCAATGCAAAGAGCAGATATCGCTTCGGCAAGGTGGATTATCTTCCTAAGAGCAGGTTTATCAGCGAGATGACGGGGGTCCGCCAGAACGTAAGGCTCACAAATTCGGACTACGGCTCGTCGGGTGTAGCGCCGCAAAGCAGAATAAAGCTCGGCGCAAACAATATACAGTCGCAGGACTTCAAAAAACGCTTTGCCACGCCGCAGCAGCCCGCAAAGCGCAGCGACATAGACTACGACCTGTTTGTAAAGGACGTCGTAGTGCAGCACAGCAAATTCGGCAAGGGCGTGATAGTTATGACAAGCGGCGATGGCGACGACAAGATAGCGTCTATAGCGTTTCAGGGCTTGGGCGTGAAGCGTTTTTCGCTTGCGATAGCGGCGCCGAGTCTGAAGATAATCGGCAAGATAGACGACGACGGCGTGTGTTGAGAGGTGTATATGGACAATCTTGAAAGAATGAAACAGCTTGTAGACACTCTCAACGAGTGGGCGAGGTTATATTATGAGGAGGACGCCCCCGTCGTTGCGGATGCCGAGTACGATAAGCTTTACGACGAGCTTCGCAGGCTCGAGGCGGAGACGGGATATTCGCTCAAAAACAGTCCTACGCACAGGGTAGGCGGTGCGCCTCAGCGCAAATTTGAGCAGTCAAAGCACCTTGCACGCCTCTACAGCCTTGACAAATGTCAGTCGTTCGGCGAGCTTGAGGAGTGGTGCGCACGCATAGTAAAGGCGGTCGGATATCTGCCGCCGCTCACCTGCGAGTACAAATTCGACGGCTTGACGTTAAACCTTTTATATGAGGGCGGAAAGCTCATAAAAGCCACCACGAGAGGGGACGGCACAACGGGCGAGGTCGTCACTGCGCAGGTAAAAACCATAAAAAAGCTTCCCACGCAAATCAGCTTTAAGGGCGTTATAGAGATACAGGGCGAGGGCATATTGCGCTTGAGCAGCCTCAACAGATACAATCAGACCGCAAGCGAGCCGCTCAAAAACGCGCGCAACGGAGCGGCGGGAGCGATACGAAATCTCGATCCTACGGTGACGGCAAAGCGTGAGCTGAGCTTTATGGCATACAACATAGGCTACAGCGAAAAGCAATTTGCCACTCAAGCGCAGATGCGTGAGTTTCTTACCGCCGAGGGCTTTGAGACGGAAGGAGCCTTTAGTATTGCAAACAGTATATCTAATGCGGTGGATTTTGCAAATCAAACTGAAAAAGACCGTCCGTCGCTCGACTATCTCATCGACGGCGTAGTATACAAGGTAAACGACGTTACGCTGCGTGAGGAGATAGGCTTTACAGAGAAATTCCCCAAATGGGCGGTGGCGTACAAGTTTAAAGCGGACGAGATGACAACGACGTTAAACGACGTCGTATGGCAGGTATCGAGAAGCGCAAAGCTCAATCCCATCGCTATGCTCGAGCCTGTGGATATAGGCGGCGTAACCGTTGCAAGAGCTACGCTTAACAACTACGGCGACATACAAAAGAAGCGTGTGCGCATAGGCGACAGAGTGTTTATCCGCCGCAGCAACGACGTCATTCCCGAAATAACGGGGGTAGCCGTCGAGGCGGAGGGTGCAAGGGCTATCGAAAAACCCACAGTATGTCCAGTATGCGGCGCACCCGTGCGTGAGATAGGCGCATTTTTGTACTGTACGGGCGACGAGTGCGCCCCTCAGATAGTATCTGCGCTCGACCATTTTGCCTCTAAGGACGCAATGGACATAGACGGTTTTTCGGAAAAAACCGCCGAGCAGCTTTACAACGAAAGGGGGCTTAAGGACGCCGTAGGACTTATGACGCTTACGACCTTCGACCTATTTGGCTTAGACGGCTTCGGCGAGAAAAAAATCACAAATCTGCTTAACGCCATAGAGAAGTCAAAGCGCACCACGCTTGACAGATTTATCTTTGCGCTCGGCATCGACGGGATAGGCAAAAAGACCGCAAAGGATATCGTAAAGCGCTTCCGCACGCTTGAAAATCTAAAGAGCGCAAGCGTCGACGAGCTTAGCGACGTGGACGGCATAGGCGGAATTCTTGCAAGCAACGTGTACGAATTTTTCCATAACGACGACAATCTGTCGCTTATCGAAAAGCTTTTGCAAAGCGGCATAGTCTTTGAGGAAACAGAAAAGAAAAGCGGCGTCTTTGAGGGAATGAAAGTGGTGCTTACGGGCTCGCTTCCCACCTACAGGCGCAGCGAAGCCGCAAAGCTCATAGAGGACAACGGCGGAGAGGTGGCAGGCTCGGTATCCAAGACAGTCGATATCGTCCTTGCGGGCGAGGACGCAGGCTCCAAGCTTGAAAAAGCCGAGAAGTTAGGTATAAAAATAATCGACGAGCAGCAGTTCAAAAATATGCTCGGGCTGTAATTCAGTCGATTAGAATACCGAAATTCTAAATAATTCGCATTTTTGCATAAATATATTTTTTGTGCGGAAATGCGATTTTTTCATAATTTTTACAAAACCTGTTTAATACGGTTGTTTAGGCGGCAAAAATATGCTATTATATGTAAAATATATAATTTACTTAGGCGGTACGCAAGTATGTACAGTATGACCGGCTACGGCAAGGGCGTCGCAAAGGCGGACGGAAAGACCGTCACGGTGGAAATCAAAACGGTAAATCACAGATATCTCGATCTCGGTCTCAAGATGCCGAGGAATTTTATCTTTTTGGAGGACGCCGTAAAAAAGGCTATAGCAAGCGCAATATCAAGGGGACACGCCGACGTGTTTGTCACCTATGAAAAGGACGGCGTAGCGGACGGCGCATTCACCTTTGACGGGGAGCTTGCCAAAAACTATCTTGCCGTTGCACGTAAGCTTGCCGAGTGCACGGGCGTTGAGGACGATTTGACGCTCAAAAGCCTCGTAAAGGTGCCCGACCTCATAAAGAGAGAGCAGCCCGTCGACGATGAAGAGCAGTTAAAAGCGCTCACCTTAGAGGCGTTGAGGGTTGCGCTTGAGGGCTTAAAGGCAATGCGCAGCCACGAGGGCGTTTCGCTTTGCGAGGACATTTCGCAAAAGCTTTGCAACATCGAGCGTTCTCTTGCCGTCATAAAGGAAAATGCGCCTAAGGTGGTCATAAATTACAAAGCGGGCTTAGAGGCACGCATAGCCGAGGTGCTCGAGCCGAGCAAGGTGGATATGCAGCGGCTTGCGACAGAGGTGGCTTTGTATGCCGATCACTGCGCAATAGACGAGGAAATCACAAGGCTCACTGCGCACATAGCGCATATGCGCAAGCTGCTTGCCCAAAACGAGCCTGTGGGCAGAAAGATGGATTTCCTTGTGCAGGAGCTCAACAGAGAGACAAACACCATCGGATCAAAGGCAAACGATATGACGATAACGTCAGAGGTGCTCGCAATCAAAAACGAGATAGAAAAAATCAGGGAGCAATCCGCCAATATAGAATAAACCGAGCAAAAACAGCCTCGGTGCCGACAGAGCTTGCCGAGGGAAGGACGTACAAATGCAAGACAAAAAACAAGGTATGCTCATTGTGGTATCAGGGTTCAGCGGCGTAGGCAAGGGTACGGTAGTACAGCTTGTGTTTGAAAGCCTGCCTAATTTGCAGTTTTCGATATCCTGCACGACACGCAAGCCCCGCATCGGCGAGGAAAACGGTGTAAACTACTTCTTTTTGAGCGAGGAGGAATTTGAAAAGAAAATAGCAAACGGCGAGTTTGTAGAATATACAAAGACCTTCACCAACTACTACGGCACGCTCAAGAGCGAGATAGACAAGCCGCTGTCACGTGGCGTTGACGTGCTTTTGGAGCTCAACGTGGTAGGCGCAAGGCGCATAAAGGAGCTTTATCCCGACAGCGTGACGGTGTTTATCACGCCGCCGTCGATAGGTGCACTCAAGGCAAGGCTGATAGGCAGAGGCTCCGAAACGCCCGAAAGCATAGAACGCCGCCTGCGTGAGATAGAAAACGAAAGCAAGGATATAATAAACTACGACTACTGCGTGACAAACAACATAGCCCGCACCTGTGCGGACGAAATTGTCAACATAATAAGAAGCGAGCACCTGAAGGTGTCCCGCCAAAACGTAAAAAATCTATTCAAGGACGAGGTATAACATTATGATGATCGATCCCCCCATTGACAAACTTATCAAGCGTGCAGAGTGCAGATATGCTTTGACCTGCGCAGTTGCAAAGCGCACCAGAGAGCTCGTTTCCAGCGAGAGCGCTTATCTTGAGGAAAGCGGCGAAAAGCCCATTTCTCTTGCCTGCAAGGAGATATACGAGGGCAAGATAAAGATAGTGCACGGCTAAGCTATGCTGTACGGAAAGAGCGTCGTTTTAGGCGTAAGCGGCGGTATAGCCTGTTACAAGGCGTGCGAGATTGTGTCACGCCTCAAAAAAGCGGGTGCGGACGTAGACGTCATTATGACGGAGCACGCCCGTGAATTTGTCACGCCGCTCACCTTTCAGACGCTTGCAAAATCCGCCGTTGTCGTGGACGAATTTGCGCCCGTAAAGGACTATGACGTAAAGCACATATCCCTTGCAAAAAAGGCGGATATATTTGTCGTAGCGCCTGCGACGGCAAACGTCATCGCAAAGCTTGCAAACGGCATTGCGGACGATATGCTCACGACGACTTATCTTGCCTGCAACGCACAAAAGCTGATATGTCCGGCAATGAACGTCAATATGTACGAGGACGAAACGACCTCAAAAAATATGGCGGAGCTCAGGCGCAGAGGCGTAAAATTCTGCGAGCCGACCGAGGGCTTGCTCGCCTGCGGAGATATAGGCAAGGGCAGGCTTGCGGAGCCGTCCGACATAGTTTCAACCATTACCGAAATGCTCACACCCGTGCAGGATTTAGACGGCAAGACGGTGCTTGTCACGGCAGGCGGCACCGAAGAGAGCCTCGACGCAGTAAGAGTGCTTACAAACCGTTCGTCGGGCAAAATGGGCGCATGCATTGCGGAGGCGTGTCTTGAAAGAGGCGCAAGGGTAGTTTTTGTGCACGGCAATATGACGGTTGGGATTCCAAAGGGCGTATTTGAAATTAGCGTGCGCACCACTCAGCAGATGTACGAGGCCTGCAACCGTGAGTTCGGGGCGGCAGATATCGCCGTTTTGGCGGGTGCGCCTGCCGACTATCGCCCAAAGCAAACCTTTTCGCAAAAGATAAAAAGCGATACGCTCACCGTCGAGTTTGAAAAAAACCCCGACATAGCAATGAGCTTAGGCAGCAAAAAGGGCGATAAAAAGCTTGTAATTTTCGCTGCCGAAACGGAAAATTTAATACAAAACGCAATAGGCAAGCTCGCAAAGAAAAACGCCGATCTTGTCGTTGCCAACGACGTGACCGCCGAGGGCGCAGGCTTTGATTGCGACACCAACGTCGCAACGCTGATAGCCGCCGACGGCGACCGCACAGAGAGCGGAAAAGTGAGCAAGCGCAAGCTTGCGGATATGATAATAGACAGGGTGCTTGCGCTATGATATTGCAAGTCATCGTGGACATTTCTACAAACGAGATCGACCGCACCTTTGACTACGAGGGCGACGATATGCCCCTCGGCAGCCGTGTAGCGGTCGAATTCGGCAAAAACAGGCTTATAGGCTTTGTGATAGGCAAAACGGATAAGTCGGAATTTGCAAATTTAAAAACGGCAAAATATCTCGACACCCCCATAAGTTCCGAGCAGTTGGAGCTTTTATATTTTATGAGGGCGGCGTATCATTTAAGATACATAGACGCAATCAGGCTTTTCGTGCCCGCAAAGCTGCGTGAGGAGCGTGATCCGGAGTACACACGCACGTATTTACGTCCCGACGACAGCCGCACGTTAGACGAGCTCGTCGAGGCAGTGGGCGGCAGGGCTAAAAAGCAGTTAGATGCGCTCAAGCATATCGCCGCAATGGGCGGACAGTTTTTAAACTTTGCCGTGGCGCAGTTCGGCACATCTGCAATAAGCGGCTTGCGTGAAAAGGGCATTCTTATCGACAGCAAGGTGCACGAGCGCACCTCGCCTATGAAAACCTTATGTAAGCATGACAAGACCGTCGTGCTCACGCCTGCGCAGGCAAGCGCAGTAGACAAAATAACCAAAGGCAGCGGCGTATTTTTGCTTCACGGCGTGACGGGCTCGGGCAAGACCGAGGTGTATGAAAGAGTGATAGACAATATGCTGTCCGAGGGCAAAACCGCAATAATGCTCGTGCCCGAAATTTCGCTTACGCCGCAAATGCTCGGTCTTTTCAGGGCACGCTTCGGCGACACGGTGGCGATATTGCACAGCGGGCTGAACGCAAGCGAGAGATACGACGAGTGGAAACGCCTGAAGGACGGCGAGGCAAAGATAGCTATAGGCGCAAGGTCGGCGATATTTGCGCCTCTTGAAAACATCGGCACAATCATCATTGACGAGGAGCACGACTCAAGCTATCAGAGCGAGTCAAATCCGAGATACGACACAAAGGCGGTGGCAAAATTCCGTGCGCACCTCAGCGGCGCAAGCCTCGTGCTCGGCTCGGCAACGCCCGATATCGAAACGTATGCAAACGCCGTCAGCGGCGAATATAAGCTCATCACGCTTGCGGAGCGCATATCGAGGCATAAGCTGCCCGAAATGGAAATAGTGGATATGACGCAGGAGTTCAGAAGCGGCAACCGTTCCATATTTTCAAAGTCGCTTATTGATGCTATCGGCGAAACCTTGAGCAGAGGCGAGCAGGCAATGCTTTTTTTAAACCGCAGAGGCTTCAGCTCGTTTATAAGATGTAAGGAATGTGGCTATATCGCCAAGTGCGAGGACTGCGACGTATCTCTTACATATCACAAGGCGGACAACGAGCTAAAGTGCCACTACTGCGGCAGACGTTATCACGCACTTACAAAGTGCCCCAACTGCGGCAGCAGCGAGATTAAGCAAGGGCGCATAGGCACCGAAAAGGTCGTCGAAGAGCTAAAATCTCTGTTTCCCGACGTGCGTACTTTGCGTATGGACAACGATACCACCACACGCCGTGACAGCTATTTTAAAATTCTGTCCTCATTCGGCGCAGGCGAGGCGGACGTTCTTGTCGGCACGCAGATGATAGCAAAGGGGCACGACTTTGCAAACGTCACGCTCGTAGGAATACTCGAGGCGGACGCTGCGCTGTATTTCAGCGACTACAGGTCGTCGGAGCGCACCTTTCAGCTTATCACGCAGGTGGCAGGCAGGGCGGGCAGAGCGGAAAAGCAAGGCAGAGTTATCCTGCAGACGTATGCGCCGAGGCACTACGTATTTCAGTTCGGCAAAAGCTACGACTACACGGGCTTTTTCAAAAAGGAAATCAACACAAGGCTTGTGACAAAGTTTCCGCCGTACACAAAGATAGTGCGTGTATTGCTCACCTCGCTTGAGGAGCAGGACGCAGTAGACAGCACCCGCAGTGCCTACAAGGCTATGCAGGCGTTGCAGAAGCAATATGGCAGCTTCGTATATTTAGGAGCCGCAAAGTCGCCCGTGACAAGAATGAACGGGCTCATCCGCTATCAGATACTCGCCCGCATAGAGCCCGACATATTCGGCTCGGTGATGCCCGAGATATATGCGATAGCGGACGGCAACAGACCAAAAAAAGGCAATATATTTGTGGAGATAAATCCGCAAAGTATGATATAACTCAGGTGAAATATGGCAAAAAGATTGATAGTAAAGGTTCCCGATCCCATTCTTACAAAAAAGTGCCGCACGGTGGATAACTTTGACGGGAGGCTTTGGACGCTTCTCGACGATATGAAGGACACCGTAAAGGCGGCAAACGGTGCAGGGCTTGCCGCCCCGCAGGTCGCAGTGCTCAAGCGTGTGTGCGTAGTGGACACGGAGGACGGCTATTTTGAGCTTATAAACCCCGTTGTAAAGTCGCAGAGCGGCTCGCAAACAGGGCTTGAGGGTTGCCTGTCTGTGCCGAAAAAATACGGTACGGTGACACGTCCTATGAAGGTTACGGTGCTTGCGCAGGACAGAGACGGCAACGAGGTAAAATACAAGGTTAAGGGCTTTACCGCACGTGCGTTTATGCACGAAATAGACCATCTCGACGGTATAGTTTATACCTCAAAAGCCACTGATATTTCAGATGAAAGCAAATAGGTGAATTATGAAGATAGTATTTATGGGCACGCCCGATTTTTCCGCTGCAGTGCTTGAAAGGTTACATAAATCGTATCCCGTCAGCGTAGCGGTGACTTCGCCCGACAAACCCATAGGCAGAGGCTACAAAACTCAGCCGTCGCCGCTCAAGGTGAAGTCGGAGAGCTTAAATATCCCCGTACTGCAGTTTGCAAAGGTATCAAAAGAGGGCATAGACGACATCAAATCGCTCAAGCCCGATATCGTAGTTACAGCGGCATTCGGGCAGATACTCAGCGAAGAGTTTTTAAACATTCCCAAATACGGCGTACTCAACGTACACGCCTCGCTGCTTCCCAAATACAGAGGCTCGTCGCCCATTCAGCACGCAATTTTAAACGGCGAAAAGGAGACGGGTATTACGGTAATGCGCACGGTAAAGGCGGTTGACGCAGGCGACATTCTGCTTGCAAAAAAGCTTGAGATAGGCAAAAGCGAGACCGCAGGCGAGCTGTTTGACAGGCTTGCCGTATTAGGCGGCGAGGCTATCGTGGAAGCGATATCCCTGCTTGAGAGCGGCAAGGCGGAATTTATTCCGCAAAACGAAAGCGAGGCAACACATTGCAGTATGATTTCAAAGGCGGACGGCAAAATCGACTTTGACAAATTCACGTCCGCAAGCGAGATAGACCGCTTTGTAAGAGCGATGACGCCGTGGCCGTCGGCGTACACATCGATAGGCGGCAAGACGTTAAAGGTATACAAAACGCAGGCAATAGACGGCATGGAAGATATGATGTACATTCTTGCAGGCTACAGCAACAGATTGCGTTTACAGTTTGAGCCCGACATGATAAAACAAAACGGTACCGTTGTCAGTGCCGACAGTGAAATGGGGCTGGTAATAGCAGGCAACGGATATCTTTTGAGGCTTAAAGAAATTCAGCTTGAGGGCTCAAGGCGTATGACCGACGTCGAGTTTTTAAACGGACACCCCATAGAATTAGGCACGGTTTTAGGCAAATGAAAAGGCATATACTTCAAGCGCACCGCATACTTATGCGGATAATAAACGAGGGAGCGTACAGCAACATGGCGTTTTACGGCGAGGACGTAAGCGATATGGCGACCTTGCTCGTTTACGGAGTGCTTGAGGGCAACGTACGCAGCGACTATATTTTGTCGCAGCTTGTCCAAAAGAAGCCGCAAAAGCCCGTATATATATTGCTGAAGATAGGCGTTTATGCGCTTGAAAACCTGACTGATGTGCCCGCATTTGCGATAGTGAGCGAGTGCGTAGAGGCGGCAAAGGCGATAGGCAAGGGCGGAGCGAGCGGCTTTGTAAACGCCGTGCTCAAAAAGGTCGCCGCAGGCGCATACAGCCTGCCTTGCGAAAACGACGGGAACTATCTTTCGGTAAAATATTCAAAACCGCAGTGGTTTATCGACAAGCTCGGGGCGCAGTACGGCTACGCTACTATGCTTCAGATAATATCCGCAAAGTCAAACAGGCTCGAGCACGCAAGAGTGAACGGGCGGCTCACGGACGTAGCTAAAGTGCTCGAAGAGCTCAGGGAAGACGGAGCGCAAAGGAGCGAGGTGGGCGGAATAACGGTGCGTGGCACGGACAGCGTGAAACGGCTGTTTGACAAAGGGCTTATCACCTATCAGTCGCCGTCGAGTATGCTTGCGGTGCAGGCGCTCGGGCTCAAGGATACGGACGTTTTGTTGGACATATGCTCGGCGCCGGGCGGCAAAGCGGTGTATGCAAGCGAGCTTTGTAAGGCAGTGACCGCCTGCGAGCTGCACCCGCACCGCATAGCCCTCATCGAAAAATATAAAAAGCGTATGAAAGCGGACAACGTAACCGCAGTCAAATTTGATGCGACCGTATACAACAAGAGTTGGCAGGATAAATTCGACTGTGTGCTTGCAGACGTGCCGTGTAGCTGCTTCGGTACGTTTCTGAAGCACCCCGACGTATTTCTCACAAGGGACGGAAAGGATATCCCCTCGCTTGCGGCAACGCAAATGGTAATTCTGCAAAACGCCGCAAAATACGTCAGAAGCGGCGGCGTTTTGGTGTATTCCACCTGTACGCTTTTTGATGAGGAAAACACAAATGTTGTTAACAAATTGCTAAGTCAAGGCGGCTTTAAGCTTGAGCACATTTCGGCTTTGGACGCATTAGATAGCGGAAAATACAAGGATAACAACGGCGCTGTGCAAATTTTGCCGCACGGAGGGTACGACGGCTTTTATATCGCAAAGCTGCGCAAGGAATAGGCAAGGATAATATGAGTGAAGCAGAAAACAAATCTAAGCAAGCGCTTCTCGGGATGTCCGCAAAGGACATATCTTCCTTGCTGCCGTCCTGTCCTTCGTATGTCGGCGCACAGATATACGGCTTTTTGATGGACGGCAAGGGCTTTGACGAAATGACCTCGCTCAAAAAGGAGCTGCGCAGCACGCTTGCTAAAGATTTCATTGCAAATCCCGTAGAGATAGTGCGCACGTACAGGGGCAAAAGCGGCACAAAAAAGTATCTTTTCAAGCTGCCCGACGGCAATTTGATAGAGGGCGTATATATGCCTCACGACTACGGCAACACGCTATGTCTTTCCACGCAGGTGGGGTGCAGGATGGGCTGCACCTTCTGCGCAAGCGGGCTTGACGGATTAGTTAGAAATCTCACCGCAGGCGAGATGTTGGGGCAGGTCATAGCGGTCAACCGTGACGAGGGCGGCAGCGTAAAGCAGCGCAAGGTGGCAAAGCTTGTGCTTATGGGCAGCGGCGAGCCGTTTGACAACTATGACAACGTGCTGAAGTTTCTCGACGCCGTAAGCGACGAAAAGGGCATAAACATAGGCGAGCGCAACATATCGCTGTCCACGTCGGGGCTATGCGACAAAATCGTGCAATTTGCCGACAGCGGACACAAGGTCACGCTTTCAATAAGTCTGCACGCCCCCTTTGACGAGCTGCGCACTGCGCTTATGCCCGTAAACAAAGCGTATGGCATAGACAAGATAGTCGCCGCTTCCAAATACTATTTTCAAAAGACGGGCAGGCGTGTGATATTCGAGTACACGCTTATTAGCGGACAAAACGACAGCGACGAGTGCGCAAAGCGGCTTGCACGGCTCACCTCGGGCTTTCCGTCGCACGTCAATCTTATAAGACTAAACGAAGTCAAAGAAAACGGTTATATAGCCCCCACCGTAGACGCAACCGAGCAGTTTTTGCACAAGCTTGAAGCTTTGGGCGTATCGGCTACTATACGAAGGAGTCTCGGCGGCGACATAGACGGAGCTTGCGGACAGCTAAGACGTCGCTATATTGAGGAAGCAAACGTATGAAAACCTTTGACGGACGGGTAATAAAAGCGGTAGCTTCAAAGTTTTTCGTTGATACCGACGAGGGTGTCAAGGTATGCTTTGCCCGCAAAAAGCTAAAGTCGGCAGGCAATATTTTTGTCGGCGATTATGTCACTGTCGCAAAGGACAGAGACAGCTTTGTCATCGAGGAAGTCAAGCCCCGTTCAAATCAGCTCATTCGTCCGTATGTCAGCAACATAGACGTCTGCTTTATCGTTGTAGCGTGCGAGCCTCAGCCCGATTTTATGCTTGTGGACAAAATCATCGTCAACTGTCTCGAGCAGCGCATAACGCCCGTACTCGTCAAAAACAAGTGCGATGTTTTCAACATCTGCGACGTCTTGAATGTTGATTTAGCTGAATATAAGGATATCATCAAAATAGTCGAATGTAGTGCGGAAAATTTAATGGGAATAGACGCTCTTGCGCAAATTGCAAAGGGCAAAACCGTATGCTTTGCGGGGCAGTCGGCGGTTGGCAAAAGCTCGCTGATAAACGCAATGCTCGGCAGCGACGTATTACAGGTAGGCGAGCTTGCAAAAAAGATAAAGCGGGGCAAAAACACCACCCGAAGGACGGAAATTCTGTCGCTCGGCAGCGATACGTATCTTGTGGACACCTGCGGCTTTTCAATGCTTGAGGCGATAGACATTCCGCCGGAAAATCTGCGGCTCTATTATGACGATTTCGAGCAATTCAGACCTATGTGCAAATTCAGCGCCTGCACGCATATCGACGAGCCCGACTGTGCCGTAAAACCGCACGTCGGCAGAGAGATAGGCAGCGGCAGATATCAAAGATACAAAGCGCTGTTTGACGAGCTCAAACAGCGAAGAGATACAAAATACGATTAAACGCCAAGCGTTAAGGAGTAAATTATGATGAAAGTTGCGCCCTCGATATTATCCGCAGATTTCTGCAAAATGGCGGAAGCGATGGAAAACCTCAAGCAGTGGAATGCCGACGTCGTGCACTGCGACGTCATGGACGGCGTATATGTGCCAAACATCACCTTCGGTATGCCAATGGTAAAGGCGCTTCGCAGGTACACCGAGCTTCCGCTCGACGCACATCTTATGATAACCAAGCCCGAAAAATACGTAGGGCAGTTCTGCGAGGCGGGTGCGGATATAGTCACCTTTCACGTCGAGGCTTCCGACGACGTCGACGGTGCGCTTGATATCATAAAGTCGTTCGGGAAAAAGTGCGGCGTAGCCGTCAATGCAAATCAGCCCGTAGATATCGCCTTTCCGTATTTAGACAGGATAGACCTTCTTGTGATAATGACCGTGCAGGCGGGCTTTGGAGGACAGAGCTTTATGGAAAACTGCCTCGATAAGGTGCGTATTGCGGATAAAATACGCAAGGAAAGGGGCTTAAAATTTCAAATCGAGGTGGACGGAGGCGTGTGCCCCGACAATATTGCGCTTGTAAAGGGGGCAGGCACGGACATAGCGGTGGCGGGCAGTGCGGTGTTCAAGGCAAACGATCCTGCGCTTGCGGTAGGGCAAATGCAAATTTAACTGTAACAAAGATATTGCTTCCTTCATAATTTGTAAAAAAACGGAGGGCGCAATGAACAAAATCATATGTATAAATCCGCCTAAGATAGTAAAGGCAGTGTTAAGACTTTTTATCAAAAAGAACAAGCAAAATTAACAAATTTTCAAAAAAAATCGCACAATAAAACAGGACTTATCAAGCTAAGTCCTGTTTTAAAGTCTTCCAAATTATCAAAACAAATCAGGCACGGTCAATTTTGCCTGAACGCAGGCAACGAGTGCAGATATAAACCTCTTTCACACCGCCTGTGGGAGTGTTTACCTTCACCTTTTGCACGTTTGGCGCCCAACTGCGTCTTGTTTTTCTATTACTGTGGCTGACTGCGTTTCCGCTCATTCTGCCTTTACCGCATACGCTGCAAACTCTGGACATAATGTCACCTCCTAAATCGAACGTTGTAATAATAACAAATATAACTTTCTTTTGCAACTGATTTGAGCAAAATTTGTGATTTAGTTGCAAAAATTCTTTATATATAGTAAAATCTTTGGCAAGGTGTAATATGTCACTGACAACTTCAAACAAGTTTGGCAAAATTTCCATAAGCGACGAGGCGGTTCAGGCGGTAGCCTCGCACGCCGCTGCGGAGTGTTATGGCGTGGTAGATTTGGTATCACGCCGTTTCAGCGATAATTTCGGTCAGCTTTTCAACAAAAATCAAAACGGAAAGGGAGTCCTCGTGCAGACGGTGGACAACTTTATCTATATCGAGCTTTTTGTTGTCTTGAAGTGTGGCGTCAACGTCGACGCAGTAAAAAAGTCTTTATCGGATGCGGTCGGGTTTTCTGTGGAAACCTTTACGGGTATGCGTGTCAAGCGTGTGCACGTAAACGTGGTCGGCATCCGTGTTTAATAGGAACAACGTATGATAAAAATAGATGGTTCAAAATTTAAAGAGATGCTTGCAGGGGGAGCAAAAGCGCTTGATATCAACCGTGACACTATAGACGAGCTCAACGTCTTTCCCGTGCCCGACGGCGACACAGGCACAAATATGTCGCTGACCATAGCTTCGGCTATGCGTGAGGCAAACGCCTGCAGCTCCGTGCATATAAGCGATATTGCGCTTGCTTTTTCACGGGGCGCACTAAAGGGCGCAAGAGGCAATTCGGGTGTCATCACCTCTCAGATATTCAAGGGCTTTGCGGTAGGTCTCGACGGCAAAACGGAAATGAACGCAAAGATATTTGCCGAGTGTCTTAGGTCCGGTACGGAAATCGCATACAGCGCAGTCACCAAGCCCAAGGAAGGCACGATACTCACAGTAATACGTCATATGGCTGAGACGGCTGCGAACTTTGCCAGAAGCAGAAAGAAGCTCGAGTTTGAGGACGTTTTCAAAAAGGTCATAGACGCCGGCGAAGAGATTTTGCAAAAAACGCCCGAAATGCTGCCCGTTCTCAAAAAAGCGGGCGTGGTTGACGCAGGCGGACGTGGTATTCTGACAGTGTTTGACGGTATGTATCGCACCCTTGTCGGGCTCGACCTCGTGCTTATAAGCGGCGAGAGCGTCAAGATAGAAAAATCGGACGAGGATATCTCGGCAGGCGCAAAAGAGTTTGACACTCTTGAAAACGACTACGAAAACATCACCTTCCAATATTGTACGGAGTTTTTCATCACGCACTTCAAAAACGAAACTACGGATGCCGCAATAGACAAATTCCGTGATTATCTTATGACCATAGGCGACTGCGTGCTCGTCATAGGCGATACCGACCTTGTAAAAACGCACGTGCATACAAATCATCCCGACCGTGCCTTAAAAGCTGCGCTCGATCTCGGCGAGCTCGACGGCGTAAAAATCGAAAATATGCTCGAGCAGTATCGCAAGATACACGCAAACGATCTCGAAACAAGCGACGAGGACTTAAAGGACAATGCGGTCGTATCCGTCTGCTGCGGTCAGGGCATGGCGGACATCTTCAAGGATTTGATGGTAGACGTCGTTGTAGAGGGCGGTCAGACGATGAATCCAAGCGTCGACGCAATTCTCACCGCAATCAACAGTGCGCAAGCCAAAAACGTATACGTGCTTCCCAACAACGGCAACATCATCATGGCGGCAAACCAAGCCAAAGAGCTTGCAAAGTCTAATGTGTTTGTCATTCCCACGACCAATATGCCCGAGGGCATATCCGCAATGCTCGCATACGACTGCGAGACGGAAGCGGTCGAAAATTACGACAATATGTGCGCCACGCTCGGCAACACCTGTGTTGCGGAGATAACGCACGCAGTGCGCTCCACGAGGATGAACGGCTTTTCTGTGAAAGAGGGCGACATAATAGGCATCTACAGCAAAAAGATAGTCGCAAAAAGCCAGTCCGTGTCCAGCACTACGATAAGCACCGTAAAAAAGATATCGCAGGACAAGGATATGCTTACGCTTTATTACGGCGAAGAGGTCTCGCAAGAGGATGCCAACGAGTTGGTCGCAAGCCTTGCGGAGGAGTTTCCCGAGCTTGAGGTAGCCTGCTACTACGGCGGACAGCCGCACTACTATTATATCTTGTCAGCCGAGTAAGCAAGAAGCCAAATGCTGACATTATCTCAAATCAAGGGCGTCGGCGACGCCACAATAAAAAAGCTGCAGGAACTTGACATTCGGTCTGTTTTTGAGCTTTTTTCTTTTCTTCCCGCAAAGTATATAGATTTGCAGTCGCCCGTAGCCGTAAGCGAGGCGGAGATAGGTGCGCTCACATTGCTTGAGGGCAGAGTGGACAAAATTTCCGCCGTATCGCCCCGTGGCACAAGAGCGTTCAGCGTAACTTTTATTGATACTCTATCTACAAACAGCCTATCTACCAGCGGTCAATCTTCAGACATATCTTCCGACAGGCTATCTAACGACAGTACATCTTCCGACAGTCTGTTTCCCAGTCCTCTATCTTCCAATAGTCTATCCGCCGATAAACTTTCCGTCAGCAAGTTTAAAGCCACCTTTTTCAATATGCCGTTTTTGCACGACAATTTTCAGATAGGCGACGAATATCGCCTCTTCGGCAGGCTCACGCTTGACAAAAACACATATACTGTAGCCAATCCGAAATTAGAGAAAAAGGAAAAGATTTCAAAGCTTAAGGACATTTATACCGTCTATCCTTTAAAGGGGATACTCGGGCAAAACACCTTTAAAAACATAATGCAAAATGCGCTCTCGGCAGTGGATGCTTCCGCCTTCGAGGGCAGGCTTGCCAAGATAAATGCGGATATTATAGACGTTTTTTGCAGATTACACACCCCAAATACGCTTGACGAGGCTGAGGACGCACGGGACGAGCTCGCTTTGCTCGATATGGCAATCGTGCTTTCAATGTATCGAAAATTGCGCAATTCCACCCAAAAAGAGAGAAAAGTATTCTATAATTTTAATGATTTTAGAGTAGTTGACTTTATAAACGCACTTCCTTTTGCCCCGACAGTTTCACAAGCTTCAGCTTTTGAGGACATATTTACCGATATGCAAAGCGCAAAAAATATGTCACGCATAATCAGTGGCGACGTCGGAAGCGGCAAAACGGCGGTCGCATTTTTTGCAATGGCTGCCTGCGTAAAGGGCGGCAAGCAGTGTGCGCTTATGGCGCCGACAGAGATACTTGCAAAGCAGCACTTTAAAAAATTTGCGCCGCTTGCGGACAAGCTCGGCATAAGCTTTGCATTGCTCACCTCATCTGCTTCGGCGGGCGAGAAGCGCAGAATATTGAGCGGACTTAGCGAGGGCAGCATAGACTGCGTAATAGGCACGCAGTCCCTCATATCCGACGGCGTGGATTTCAATCGCTTATCGCTTGCAGTCATAGACGAACAGCACAAATTCGGCGTAAATGAGCGCAGAATACTTGAAAGCAAAGGCGCAGTTGACGTGCTTTCTCTCACCGCAACCCCAATACCTCGTTCAATGGCGCTTACGTTTTACGACGACATAGACATATCGCTCATAAAAAAGCGTGAAAGCGCAACTTCTAATATAGCTACTTCGATAGCCTCAACAGTCGATGAGGGTGTAAAAAACATACTGAATAGCTGCAAAGCGGGCAAGCAGGCGTTTATTGTGTGTCCGTCCATCGTCGACGCCGAGGGTTATGACGTGATGTCCATAGAGGCGTTTATGCGCAGCTACGGCAGCCATTTTGACGGGATAAAAACGCAGGTTTTGCACGGTAAAATGAGCGATGAGGACAAGACGAACGCTATGCGTGCCTTTGCTGCGGGCGAAACGCAGGTGCTCATCGCAACCACGGTGGTCGAGGTAGGCATAGATACGCTTGCAAGCGACATTCTCGTGCTCGGCGCAGACAGATTCGGGCTTGCATCGCTTCATCAGCTTAGAGGCCGTGTCGGCAGAGACGGCAGCGAGGCCCATTGCTACGTCCACTTAGGCAGCGCAAGCGCAAGAGCTATGGACAGACTGTCGCTGTTTTGCGCTCATAACGACGGGCAGTTTCTTGCGGAAGCGGATTTTTCAATGCGTGGAGCGGGCGATTTTATAGGCACACGCCAAAGCGGAGCGTCGCTCACGCCCATATTCGGCTTAAAATGCACTGCGGAAACGCTCACGGGCGCAAAGGAATATGCGGACAAATATCTCGGAAATTTATCCCTGCAGGAGCTCAGCGCCTTGACAAGACGTTCAAAATCAAAAGTCGATGCCTTTCTGGGCGAGCTCAACAAAGTCACACTAAATAGCTGATTTTAACATAATTAAATTCGATATATTGTCAAAATGCTTAAAATCAAAAGTTTTAACAATTTCTAAGCGAGCTCAACAAAGTCACGCTAAACAGTTGATTTTCAGCAAAAATTTGTTTCTATTTGACATATTATCAAATATGATTATAATAATAGTAATGGTGGCGCAGTATTCTAGTCAGATTCCACCGTGCCGGAGACGGGGGTAAAATATCGTCGCAGGGCATATCGATGAAGTTTCTGGTGATGGCTTCTTTTGCCCAAATTGGGGCTGTTGCTGGGAGTTAAGGCTTTTGGGCGACTTGCAACGGCATGCAAATCACGACCCAACTGCCGTGGAGACCCAACTCGGTAGAGGCGCAAACCTTCTACTGACTGGGGTGAAACCTGTTTATGCGGTGCTTATTGCGCTGTGTACAGTGTAGCCTGCTTTGAGTGATGCGGAGGGATTAGGGAACTACGTTTTTGCGTATGGCCAATACGCTCAAACGATTGCCTTATGAAATCCGTGTTGCAAAAAAAGATAAGGCCGGAGGGGATCTGTCAAGGAAATCTTCTAGACTGTTCATCGAGACAACTTGGGGATTATAGTGTGCACTAAGTGGCGATTCGGTTTTCGCAAGAATATGCGGAGTGATCGGAAACGTCTTGCACGGCGACGGCAAGTTTTCGCATAGGGAAATCCTACCGAACCTAAGGCGCAAGGTTTACCCAAGTTGTTGCCACCTTAGCAAAAAAATCGGCGTTATTATTTGCGCCGAATGTTACACCTCGCTATGCTCGGTACGCAAAATCGCATAAATGCGAGTTTTGCTGTAAGCGCAAACGCCTGTCGCAGTATGCGACATAGGGTGCAAAAGCGGGAAGTGAATTCCCACTTTTGCGAAATATAATCAAATTATGGCTACCCTTAGTAAGGGGAGCTGTCTGCGTAGCAGACTGAGGGGATTGTACACCAAACAAGATAAAACAAGCGAATGTAAATGGAGCGAGATATTCCACAGCCATTTACGGGAAAGTGTGTAGCGCAGTTTTAGCTTGTGCGGTAGTAGTGAGAAAATCAAGTCAGGGCTACCGATTGCTTGCAGGAATGTTTGAGAGATAAAATCATCAGTCAATGTGTAACATCTTTCTTTAAAAGTGAATACAAAAAAACTGCGAGCAATCGAAAGCCAAAGACGCTGATTTTCTCACTCGTCATTGCGAGGCTACGCCGAAGCAATCCAGAACGTAAACAAGGGGATTGTAAAAAACCTCATATCGCAAGCAATGTCTAAGCCCCGACTTGATTTTGCTACTATCGCACGGCAACATATATGGTTTCACATCGTAATAAATAATCAATATAAAGGATAAACTTGGACTCTATCAACGACAATCACGAAAACAAAAGTGTAGACGAAGCAACCACAGGCTTAGAGCGTGTGGCTGTTTCTTCTGCGCAAACAAAAGAGGATAAAGCTGACGCAAAGCAGCCCGATACAGGCGATCAGAAGCGCAAAAAAACAAAAAAGAAGCGCAATTTGTGGTGGCTTAAGGCTGCAGTAATATCCTTTGTTTTAGCGGGCTTTTTCAGCTTTTTAAGCGAGCTTACCGCCTCTGCGGAGCAGATAGTCGTCATCATACTTTTGCTTGCGTTTTTGATACTTGCAAGTATACTTTTTGACGCTATCGGTGTAGCCGTCACGTCCTGCGACGTACCGCCCATCGCATCGATGGCGTCACGCAAGGTGTACGGCGCAAAAACTGCGCTGTGGCTCGTCAAAAACAGCGGAACGGTGTCGAGCATATGCAACGACGTCATAGGCGATATCTTCGGCATCATTTCGGGCGCATGCTCCGCCGCAGTAGTTGTCAAAATTACGCTTACGCTTGACGCAAGCTGGCAGAGATGGCTGTCCATCATCATTTCCGCAGTGGTATCAGCGCTTACGATAGGCGGCAAGGCGTTTATGAAAAACATTGCCATAAACAATTCTAAGGATTTTGTTATGTTTGTGGCACGTATAATATCCGTTTTCAACAAGGACGAGCGCAAAATACGCAAAAAGGAAAGCGCTCAAAAGAAGCAAAAGAAAGCCGAAAAAAACAAATCTGCCGATAAAAACGGCAATGAGGGCTGATTTACGCATTATGCGCCTTGACAAATTTCTGCTTGAAAAATATGATTTGCGGTCCCGCACCTATGCGGAAAATCTCGTATTGACGGGAGCTGTTTCGGTCAACGGAAAAACAATCTTAAAGCCGTCTTTTGACGTATGCGCCAGCGATATAGTGGAGGTATCCGACGACAACTATGCGTCGCAGGGCGCATATAAGCTCGAGGAAGCGTTTTTAAGGTTCAATTTAAACGTAAAAGATAAAATTTGCGCCGATATAGGCTGTTCAAACGGCGGTTTTACAGACTGTTTATTGCGGCACGGAGCTGCCGAAATCATAGCCGTTGACGTTGCGGACTGCGCACTGTCCGACGGTATTTTAAATAGCGGCAAAGTGAGGTTTCTGCGTGCTAATGCAAGGGCGTTGCCGGCAGACTTTGTGCCTGTAGATTTTGTTTGCTCGGACGTGAGCTTTATATCGCTCAAGCTTGTTTTGCCCGAAATCTATCGCATACTGAAGCAGGGAGGAGAGGCGGTCGTGCTTGTAAAGCCGCAGTTTGAGCTTGACAGAACTGCGCTTACAAAAAGCGGAATAGTGACAAGCGAGAAGCTTCGTATGCGTGCGCTTGACGGCATAAAAGCCTTTGCGATATCAGAGGGCTTTACAATAAAAAATACCGCCGAATCGCCCGTGCGGTATCAAAACAAAAATATTGAATATTTATTGTATATTGCCAAATAGCAGTCAGCCCTTCTTTTTTGAGCGTATTATAAAAAGCACAAGAATAACTATGCCGACGACAAGTCCCGACAGTCCTGCGACTATTTTAACGCCCATTTCGGATATGCAAAGCAACTGTGTAATCATATATTGAATATATAACATCAGCAAGACAAATGTCAATATAAAAATTTAGTTGCGAATTGCTAATTGTTTATTGCGCCGAATGCTCGCAAATCGGCGTGTTTGGCTTCGATAGCTTGCAATTTATTAGGCTGCCCTTAGTAAGGGGAGCTGTCACCGCAGGGACTGAGGGGATTGTCAACATATTGCAAGCAATCGTTCGCCTTGACTTGATTTGCTCGTTACTAACCGCTAATTAACCCCACAAAATAGGGGCATTTTGCGGGGACCCCTAAGATTATATGCTATCAAATCGGAATGTCGTTGCAAACTCAAACATCGTTCCGCATAATCTTTTGTTTGGTGAGGTGCACTACGTGCGTATAAGGTGCAAAAGTGGGAAGTGAATTCCCACTTTTGCGAAATTAACAATAGTTGTTACATATTTTATTCGTCATTGCGAGGCTATGCCGAAGCAATCCAGAACGTCCGTCATTATGAGGTATGAAGCAATAACAAACGTAATTATGGCTACAATTCCCTATTATGGCTCCCCTTAGTAAGGGGAGCTCCGCAAAGCGCAAGCGGAGCGGTGAGGAGATTGTCCACCAAACACGACATCGTGCGAAATACAGTTTGTTTAATACGGCAGATTGATATAATAGCAAACGATGACGTGTGCGGTAGTGAAGATAAAATCAAACTAAGCAAAGACAATGCTTATATATAAGCGTTGGCGTGCAAAAAGTGCCGATTTTATCATCCGTCATTGCGAGGCTATGCCGAAGCAATCCAGAACGTCCGTCATTATGAGGTATGAAGCAATAACAAACGTAATTATGGCTACAATTCCCTATTATGGCTCCCCTTAGTAAGGGGAGCTCCGCAAAGCGAAAGCGGAGCGGTGAGGGGATTGTCAACATAACATACGCTTGTTGCGAAGCTTAGATAAGCGCTTGCAAGGCGAGCGCTAAATTGAGTGTCAAGCACGCTCTTAGTACAAGTGAACGGGCAAGTGTTGTTTTTATGCCCGTGAACGAGTGAAATAACGAGGCGTCGTCAGCTGTTTGCGCAGACCGATTGTCGCCCCCACGAACGACGGAAATATATGTAGTGAACGAGCGAGCTACCGCACGCATCTAAGTTTGAGTGGGGGAGAAATACCGGCGAGACCGGAAAGAGGGGGGTATTTTAATTTAAAGTACCCGTCGAACACATCTTTACACGTATTTAAATGTATACGTTTTATACATTTTTTGAATAAAAATTCACTTTATGCTTGAATAAAATTTTTTGATAGTGTATAATACGTGCGCATACTGTGAGGAGTTATGAAAATATCCGTTATAACAAAACCCAATATGAGCCTGCATGCTACACGTAAAGACGTGCTTGAAATTCTGTCAAAAGAGCACGTTGTTTGCGAGTGCGAAAACCGCAGAGAGATTGCGCCCGATACGGACGTTGTTTTGGTATTTGGCGGCGACGGCACTATGCTTGACGCAGTGCGTGCGGTTGGCGGCAGGAATATTGCGATTTTGGGCGTCAATCTCGGCAATCTCGGCTTTTTGACCTCGTTCGAGCAGGACGCCGATCCAAAAAAAATTGCGGATACGCTTATACACGGCGATACTGTCAGCCGTATGCTGCTTGACGTGAGCATAAACGGCGCAAAACAGCAAAACGCACTCAACGAAGTCGTTATAAAAACGGCGGGCACCCGTCCTATCACGCTTGACGTAAGCGTTGACGGCAGCTTTGCGGACAGCTTTCACAGCGACGGAATTATAGTTTCTTCACCTGCGGGCTCGACGGCATATGCGCTGTCTGCGGGAGGTCCCGTGCTTGCGCCCGACGTGGACGCATTTGAGATAATACCTATATGCGCCCATTCGATGCATTCCCGTCCGCTTGTAGTCAGCTCGTCGTCTTGCGTAAAAATCACGCTCGGAGGCGAACACGACGCAGTTGTATCCATAGACGGTGGAAACGACGGCATATTGAAGGTGGGCGAAGCCGTGACCGTATCAAAATCGTCGCAAACCGCAAAATTTATCAGCGCAGGCAACAGCAGCTTCTATAATAAGCTGCTAAGCAAGATGAACAGATGGGGCACCACCTCATCAAAATAAAACTGTCAACAGGGAAATACGTTTATATATTAAAAACAGCAAAAGGTAAGGTAAGGAAAAAATGACAAGAGCAAACCGTCAACTCAAAATTTTGGACATCATTTCAAAACACGACATTGACACGCAAGAGGAACTCGTAGAGTATCTCAAAAAAGAGGGATTTAACATCACGCAGGCTACCATATCCCGTGACATCAAGGATATGGGCATCATCAAAACGCTTGCGGCGGACGGCAGGCATTATAAGTATGCCGTGCAGCGCACAAAGGAAAGCGCTGCGTCCGACAAATTTCTCAATATGTTTAAAAACACAGTGCTTTCCATACGCAGCTCATACAATTTAGTGGTGCTCAAAACGGAAGTGGGCAGCGCAGGTCCTGCAGCGGAGCTCATCGACAAGCTCAGCTTTGACGAGGTATTGGGCGTTATCGCAGGCGACAATACGATATTTGTCGCAATAGATGATCCAAATCACACCGAACTTGTGCGTGAAAGGCTTGAGGCTTTGTTGGAAAGCGCAAAAATTTAAATTTTACATACTGAACTCGGATAATCAAAAAAGAGGCATAAATTGCTCAGACAGCTTTGCATTGAAAACATAGCCCTCATCGACAGGCTCGAGCTGACCTTGCAGGAGGGGCTCAACATTTTGAGCGGTGAAACGGGCGCAGGCAAGTCTATCATTATAGACTCGCTCAATTTTGTTTTGGGCGAGAGGGCGGACAAATCGCTCATACGCTACGGTACGGACTATGCGGTGGTGCAAGCCACCTTTGAGAGCTATCTCAATCCGCAGATTTCAGACTATCTCAACGACATAGGTATAGAGGCGGAGGAAGTGCTAATTCTGCGCCGCAAGATGACCGCCGAGGGCAAAAACGAATGTAGAATAAACGGACGTGTGTCAACACTGTCTATGCTAAAGGGCTTGACGGAGCTTTTGGTGGATATACACGGTCAGCACGAGCACCAATCGCTGCTTAAAAGCGCAAACCATATAGTTTTGCTTGACAGCATAGGTGAAAACAAAATTCAAGCCGTAAAATCGGACGTAGCAAGCGCATACGAGGCATATGTCGGATACAAGCGTGAGCTGAGCCGATTCGGCAACAGCGACGAGCGTGAAAGGCATTTGGATATTTTAAGCTATCAGATTGAGGAAATCGAGCGTGTAAACGTCGGCGAGGACGAGGAGGACACCTTACTTGCGCAGCGCAAGCGTATCCGCAATACGGAAAAGATTTTGTCCGCCTTGCAGACCGCCAAATCACTGCTTGACGGCTATGACGGCAGCGGCGTAGGCGCAGAGCTGAAAAGCACGATATCGGCGCTTAGCACAATAGCCTCATATGACGACGGTATCACTGCGCTAAACGACAGGCTCAACAGTGCAAGAATAGAAATAGCAGATATAAGCGATACGCTGTCCGATATGCTCGATAAGGTAGATTTTGACAGCCGCAGCGCAGACAAGATAGAAGAAAGGCTTGACGAAGTGCGTGCCGTGCTACGCAAATACGGCGGAAGCTATGAGGCTTTAAAGAACTTTTACGACAACGCAAAGGAAGAAGCGGATATGCTTGCAAACGCAGGCGACAGAACGAAAGAGCTCGAGGATTTGATAAAGATAAGCGGAAGCAAGCTGAAGCAGTCCGCAAAAACGCTTTCCGAGCTCAGAAAAAAAGTCGGGGCGGAATTTGAAGAGTCAATGGTCAAAGAACTCAAGGACCTCGGAATGGGCGGCTCGACGTTTAAAGTCGATATACAGTCTACAGACGACGTGGACGAAATAAGCGCAAAAGGCGCAGATACGGTGGAATTTTTGATTTCGCCAAACGTAGGCGAGCCACTTAAGCCGCTTGCAAAAATCATTTCGGGCGGCGAAATGTCACGCTTTATGCTTGCATTAAAAAACATTGTCGCAGACATCGACGGCATAGGCACTATGGTGTTTGACGAGATAGACACGGGCATTTCGGGTAATATATCCGCAGTGGTGTCCGAAAAGCTTTGCAATATTTCAAGGGGCAGGCAGGTTATAGCAGTCACCCATATGCCGAGCCTTGCCGCTATGGCGGACAGCCATTATCTCATTGCAAAATCAACCGAAAACGGAAAGACGCTCACGCATGTGACCTTGCTCGACGACGACACAAACGAGGTTGCAAGGCTGATAGGAGGCAACGACTACAGCAAATACGCCATACCTCACGCAAAGGAAATGAAGCTTTGGGCGCAACGCTACAAGGACAGCCTGAATTGATTTAAAGTCGTCTTTTAAAACGCTTGCAAAATCAGCTATTTAGTGCTTTAGAATAAGGAAAAAGACAGCTCTTGCGCTGTCTTCTTTCATATGCGAGATAGTCTATAAGCCGAGTTCTGTCTTAAACGGTCATCTATCTAGACGGTACGGGCGCCGTGTAGATATCTGCCCGTTTTCTTCGTCTATTTATAACTTAACTACAAGAAAAAGGACAGCTCTTGCGCTGTCTTTTTCCATATGCGAGATAGTCTGTAAGCCGAGTTCTGTCTTAAACGGTCATCTATCTAGACGGTACATTTCTGTACCGTTCAAGCGATGTGCGGAGCGTGCGGGCTACACGTTGCGCTCCAATCTTGCATCGGGTGGGGTTTACATCACGCATTGTCGCCAAATTGTGGGTGAGCTCTTACCTCGCCTTTCCATCCTTACCGTAAAACGGCGGTATTTTTCTGTTGCACTGTCCTTAAAGTCGCCTTTACAGGGAGTTACCCTGCACCCTTGCCCTATGATGCTCGGACTTTCCTCAAATATTTCATGCGACCGTTCGGCTAACTCGCAAGACAATTAAAACATATTGTACAGATTTTTGCAAGCAAAACCTATTAAATTTTATCAAAAATACATAGGTTTTTTGAGAGTAAAACTGTCCGAATTTCATCAAAATTACACAGATTTTTTTGTAGACAAATCAGTTGAAATTTTCGCAAAATTGCGCATATTTTATACGCAAAACAGTTTGCTTTTCAGCAAAAATAAATAGTATTTTATAGATAAAATCGCTCATATTTAAGTAAAATTGTACGGATTTTTGCAGACAAACTGCCTGATTTTAAGCAAAATCAGTCATAATTTAAGGGCTTATTGATAATGATTATCAATAAGCACATTCTTAATGATAATGATTATCAATAAGGAATAAAATAAAAAAAGCGATAATTTGGTTTATGAGTTTATGGTCTGGATTGCTTCGGCTATAGCCTCGCAATGACGGAATAATAATTATAATTACTTATTTTTTTGGCAATAACATAGGGTATGGAATATGCAATACCTATTGCAGTGGTGGCGGTTTTTATAACCTTGTATTTTTTATCTCGCCCGAAAATCAGGGCGATGTATTTTGACGCATATGACGATGCGACATATATAGAGCAATGCGAGCAGTATATCAAAAATCTTAAATTGCCGAAAGAGGGCGGCAAAACGCAGTTTAAACACTACAAAAGCTGTGTGAAAAGAATTATGTTTTCCATAAAAATGCGCAAATACTGCGGCTTTTTTGATAAATTTACGGCGCTCGAGGACGAAATAAAACCGATTTTGAAACAGAATTTTGCCGAGCTTGAAGATTTGCCGTCTATAAACGGCGAGCCGAGAGCGGTTTTGCTTGCAAGATTTTGTCTTGCAAGGTCTGATTATAGGTTTGATGAAGATAGGGTAAAAATTATGCTCGAGGCTTACAACAAACACAAAACGCTGTCATTTTGTGAGATAATGGCAATGAATAAAGCGTTTGCTTATGTTTTGATTGAAAAGCTGACCTATGATTTTTTGCAGGTGGATACGCTTGCAAAGATATACCGACTTTCCGCAAAATACGTATACAATCCCGTTCTGCTTGACGAAAAATATAAAAAGCTTGCAAAATCAAAGCTGTTTTTGAGCATATGCGCCTTGCACGCAGGCTATAAAATGGAATTTTTTGCAAACATACACAGTGAAGTGACCGACGCACTGTCGCAAAATATTAAAAACCTGCTTGCGGCTATTAAACAGGTGAGCGAGTATGATTTTTCAAGATATTACACGCCGCTTGAAATTTTGGACAAGTTTGATGTGTTTTCGTCGGCGGATAACGGGGCAAAGCACAATTTTTTGGCACTTGTCAAAAAGCTTAGCGACGACGAAAACCTTGACGAGTTTATGTATACGGTGCGGCTTGAAAAGTATATGAAAAGCGCATCGGCAGGGCATTTGCAAGTGAAAAGACTAAGCTTTATGTCACGAACGTTTTGCATAATAAACCACAAAAAAGATTTGACGATGTTGGCTACTGCGCTGACGTCAAGTCACTTTATGAATTTATATTTTGTGCCTAAAACAAATAAAAGTATTACAAAAGCCTTACAATTTGAGAATACTTTTGAGCCGATTTACAAATTTCACACTGTAAACTTTGGTATATCCACTGCGGGTGGCAGACTTCGCATATCGCCTGCCTTGCCCCGTCAGATAGAGCGTGCCGACCTTGTTTTTGACGTAAACGGCGTAAAGAACGATTTGCATATAGTGAGAGGCGACGAAAAACAGCTGTATATCGGCGATACGCTGATAAGCGGCGTAGATAAGATAAAGCTGGGAAAAACGCCCCTGAATATAACCGTTACGGTGCCAAAGGATTGATTTTTTGACGTAAACGGCGTAAAGAACGATTTGCATATAGTGAGAGGCGACGAAAAACAGCTGTATATCGGCGACACGCTGATAAGCGGCGTGGATCAGATAAAGCTTGGCAAAACACCCCTGAATATAACCGTAACAGTGCCAAAGGATTGATTTGTTTGACGTAAACGGCGTGAAGAACGGTTTGCATACCGTTAGAGGCGACGAAAAACAGCTGTATATCGGCGATACGCTGATAAGCGGCGTAGATAAGATAAAGCTTGGCAAAACACCCCTGAATATAACCGTCACGGTGCCAAAGGATTGATTTGTTTTTGTATATTCCGTTGACTTATTTTCCGTCTGATGTTATCTTAAATAAGTTAAATATGTGCGCACACGCATATGCGTGCGCAGACGGAGCTTTAAATGAAAGAAAAACTTGACGGCATCAAGCGTGATGCCATTGCTATGATCGAAAGCGCCGAGACTACCGCTCAGCTAAACGACGTAAGGGTGAAATATCTCGGCAAAAGCGGCGCAATATCTTTGGTTATGCGTGATATGGCAAACGTACCCAAAGAGGACAGACCCGCTATGGGCAAGCTCGTGAACGAGCTGCGCACCGCAGTCGAGGGCGCTTTAAACGAGAAGACCGAATTACTTGCCGAGCGTGAAGAGGAACTTAAGCTGAAAGCCGAAGCCATTGACGTTACACTGCCTGTTGACGGCAAAAGGACGGGCACTCTGCACCCACTTACACTGATAAGGCGTGAGCTTATAGATATCTTTGCGGGAATGGGCTTCAGCGTGGACGAGGGTCCCGAAATAGAAAGTGATTTATTTAACTTCCAACTGCTCAATATCCCGAAGGATCACCCCTCGAGGGATATGCAGGATACCTTTTATATCAACGACAATATAGTGCTGCGCACGCAGACATCGGCAATGCAGGCACGCATTATGACTACGCAAAAGCCGCCTATCAGAGTGGTAGTGCCCGGAAAGGTGTACAGAAGCGACGACGACACCTCGCACAGCCCGATATTCAATCAATTCGAAGGGCTTGCGATAGATAAGCACATCACTATGGGCGATTTGCAGGGCTGCTTGCAGACCTTTGCGCAGAAGATATTTTCAAAGGATACTAAGGTGCGCTTGCGCCCGTCCTATTTTCCGTTTACGGAGCCGTCCGTCGAGGTGGACGTCACTTGCTCGATGTGTCACGGCAAGGGCTGCAGAGTGTGCAAGGGCACAGGCTGGGTGGAAATTCTCGGCGCAGGCATAGTAAATCCCGCAGTGCTCGAGATGTGTGGCATTGACAGCGGCAAGTACAGCGGCTTTGCATTCGGCTTCGGCATAGACCGCATTGCGATGATAAAGTACGGCATACCAAACATCAAGCTGCTTTATGAAAACGATATGCGTTTTCTCAAGCAATTCAACTGAGGAGGAAGACAATGTTAGCTCCTATTTCATGGCTTAAGGATTATGTAAATATAGACGTCACGCCCGAAACGCTTGCAAAAAAGCTTGTCGGCATAGGGTTTGAGGTTGAGGATATCGTATATCAGAACAAAAAGGCGCAAAACGTAGTCGTCGGAAAAATCGTCGAGGTGCAGAAGCACCCGCACGCCGACAGACTGCGTGTGACCAAAATAGATATAGGCGAAAGCGTTTTGCAGGTCGTCACAAACGTGCCCGTAGAGGGCGGCGAAACCATAGCCGTTGCGCTTGACGGCGCCGTGCTTGCCGACGGAACGGTTATAAAAAAAGGCGAGCTGAGAGGCGTTTTAAGCGAAGGTATGCTTTGCGGACTTGAGGAAGTGGGCATAACGGTAGACGACGTAGAGGGACAAAAGGCGGGCGATATACTGCGCTTTGCCGAGGGTACGGCGCTCGGTACGCCTGCGCTTGACGCACTCGGCTACAACGACGTGGTGTTGGATATAGCGGTGACGGCAAACCGTCCCGACTGCAACAGCATATACAAGCTTGCAAAGGAAGTCGCCGTTGCGCTCGACACCGATTGCAAAGAGCCCGAAATACACTTTGAGACGGCGGGCGGAAGCATTGACGACATCGTAAGCGTTGAGGTGAAAAACAGCGAGCTTTGCCCGAGATATATGGCTGGCGGCGTAAAAAATGTAAAGATTTTCCCGTCCTCGCAGAAGATAAAATCACGTCTGCGTGCGGTTGGAATAAGACCTATAAACAACATCGTTGACATCACAAACTATGTGCTTATGGAAATAGGTCAGCCCATGCACTCGTTTGACAGCCGTGAGCTCGAGGGCGGCAGGATAGTCGTAAGAAACGCTATGGACGGCGAGACTATAGTATCCCTCGACGGCAAAAACAACAGGCTCGATAGCAGTATGCTTGTCATCTGCGACAGCAAAAAGCCCGTTGCGATTGCGGGCATTATGGGCGGACTTGACAGCGGAATAAAAGAGGACACCGCCTGCGTCGTATTCGAGTCCGCAAAATTTGCAAGAGATAATATCCGCCGCACCTCACGCACGTTGGGGCTCAGGTCGGACAGCTCCGCAAGATTTGAAAAGGGTATCGACTTCGCCTCGCAGGAATATGCGCTCAAGCGTGCGCTTACGCTGATATACGGGAGCGGCAGCGGCGAAATAGTTGACGGCATTATAGACGTAAAGGTGGATTTCGCAAAGGAAAGAGAAATTGAGTTTACTACTGCGCAGATACGCAATATTCTCGGCTGTGCGGTGCCAAAGGACAAGCTTATCTCAATACTCGACAAGCTTGGAATTGCCGTGCGTGAAAAGGGCGGCGCACTTGTTGCGACCGTAAGAGAGGACAGAGAGGATATTGTCGGCGTAAACGACCTTGCCGAAGAATTTATCAGAGTTTACGGCTACCGCCATATAAAGCCGACGCTGTTTAAATATGCGTCGCTCACAAGTGCGGCGGTGCCCGATAAACTTAAGGTCATCGACCTTATAAAGGATACTCTTTGCGCCTGCGGCTTGCACGAGAGCGTGACGTATTCGTTTGTGTCGCCCGAATTTGCAAACAGGCTGAAGCTTGAGGACGGCGATATCGCACGCAATACCATAAGACTTTTAAATCCCATCGGCGAGGCGCTTAGCGTGATGCGCACTATGCTTACGCACAGTATGCTCGAAACTCTTGCCTACAATGCAACTCACTTCAACAAAGCGGCTTCGCTGTTTGAGGTGGCAAGAGTATATCTGCCAAAGTCGCTGCCTATCGATGAGCTTCCCGTCGAGGAAGACCGCTTTATGATAGGCGCATACGGCGACAGTGTAGATTTCTTCTCGGTCAAGGCCGCCGTAGAAGAGGTGTTCGCTGCCTTGCACGTCACCGCTAAATACGAGCGCAGCACCCGTCCTTATTTACATTCGGGCAGAAGCGCAGAGGTGCTTGTAAACGGCAGGAGTGTTGGTTATATAGGCGAGATACATCCCAAAACCGCAAAGGAATACGGCGTTGACAACCTGCGCATTTATCTTGCGGAAATATCAATAGACGGCATTTTCTGCGCTGAAAATCTCGAAAAGCCTAAATTCAAGGCGTTTTCAAAATTCCCGACGATAGAGCGTGACCTTGCGGTCGTCGTAAGGGAAGAGGTCCTTGCCGGCGATATAATTGAGGCTATCAAGGGCGCAAAGATAAAATACCTCACGGACGTAAAGGTGTTTGACACCTACAGAAGCGCACAGATAGGCGAGGGCAAAAAGAGCGTTGCGATAAGCTTCTCTTTCTCGTCGCTCGACCGCACGCTGACCGACGACGAAATTGCTGAGCAGACGGCAAAAATACTGTCAGTGCTCAAGCGCAAAACAGGGGCGTATATACGAAATGTTTGACGACAAAAGCTTAAACACACTCGAATATCCCAAAATTCTTTCCGCCTTGGCAGGCTTTTGTCAGTCGGGTGGCGGAAAGAATAAGGCACGCTCCCTCAAGCCCTTTGAAAGTATGGCTGAAATAGAGCGTGCGCTTTGCGAAACCGACGAGGCGGATAAGGTGCTGTTTGAGTATTCACAAAGCCCGAGCTTTGCCGTTGACGACATCGAAATGATAGTCCTCAAGGCAAGAAAGGGCGCAATTTTGTCCATATCCGAGATAATGAAGGTGGGCAGGTCGCTGCGTACGGCTCGGAAGCTGAAGAGAACTATCGACCTTTTAAAGGATATTCCGCTGCTCCTTGAAACGTCCTGCTCGCTGTACGTAAACGAGGGGCTTGAAAACAATATTTATGACGCATTTCTGTCCGAAAGCGAGGTTGCGGACAGCGCAAGCCACGAGCTGAAGCTGATAAGAATGCGCATACGCAAGATTAACGAAAATATCAGAGCTAAGCTGCAGGCGTTTATCACTGCGCCGCAGTATTCAAAATATCTGCAGGACAGCATAATCACTATGCGCTCCGACAGATACGTCATTCCGCTCAAAAGCGATTTTAAGGGAACGATCCCCGGTCTTGTGCACGATCAGTCTGCGTCGGGCTCAACGCTGTTTGTCGAGCCTATGCAGATTGTTGAGATGAACAACGAGCTCAAGGGTGAGCTTGCCGCAGAACAGGCGGAAATAGAAAAGATTTTGCGCAATTTTTCGTCGCTCATTTCCGCAAATGCGGACAGCATAGAGTGGAGTTATCAGACCGTAGTCGATATGGATATGATGTTTGCAAAGGCGCAGCTTGCAAGAGAATATAAGGCGATACGTCCCGAGCTCAATTGCGACGGCGAAATCTGCCTCAAGGAAGGCAGACATCCGCTTATCGACCAAAAAACGGTGGTTCCCGTATCGCTGAAGCTCGGCGCAGACGAAAATATGCTGCTCATCACAGGTCCGAATACGGGCGGAAAGACCGTCACGCTCAAGCTCGTGGGACTGTTTACGCTTATGGCGATGAGCGGGCTTTATATCCCTGCAAAATACGCTAAAATGAGCGTTTTCGACGGCGTTTACAGCGATATAGGCGACGAGCAGAGCATAGAACAGAGTCTGTCTACCTTTTCGGCGCATATCAAAAACACTATCGCCATTTTGGACGTCATCACAAATAAGTCGCTTGTGCTGTTTGACGAGCTTGGCTCGGGTACGGACCCCGGCGAGGGCGCTCCGCTTGCGGTGAGCATTGCCGAACACCTGCTTGGCGTGGGCGCAAAGTCGTTTATCACGTCGCATTTTAACGACCTCAAGGAATTTGCGCTTGTGACAAAGGGCGTCGTGGTCGCTTCTATGGAATTTGACAGCGAAACATTTTCGCCTACGTTTAAGCTTGTTATGGGCGCTATAGGCAGCTCCAACGCTCTTGCGATAGCGCAGAAGCTCGGGCTTAAGCAGAGCATTGTGGACAGGGCGAGGGGCAGAATATCCGTTGAAAAGAGGCAGTTCGACAGCGTGTTGAGCGCCGCAGAACAGACAAGACAAAAGGCTACTGCGCTTGTAAACGAGGCGTCTGTCGACCGTGAGCTTGCCGCAAAGGCGCTTAAGGAAGCGGAAAACGAAAAGAAATTGGTCGCCGAAAAGCGGGAAAAGCTTGACGAAAGCATACGAAAGGAAACAAAACGGCTCATCGAGGACAGCGTCGATGAGGCTAATGAGATAATAGAGCAGATAAAGGATATCCTAAAAAAGCAGGATATATCCGAGGGCGACCTTTTTGAGGCAAGAAATTTGCGCAAAAAGCTTGAAACTATGTCCGCAAAATACGAGGAAGAGGCGATAGTTGACGATACGCCCGACAATTCGCCGTTAAATTTAGGCGATAACGTGTTTGTAAAATCGCTCGGCAAAAGAGGAAAGCTGCTGTCTGTAAATAACAGGGGCGAGGCGCAGGTCGCTATCGGCAAGCTGTCCGTCAAGGTCAGAAAGGGCGATTATTACAAGGTGAAGTGAGATGACGGAGCAATATTCGCAGACAGTTGAGGTCACCGTGACCTCTAAAACCAAAGCAATGCAGTGGATAGGCATAGGATCCGTGCTGTTTTCGCTCGGTTTTTTGATGCTTGCGATTTTTTACGTGTGGTATTTTGTGTTTGGATTTATTGCCATACTTGCCGTCGGGATAGTTTACATACACCTTTATAACACCTCGCCAAAGGAATTTATATACGATATTTCGCCCGTGCGGCTCGTCGTCGCAAAGAAAGATTTAATGGGAAAAACCGTCAGAAAGCTGTCTCTTATGCTCGAGGACGTAAAAAGCTTTGAGCTTATGCAGGGCATAGCCGACGATGACGACGTGATAGCCTGCGATCAGACCTATGATAAGGGCGTATATCAGCTTGTTTACGGTGAGGACGGCAACCTAAGAAGGCTGCTGTTTGCCCCCGACGACTATATGCTCGCATTGCTCAAAGAAGCTTTGCAGGACAAGTTTTTGCTTGGAAGTGAACAGGATAAGTTTTTGCTTGGAAGTGAATCAGATGGACAATAAAACTATATATCTTGACAATGCCGCAACCACCTGCGTATACGGGGACGTGGCGCAAAAAATGGCAAAGGCTATGACGGAGGACTATTTCAATCCGTCGGCGCTATATCCGCAGGCTGTCGATATTGCGGTGGAATTGCGAAAGATAAGAGAACATATAAAGAGCGCTATGCACGCTCCCGACGGCGAGCTGTATTTTACCTCGGGCGGCACGGAAGCCAACAATACGGCGCTGTTTTGCACAAGAAAACCCAAAGGAAGCCGCATAATCATAGGCTTGGGCGAGCACGATTCGATATTTGTATCCGCAAACGAGCTTAAAGCGCAGGGCTACGACGTTGTTTTTGCGCCCATACGCAGCGACGGCACTGTGGATATCGACGAGTTTAAAAAGCTGCTTACAAACAAGGTGTCGTTTGTGTCCATAATGCATGCAAGCAACGAGACGGGCGGAATAAACGACGTTGCTTTGCTTGTGAAGCTCACCAAAAAGGTTGCGCCCGACGCAGTATTTCACAGCGACGGAGTGCAGGCGTTTGGCAAAATCAACGTCAATCTGCGTGCGCTCGGCGTTGACCTGTACAGCGTGTCGGCGCATAAGCTGCACGGACCCAAGGGCATAGGCGCACTGTACGTAAAGAATGGCACGTCCGTTAAGCCGCTTTTGTTTGGCGGAGGGCAGGAAAAGGGAATGAGGTCGGGCACGGAAAACTATCCGTCGATTGTAGGCTTTGACTGCGCCGTTCAAAGAGCTGTTTTTGATGAATTTGATGAAAACTATTCTAAAATATCAAAATATCGAGAATACTTGTCGCAACAATTGAAGAACAAAATCGATGATGTTGTCATAATCACCGATATTGAAAAATCCGTGCCGAACGTGCTGACGGTCGCATTTAAGGACGTAAGAGGCGAGGTTTTACTGCATTCGCTTGAAAAACACGGCATTTTGGTGGGAATAGGCTCGGCGTGCAGCTCTCACCATGAAAGCAGGTTTAAAGGTCTGCTCGGACTCGATACGGCGCATAAGGACGGGATAATCAGATTCAGTATGAGCGACGGCAACAGTATTGACGAGGTAGACACGGTGGTTGAAGCAATAAAACAGGAGCTGTTTGTGCTTACAAAATTTAAGAGAGTATAGTATAGGTGCAGATATGGACAGAGTGATTATCATACGCTACGGCGAAATTTTTTTGAAGGGCAAAAACAAAAGCTATTTTGAAAGCTTGCTGATAAACAATATCAAGCACGCATTGAAGCCCTTTAAGCACGAGTTTTCACGCTCGCAGGCAAGATATACGGTGAGCGGCTACGACGTCGATTTTGAGGGCGATATAGTGGATACCCTAAAAAAGGTGTTCGGTATACACTCGCTGTCGGTTGCAGACAGGGTGGAAACGGACTTCGAGGGCGGGTTTCCGCTTGTAAAGGAAAGCATTAAGGCGCTTGCGATAAGGCTGTCTGAGGAAAATACCATAGAAAACCCGACCTTCCGCATGACTGTAAAAAGAGCGGACAAGCATATCCCTATGGCTTCCTTTGAAATTGCGGCGGAGCTTGCGGATACCGTGCTTAAAAACACAAGCTTTACAGTTGACCTTACAAAGAGCGACTACGACATAAAGGTGGATATACGTGAAAACGGCGTGTCCTACATATATACCGACGTCATTTACGGCGCAGGCGGCTTGCCTGTGGGCTGCTCGAGCAAGGGTATGCTGCTGCTGTCGGGCGGAATAGACTCGCCCGTTGCCGGCTATATGATGGCAAAGAGGGGAATGAAGCAGCTTGCAGTGCACTTTGCCTCGCCTCCGTATACGTCCGAAAGAGCCACGCAAAAGGTGGTCGAGCTTCGTGACATTATAAGCCCGTATACGTCTGAAATGCCGCTTTATGTGGTGCCTTTTACGGATATTCAGCTTGCCATACACGAGAAATGTCCTGCGGAATTTATGATAACAATTATGCGCCGCTTTATGATGCGCATTGCGACGGTACTTGCGAAAAAAGAGGGTTGTACGGCTATCATAACGGGCGAAAGCCTCGGGCAGGTCGCTTCGCAGACAGTTGAAAGTATGACTTCAACGGAGTCCTGCGCAGGGCTGCCTATCTTCCGTCCGCTGATCGCTTTCGACAAGGAAGAAACTATGGCGCTTGCGCAAAGGATAGGCACGTATGAGACCTCAATACAGCCGTTTGAGGATTGCTGCACGATATTTTTGCCTAAAAACCCCGCAATTCACCCGAATTTGAAAAAGGTTGAGGAAGCCGAACAGAAGCTTGATATAGACAGGCTTGTTGCGGAAGCGGTGGAAAACGTAAAGAAGTTTTAATCTTCATTGCCGACGAAAGGCACCACTAAAAAGAAAAAGCCGTCTGTGATATCAGACGGCTTTGTTTATCGAATGTGTCAAGCGCAAAAAGGTTTTAACCCCACCGCTCGGCAAAGCCGTCCGTGATATAGACTGATTTTGTATCGGTAGAGGATATTTCCTCATTGCCGACGAGGTGACAGACTACAGTGTAATCCACTCGTGAAGATAAAGATATGGGCTTATCCTTCAAAGATATTTCGCCTTGACTGTTTGACGTCGCATATATCATCGTGCTGCCCGTAAAATCTGTGCGATAAATTTCATAATCATATATCTTTTCCGTTTGCAAAAGTATTGTGACCGTTCCGTTTTCGTTTGAAAGCTTCATATCGGGCACGCCTACCGCATCAAACCTCGAGCCCTCGCAGGACGGCAAGCTATTATATTTAAAATATTCAGTTTTTCGGTATTCTAACGGGGTATTTTGCGTTGCCGCAACGACGTGCTTGCATACGTTTGTAGAGTAAACGTCTATTTCTGCCTCGACGATTCCGTCGCATTTTTTCATAATAGGACTTATTTGTCCGAGGTTTTGAAGCTTCTGCCAGATTTTCAGCGAATGTCGGGTGGGATAGCCTCCGCCTTTTTCAGTCATAGCGCTGTCGCTGCCGTGCCATACTACCACCGTATAGCTGTCGTTGTAGCTCACATTCCAAGCGTCCGAATTGCCGCTGCCGTGCTCGACGGTGCCTGTCTTTGCGGCGACCTCGAAGGGCAGCGCGCTTAGAGTTTTTGAAGTGCCGTCCGTCACCGCTTCTTTGAGCGCAACGGTCGTGAGCGCCGCAGACGGGCTGCTGAGAACCTGTCTTTTTGTCTTTTCGTTTTCGTTTGAAAGTATTTTACTGCCGTTTGCCGCTACAAAGCGCACAAAGCTTGGGGCGATATATTCGCCGCCTCTTGCAAGCGTCATATAGCCGCCGCCTACAGACAGAGGATTGACGCCCTTTGAGGTTGCGCCCAAAGCCAAAGCGTAGTTTTTGTCCGCCTCCTCCGTGCTTATGCCGAAGCCTTGAAGATACTGTACGCTTTTGTCTACGCCGAGATAGTCAAGCACCTTTACGCTTACGCTGTTCATAGATTTTTTTACGGCTTCCTTTACGTTTGTATCGCCGTAGTATATGCCTCCGTAGTTGTCTGGCGCAAAGCCGTTGAAGTTTATGCTTTCGTCTACGATAGGCGTGGCAAGCGAGATAAGATCGCAGTCTATTGCGGGGGCGTACACGGCAAGAGGCTTAAGTACCGAACCCGCCTGCCTCGATATTTCATACGGATAAGATGACGAATAGGCAAGCACGGCGCCGCTTGAGTTGTCAAGCACTATAGATACGCTGCCTATGCCGTCCGCCTCGAAATTTGTAGGCTCGCTTTTTTGCTTTTCGAGCTCGTATTGCAGCTTGGAATTGAGGTTTGTATATATTTTGTAGCCCGAATTGCTGAGCTGATATTTTGTGATATTCAGCGCTTTGCAGACCTCTTTTGTCGCCTGCGCAATATAAAACTCGCAAACTCTTGCGCTCATCTGCGTTACGCTGTCATTGCGTCCGCCGCTGTTTTTTACGAGCGGCTCCGCCTTTGCGCTTTCAAGCTCGCTCTCGTCTATATAGCCCTGCTCAGCCATAACGGTCAGCACGACGTTTCTGCGCAAAAGGCTCTCTTCGGGATTTTTTATAGGCGAGTATTTTGAGGGATTGCGTACTATGCCTGCGAGCGTGGCACATTCCGCTAAAGTCAGCTCATTGAGAGATTTGTCAAAATACAGTCGGGAAGCCTGCTTCACGCCGTATGCGCCGCTGCCGAAATATATGACGGACAGATACATTGAGAGTATTTCGTCCTTTGAATAGTCCTTTTCAAGCTGAACGGCAAGCGCAAGCTCCTTAAGCTTGCGGGACACGGTGCGCTCGTTTGTAAGATGAGTGTTTTTGATGAGCTGCTGTGTGATAGTGGAAGCCCCCTCACGTATCCCGCCCGCCTTGATATTGTGCAGCATCGCTCCCGCCATTCGTGTAGTATCATAGCCCTTGTGACTGTAAAAACGCTTATCTTCAAGAGCGATGAAAGCGTTTTTCAGGTCGTCGCCGACATCCTTTATATCCACATAATTTTCCTCGGCATAGGGTAGGATATTGCCGTCTATATCGTAAAACGTAGGCAGGGCGGAAGCTGTGGGCAACAGGCTTGCGTCTATTGCCTGCGTATTTGCCCATACGGCAAAGCTACCCACGCCTATAGCGAGCGTAAGCAGCGGCAATACAACTAAAATGAGGCATATCACAAGCACGGCACGCTTGCGCTTTTCTCTTTTGAGTGCGGATAAGCTTGAATCGTTTTTGTTTTTCATCAAAATTATTATTGTTTTATCTGTGATTTTTATGTATAATGATAGTCTATAAAGCTATGCGCACACGTGCGTGCGCACAAAAGAGAAGCATAACTATGGCAAAAAACTATTTTATAAACACCTATGGCTGTCAGATGAACGTGCACGAGTCCGAAAAAATCGCCGGCATACTTTTAAATAAGGGATATACTGCGTGCGAGGCGGAAGGGGACGCCGATATCGTGGTTTTTAACACCTGCTGCATACGAGATACCGCCGAAAAGCGAGCACTTGGCAATATCGGCGTGATAAAGGCGCTCAAAAAGCAGAAGCCGTCCCTTGTCGTGGCGGTGGTGGGCTGTATGCCGCAGCAGGAGGGCGTAGCCGCTGCTATAAGAGAAAAATATCCTTACGTCGATATCGTGCTCGGCACAAGAAACATCGCTATGCTTGCCGACGAAATCGATAAGGTGCTTTTATCAAGACAAAACATAAAAAAGCGCAGCGACAAAAAGTACCGCTGCTTTGATAATTCCTTGCCCGAAAACTATCTCGAAATTGACGAAAATACGCCGTCTCTTCGCACGAGCTATCCGAACGCTTGGGTGAATATCATCTACGGCTGCAACAATTTCTGCTCCTATTGCATAGTGCCGTACGTAAGAGGCCGTGAGGTCTCACGTGATATAAACAGCGTGCTCGACGAGGTAAAGCGCTGCGTGGACGGCGGTTACAGAGAAATTACGCTCTTGGGTCAAAACGTAAATTCCTACGGCAACGACCTTGAGGACGGCACGTCCTTTGCAAGGCTGCTGCACGAAATTGACAGGATAGAGGGCAAATTCAGAGTGCGCTTTATGACGTCACACCCAAAGGACCTTACAGAGGCCGTTATGGACGAAATGGCGGCTTCAAGCAAGATTTGCTCAAACCTGCATTTGCCTATGCAGGCGGGCTCCGACAAGGTTTTGAGGGATATGAACAGGCGTTATGACAGGCAAAGATACCTGTACCTCATAGACAGTCTGCGAAGCCGTATGCCCGATATTGGCATTACGACGGACATCATGGTGGGCTTTCCGACGGAAACCGAACAGGACTTCGAGGATACGCTCGACATCGTGGAAAGAGTGCGTTTTTCAAATGCGTTTACGTTTATCTACTCGCCGAGAAAGGGCACGCCTGCCGCTAAGATGGAACAGATACCTTACGCTATAAAGCAGGAGCGCATATCGAGGCTTATCACGCTTCAAAACCGCATAACAAAGGAAATATCCGACACATACACGGGCGGCATTTACGAGGTGCTGTGCGAGGACGTTGCGCCAAAGCATAGCGGCTGCGTTTGCGGGCGTACCGAAAGCGGACGGCTCGTCACGTTTGAGGGCTGCGAGCAGGATATAGGCAAATTTTTCAACGTTAAAATCACAAAATCACGCTCGGCGTCGCTGTTTGGACAAAAGGAAGGGGAAACACTATGAAATATACGGACGTAGACAGAGCAAGCCTGTCGCCAATGATGAGAAAATATTGCGATATGAGGGACAAATATCCCGACTGTCTGCTGTTTTTCAGGCTCGGCGACTTTTACGAGATGTTTTTCGATGACGCAGAAATCGCCTCAAAGGTGCTCGATTTGACCTTGACAGGCAGGGACTGCGGCTTGAAAACTATGCGTGCACCCATGTGCGGAGTGCCTTATCACGCCGTGGATACATATATACGTAAGCTAATCGAGGCGGGCTACAGAGTTGCGATATGCGAGCAGCTTTCCGACCCCGCCGAATGTAAGGGCAATCTTGTCGACCGTGACGTCGTGAGAGTTGTGTCGAGCGGCACAGTCATGGAAGACGAAATTCTGGACGAGAAAAAATCGAACTATCTGCTGTCGGTCTGCTCACGTGACAAAGCATTCGGGCTTGCGTGGACGGATATATCCACGGGCGAATTTTTCGTATACGAGTTTGCGGGCGAAAACTATCTTGACAGGCTGTCCGACTTTATAGGCAGTATTTCGCCGTCCGAGGTCATCTGCAACGAGAAATTTTTGAGCGAATATCAGCGATTGCAGTATTTTAAAACAAGCGAGCAGAGAGCGCATTGCTATCACGATTTTGCCTACGCTGTGCCTACGGCTACAAAAAAGGTGCTCGCAACCTTTAATGTGGCGTCGCTCGCTTCCTTCGAGTGCGAGGACAAGCAACATTGCATTTCCGCAGCGGGCGGCTTGCTCGAGTATCTTGCGCAAACGCAAAAACGCGCGCTCGGTCAGCTTGTAAAAATTACGCTCGTAAGAGACAAGTCGTTTATGATGCTCGACAGTGCAACAAGACGAAATCTCGAGCTGACGGCAAGGGCAAGGGACGGAAAAAGACAGGGCTCGTTGCTTTGGGTGCTCGATAAAACAAAGACCGCAATGGGCGCAAGGACGCTGCGCCACTACATAGAGCAGCCGCTGCAGGACGCAGACAGGATAAATAGCCGCCTCGACGCCGTTGAAGAGCTTGTAAACAACAGAGTTTTAAGGGAAAAGCTGTCTGAGGCGCTGTCCGAGGTGAGAGACCTCGAAAGGCTGAACGGCAAACTTGCCTACGGCAACGCAACGCCTAAGGATTTGCTTTCCATATCCGATACGCTGTCGTCGCTGCCCGAAATAAAATCTGCGCTTACCGGCGTAAAGGCTCCGCTTCTTAAAGGGATACTTAGCGGAATACACACCCTTGAAAAGCTCAACACAGTGCTGACGAGCGCTATCGACCGTGACGCAGTAAGCGACTTCAAAAACAAACCATTTATAAAAAAAGGCTACGACCAACAGCTCGATCAGTATAAGGATATCAAAAACACCGCAACGGGTTGGATTGCGGAGCTCGAGGCCCGTGAAAGAGAGGCTACGGGAATCCGCACGCTGAAGGTGAGCTATAACAAGGTTTTCGGCTACTACATAGAGATATCCAAATCCTTTGTGGACAAGGTGCCGTATCGCTTCGAGCGCAAGCAGACGCTTGTAAACGCCGAGCGCTTCATCACCGACGAGCTAAAGCAGATAGAGGACAGAGTGCTCACCGCAGAGGCAAGCGTGGCAAGCATAGAGGACAGAATTTTTTATGAGCTGAAGCAGCTTTGTCTTGAAAATCTGTCCGCACTGCAGTCTACGGCGCAGTCGCTGAGCGTGCTCGATACGCTGTTGTCGTTTGCCACCGTATCCGTGAGCGGCAATTTTGTAAAGCCGAATATCGGCAAAAAGGTCAAAAGCATACGCATTTTCGAGGGCAGACACCCTGTGGTGGAACAGCTGCTCGATAAAGGCGCATATGTGCCAAACGATACGCTGCTCGACGACGGCGACAACCGCACTATGATAATTACGGGACCGAATATGGCGGGCAAGAGTACGTATATGAGGCAGGTCGCTATCATCACGCTTATGGCGCACATCGGCTGCTTTGTGCCTGCAACCGAGGCGGATATCTCGCTGACGGACAGAATTTTTACAAGAATAGGCGCAAGCGACGACCTTAGCGGCGGTCAAAGTACGTTTATGGTGGAAATGATAGAGGTTGCCACCATACTCAACTACGCTACGTCGTCGAGCCTGCTGATACTTGACGAGATAGGACGTGGCACGTCCACCTTCGACGGACTGTCCATTGCGTGGGCTGTGCTCGAATATATCACCAAAAACGTGAGAGCAAAGACGCTTTTTGCAACGCACTTCCACGAGCTCACCGAGCTCGAGGACCTCGACGGCATAAAAAACTACCGTGTGCTTATAAGTCAGAACAAGGGCAATATCGTGTTTCTTCACAAGATAGCAAGCGGCGGCGCTTCCGAGAGCTTCGGCGTAGAGGTCGCCTCGCTCGCAGGCGTATGCAAGCCCGTCATAGAGAGGGCAAAGAGCATTATGCACTCGCTCGAGGCGGACAGCAAACGCAGAGATACCAACGAGCTTTTGCTCAGCAGCGCAAGCGACAGCCTTACGCAGCAGATAGGCTTGTTTGATATGAACGAAAGCAAAATAGAGCAACAGATAAGAGATACGGACGTAAACAATCTCACGCCGCTTCAGGCGTTGACGATACTCACCGACCTCAAAAAACAGCTTGAAGACTGACCGTCAATCAGGAGATGTATATGGGAAAAATCAACATACTTCAACCAAACGTATTCAATATGCTTGCCGCAGGCGAGGTCGTTGAAAATCCGTCCTCCGTCGTCAAGGAGCTTGTAGAAAACTCTATCGACGCAGGCGCAACGCAGATTGATATTGCAGTCGAGCAAGGCGGAATAAGAAAAATTCAGGTCAGCGACAACGGCATAGGCATACTGAAGGAGGATATGCGCACGGCTTTCATTCCTCACGCCACAAGCAAAATAAACGCTATAGACGATTTGGACAGCTTATCTACGCTCGGTTTCAGAGGCGAAGCGCTTGCAAGCATTGCGTCTGTAAGCGAAGTCACGCTAATATCTGCGGCAAAGTCGCAGCAGACGGCTTCAAAAATAGTCCTAAGCGGCGGAAACGTCATCTTCGAGGGCGAGGACAGCCGCTCGAAGGGCACTATCATCACGGTGGAAAATCTGTTTTTCAACACGCCCGCACGTCTGAAATTCTTAAAAAAGCCCGCAAGCGAAATGCGGCAGATACTCGACACCGTAAGGACGCTCGTGCTTGCAAACGCAAACTTATCCATTACGCTGTCCGACGAAAACGGCGTCGTGCTTTCGCATAGCAGCGGCGAGCTTATCGACGCAATATGTGCGGTGTACGGAGCAAATACGGTGGATAAGCTGCTAAAAATCGAGCCGAGCGAAAGTATTAAGGTCAGCGGATACGTTTCAAAGGTGGATTTTACAAAGCCGAACCGCACCTATCAGACGATAATCGTCAACGGACGTGCCGTCGAGGACGCCTCGGTGCAGACCGCTGTGGAAAAGGCCTACGGCGACTATCTTATGAAGCGTGCATATCCGATGTTTGTGCTTGACATAATTATGCCGTTTGACGAGGTGGACGTAAACGTGCACCCGAGAAAATCGGAAGTGCGCTTTTACGACAAGCACAAGGTTTTCTGCGCAGTGTATCACGCAGTACAGGACGCAGTAAACGCAAGCATGGGCAAATCCGTGTTGGGCTTTGATATGACTAAAAAATACGGCAAAGTCGCCGAGCCTCAACCCGTGCAAAAAGAGATAAAAAAAGCGCCCGTACAGGTGCAGACACGCATAGATACGTCGGCTTTGCACGTCGGAAAAACCGCACCCAAAGACTTCGGCTTTGCCACGGCTACGCCGTCGGGCTTCAGAGAAAGTCCGTTATATATTCCCGAAAGACCTGCCGTATACGAGCCAATAAAGTCTGAAGAAACGCCGCAAGCGGATATTTCCGATAATAATATAGACGACGTTAAACCTGCAAAGCCATTAAGCGAGCCTGCAATGATATTCGACGGCAAAATAATAGGACAGGTTTTTGCAACCTATCTGCTCGTCGAGCGGGACGACAAGCTTTATATCATCGATCAGCACGCCGCACACGAACGTATACTTTACGACAGAATTGCCGATAAATGCAAGGCGGAATATGCGCAGCCGTTGCTTATCCCATACAAGCTGTCGCTTACGGGCGCCGAGGAAGAGTATATCGAAAAGATAATGCCGACCCTCCTATCTCTCGGCTTCGAAATTGAGCACAGCGGATACGTGTATCTTGTAAAAGCCGTGCCGTCGCCTGTCGTAAACCTCAATTTCAACAAGTTTTTCGGCGATTTGTTTGCAAACAGTCTGAGCGAAAACGAGCTCACTTTGGCTCAGCTATTAAAGGACAGTCTGTGTCAGCAGGCTTGCAAGGCGGCTATAAAAGGCGGAGACGTTCTCACACGTGAGCAAATCGAGCAAGTAATAAGGTTTTACGTAGACGAAAACGGCGATTTGCCTGCAAAGTGTCCGCACGGCAGACCCGCAGTCATTGCGCTCGATAAGCGTGATTTTGAAAAGATGTTTAAACGCATAGTGTAAATTATGTCATACGAGCTACAGCCAATTTATATCGCAGGTCCGACGGCTTCGGGAAAGTCGGATTTTGCCATACGCCTCGCAAGGGAGCTTGACGGAATAATAATTTCGGCGGACAGTATGCAGATATATAAGGGGCTCGACGTAGGCACGGCTAAGGTTTCCAAAAGTCAGCAAGCCGAAATACCGCATAAGCTTATAGACGTCGTAAACTATGACGAGGAGTTTTCCGTCGCTCAGTTTGCCGAGCTTGCCCGCAAAGAGATAGACTTAGCCATATCGCAAGGCAAATATCCCATTGTCGTAGGCGGCACGGGACTGTATTTTGAAGCTTTGCTATATCCTATGAGCTTTGGAAACACCGTCAAAAACGAAACGCTGCGGGCGCAGCTACAAGCCGAGTATCAGGCAAAAGGCGGAGATTTTTTACATCGGAAGCTCGGCGAGCTTGACGCCGAAACCGCAAAACGCCTGCACCCGAATGACGTCAAGCGCATTATCCGTGCTTTGGAAATAATACTTACCACAGGAAAGACGCTCAAGGAAAACGGCGACGTCCTGCGAGAGGATCCAAACGTGATAATGATAGCGTTCGACACCGACCGTGAAAAGCTGTACGCTCGCATAAACGAGCGTGTGGATATTATGTTTGAGCAAGGACTCGCAGAAGAAGCGCTGTCAATAGGACGCTTTGACTGTCAGTCAATGCAAGCGATAGGTTATAAGGAATTTGCAGATTGCAAATATACGCTTGAAAACGGCAGATATGCGCTTTCAGACGGCGAGGAAGACCGCATAAAGAATGCGATAAAACAGCATACACGCAACTATGCCAAACGGCAGTTGACGTGGTTCAGACGGTATAAGTTTATAAAATGGTTTGAGTGCGGCGACTACGGTAGCGCAATCCAGTATATAAAATCACGTTTAAACCGCTAAAGTGCTATAAAAATCAACGAAATTTAGAATACTTTTAACTTGCAAGGTGAACATATGGACAAATCAGCAGCTAAGCATTTGAGAATACAATGCGAAAAATCTTTAAAAGAACAATTCAGCCGTCTTGACGACGTTGCGCTCGTCAATCAGAAAAAGGTTTTGGACGCTTTTAAAAATCAATCCGTTCAGGCACGCCATTTGGGTGGCACGACGGGCTACGGATACGACGACATAGGCCGTGACACGTTATGCAGGCTCTATGCGGATATATTTCATTGCGAAAGCGCCATTGTTTCACCGAATATCGTTTCGGGCACGCATGCGCTCACTTTGATGTTGTTTGGCGTACTCAGACCAAACGATAAGCTGCTTGCCGTATCGGGAATGCCGTATGACACGCTCACAGACGTGATTTTGGCGGAAAATAAAGGCTCTTTAAAGGATTTCGGCATAGATTTTGAGCATATCGAGCTGAAAGAAGGCGAAAATCAAACTCCGCTTTTTGATTTCGACGCAATCGGAAATAAGCTGAAAACCGAAAAAATCAAGGCAGTTTTTGCCGCAAGAAGCCGAGGATACAGCCTAAGACAGGCAATTTGCGTGGAACAGATTGCCGAGCTTGTCAAGTTTGTCAAAAAAATCAGTCCGTCAACGCTCGTTTTGATAGATAATTGCTACGGCGAATTTGTGCAGGAAATCGAGCCTACAGACGTCGGCGCAGACCTTATGGCGGGCTCTCTCATCAAAAATATCGGCGGTGGAATTGCGCCTACAGGCGGATATATCGCAGGACGTGAGGAGCTTGTGACGTTGGTGTCGTACCGTTTGACGGCTCCGTCGCTCGGAATGGAAGAAGGCTCGTATGCTTATGGCTATCTTCCGTATTATCAAGGACTGTTTTTTGCGCCGTCAGTCGTAAAAAATGCACTGAAAGGCTCGCTTTTGTTTGCAAAAGCTTATACAGAGCTCGGATATGACACGCTTCCGAAGCCAAATATGCGTCCATATGACGTGGTGACAAGCATAAGGCTCGGCAGCGAACAGAAATTGATAGATTTTTGCGGCGCAATTCAAGAGATTTCGCCCATAGACAGCAACGTAAAGCCGATGCCGTGGGATATGCCGGGATATCAGGATCAAGTCATTATGGCGGCAGGCGCATTTGTACAGGGCTCGTCTATCGAATTGAGCGCAGATTCGCCGATAAAAGAACCGTATATCGTCTACGTGCAAGGCGGCGTCACGTATGAACACGCAGTTTTGGCGCTCGAGCATACGCTTGAAACGCTTTAAAAAACAATCGGTTTTTTGCAATTTCAAAATGAAATAATTTTTGAAAACTTGTAAGCAGATTTAAACTTTGCGAATTTTATGAAAATAACGCAAAATTTGAAAATGCACTGTTTAGTACCGTTTTTGCCGCTATTTATTCGTAAAACTCGTGTTTTACGAATAGTTTTATAAGTGTCGCCCTATCGTTTTTTTACAAAAAAAATCAAATCAATATAAACTGACCTGACTTATTTTTAAAATATCAACTGCGTTTAAAATCAAATTTTTGAAAGATAAAGGTTTTTCATTGTCTTTGAATCAAGCATTTGAGTGCCTGCCGATTCGGACAGTATGTGCGGCGTCAATCCGTTTTTTACGATGACATTGCAAAACGGCTCAAAATTTGGTCCGTAGACTGTATCCGCAAATGTCAAGTGGCGTATTTCCCCTTTTGCTCCGTACTGTATTTTGCTGAAATGCACGTGCATATTTTTCGTTTTGAGTTCGCCTAAGCCGTCAAACATCTTGTCCACGATACGCTGAAAATCGTCCTCAGTCTTGAGCGCACCTTGATAAAGGCTGTTCACGTGCCCGAAATCGACGCACGGATATACGTTTTTGCCGAGCTTACAAAGCTCTATGACCTCTTCGACGGTGCCTATCTGCGCTTGCTTGCCCATGGTTTCGGGACAGACTATCAAATCGTCAAGCTGCAAATCGGATATTGCGCACAGCGCACGCTGAAAATTGTCCTTTGTCCTTGCAAACGCTTCAGCTCTTGGCTGCTTGCCCTCCGCTCCCGAGTGGAAAACGCAGCGTGAGCCGTGAAAATGCCTGAGCGCCTTTAGCGAGCTTGTAAGATAAGTGATGGAATTGTCCGCTTTTTCTTGTTCTACGGACGCAAAATTGATAAAATACGGTGCGTGCACGCTCATTTCTATGCCGTATTTGTCTGCCTCGTTGCCGATAGCCTCAGCCATTTCCGAACCGATACGCACTCCTCTGCCAAACGAATATTCAAATATGTCCAAGCCCTTGCCGCTTAGCCATTTGGGCATTTGCAGCGTTGCGCTGTTGCCCTCGCTGACAAACGTCTCGTCGTGACCCGACGGACCGAAAACCGCACGATCATACTGTCTTTCCATTATATCTCCTTTATTATGACGGTCGACCTTACCTGCTGCTCGTCGTGCGTAAGCTGTGCCTGCAGCTCGCCCACGCTTGCAAATTTTTGTATACTGCGCATGCGGTAGACAAAGGACAGCTTCACGGTTTTTCCGTACAAATCGCCGTCAAAATCAAGTATGTAAGCCTCGATAGAGGTGTTTTGTATGTCAAACGTAGGCTTTGCGCCGACGTTGGTCATAGAAGCGTATTGTTTTCCGTCCACGCTGAGTACCGTCGCATACACGCCTGCGGCAAGCGGAAGCTTTCCGTCGGATATGCGTATATTTGCCGTCGGAAAACCTATCTTTGTGCCCACACGCCTTGCGTGCTCTACCTCGCCGAGCATAAAATAACGCTCGGACAAAAGCATATTTAGCGCTGTGATATCCCCCGATAGCACCAAATTTTTCAAAGACGACGTGGATATTTTGCGCCCGCAGTCGATTTCAAACGGCTTTACGATGACTTCTATATTGCGCTTATCGCAAAACTCCTTAAGCAGCGTTACGTTGCCGAGCGCACGCTTGCCGAACGTGTAATCCTCGCCCACAACTATCGCCTTAATATTTAGACTGCTTACAAGCTTTTGCAAAAAGTCAATTGGCTCGATTGAAGCAAACGCCTCGTTAAACTGCGTATATATTAAATTGTCGAGCCCCAAATTTTTAAGCGCTTCCGCTCTTTCTTCAAAGCTGTACATTTGCCTTACGCCGCAAAGCAGCTCGGACGGATCGTTGCAAAACGTGAGCAACGCACTTTCTACTTTTTCGACGTTGGTATTATGAGCGGCGGCATATTGCATTGCGGTTTGCACAAGCAAGCGGTGTCCTCTGTGGATACAGTCGAAAAAGCCCAAAGCTATGACGACGGGTGCGCCGTATTTGTCGGATAAATTCAGTATTTTCATAGCCGTGTCTTTATAAACAGCTTGCCGTCTTTAAGCTCGCCGATACCGACGGTTTTATCGCAAATCTTCACGACAAACGGTTGATTTATCTGTTTGTTATACTCAATTTTTACGCCGTTCAGAGCCTTTTCGCCGTCCTTTTCGTTTAAATTGGCGACGTCGTAGCCCTTTAGCGCAATATCGAGAGGCAAAATACACTCGAGCGGATTTTGCTCAAACTGCTCGAGCGTGACTGCGCCTGACAGGTCAAAATTGCCGCTTTGCGTGCGGCATAGCGACGACATATAGCCTACCGTGCCGAGCGCCTCAGCCATATCACGTGCGATAGAACGTATATACGTGCCCCCGCCGCAGACGATTTCAAAAGCGAATTCGTTGTCCGAAAGCGAGTTTAAAATATCGCTGTAGCGACCGTCGTATTTATAGTCTGTTATATGTGGAATTTTGTCGGATATTTTTTTAATATTTTCGCCGTTTTCGATAAGCCGAATACTGTCGATATGCACTCTTTTGGGCGCAAGAGAGACGCTGCCGCCCGCTCTTGCTATATCATAAGCCTTTTTGCCGCCCACCGACTTTGCCGAATACTGCGGAGGAATTTGGTCTATTTCGCCCACAAGCTTAGGTATGACCGCCAAAACGTCCTGTTTTGAAACTGTTTTATTGCACGTATCCGTGATTTTTCCGTCGCTGTCGAGCGTATCCGTTGTCACGCCGAATTTGAAGGTTGCAATATAAGTCTTTGTTTTTGAAAGCGTATAATCAAAAAGGCGTGTAGCATTGCCGACGGCAACGGGCAAAACTCCCGAAGCAAGCGGATCGAGCGTGCCGAGATGTCCCGTTTTTTGCTTTTCGCCGGACGCTTTTTTTAAAATTCCCCTGACCTTGACAACGACGTCGCTTGACGTCATATTCAGCGGTTTAAAGATGTTGACAAAGCCTATCATAAATGCACCGTGCAAAAATTTCAAATCAATACGCCGTAATCAGAGCCTGTCGTTTGCGTATTTGAGGAGCTTTTCGATTATGTCTTCCAGATAGCCGTTTACTCGGCAGCCTGCGGCGGCTTTATGTCCGCCTCCGCCCATATTCATTGCGATATCGGCGGCGTCGACAAGCTTATCCTTTGTGCGAATGCTCACCTTGTAGCTTTTGTTGCCTACCTCCGCAAGCGAATATGCGACCTTGACGTCCTCTATTGCAATGACCTCGGCAATGATACCCTCGGTATACGAAGTGTCCGTGCCCGTAGCCTCAAAATCAGCCTTATTGAATACGATTATTGCGATTTGATTGTCCGAATAAAACTTGATTTTTTCAAGCACTCTGCACTTGAGGTTGAATTTGTTTAAATCCGAGCTTCTGAAAACGTCGTAAATCACGTCGGAGCCGTTAAAATCATAGTCTAAAAGCTCGCAGGCGATCTGATGCGTTTCCTTTGTTACGCTCGAATATGCAAAGCAGCCGCTGTCGGTCACTATGCCTGCAAACAGCAGCTTTGCGATTTGGTCGTCCACCGCCTTCATCTGCTTTAAAAGCTTATAAATTATCTGTGCGCAGGCGGCAGCCTGTGCGTCCACAAGACAAAGCTCCGCAAACCTTGCAAAGCTCGCATGGTGGTCTATCGCTATCTGTGTCTTTGCGGACAAAAACGATTTCATACACTGCCCGAGGCGGTCTATACTTGCGCAGTCAACGCTGACGGCAAGCTCGTGCACGCCCTTGTGCGGAAATGCGATATTTTCATAGCCGCTCAGACAATGAAATTTTGTCGGAACGGGACCGTCGCAATATATACTGACCTGCTTACCGAGGTTTTTGAGCGCACTGTAAAGCGCAAGCGAGCTCGATAGCGTGTCGCCGTCGGGATTTGTGTGGCAATAGATAGCGATATCCTTTGCCTTATTGAGATTTCTGGCAACCTGTGCGTATCTTTCGTCCATACTCAGTTGTCGCTGTTTTCGTCGGATGTATCCGAATATCCTTCTTTTTTGATTTGCGCAAGCAGTTGTTCGATGACGACGCTGTGCTCTTCGGTTTCATCGAGCACAAAGTTAAGCTCGGGCAAAAGGCGCATCTGTACGCAGTCCTTAAGCCTGTTGCGTATGAACGTCGACGCTCTGCAAACAGTATAAAACGCTTCCGTAACAAGCTCCTTTGACGGTGCATAGACGGAAATATACACCTTTGCGTATTTCAAATCAGGCGTTGTGCGCACCTTTGTAACGCCGATTATGGCGTCGCCGAGCCGAGGATCCTTTACATCCTCGGCGATGATTTTTGAAATCTGGCGGGCAAGCTCGGAGTTTATGCGTTCCATTTTAATTTTCATTTTGCATCTCCATAACAAACGCTTCTATGATATCGCCCTCTTTGATGTCCTGATAATTGCTAAGCGTTACGCCGCACTCGAAGCCTCTTGCCATTTCCTTGACGTCGTCCTTTTCGTGGCGCAGCGATGCGATTTCGCCCGTATACTCGACCGTGCCGTTGCGGATAAGCCTTGCCTTTGCGTTTCTTGCAATTTTGCCCTCGACGACGTAGCAGCCTGCGATAGTGCCGACGCCCTTGATTTTGTATACTCTGCGTATTTCGGCGCTGCCGAGCACGACTTCCTTGAACTTAGGCGCAAGCAAGCCCTTGACAGCCTTTTCCACGTCCTCGATAGCATTGTAGATGATGTCGTAAAAACGTATGTCGATTTTCTTTTGAGCGGCAAGCGTTTTTGCGTTTGTATCGGGGCGCACGTTAAAGCCTATGATGATAGCGCCTGCGGTTTCTGCAAGCAGAACGTCGCTTTCTTTAATTCCGCCGACTGCGCTGTGAATGATATCTATTGTAACCTCGTCGTTGCCGAGCTTTGCAAGCGACTGCTTTACCGCCTCGACCGAGCCCTGTACGTCAGCCTTGATGATGAGCTTGACAGACTTCAGCTCGCCCTTTGAAATCTTGTCGAACAGGTCGTTGAGCGACACCGACGTACTCTGCGCCTGCGCACTTGCAAGCTTGAGCTTACGCTCTTCGGCAAGCTCTCTTGCAAATTTTTCGTCTGCTACGACGTCTATACGGTCGCCCGCTTCGGGCACGTCGTCCCAACCCGTGACGGATACAGGCGTAGACGGACCGGCAGCCTTGACCTTTCTGCCCTTGTCGTCTATCATCGCTCTTATCTTACCCGTGCATACGCCTGCGACCACGTTGTCGCCGACGTGCAGCGTACCTGTCTGCACAAGTATAGTCGCTATCTTGCCCAAGCCCTTATCGAGCTTCGCTTCTATGATAGTGCCTCTTGCGTTGCGGTCGGGATTTGCACGCAATTCCATAACCTCCGCTCTCGTAAGTATCTGCAGCAACAGGTCTTGCACGCCCTGTCCCGTCTTTGCGGATACGTTGACAACGGGGGTTTCGCCGCCCCACTGCTCGGGCATAACGCCTTGCTCGGCAAGCTGTTGCAAAACTCTTTCGGGCTTAGCGCCGGGTCTGTCTATCTTGTTTACCGCAACGACGATAGGCACGTCCGCTTGCTTTGCGTGGTTGATAGCCTCTATCGTCTGCGGCATAATTCCGTCGTCGGCAGCGACCACGAGCACTGCGATATCCGTCACCTGCGCACCTCTTGCACGCATGGACGTAAACGCCTCGTGACCGGGGGTATCGAGGAAGGTTATAGGAGCACCGTCAAGCGTAATTGTATATGCGCCGATATGCTGCGTGATTCCGCCCGCTTCGCCCTTTGTGACCTGCGTCTTTCTGATGTAGTCAAGCAGCGAAGTCTTGCCGTGGTCGACGTGTCCCATTATGGTGATGATAGGCGGACGTGGGACGAGATTGTCCAATTCCTCAACGTCGTCCACCTCGTGCTGAGCGATGAGTGCGTCTTCAAGCGTAACGTCGGGCTTATATTCGAGCGTAATGCCGAATTCGCTTGCGACGAGCTCCGCCGTTTCGAAGTCGATGTTGTCGTTTATAGTTTTCATAATGCCGAGTATGAAAAGCGTTTTTACTATCTCGGCTGCCGATTTGCCTATCTTTTCGCTCAGCGTCTTGATAGGCACGGGATCGGTGGTTATCACTGCGTTTTCGATGACTATAGTCGAGCTGTTGCCGCCGTCTCTGCTGCGGCTGCCCGCCTTGTAGCTGCGCACTACTACCTCGCCGTCCTCGTCGTATGAAATGCGGTCGTCGACAATGTAGCCCTTTTTGAGCAGAGCACGCTTGTTCATCGTGCGGTCGTCAAATCTGTTTGAGCTGCCGTTTGCGTTTTGCTTGCCGCTCTTGCCCTTTTGAGCGTTGGGCTTAGCAGGCGGAAAAGCCTGTGCGCCCGACGGCATACGTGGAGGCAAACCCGCTGCGCCTGCGCCCATAGGACGGCGTGCACCTGCCCCCTGCTGAGGTCTTGCGCCCTGCGGATTTCCGTTTTGCGGTCTTTGCGGACGGGGCTGCTGATAGCCGTTTTGTCCGAATACTCTCGTCTGCACCTTCGGCTTTGGCGTTGGTATCGGCGGAACGTATACACGGCGCACCTCGCCGTCCTCTGAAACTATGACCTGCTCGAAAGGAGTTTTTGCCTCTACTGTAGGCTTTTGCGGTTTTTGCGGCTTAGACTCTTTTGCGGTATTCTTTTTTTCAACTGCCGCAGGCGCTTCCGTCTTTTTAGGTTGGGGCTCGGCTACCTTTTGAGGCGGCTGTTCCTCTTTTTTGTCGGAGGGCTTTTCAACCTTATTTTCGACGGCATTTTCGACAACGGGAAGGACAGGCTCTTTTTCGGGAGCCTCTGTTTCTTTAACCTCGGCTTTCGGCGGCTCGGGGACAGTAGCAGTTTCCTCTTGCTTTGCCAAAGCCTCTTCCTCGAGCTTTGCGGCAAGAGCGTCACGCTTTGCCTTGATAGTTGCGACAAGCACGTTCACCTTTGATTTTTCACGGGCTATTTCCGAGTTCAGCGCACTCAGCTTACCGCTTTTAAATTCCGCCAAAGATTTGATGACGTCAACGTTTGCTTCTTTTTTGTTTTCAGGCATATTCACCTCAATATTTCGATTATAGCGTTTGCAAGTCCGTCATTTGTGACGGCAACGGCGTTTACGCCGTCCCTGTGCAACGCCTCTCTCAGCCCGTCCGCTACAAAAAGCGGACAAGCGGTTATCTCTCTTTTGAGCCTCTCTTTATATTTGTCCGAGGCTCTTTTGTCTATCAGCACCACTCTTGCAAGCCTGATACGCTCAAGAATTATATCCTCGCCGTACAGCACTGCGTTTGCCCTTTGGGCAAGACCTATATACGGAGCTAAATCATTTGATTTTAATTTGCTCATACACAGCCTCGCTCACGCTGCATTTAAATGCGCCGTTCAACAGCTTGCGACGTACGGCTTTTGCAATGCACTGCTCGTCGCAATGTAAATAAACGCCTCTGCCGTCCGCCCTTTTGCTATCGTCCAAAGCTATCTCGCCGTTGGGCTTGCGCACTATGCGCAGCATTTCCGACTTGTCCGAGTGCATGCGGCAGGCAATGCACATTCTTGTATCCTTTGGATTACTCAATGCTTTCACCGTCTGTGACGCTGTGCTCCTCGCTGAATGTGGAATAGGGCTTTACGTCTATCTTCCAGCCAGTGAGCTTTGCGGCAAGTCTTGCGTTCTGACCGTTTCTGCCGATAGCAAGGCTAAGTTTTTCGTCATGCACGATGACCTTAGCCGTCTTTTCTTCCTCATTGATGGATACGAGGAAGACCTGAGCGGGACTGAGCGCACGGGCGATGTATTCGATAGAGTCGTCGCAATATTCCACAACGTCTATCTTCTCGCTTCCGCCGAGCTCTGCAATGATGTTGTTTACACGCACGCCCTTATTGCCTATGCAGGAGCCTACGGCGTCGACGTTGGGGTCCTCGCTTCTGACGGATATCTTTGTACGGAAGCCCGCTTCTCTGACGATGTTGACTATTTTCACAAGCCCCGCCTTGATTTCGGGCACCTCGAGCTCGAACAAACGGCGTACGAAGCCTGCGGAGCTTCTCGACACAACAACCTGAGCGCCGCCTCTCATGGATTCTCTTATCTTTTTGATATAAACCTTGATGACGTCGTTGACGTTGTAGGTTTCGGTCGGGACCTGATCGGACTGCATCATCACGCCTTCCATCTGCGTGCCCGTGATTTCGACAAACACGGTGTTGCCTTCCTTACGTCTGACGATTGCGCTGAGTATCTCGCCCTGACGGCGGCTCATTTCGTTCAGCACCATATCCTTTTTGATGTCGTTTATGCGCTGCAAAATGACCTGTTTAGCTGTCTGAGCGGCAATTCTTGAAAAATCCTTTGGAGTGATGTCCTCGATGACCACGTCGCCGACCTTGTATTTAGGGTCGATGTACTGCGCATCTTCAATGCATATCTGCGTATCGTCGTCCTCGACTTCCTCAACGACAAGCTTGTGCGCATACACCTTTATCGTCATCTTTTCCTCGTTGAGACGCACGGATATCGGGCTTGTAAAGCCAAATTCCTTTTTGTATGCGGACGCCATGCCCGCCTCGATAGATTCCACCATAGATTCTTTTGGAATTCTGTACTCTCTTTCCAACTCGTCTAATGCTTGGAAGAACTCTTTGTTCATCATTGCTATGTCCTCCTAAAACCTCACGTACGGCTGTACTTTGGTCAAATTGTTTCTTTTTATTATTTTTTCCCGAGTGTCCGAGGCGAGCGTCACAGTATCTGCGTCAAACGCCTTAAGCACTCCGTGAATTTTCTTTTTGTCCTGCGAAACGCACTCTATCTCGGTGTCGAGCGCCCTGCGGAAGTCGTCGTCGGTGACTATTTTGCGGTCGAGTCCCATAGACGATATGTTGAGCGTATACGCCCCATCGAAGCAGCTATCAAATTTGTCAAGCTCGGCGGATACGACATTGTGCACCGCCTCGCAGTCGTCAAGCGAAATGCCGCTCTTTTTCCATATGAGCGCCTCTATCGTCGGTGTGCCGTACTGTTTGAAATATCGCACCTCTACAAGCTCTATATCGCAAAAGCCTGCGGATATTGCACCCTCTATCGCCGTATTGACAGCCTTTATATCGCTTTCGCCGATGAAACCCACTTCGTTTGCCATATTGTTCCGTTTACCTATCAAGCTATTTTATTCGTCATATTGTTTCACATACACCCTATCAAAACAAAGAGTGAGCTGATGCTCACTCAAGTAAGGGTTTTACTATCGTACTTAAAAGATAACATATATTTTAAACCATTGCAAGCAAATAAACAAAATAATTTATATTTTTGCGCCTTATATTCGTCATTGCGAGGCTATGCCGAAGCAATCCAGAACGCAAACCCATTGCGAAGCTTAGACAAGAAAGCACACGAAGTGTGCCACCAAACAAGCAAAAACAAGCGAATGTAAATTGAACGAGATGTAAAATAGCCATTTACGAGAAAGTGTGTAGCGCAGTTTTTGCTTGTGCGGTAGCAGCGAGAAAATCAAGTCAGAACGACCGATTGCTTGCATAAATGCTATAGGGATACATTATCAGTCATTATGTGACACTTTTCTTTCAAGGAAAAGACAAAAACTGCAAGCAATCGCAAGCCAAAGACGCCGATTTTCTCGCACGTCATTGCGAGGCTATGCCGAAGCAATCCAGACATTTCAGTTAGATATATATCATTGGGCTAATTTATCCATATTAAGGTTCTCTTTAGCAAGGCACGACGTGTAAAGCAAACAATCCTTATTAAAGCTCCCCTTAGTAAGGGGAGCTGTCTGCGTAGCAGACTGAGGGGATTGTCCACCAAAGTTCGCAACGAGTGTTCGTTGTCTACTCTAAATAAAATAGCCCCCTCTTTCCGGTCTCGCCGATATTATAACCCCATCAAACAGGGGCGTTTGACGGGGACCCCGTTCTCCCCCGCTCAAACTTAGATGCGTGCAGTAGCCCGCTCTTTCTCTACATATACTTTCCGTCGTTCGTGGGGGCGACAAGACGCAATTGGGCTTCGCCAACAATTGCTATTCCGTCACTACGTTCCTTACGGTCTGCGCAAACAGCCAACACCCTCTCATTATTTCACTCGTTCACGGGCATAAAAACAACACTTGCCCGTTCACTTGTACTAAGAGCGTGCTTGACACTCAATTTAGCGCTCGCCTTGCGAGCGCTTGTTCTAAGCTTCGCAATGAGTGTTCGTTATATCTTTTAATTTTCCATTCTTCTTGCAATTTCCTTTAAAACGCCCCACGTAGCGAGCACGTCCGCATCCGCACGGTGAGCGTTTTCGTGCTCGAGCTTGAGCGCTTTGCTTAGCGTAGTCAGCTTATGATTGCTCATTTCCTTCAAATACACTCTCGACAGCGTGAGCGTATCGATAAGCTCGTTTTTAAACTTGTAGCCCATATCGCCTGCCACTCTGTTGATTATGGGGAAATCGTAGCCAATGATATTGTGCCCAACGAGCACCGAGTTTTGCGTAAATTTGAAGAAATCGGGTATGACGTCGGCAATCCTCGGTGCGTTTGCTACCATACCGTCGTCTATAGAGGTAAGCTCGACAATCTCTTTCGGTATGCTTTTAGTAGGCTTTACAAAGGTTGTAAACGTCTGTTTTTCCACGCCGTCCACGACCTTTAGCGCAGAAAGCTGTATGATTTCGGCGGTTTCGGTTGATGTTGACGTAGTTTCGAGGTCAAAGATGACCAAAGTCTTTCCCTTCAAAAACGAACTGACCTTTTCTTCCTCGTCGATGAAGCTCTGCTGCGATACGGACAGGCAGTTTTCGGGATAAACGGTGTTGTATTCCTTAGGCGCAGGCTTGCCCTGCGATTCCTTTATACTGTCATAGTCCACCGTGCAGGCAAACACCGCCGAAGCCGTCATAGACAGATTGCCGTTATAGCGAGACACGTCGCCCACGCAGACCACCTCTTTTGCGGAATACAATGTAGTTTCGAGAGCGTCCGCCTCGTCGAATCTCGGGAAGCACGTACATTCAATTTTTCCCGTCGTATCGTCTATCATAAAACGAATCAGCGGCAGCTTTTCGGGGCCGTTTTTGGGGTTGTCCGCACTGTATTTCTTATTGTTATAAAAACGCTTTGATATGTTTGACAGCTTGCCGCAAAGCACGCAGCCCTGACACTCCTTTTTGACGTCGGATATGTAGGAAGGCATTTGCGATACGCCCTCGGTTTTGCCTCTTGCCATAAGCTTTTCGCCCACGTCGACGGTTATCAGGCGCAGGTCGGAATATTCGGGCTTAGTTGCGGACGGCATAACAAATTCAAATCCGCCCTCGTTGCTGTCGGCGACCTCCTCCGCTCTTACGCTTATCGCCTGCGTAAACAGACATTCGAGATAGTCTTTAAGCTCGCTTTCGAGTGAGGCTTCCATAAACATCTGATAGAATGTAGATGTAAGCTTTACGGTCACAAAAAGCTCGTCGTCGGTCACCCGCACGGAAACGTCGCTTTCCTTCAGACTGCGGAATATCATCTGACTGCTTTTATACAGGTATTCCATCACCTTGTTTGTGACGACCATAGAGTCGGCGTATGTACGGGTATACGTCACAGCCACCTTTACACCGGGAAACATCTTTCTTATTGCCTCTGCAACGCCGTTTTTTTGAGCGTCGTCAAACGAGCTCACCTCAAATGCGGAAATGATAAAATTTACGGTCAGCAGATTTTTAGCTTTTTCGTATTTTGCCGACGACAGCTTTATCATCTTATAGCTGCCGTTGGTCATTCTTGTAAATTCTTCATAAAATTTAGTGTACATAATTACCTCAACAGTGCGAAGTATTCTATTATTTTGTGATTTTTGTTATACTTGTTTGGTTTTTAAGTCAAGCAGAGCTTTAAACTCGGCAAACAGAACGTCGTTTGTCACGGTCTTACGCACCTTGCCGTCAAGCATCAGCACGGATTTATCCTTGCCGCCCGCAATGCCGATATCGCTGTTTTCGCCCTCGCCTATGCCGTTCAAAGGACAGCCGAGCACGGATATTTTAAGCGGCTTACTTATGCCCGCCGTCATCAACTCAATTTTGTTTGCAAGCCCCTCGACGTCTATTTCCGTCCTTGCGCAGGTGGGACACGAAACCACCTCAACAGCATTTTTTAAAAGTCCGAGCGTCTGAAGTATCTTTCTGCCTGCAAGCGTTTCTTCAGTCACGTCCGCCGACAGCGACACCCTCAGCGTATCGCCTATGCCCTCGCCAAGCAGCGTGGAAATGCCTATCGCCGATTTTATCAGCCCCGTGCGCAGTGTACCCGCCTCCGTCACGCCTATATGCAGCGGATAGTCGCAAAGCGAAGCTATCATTCTGTTTGCCTCTATATTCACAAGCGTGTCGCTCGCCTTTATCGCAACGACGATATCCTTTAGCCCTGCGTTTTCAAACACGTTTGCGCACTCCAGCGCACTTTCGCACAGAGCACGTGCCTCGTCCATTCCCTTAAACCTGTCGTCAAGCGAACCGCCGTTCACCCCCACACGCACGGGCACGCCCATATCGCTCATACGCTGCGCAAGTGCCTTTATGCTTGAAAAATCAGTCATATTGCCGGGGTTTATGCGTATTTTTTTAGCCCCGTTGTCAAGCGCAAGGTGCGCAAGCCTGTAGCTGTAATGCACGTCGGCAATCAGCGGCAGGCCCGTATGCCTTACAATTTCGCCAAACGCAGCGCAGGACGCCTCGTCGGGGACGGCAAGGCGAATGAGATCGCAGCCGACGGCTTTCAGGCTTTCTATCTGTCTGATACTTCCCTCAACGTCCACTGTTTTAGTATTGAGCATCGACTGTACCGAAATCGGTGCGTCGCCGCCAATTTTCACATTTCCTACAGAAACCTGTCTTGTACGTCTTCTTTGCATAGCGATTCCTTTGTAAAAATTTATTTATGCCTTCACCAAATGGAAAATATCCAAAAACACGGCGAGCACGATAAGCAATATCAAACCCACGGTATGGATAATGCCCTCTATCTTTCTCGGCACTGGTTTTCGGAATATTATTTCTATCAGCGTAAACAGCATTCTGCTTCCGTCAAGCGCAGGAAACGGCAGTAAATTCATCACTGCGAGGTTTGCGGATATGATTGCGACCACGTACAGGAAGCTGTCAAAGCCGAGCGCCGAAACCTTTGCCATAACGCCTATAGTCGTTATCGTGCCGCCTGCCGCCTCAAGCCCTATCTTGCCCGTGATGAGTGCGCCCAAGGACGCAAGTATCTTAAACACGATAAAGAAGCTGAAGCCAAACGACCTGCCAAGTGCCAAAAAGAAAGGCAGCTTCACACGGGCAATGCTTCTCGTAAGCCCGAAGCCGTAGCTGTAGTAACCCTCGGGGTCGTCGGGATTTGCGACACGTCTCACGTTTGTCGTAGTGCTTACGGGGTTGCCCTCGCTATCGGTGTTGGCGATAGTCAGAGTTATCGCCTCGTCGGTGTTGGCAAGCTCCTCGTTTTTTAGCTGCGAATACGGTATCGCCACACTCAGCTCCGTGCCGTTTATATGCGTTATAAGGTCGCCTTCCTCAAACGGACTGTAATAAAATTTGTGCGCCGTAAAGGAAATACGCTTGCCGTCACGCAGCACCTTGAATTTTGCGCTGTCGCCCACCTTTGAAAAGGCGTTTACGATGTCCTCGTCGGACACGATATTGACCTGCTTACCGTTTATATTTAAAATTGCGTCGCCCGACTGAAACACGCTCTCGTAGGACGGACTGTCGTATACGTCCACAATGCTCGGCAAAATCTGTCCGTATGCCGAAAAATATATCGTAATGATGACGATTGCGCTTAAAAAATTCATAAACGCCCCCGCAAACAGCACGATAAGGCGCTTCCACGCCTTTTGATTGTTGAATGCGTCGGGGTCCTTTACGACGTTGCCGTTTTCGTCCTTTATCTGATTGCCCTGCTCGTCAAGCAAAGCGCCGTCGGCGTCCTCGCCGTGGAATGAGCAAAAGCCGCCAATGGGAAACGGGCGTATGCTGAACATTTCGCCCGTCTTTTTATTTTTACGTTTGAAAATGGCAGGACCGAAGCCTATTGCAAACTCGTCTATTTTAAAGCCGAGCAGCTTGCCTGCGGTGTAATGTCCAAGCTCGTGTATGACTATCATTATCATAAGCGCAAGCAGCGCCACGATAACGTATCCTATATATTTAAAAACCTCGCCTGCGGTCACTGACAGCAATATACCTATCTGCACTATTTAACTCCTATCACACTGTAAGTATATTTGCGAGCCGCCTCATCTATACCTAATACGTCGTCAAGCGCCACGTCGCCTGTTTTGCAAAATTTTGTCAGCACCTTTTTGAGCGCCGCTGCGATATCCGTAAATTTTATCCTGCCTGCCAAAAATTCCTCCACAAGCACCTCGTCGGCTGCGGACAGCGCAATGCAAGCGCCCTCGCCCGCCTTTGACGCCTCGATAGCAAGCTTTAGGCAAGGATATCTTTCAAAATCGGGTGCGGCAAACGTAAGGCTTCCCACGCTTGCGAGGTCAAGGGGCTTAATTATTTCCTTTCCGTGCGCAGGATATGACAGCGCAGTATCTATGGCAAGGCGCATATCGGGCGTGGAAAACAGTCCTTTCATTCCGTTGTCGCTAAATTCCACAAGCGAATGTACAATGCTTTCTCTGTGCATAACGACGTCAACGCTGTCTGCGTCCACCTCAAACAGCCGCATAGCCTCTATCACCTCAAGCCCTTTATTGAAAAGCGTCGCACAGTCAATGGTTACCTTTTTCCCCATATTCCATACGGGGTGCCTTAAAGCCTGCTCCGCCGTCACCTTTGAAAGCTCATTAAGCGGCATATCTCTTAGTGCCCCGCCGCTTGCGGTGAGTATAAGCCTTTTTACCTGCTTTTTGTCCTCGCCCCTGAGACAGCTGAATATTGCCGAGTGCTCTGTATCGAGGGGCAGAATTTTGCCGCCGTATTTCTTTTCAAGCGCCTTTAAGTGTCTGCCTGCGCAGACGATAGTTTCCTTGTTGGCAATAGCGAGCGTGCCGCCACGGGACAGCACCTTTACTGCGCTCCAAAGCCCCGCAATGCCGCTCACCGCCAAGACCACGATATCGGCAGGCAACGCCGCAAGCTCTTCGAGGGACTGCACGCACCGTGAATAGCGGGAGTCCTCAAGAAGGTCGAAAACGGATGGCTGAAGTTCTATCGAGCCAGACGGAAAATAGTAATAATAGGGGTTGAATTTATCAAGCTGCTCACGCAAAAGGCTTTCATTTTTATATGCCGAAAGCCCGACCACCTTGTAGCGGTTGGGATATTTTGAAATAACGTCGAGCACCTGCCGTCCGACAGAGCCCGTGCTGCCGAGTACCGTGATAGTTTTCATTTTAATAACCGTATATGCAGCTAAATGATATCAGCAAAACGACAAGGCAGTACATCACGCTGTCTATTCTGTCCATAAAGCCGCCGTGTCCGGGGAATATCTTTCCGTAGTCCTTTATGCCTATTGCCCTCTTTATGCTTGACGCAGCAAGGTCGCCTATTTCCGACACTGCGCCGCAGACAAGCCCTATTGCAAGGTAGATGAGCGCACTTTTCCACATCCAGCCGCCGTCCGAGTGGGAGATAAACGGAATATATCCGCACCCTGCGGCAAACTTCGGAGCGAGGCTGCCGACGTACTCGAACACCACCCAAAACAGAATAGCCATCACCATTCCGCCCAAAAGTCCGCCTACTCCGCCTGCGACCGTCTTTTTGGGGCTGATTGACGGGCAAAGCTTTTTGCCGCCTATGAGCGAGCCCAAAAAATAAGCGAACATATCGCTGCCTATTATCGGCACGACCACGGCGAAAAGCACTGCGAATATCGCACTGTATTTATAGCCTATCACCCACGCCACCGACATAAATATCATCGGATAGACGATGACAAATACGTTTGCAAGCAGGTCGTTTATATTGCCCTTTTTTATCTCGGACACGCCGCTTTGTATCTCGTTTTCACCGTCGGCAGCCTGCTGTACGTCATTTTTTTTGCGCATAAGCGGTCTGAACGTAAAGATGCTCAGGCACATCATAAAGCTGACAAGAAAAACGATGAGCAAGCCCTGTATGCCTGCGCTTCCGCCTATGAAGTGCTGCATAAGATAAAACACGGGATATGCGCACACAAGCGCAACGACTGTCGGCGATATATACATATCGTAGCCGACGTCCTTGAGGCACTTGCGCATCTCGTAGACGGCTCCCGCAAGAAAGATGAGAATGAGCATATCCACAAAAATGGGGCTGACAAAATATCCGCAGACCATAAAGCCTGCAAGAAAAGCGATCAGAATAATGCCTGTAACAGTCCTTTTCAACATAAGCGTAAATTATTTCCCGAATTTTCTGTTGCGTTTTTCAAATTCCGCAAATATGCGTTCCACGTCGTCGCCGTCCATATCGGGCCACATTTTGTCGAGGAAAAACAGCTCGCTGTAAGCGCACTCATACAGCATAAAGTTGGACAGCCGCTTTTCGCCGCCCGTGCGCACGAGTGCGTCGAGAGGCGGAAGTCCCGCCGTGGACAACCGTTTTTCAAAGCCCTTCGGCGTGAAATCGTTGTGATCGTATGACAGCAGGCAGGCACGTGAAATATCGTCCTGCGCACCGTAGTTGAGCGCAATGTTGAGGGTGATTTGGCTGTTGCCTGCAGTCCTGTCCTCAACAAGACGCACGCTGTCTGCCACGTCGTCGTCAAGAGCGTCTATATCGCCCATATAGATTATCTTCATATCCCCGTCATAGGACAGATTGAAGCTTTTTACGACGTTCATTATCGCCGCTATCTCATCGTCTGGACGTGCGAGGTTTTCGGTTGAAAACGCATAGACGGAAACGACCTCGACCTTGTGCTTTACACAAGCGGCGAGCACTCTTTTCAAGGCGTCAAGTCCTGCCGCATAGCCGTCCTTGCGCCCGAGCCCGTGTGCTGTCGCCCACCTGCCGTTTCCGTCCATAATAAAAGCGATATGTTTTGGCTCCATCAGATAGACAAAATCTCCTGTTCTTTATCCTTAAACAGCTTATCTACCTCGTCGGTCTTAGCCGCAAGAGCCTTATCGACGTCCGCCGTAAGATTTTTCAAATCGTCCTCGGTGATGACGGTGGATTTCTGAAGCTTTTTGAGCTCGTCTATAGCGTCACGGCGAGCGTTACGCATAACTATCTTCGCCTCTTCGACCAAGGTTTTTGCCTCTTTGACTGTACTGCGGCGGCGTTCCTCCGTAAGCTCGGGGAATATGAGGCGAATGACCTGCCCGTCGTTGTTTGGCGTAAGCCCGATATTTGCCGCAAGTATAGCCTTTTCAATGGACTTGAGCTGCGATTTGTCCCACGGCGATATCACAAGCAAACGAGCCTCGGGCACGCTGATATTTGCCATATTGTTTATGGGCGTGGGCGTACCGTAATAGTCCGCCACCACCTTGTCGAGTATGTGCGGATTTGCCCTGCCTGCACGCAGTGAGCGCAGCTCTGTTTTATAATTGTTCATGACTTTTTCAAGCTTTTCGTTGAAATCCTCAAAAATCAAATCAACTTCTTCGATATTATACGACATAAAAAACCTCCACAGGTATGTTACATAAATTATAACAAAGGTTTTTGGATAAATCAATACTAAATACTATTTATACTTATATAAATTATTATAAAGTGTTTTTACGTCCCCGCACCCCGTTGCGAAGCTTAGAACAAGCGCTCGCAAGGCACCGTTATCCGTCATTGCGAGGCATTTACTGCCGAAGCAATCCAGACCCTATCCCATTTTCAAAGCTAAAAACCAGCAAAACACACGAAGTGTGCCACCCTATTATGGCTCCCCTTAGTAAGGGGAGCTCTGCAAAGTCACGCTTTGCGTGACTGAGCAGTGAGGGGATTGTTCCCCTACACTCATTGCGAAGCTTAGAACAAGCGCTCGCAGGGCGAGCGCCAAAGTGAGTGCCGAAGTGCGACAAAAAGTACAAGCGAGCAAGCAGTGTTGTTTTTTTGCTTGCGAGCGAGTGACATAATAAGAGGACGGCAGTTGTTCACGAGTGCCGATTGTCGCCCCCACGAGCGATGTGTAGTATGATAGAGAATACTGCCCTATACGAGTGGGGGAGAAATTCCGGCGAGACCGGAAAGAGGGGGTTATCTCATTTAAAGTACACGACGAATGTAGTTACAAAAAGCCGTCGCAGGCTTTCATCTGCGACGGCTTTTTACAATTAAACTCACAATTATTTAGATATAAGCGTACCGATAGGCTCGCCGCAGACCGCACGTTTTATGCTGTCCTTTTCCATAAGACTGAATGCGATTATGGGCACGTTGTTGTCCATACACATCGTGATAGCTGTCGTATCCATAGCCTTAAGTCCGAGCGAGATGACCTGCATATAGCTAAGCTTATCAAACTTTTTGGCGTCCTTATTGAGCTTAGGATCGCTGTCGTACACGCCGTCCACATTTTTTGCAAGCAGTAGAGCGTCCGCACCTATCTCGCAGGAGCGAAGCGCAGCGCCCGTATCCGTCGAAAAATACGGATTGCCCGTTCCGCAGGCAAAAATCACAATTCTGCCCTTTTCAAAATGGCGCACCGCCTTACGCAGGATATACGGTTCGGCGACCTTCGTGATAGTGAGCGCAGTCTGCACTCTGACGGGAATGTTATGCTGCTCGAGCCTGTCCTGTATTGCAAGCGCATTCATAACGGTTGCGAGCATTCCCATATGGTCTGCGGTAGAGCGGTTCATCTTTTCGTCCGCCTGACGTCCCCGCCAGAAGTTGCCTCCGCCTATGACAATGCCTATCTCTACGCCCATTTTGCGTATGTCGGCGATCTCGTCGCAAACGTAATCGAGCTTTTTCATATCTATGCCCATTCCGCTATCCCCCGCAAGCGCCTCGCCCGACAGCTTTATTATGACACGCTTGAATTTTACGGACGGATCGAGTTCAAAGTGTGCGCACTCTGTCATATCGGTTTCATTTTCTATCATAATTACACCTCAATCGTATATCTAAGCGTATGTTTTGCAAACAAACGCAATTTATTACATAAAAAAGGGAATGCAAATCGCATTCCCCGATTTATTATTTTTTCAAGCCTGCCTGAGCCATTACTTCGCCGACGAAGTCGTCCTCTCTCTTCTGCAAGCCCTCGCCCATAGCGTAACGTGTGAAGCGGATGATAGCTGCGTCGCCATTCTTTTTGAGATACTGAGCGATAGTCACGTCGTTGTCCTTTACGAAAGGCTGCTCGACAAGGCAGATTTCCTTATAGAATTTGTTTATTCTGCCGACCATCATCTTTTCGATGATTTCTGCGGGCTTCGGATTGTCCTCGTTGAGCGCCTGAGCTCTCAGAATTTCCTTCTCGTGCTCGACCTCGCTTGCGGGCACCTCGTCACGGGTGACGTACTGTGCGTTTGCCGCCGCTATCTGAAGAGCCACGTCGTGGATGACCTCTTTGCTTGCGCCCTTAGTTGCCTCGACCATAACGCCGATTTTGCCGCCCATATGGATATAGGTGTCGACCTCGGTGTCGTTTGCCTCGTACACCGTGAAGCGGCGGATAGAAAGCTTCTCGCCCATCTTCATAACGTACTCGTTGGTGACTGTCTGCATTGCCTCTGCCACCTCTGCGACGGATGCCGTCGTGTTGTCGAGGATATAATCTGCGACCTTAGCCACATACTCTTTAAATACAGGACCGCCCGCCACGAAGTCGGATTCGCAGTTGACCTCAAGCAAAACGAACTTGCCGTTTTTGCCTGCTGTGAATACGATGCCCTCGGCAGCGATACGGGATTCCTTTTTGGCGGCTTGCGCCATACCTCTCTCACGCAAATAGTCGATAGCGGCCTCCATATCGCCGTCGGTAGCAACAAGAGCCTTTTTGCAGTCCATCATGCCGACGCCTGTGCGTTGACGAAGGTCCATAACGTCTTTACTTGTAAATGCCATATATATTTACTCCTATTTATTCGGTTTTTCGGACTGCGCCGCTGATAGCAGCGCAGCATATTATATTATCAGTTTTCAGATGCTTCCTTTTCGGCAATAGCCTTTTCGAGAGCTTCTTCGGGGGTGAGCGGCTGTGCAGGTTCTTCTTCAACAACAGGTGCGACAGCCTCTTCTTCCGCTACTGCTTCTTCGGCGACTTCTTCGTCAGCGTGAGCGACAGCCGTAAACGACTCGCCCTGATTTGCCTCGATTACTGCGTCCGCCATAAGCGAAGCAAACAGTTGAATTGCACGGATTGCGTCGTCGTTACCGGGTATAACGTAGTCCACGAGGTCGGGATCGCAGTTTGTATCCACAACGGCAACGATAGGTATGTTCAGCTTACGGGCTTCCTTGACTGCGTTTTCCTCTTTTTTGAGGTCTACAACGAACAGACAGCCGGGAAGATTGCGCATATTTTTGATGCCGCCGAGGTTCTTTTCAAGGTCGTCACGCTCTTTTTTGAGCTTAGAAACTTCCTTTTTGGGGAGCATTTCAAACTCGCCGATGAGTTCCATCTGATTGATTTTGTTCAGACGGTCTATCCTTGTGCGGATAGTCTTGAAGTTTGTGAGAGTGCCACCCAACCATCTTTGGTTGATGTAAAACATATCGCAGCGCTGAGCTTCCTGCTTGATAGCATCCTGTGCTTGCTTTTTGGTGCCTACGAAAAGCACCGACTTACCCTCCTGTGCAACGCTCTTGACAAACTGATAAGCAGCCTCGACGTGATCGACGGAAATCTGCAAATCGATGATGTGGATGTCGTTTCTCGTTGCATAGATGTACTTGCTCATTTTCGGATTCCAGCGTTTTGTCTGATGTCCGAAGTGTACGCCTGCCTCGAGCAGGGCTTTCATTGATGTGACGGCCATATTAGGTCCTCCTGATTAGTTTTTACCTCCCGCAGCATCGCCGCCCGCACAACCGTTTGGAACAATGCAGACTCCGCTACAGTGTAGGATCGCTTAGGATTATAGTATATATAAATAAATTTTGCAAATAAATTAAACAACTTTTTGCGACAATTTTGCAAAAACCTCAAAAATATCTGCATACAGCAAGAAGATGCGGCAAAACGCCGCATCTTCTAATACCTTTGACTGTTCAAAGGCGATTATTCCTCGCCGTCTTCCTCGTTCTCAAATTTTTCCACTTCAGCCATAAACTCGTTAAAGACCTTTTCGAGCACGTTTTCGTCCTCGATGGGCGCAAAGGCGTCGTTGCCGTCCTCGTCGGATACTATCTCATAGATGAGCACCTCGTCGTCTGCGATGTCGTCAAGCTTCTCGACGGGCTTCATCACGATATACCACTTTTCGTCTACGTCGAGCGTTGCAAGATGATAAAATTCCTCATCCTTATCTGTCGTTTCGTTGTGCAGGACGATTATATCGTCATCTTCTTCAACGTTGTTGTTATCTTCAAAAAAATCTGCCATAGCAATGCTTCTCCTTTGGACAAACGTCCGTTTAGCTTAGTATAACACAGTTTACGCCAAAATCAACATAAAAATTATCTTGAAGTGTGGCTATCAAGATAAGACTGCAAAATTATTGCCGCAGCTACCTTATCTATGACCTGCTTACGCTTTTCCCTGCGCACGTCTGCGCTGATGAGCATACGCTCCGCCGACACGGTAGTCAGCCTTTCGTCCTGATAATATACGGGCAAGCCCGACGCCTCGGCAAGCATTGTGCCGAATTCCCTTGTAATGACTGCCCTGTCGCCCTCCGTACCGTCCATATTTTTCGGCAAGCCCAAAATAAAAGCGTCTGCGTCCTCACGCTTTGCATATTCGCAAAAATAAGCGATATCCGCATTTGTATCCCCCTTTTTGCGCACGTACGTTTCCCGTGGGTTTGCGGATATGCCCAGCAGGTCGCTCACAGCTACCCCTATGCGCACATCGCCTACGTCAAGAGCTATCTTGTGTTTTTGCATAATATCACCTTTAAAGTATGTTTTTATAATGCGGCATAATGCCACTTGTATAATGCGGTTTCGTGTATCTAAACGGTTATTTCATCAACATTCCGCCGTTTTTAGGAGTGCGTGCACGTCCAAATTGCTTTGGCTTGAATTTCCTTTCGCCTATCTCGTCGTAGTACGGCTCCGCCTTAAATCTCAGCATAAGCAAGCCCACGAGGCAGGTGACGGCGGACAGCACAAACAGTATCGACCAAAACACCGCAAGAGCCACAACAACGCCGCCTATCGCCTCTGCAAATGAGGACAGCACCATTCCGCCGACCATTGCGACAAGTCCTACGCCCATCACCCAGAACACCACGATAAACGAGCCTATATTGCCCTGCGACACCTGCTTGAGGTCCTGACGAGTATTCCAGTTCACGTTGCCGAAGCGCATATCGCAGTAGATATGCAAAGCGGTTGCGCCTATTATCGTCAGCGAGGCGCAAAGCGCAAACAGCAGCACGTTCAAAATGTCGAGCTTATACAGTGCTATCGCCAGAATGACCTGTATCACCATAACTATAGCGGACGGAATGAGCGCAAGTATAAATTTAGCCTTTATGCTGTCTCTCGGCGAAATCGGCAGCGATTTACTCAGATAAAATGACCTGCCCTCACGTGTGTATGCAAGCATAGCCATCGCATTTGCGCCGCCAAGGAAAATCAGCGTATAAAGCACTACGTACGACAGCTTAAGCATTGCGGCAAGGTATGGAGGCATATCCCCTCCGTCCGCCTGCATATTGCCCGTAAAGTACATGACAGCGGTTATCACGGGACATATTATGATGTTTGCAAGGCTTGACATTGCAAGGTGCGAGTTGCGCACGATATGCAAAAAGTCCTTTTTTATCAGCGATGAAATCACGCCCGACTGCTTGAGCGAAGCGGCACGGTGAGTTGTCTCGCTGTGCGTTTCGAGCTTTTTCTGATTTATTCTGCGATAAAACAGCATAGCAAGCAGCAGCATAACAAGCAGCATACCCGCAGTTATCGCAAAGGATATACCAAAGCTTTTGCCCGCCTCTATGCCTAAGGCAAAATCGAGCAGCACCTTGTTTGGGTACATCACCTTTGCAAAGACGCCCAAGCCCGCAAATATCTGCGAGCCGTTTATATTTACGTTGCCCCCGTCTGCGGAGCTTAAAAAGTATATCATCAGCAGATAACCTATCATCAGAAGCACGTAAAACAGCAGCGAAAGTATAGTTTTCAGCACCGATCTGCCCTTAAAAAACGTACCGATAAAGGACAGCGGCATCGAAAACAGCGTGACGATAAACAGCGGCAAAACGGGAGCTACCAGCGCAACTATAAATACCAGAGCGAAAAAGCCGTAAAACATCGCCCTGCCCAGCGCCGCATAAACTATGGATATTGTCAGCAAGGTCGGCAAAAGTATCGCCGCCGTCATAGCGAGCGTGCTCACGTATACGACGGTAAACTTTGCAAAGAACACCGACGTATGCTTTACAGGCAGCGTATTCAAAAAGGGAGTATCCGGCGAATCGTACAAAACATTCATCACGTTGAACATCGTCAGAAACAGCGCAAACAGCTGCACCGCCGACACGACCGCATTGCTTACGGCAGAAAGCGTCTGTATATCGGGAATTACCGAAGCGACAAAGCCGCCTATCAGGCAAAACAGCAGCACAAGCGGAATTATAAACAGCACGGTTTTGACCGCCCCCGACAGCTTAGGCTTGCCGCTGCTACCTATGCGGTGCGCATACTGATTTTTAAACAGTATTTTCAACAGTAAAATATAATCTTTCATAGCATTACAATCAACAATATATAGTCTTTCATATTATCCAACAGCGAAATACAGTCTCACGTCATTAAGCGATAAGATACCGTATCTTTCACATTGTTAAGCTTCCTGTTTCAGACCGCAGGAGCGTCGTCGGTGAGCTTCAAAAACAGTTCTTCGAGGGAGCTGTCGTGATTGCGCTCTCTCAGCTGCGCAATCGAGCAGGTGGTGATGAGGTGTCCGTCGTCGATTATACCTATGCGGTCGCATATCTTTTCGACGACCTCGAGCACGTGCGAGCTGAAAAACACGCAGTTGCCCTTGTCGGCGTGCTCACGCATAAGTATCTTCAGATTGTAAGCCGATTTTGGATCCAACCCCGTCATAGGCTCGTCAAGTATCCATATTTTCGGCTCGTGGATAAGTGCGCCTATGATATTCAGCTTCTGCTTCATTCCGTGCGAGTAAGAGGATATCTGATTTTTGACGGCTTCCTCAAGCGAGAACATTTCCAAAAATCTCTGCAAACGTTCCTCTCTCTGCGCCGACGACACGTTAAACACGTCGCAGATAAAGTTGATATATTCGAGCCCTGTCAAGCCCTCGTACAGCACGTGGTCGTCGCTGACATACCCTATCTGCTTTTTAAATTCGATAGGATTTTCCTTAAGAGATATCCCGTCTGCGACGATACTGCCCTCGCCAAAGCTAATTATGCTCGTAATGCACTTTATCGTCGTAGACTTTCCTGCGCCGTTTGGACCTATAAATCCAAAAATCTCGCCGTCATACACCTCGAGCGAGAGGTTTTCCACCGACGGCTTACTGCTGCCCGCATATGTTTTTGTAAGATTGTTGATTTGAAGCATTTTCCTTCCACCTCTTTAGAGTATGTACTATTTATTTATGTTCGTACTATTTGTATAGGTACTACTTGTGTACGTACTATTTATTTTCAATATCCCCATTATGGCTCCCCTTAGTAAGGGGAGCTCTGTAAAGCGTAAGCGGCACAGTGAGGGGATTGTTTCCCCACCACCCGTCATTGCGAGGCATTTTATATTCGTCATTGCGAGGCTATGCCGAAGCAATCCAGACCATAAAACCTATTTCTTCCCGTTATCCTATATCATCAGTGCACCCCATTATGGCTCCCTTTAGTAAGGGGAGCTGTCTGCTAAGCAGACTGAGGGGATTGTCCACCAAACAAGATAAAACAAGCGAATATAAATTGAGCGAGATATTCTACAGCCATTTACGGGAAAGTGTGTAGCGCAGTTTTAGCTTGTGCGGTAGTGGCGAGAAAATCAAGCCAGAGCTTAGACAATGCTTGCTTGCAAGCGTTGTTGTGCCAAAGACGCCGATTTTATCGCCCGTCATTGCGAGGCTTTGCCGAAGCAATCCAAACCGTAAAAGCTATTTCTTCCCGTTATCCTTATATCGTCATTGCCCCCATTATGGCTCCCCTTAGCAAGGGGAGCTGTCTGCGTAGCAGACTGAGGGGATTGTTTCCCACCCTATTTCTTCCCGTTATCCTTTGGCACACGCTTAGCCATTCTCTCTTTTATCACCTTTTCAAAGCCGTTGTCGGTAGGGTTATAAAACCTTGCGTCCTTCAGCTCGTCAGGCAGATACTGCTGTTCCACCCAGCCGCCGTAGCTGTGCGGATATTTGTATCCGCTCACCTTTTCGTCGTCGCCCTTATAGCTCGGGTCCCTCAGATACAGCGGCACGGTCTCGTGCCTTATGTTTTTTACGGCGTCCTCGGCAAGCCCCAGAGCCTCGACGACCTGATTTGATTTCGGGGCCTCGGACACGTATATTATTCCCTCTGCAAGCGGAATTCTACCTTCGGGCAAGCCTATGCGCTCGAATGCGGCAACGCAGGACTGTGCTACAACTATTGCATTCGGATCTGCAAGTCCCACGTCCTCGCAGGCGTGTATCATTATCCTGCGTGCGATGAGCATAGGGTCGCAGCCGCCCTGAAGCAGTCTTTCCGCCCAATACAACGCCGCCGACGAGTCGCTGCCCCGCATACTCTTTATAAAAGCGGATATCATATCGTAATACATATCCTCTGTCACGCAGAGTGCCTTTTGCTGTATAGATTGCTCGGCTTCGTCCTTGCCTACGTGTATCCTTCCGTCCGCCGACGGGTGCGTAGTGAGGCAGGCAAGCTCGAGCGCATTGAGAGCCGTGCGCATATCTCCGCCGGCAGCCCAAGCGATGTGGTTTATCGCCTCGTTAGACACCTCGAGGTCCATATTGCCAAGCCCTCTTTCCTTATCGGACAGCGCACGGAGCAGTCCCGCACGGATATCCTCTTCCGTCAGCCGTGAAAAACTGAAAACACGGCACCTCGATACGATAGCCCTCGTCATACTCACATAAGGGTTTTCCGTCGTTGAGCCTATAAAAATTATGTATCCCTGCTCTATTGCGGCAAGCACGCTGTCGGACTGCGCCTTATTCCACCTATGGCACTCGTCAAGCAGCAGATAAGTGCGCTTTCCGTGCACACGCAACAGCTCTTTTGCCTCGTCGATGACTTTTTTTGCGTCTGCAACGCCGCTCGTAACTGCGTTGAGCTTGACAAAATTCGCATTTGTGCTTTCGGCGATAATGTTTGCAAGCGTAGTCTTTCCCGTGCCCGGGGGTCCGTAAAAAATACAGCTTCCCAGCTTATCTGCGGCAATAGCACGGCGCAGCAGCGAGCCGTCGCCAACTATTTTGCCCTGTCCCAAAAATTCGTTCAGTGTCGAGGGGCGCATACGCTCGGCAAGCGGCGCAAGCCTTTCAACATTGTTTTGCAAATCAAAAATATCCATACACAGAAATTATAGCAATATGCGGTCTGTTTGTAAAGATTATTAAATATATTTCATATAATGTTGGCGTGTCAAGGCTGTCGAAAATTTCAAAGGATATGCGCCCAAAGGTCCTGCGTGTGGTGATTGCGATACTCGTATTTGTCGCAGTTTTTATCTTTTGCACGGTCTATTTCCGCAAAAACATCGTGCCCACGGTCATGGACAGCTCGGTAGCGCAGGTGCGTGCGATAGCCACAAATGCGGTAAATATAGCCGCAACTACAGTAATAAACGGCGGACTTACCTACGACGAGCTATTTGAAGTAAAATACGACAGCGGCGGCAAGGTGACGATGATACAGGCAAACTCGCCCAGAATAAACACGATAGCCCGTGAAATAGCCAACCTTGCGCAAGCAAATCTCGACGCCCTCGGCGTGCAGGAGATATCCATTTCGGTAGGCACCTTTACGGGGCTTGCCCTGCTCACGGGCTTCGGACCGGACGTCACCATAAAGATAGTGCCTATAGGAGCCGCAAACTGCGACTTTGTATCCTACTTTCAGTCCGCAGGCATAAATCAGACCTTGCACAAAATCTACATCGACGTGTATGCGGATATAAACATCATCACGCCGATAGACGAGCCCACCGTACAGGTCAAAGCGGAAATTTTGGTCTGCGAAAACGTCATAGTGGGCGAAGTGCCCGACACCTATCTTAGCATAAACGACATATCGGATATGTTAAATCTAAACCCATAAATTCCAAGTATCTAAACGGATAAATTGCCGATAACCAACCCAAATAACACAACACCCGAGCCCGTCATTGCACCACATTATGGCGCCCCTTAGTAAGGGGAGCTGTCTGCATAGCAGACTGAGGGGATTGTCTTCCCAAAACCCTTTGCGAAGCTTAGACAAGAAAGCACACGAAGTGTGCCACCACACAAGCAAAAACAAGCGAATGCAAATTGAATGAGATGACCATAAGCCATTTACAAGAAAGTGTGTAGCGCAGTTTTTGCTTGTGTGGTAGTAGCGAGAAAATCAAGTTAAAGCAACAAACCTGTCCGAATTTCGGACAGGTTTGCGCTAAATACGCCGATTTTCTCGCACGTCATTGCGAGGCTACCGCCGAAGCAATCCAGACCTTTCAGTCGGTCTACAAGCCGCACCCCTCATTATATCCGATTTCTCGGGCTATTTTTATATCTTTTTGCTTCTCGATTTGGATATGAGTCCAAACACAAAGCCGCACACTATCGCAGTCGTAAGTCCTGCCGCAACAGCGCTCATTCCGCCCGCTATTGCGCCTAAAAAGCCGTCTTCCTTCACGCCCTCGAGGGCGCCCTTTGCAAGGTTCGAGCCAAAGCCCATTATCGGGATAGTTACGCCCGAGCCCGCAAACTGCTTCATATATTCGAATGCGCCCGTCACCTCGAGCACCACGCCCGCAAGCATATACAGCACCAAAATACGTGCCGACGACATTTGGGTTTTGTTTATCAGCACCTGTCCTATCATACAGACAAGTCCGCCTATTGCAAACACCTTAAGATAAGTCAAAAACATTTCCATATATCCACCAAATTTGTACAAAGTATTATATAAAACATCAATTTTTATAATACTTTTACGTCAACAGTTCACTTTCAACCGTAAATGCGTGTGCGATCCCCGGTATAGTTTCCTTTTGCAAGGGAGTGTCCTTATTAAGCAACGCCCCCGTAGGCACAATCAGAGCGCGCTTTATTTCGCCTCGCTGCAGACGTTTTAAAATATAGCTGTTGAACGCAGTATTGACGCAGCCCGCTCCGCTTCCGCCCTGAAATGTCTTTTGCTCGGCGGTAAAATAGCTTGCGCCCGTATCCATATAGCAGTCAGGCAGCGTTATCCCCTCTTTGGACAAAAGGTATTCCAGCGTCTGTTTGCCAAACCTGCCCAAGTCGCCCGTAAAGATAGCGTCGTAATAGTCGGGACTGCGCCCGCTTTCCATAAGGTGCGTCAATATCGTATCGCAGGCGGCAGGAGCCATCGCTGCGCCCATATTCGCCTCGTCGTCAATGCCGAGGTCTATCACCCTGCCTATGGTGCCGCCCGTAATGCGCACGCAATGCGTGACGGGCGACGAGTAATCGTTGTTTACCTTTGAAAAATTCTCTTCCAGAATGTTCGACCTGTCACGGTTTATCTTCTTTTTTTGCTTTTCTACGGATTTAAGGTATTTTTTATATTCCTTGTCGTCCACGTTCAGCGTATTGTCTATGGCAATTATGTCGTCCTCATAAACCTGCGTATTTTTAGCGTTCGGCTTCTCGCTGCTAAGCACCGTACAGCCTGCGCCGGTCACCGTCCACTGCGCCGTAGGCGGACGTTGGTTGCCAAGCTCAAGCGGAAAGCGGTATTGCCTCTCTGCGGACGAAAAGTGACTTGAGGTCGAGCAGGTCACGTTGTTTGCGTATCCGCCCGAAATAAGCATAGAGCCCACTATTATCGCCTCGCTGAAGGTTGAGCAAGCATTGTAAAGCCCCAAAAACGCCGTCGGGAAGTTGCGTGCGGCAAGGCTTGTGGACGAAAGCTCGTTGAGAAGGTCGCCGCCAAGCAGAATGTCAATATCTTCTTTTTGCAGTCCCGCCTTTAAAATTGCGCCTGTAATTGCGTCACGGTGCATCTTGCTTTCGCATTTTTCGTATGATTTTTCGCACCAGAGGTCGTCGTCGAGCACGATATCGAAGCAATCGCCAAAGTTTCCGTCGCCCTCTTTAGGTCCCACGATAGTAAATCCGCTTTTGATATATACGGGAGTCTTTATTTCAAACGTACGCATTTTTCACCTCAAACCACAAAGTAGCCAATAAATCCCACCAAAAAGCTTGCCGTCACGCCAAATACGATGATAGGACCTGCAATGACAAACATCTTTGCGCATATCCCAAAAAACACGCCCTCTCGGTTGTATTCCATCGCAGGCGACACCACGGAGTTTGCAAAGCCCGTTATAGGAATTATCGAGCCGCCACCCGCATAGTGTCCCAGCTTGTCGTAAAGTCCGAGAGCCGTAAAGAAGCTGCCCAAAAATATCATAATACAGCTTTCCCACGTAGCAACGTCCTTTTCGCTCATATCCTTAAAGATTAGCTTGATGATATCGCCTATGCCTTCGCCGATACAGCAGATTATTCCGCCCACAATAAAAGCGGCGATGAGCGTGCGCACCATAGGCGATTTAGGTTGATTTTTGCTGACGTAATCCTGATATTCTACTCTTTCAATCATATTTACCCTATTTTTATTATTATTCCATTATATTTACGCCGATACACCCACTATAAAAGCAGCAATCAGCGTACGCCTGATAGGCGATTTAGATTGGTTTTTGCCCACCTAATCCCGATATTCTTTTCTTTAATCATATTTACCCAATTATTCCGTTTTTTGCGACTTTTGGTTTACGGACGGAGGATTGTCACGCAGGTTTTCGGTTTCCACCTTAGTGCAATCATAAACCTCCGTATCTTCCACATTTGTCGTAAACAGCTTGTCCATAGCTAAATTGTTGCCAAACACAACATTTATAAACAGTTTTTTGTTAAATTGTGCCGAATGTTATCCCTCACTATGCTTGCAAAGCATTTCTTCCCCGTCCTTATATGGCTCCCTTTAGTAAGGGGAGCTGTCTGCGTAGCAGACTGAGGGGATTGTCTCAGCCCTTCCCGTCCTTGCGAATTATTTTTTACCCGTCATTGCGAGGCTTCGCCGAAGCAATCCAGACATTTCAGTCGGTTTACAAATTTACCTATCCTTGCAAAGCATTTCCACCCCGTCATTGCGAGGTTTGCCGAAGCAATCCAGACATTTCAATCAGTTTATAATCGTTTATTGCCTCGGATAAGTGTAATATTGAGTATTTTGTCCATACTTTTATTGCATTTGAGGTGATAAATGATAAAACGTATAGCTATAGTCACAGGCGCAAGCAGCGGTATCGGCAAGGAATTTGCCTACATTCTCGCAAAGGACGACACTATCGATGAAATTTGGGCGATAGCCCGCAACAGACAGAGGCTAAGTGAGCTTAAGCAAAACCTATCGGATAAAATACGTGTTTTTTCTATGGATCTGACGGACAGAAAAAACATCGACGTCATTCAAAACCTGCTATACAACGAAAATCCCGATATCAAATATCTCATAAACAGCGCAGGCTTTGCAAAATTCTGCGACTATGCGGACATTTCAAAAGAGGTCTGCGTAAATATGATAGACCTGAACGCAAGCGCTTTGGTCGCACTCTGCACCCTTTGCATACCCTATATGCACCGAGGCGCCCACATAATAAATATGGCGTCGCAGGCATCCTTTCAGCCTGTGCCATATCAAAACGTATACAGCGCAACAAAGGCGTTTGTGCGCAGCTATACCCGTGCGCTCAACATAGAGCTGAAAAACAAGGACGTCTGCGCAACGGCGGTGTGTCCCGGTTGGATGAACACAAGGCTCATAGAGCGTGGCTTTACGGGGGCGGCAAAAGCCACAAATAAATTTCCCTTTATGGTCGAACCCTATTTTGTGGCGCAAAAGGCAATAAAAGATGCCCAAAAGAACAAGGATATGTCCGTCTATTCGCCCGTAATAAAGCTGTCGCATTTGCTTTCAAAGCTGCTTCCGCAAAGATTGCTGATGAAGGTTTGGCTAAAGCAACAGGATATTATGCCGTAAAAAAAACGTCTGTATGATTTGCCGGGAAAGTGGAAGCTTATCGGCATCTCGGCATTGTACAAGCGATTGGATAGTAATAACAATTCCTTAATGATAATCATTATCAATAAGACATTTCTTATTGATAATCATTCTCAATAAGGTTAAAATCGACGGCATTTTGCCGTCGATTTTACTTTAATCACTAAAATTTATCACAAAATTTGCGCTAATTTTACCATAAATATCAGTTAAAATGCCTATTTTTTTAACAATAAATCAAACGAATTTTCTTATATTGCGTAGGTAAAATGCTCAATATCCCAACTTTTTGAGAGCTGCTTTGGCATTTTCGTTACCCTGTGCGGCAGCTTTTTTAAACAACTCAATAGCCTTTGCAGTATCCTTTTCTACGCCGTGTCCGTTGTAGTAACAAGTGCCAAGGCTATACTGTGCGATATCGTCGCCCTGTTCGGCAACTGTTTTAAACAATGTTGCCGCCTTTACAAAGTCCTTTTCCACCCCGTGTCCGTTATAATAGCAATAGCCGAGAGAATATTGAGCTTCATAATATCCTTGATCAACAGCCCTTCTGTACCAATACACCGCCATTGTGTAGTTCTGTTCTACACCGTCGCCGTTGTCATAGCAGCTACCGAGGTTGGTCTGCGCTTTGGCATTTCCCTGCTCGGCGGCTTTCCTGTACCAATACACAGCTTTTTTATAATCCTGTTCTACGCCGTCGCCTCTGTCATAACAGTTGCCAAGATTGCACTGCGCTTTGTCATATTCCTGTTCGGCTGCTTTCCTGTACCACTGTACCGCCATTGCATAATCCTGCTTCACGCCATATCCTTTGTCATAACAATAGCCAAGAGCGCACTGCGCAGCAGCATACCCCTGCTCGGCAGCTTTTTTGTACCACTCTACGGCTTTATCATATTTCTCTTTATTGTAAAACTCTTCCCCTTTTTGATAGCACTCTTCAGCGCTTGACTTTTTAAAAAGCATAATATCCTCCGCAAATAATTTATATATGTAATAAACTTAATAACCCAACTTTTTCAAAACCGCTTTGGCATCTTCATGTCCCTGCGCAGCCGATTTTTTAAACCACGCAACCGCCCGTGCAATGTCTTTACCTATTCCATATCCATTATAATAGCAACTACCAAGATTATACTGCGCTTGGGCGTGTCCCTGCTCGGCGGCTTTTCTGAACCAAGAAACCGCCTTTGCATAGTCTTGTTCTACTCCATTTCCATTATAGTAACAATTGCCAAGATTATACTGTGCTTTAGCGCATCCTTGTTCGGCGGCTTTGCTGTACCATTCTACAGCTATTTTATAGTCCTTTTCCACTCCTTGTCCGGTAGTATAACAAATGCCGAGGCAAAACTGTGCAAGGTCATCTCCTTGTACGGCTGCTTTTTTAAACCATATCACTGCCTGTCCATAATCCTGTTCCACCCCGATGCCATTGTAATAGGAATAGCCGAGACTGTACTGAGCGTCAACTTGTCCCTGTTCGGCTGCCTTTCTATGCCAATATACCGCTTTTGCGGAATCCTGTTCTACTCCCTGTCCGTCGTCATAGCAAACCCCAAGAGCGTACTGAGCTTTATCATAGCCCTGTTCGGCAGCTTTTCTGTACAAATACACCGCTTTTGCAGAGTTCTGTTCTACATCGTCACCGTTGTCATAACAGATACCGAGGTTGGTCTGTGCTTTGGCATATCCCTGTTCTGCAGCTTTTTTATACCATTCTACGGCTTTTACGCAGTCTTTTTCTATTCCATGCCCGAAGTCATAGCAATAGCCAAGAGCGCACTGCGCTGCGGCATACCCTTGCTCGGCACCTTTTTTGTACCACTCTACAGCCTTTGCATAATCGGATTTATTGTAACACTCCACACCTTTTTGATAGCACTCTTCAGCGCTTGTCTTTTTAAAAAGCATAATATCCTCCACAAATAATTTATATATACGTAATAAACTTAATAACCCAACTTTTTCAAAACCGCTTTGGCTTTTTCATTTCCCTGCGCAGCCGATTTTTTAAACCACACAACTGACTGTGGAACATCTCTTTCCATCCCCTGTCCATTATAACAACAAGTACCAAGGCTAAACTGTGCAGTATCGTCCCCCTGTTCTGCAGCTTTTCTGTACCAATACACAGCTTTTGTATAGTCCTTTTCCACTCCTTGTCCATTAAAATAGCATTTGCCGAGATTAAACTGTGCTACAACATATCCCTGTTCGGCAGCTTTTTTAAACCACATAACTGCTTTTGCGCAGTCTTGCCCTATGCCCAGTCCATTAGCATAGTTAAAGCCAAGAGAACATTGAGCGACAGCATGCCCCTGCTCGGCGGCTTTTCTATACCATTCAACTGCTTTGATATCGTCATTTACTACTCCACGTCCAAAATCATAGCAGTTGCCGAGATAATACTGTGCTTTAGCAAATCCACGTTCTGCAGCTTTTGTGTACCAATAAACTGCTTTTACATAGTCTTTTTCTACCCCAAGACCGTTGGCAAAACAAAATCCAAGGCTGCATTGAGCTTCTGCGTGCCCCTGCTCGGCAGCTTTTTTATACCATTCTACGGCTTTATCATATTTCTCTATATTGTAAAATTCTTCCCCTTTTTGATAGCACTCTTCAGCACTCGTCTTTTTAAAAAGCATAATATCCTCCGCATATAAAAGATGAGTTTATTATAACACTGTCAAAGCAGTTATTCAAGCTATTGCGACACAGTCATCAAAATGAAAAACCGAGAAAAATTCTCGGTTTTCCGCATAATTTATATTGCATTTATAAAACCAAACGCTCGTTCAAGCTGAATTCACGTCGACATTGCGTTTGACAGTCGGTATGATAAATCAGCTTTATAAAATCGAGCACTTGCTATGCCATCGGTTTATAACCTTCATATTTAACGGTCAATTCCAACTCGTATAGACGAAATACGGCATAATCGTGATAGTTTCACTCTTATCAACCGTAAAGGTTGCAACGGTACCGACCTTGCCGTTTTCTGCGTATGCCTCATATGGCTTTGGATTGTAGCTCATACCGCCACCGTCATATGTTACGTCGCATAAAACCATTGCAAAATCATTAAAAGCTTTAAGATCAGCGTTTGTAGTGTAAATATAAATTTTGACTTCGTCTGTTTTCTTCAAGCTGAGGACTGCATTGTTTTGCAGAACATTGCTTAAAGCCGACAGTCGGATAGGTGTGCCAAACGGCGCTTTGGGCTGACCGTTTACAACCACCTGAATATACACGCTCTCTGACACAAGCGATTTCAAAGTGCGGAATTCTTCAGCATCCGAGGTGTCGCCGTTTATAATCGGATCATAATTATTCCAGTCCAAGGCTAAGGTAATGTTTGCGGATTCGAGAGAAGGCGCACCCTCAAACTTTATTACAAAGTCTTTTGTAGGCGTATATTGACAAGCATACGTATAACCGCTCGTAAATTCGCCTGTTTCCTTTTCCAAAGCGGTTTCGACGTCATTTATAAACATCTTCATATCGCCGATACCGTAATACTGATCTAAGCTGACCTTAAGAGTATATGCCTTGTCCTTTTGGATTTGCTTTGATGTAGCCCAGCCGTTTCCGCAGTCTTCGCCAAGCTCGGCAACCGTATTGTTCCCGTCAAAAATCTGCACTCTGTCAACGTGCTCGGGCGTTTTTTCCTGCACAAGCGATGCGGATACAAGCCCGTCATTTCCTTTGTCGCAAGCGGCAAGACATACTACGCAGGATATTGCGATAACAAAAGCCAAAGCTATGAAAATGACCTTTTTATTCATAATTTTACCTCCATAAATTACACATTTTTGTTGATAAGACAAACATAGCTGTCTAAGCTAAGTTTATGTACTGCGGAGAGCTTAAAATATACTACAAGCTTAAAATATGTACTTAAAAATTCAAAACAGTTGTGAAAAATAAAATGTCCCCACCGCTCACAAACTCTTTACATTGCCAATATAACACAGTATGTTTGAAAACGCAACAATTATTTTGTGCACAACAAGGCAATGGCTATATCCTCTGTATTTATAATTAACTTTGATATCATTTTACTACAATATGCACATCATTTCCGTCATTGCGAGCTTTGCCGAAGCAATCCAGCTCAAAAATTGGCGTATTTGGCTGCGATTGCTTGCTATTTCTTAAGCTTAAGCCTGCCCTTTCTCATTATGGCTCCCCTTAGTAAGGGGAGCTGTCACCGCAGGTGACTGAGGGGATTGTCCACCGTCATTGCGAGG
>CAJTYG010000001.1:20022-288465 GCA_910584155.1 uncultured Christensenella sp. | reverse complement strand
ATCGTATAATTTTCAAAAATGCCTAAAAATTCGTTTTAGGCTACTACTTATCCACAATAGTTGTACCAGTCCCACATCATAATAGGTGTGGGATTTAATTTATCCTAAACGCCCACAATATAAACTAACAGAGTTTGATTTATTTTATATTTATTTAGTATTTAAATTAAAACATACTGTATTTTGTGTAATTATAAAATTTTGATTGTATATTTACACACTTTCATTGTATAATGATTATATTGCTTTTGTAGTCAAAATTTGTTAAATTCAAATGCAGACTGCTGATATCAAAATACAAATACGGGACTATTGAAATGAGAGTTTACAATTTTGCGGCAGGGCCGTCTACCCTGCCTTTGGAGGTTATCAAAGAGGCGCAGGCGGAGCTGCTCGATTTTGCGGGAACGGGAATGTCCGTTATGGAAATTTCCCACCGAGACAAGGCGTACGAGGCTGTGGTATGCGAGGCGGAAGCGCTTGTCCGTGAGCTACTCGGCGTGCCCGAAGATTATGCCGTTATATTTGTACAGGGCGGAGCGAGCCAACAGTTTGCCGCCGTGCCTTTAAACCTGATGCACTCGGGCAAAGCCGACTACATCGTCACGGGCAATTTTGCCAAAAAGGCGTGGCAGGAGGGGCAGATATACGGCGAGGCAAACAAGATCGGCGACAGCTCGGACAGGACGTACACATACATACCCGATGTGGACAGTCTCACCTACACCGACGGTGCGGACTATGTGCACATCACGTCCAACAACACGATATTCGGCACACGCTACACAAAGTTTCCAAAATGCAAAGCGCCTCTCGTTGCGGATATGTCGTCCGAGATATTCTCACGCAAGATAAACGTAGCCGATTTTGGAGTTATATATGCCGGCGCACAAAAAAATCTTGCGCCTGCGGGCGTAACTATAGTGATTGCAAAGCGCAGCCTCATTCAAGAGCCTTTGGCGATCTGCCCTACCATGCTCAAATGGAAGGTGCAGGACGAAAACAAATCGCTTTATAACACGCCGCCCGCATTTTCAATTTACATAGCAAATCTTGTGCTTCGCAATCTCAAAAAGAACGGCGGAATTGCTGCCATAAACGAGATAAACGAATACAAAGCGGGGTTATTGTACGACTTTATAGACAACTCTAAGCTGTACAAAAACAACGTGGAAAAAGAATTCCGCTCCATAATGAACGTTCCGTTTGTCACGGGAAGCGAGGAGCTTGACGCAAAATTCGTAGCGGAAGCAAAAAAAGCGGGACTCGTATCGCTTAAAGGTCACAGGATAGTCGGCGGAATGAGGGCTTCCATTTACAACGCAATGCCCGTGGACGGCGTGAAAGCACTGATAGAATTTATGAAAAAATTTGAAACGGAGAACAGATGATATGGCAGATATTTTAAAGTTGAACGCAATATCTCCGCTTGCGGATAAGTTTTTTGAAAACGATAATTACGACAGCAATGTCGCTGATCCTCACGGCATAATGGTGCGCAGCGCCGATATGAAAAATTACAAGGTCGGCGAAAAGCTTTTGGCTGTAGCACGTGCTGGAGCAGGCACAAACAATATACCTGTAGCGGACTATGCGCAAAAGGGAATAGTGGTTTTCAACACACCGGGAGCAAATGCAAACGCAGTAAAAGAGCTCGTTTTGTGCGAGCTGTTTTTGGGCGGGCGCAAGATAACCGACGCTATTGATTGGGTAAAAACCTTAAAGGGCTGCGACGACCTTTCCAAAACTGTAGAAAAAGGCAAAAGCAGCTTTGCAGGCTGTGAAATAATGTGCAAAACCCTCGGAATCATAGGCTTGGGCGCAATCGGGATAGCGGTTGCAAACGCCGCTATAGCACTCGGTATGAAAGTGGTCGGGTGCGACCCGTTTCTTTCCACTGCAAACGCCCTGCTTTTAAATCCGTCGGTCAAGGTAGTGCCGACGTGCGAGCAGGTTTATGCACTATCCGACTTTATCACCGTACACGTTCCCCTGAATGATAAGACAAAAGGTATGTTTAATGAAACGGCGCTCAACGCAATGAAAGACGGCGCAGTGCTGATAAACAACTCACGTGCGGAGCTTGTAGATGCCGACGCAGTGATCGAGGCGCTTAACAGCGGAAAGCTCACTCGCTATATAACCGACTTTCCTGTCGAAAAGCTGATTGGCGTCAAAAATGCGATATGCGTGCCACACCTCGGCGCAAGCACGTATGAGGCAGAGGATAATTGCGCTATAATGGCGGCAAAGCAGCTTAAGGAATACCTTGACGACGGCATTATCACAAACAGCGTAAACTATCCGACGGTCACCTCGCCGAGAGAAGGAAAAGCCCGCATTTGCATATGCCACAAAAACATTGCAAATATGATAGCGAGCTATACGGCTGCGGTTTCCTCAAAGGGCTTGAATATCGCAAATATGGTCAACAAATCAAAAGGCGACTATGCCTACTGCATAGTGGATGTGGACGGCGAAGCCGACGAGTCGCTTGCAAAAGAGATTGCCGCAATAGACGGAGTTATCCGTGTGCGCATTATCTGATAGTTTGCCGTGAGAATGTTGTCTTATACTTAAAAAACAGTCGAAGGTTTGATTATCACAAGGAAAAGCATGCAGGAATTAGTAATCAAAAAAGGAAAAAAAGAATACATTTTCTTGCCACAAGAGCTTGTATTTAAAAAGAAAAATAAAGTTATCTATACGATAAAAACATCGGAAATTCGTATGATAATTTATAACGCAGAATTTCATGGATTAGAGCTGCTGACAACTCTATTAACATCCGGAACTGCCCCGCCTCCTATGCTTCCTCACTCATTTTGTATATTTCTAAATGGAAAGAAAGACAAAGTAATAAGGTGGTGGATACATCCCAAATATATAAAGAATATTCAAGAGATATTAGATATACCAATAGGATTTTATGAGGCTAAAAAGTTTTGTTAAAAACAAAAATTCATCAGACTATTCTGTGAATATATAGTCAGTCAACGGCAACCTTATTAAAATATGCCAAATCGCTGAATAAATTATAAGACAAGCCATTTGACTTGTTGACTGTGTCCGAATAATTTTGTATATTATTAGCGGAGGAGATAACTTATGAAATATTGTAAAAAATGCGGTGCACAAATTGAAGATGAATCCGTAGTCTGCGTACATTGCGGATGTGCGGTGGATGTCCCTGCAAACAACGCACAACCGTCCACTTTGCAGACGGTTGCAAAGGTATTTATGATACTCGGCTGTATCGTAAGCGCCTTCTATTTTTTGATCCCGCTTTGCTGGACAATTCCTATGACTGTAAAATACTGTCACTCTATCGAGCAAAATCAACCTGTAAGCACAGCGTTTAAAATATGCTCGTTGCTGTTTGTAAATTTAGTTGCAGGCATTTTGATGCTCTGCGACAACGGCGAATCGCAAAACAACAAGTATTGATTTTTTTATTCAGATAGCTTAAACAGCGCACATATCAGTGCGCTGTATACTTATTTAAACCTCACGTTTGCAAAACAAATTTTAACGACTAAATATAAAAAATCTTAATGAAAAGAAAAAGCCCTCTTATGAGGGCTAAATTTTCTATTTCGCTTTTCTTTCAGCTTTCGCCTATTCAAGTTTTGGACGAGCAATAACCGTTTGACACGACCTCCACGTAATACTTCCCTGACCAAGCAAAACGCTTCAACGGTAGTGGTAAGACCTGCTTACGCACCAAGGTTTGACCTTGTGCTATTATTATATGCACCGTTTTATATTTAGTCAAGCCTATGCGGACGTTTTTTTGATATTATGCTATAAAAAATTTATTTTACTGCCAAATGTACACTGTAGGAAAATATCGTCGCTCTATTTACAGCAAAGCAGGCTTGGGCTATAATAAGATAAAAAGTTTAAGACAAGGTTTGATATGTACTATTTACAAAACAGGTGGAAGCTTGATGGCAAACTGCTGCGGTATTACGGTTTGAGAAACAAGCCATATATGTTTAAAAATACGGTGAAATTGTCGGGCGCACAGCTCAAAATCGTCGCCAAGCTGCCCTGCGAGCTGAGCGCTGAAGAATTGAAAACGATAAAGCCTCTTTTAGGGCAACAGGTGGTAAACGAAGCCGAGCTACGGCATACGCCGAAGTCTTTGGAAGAGGCAAGATTTTGCAAGCACTGTGCGGCAAACGATTTTATCATTCCGGGTATCGAGTTTGATGAGGACGGACTTTGCCCTATGTGTGCGACCGCAAAGGAAACGACGGAGCTCAAAAGCGTAGTACCTGTAAAAAACACCTTTGACGCATGCAAAAAATCACGCTTTGACGTAGCGGTCTTCTATACGGGCGGCAAGGATTCCACCTTTTTGCTTTATTATCTTTCAAAGGTGCTTAAGCTACGGGTTTTGGCAATGATTTGGGAAATTCCGTTTATGTCTCAAAGCGCAAAAATGAGCATAAAGGGCGCAAAGAAGTCGTTGAGCGGCGTTGAGTTTATCACTCGCAGGGTTTGCGACGATGATTTAAAAAAGATATACAGACATTTGTATGCGATAGCGGGCAACACCTGCGCCTGTCCGTCTTTGGCATATATCCTCTTTTATCCCGAGCTTGTGGCAAACAAGGTGCCGTATTTTGTTGTAGGCAACGAGCCTGCGCAGCTTATGGGGCTTTATTACAACCATATGGCGCCAAAGTACGCCTACACCTTTGGCACAGGCAAGCTTTTCAATTTTATCATAAACGCAGGCAGACTGCTCACCCTGCACCCGCCGCTTAAAAACGGGCAGTTTCATACGCTTGCCACAATGAAACAGCTTGCCTACGGCGACAACCCTTTAAAAAACTTAGCGGGATATCAAAACACCTTGGTGCACAACGTAGTTGAGGCGATACATCAGGTGCCGCATATGGTCAAGCCGCTTAAAAGAGCGATACGCAGGTCGTCGCTTAGCGGAAATATTCCTGCCTTCGTTCAGGTAGATTTCAACGAGGTGTGCGGCGGAAGCTATGATTGGAAAAGCATAAAGGACACAATCGTTGCCGAGTGCGGTTGGGTGCCGCCCGAGGACTTGGACAAAGGACTGCACACAAGCTGTTGCATAGAAAAGTGCAAGGAATACTCACAGTTTATCAGATTTTACAATATGGAAAACACTATGATTCCCTTCAGTGCGCTTGAAATATCTCTTGCGACAAGGGACAAAGCCATCACAAAAGAACAAGCTATCACAGAGATAAAATCTACGCTCGGCTTTTCGCTGACCGAGCTGCCCGAATGCGAAATAATGAAAGACTATATCAAATGAAAAACGCAGTGGTATTTTACTCAAATACGAATCAGTCAAAGCACATAGCGAGCTATCTTGCAAGCAGGCTCGTGTATCCGCTTTATGACGTATTCGAGTTAAAGGACTGCGCATTTGAAAATCTCGTATTCGTATTTCCCGTGCACTGTCAGGGGCTGCCCGACGAGGCGTACAGGTTTTTGTCAAAGATAAACGTAAAAAATCTTACTCTGATTGCGACCTACGGCAAAATGTGCTGCGGCAATGCCCTTAACGAAGCACAAAAGCGATTTAACCACAACGTAGTTGCTGCGGCATACGTGCCTACAAAGCACACGTATATTCAAGACGACGCACCTTTTGAAAGCTTTGATGAGCTTGAGCCTATAGTGCGCAAAATAGAAAGCCCTGCCGCAATAAAAATACCAAAGTCGTACAAAAACCCGTTCGCCCGTTTTGCCAAAAACACCCGCAGCCGCCTCGGCGTAAGACTTTATTCTACGGACAGGTGCACCGAGTGCGGCAGCTGCACCGCAGCGTGTCCATACGGCGCAATATCATGCGGAAAGCCAAACGGCGGTTGCATAAGGTGTCTGAAATGCGTAAACGCCTGTCCGAGCGGCACACTGCAGTTTTCACTGACTGCGCCTATGAAGCTATATCTGAAAAAGAGAAAGCAAAACAAACTGAAAATATATGTTTAACTGTCATTTTGACAACTTAAAGGAGCGATATGGAAAGAATAGCAAGTTTTTCGGTAGATCACACAAAGCTTTTTGCAGGCTTGTATCTGTCAAGAGTAGACACAAAAGACGGACAGTCGGTATCCACCTTTGACATACGCTTTACGGCGCCCAACAGAGAGCCCGTTTTGGATATGCCCGCCCTGCACACTATAGAACATATAGGGGCTACGTATCTGCGCAACTGCCCTAAAAAAAGCGACGTCGTATATTTTGGACCTATGGGTTGCCGCACGGGCTTTTATCTTGTGATGTTTGGCGACTTAAAATCAGAAGACGTATTTGACCTTGTTGTAGATATGTGCGAGTTTATCATATCCTTTGAGGGTGATATCCCCGGCGCAAAGCCCGAGGAATGCGGCAATTTTTCCGAGCAGAATTTGCCTATGGCAAAATACTATACGGCAAAATATCTGAAGCAGCTCACTGAAAACAGACGGCTGAAATATCCCGACTAAAACAGGCTAAGCGACGCATACAGCCCCGCAATAGCCGCCAGAAGCGTTGGCACGGATATCATAATGCCGTATTTTACAAACTGCAAAAAACCGAATTTTATATCCTGAGTTTTTAAAATATTCAACCACATTATGCCTGCCAAGGCGCCGACGGGCGTAAGATATGCGCCTATGTTTGAGCCTATCACCGAGGCGTATACCGCTGCCTCAGTTGCGGCGCAATAGCCAGTAGCCGATGTAAACAGCACGCTCATAGGAATGTTGTTTATGAGGTTGGCAAACAGAAACGAGGCGGAGCCAAACGTCATTGCCGACCACTCGCCCGTGTCCAACGCCTTTCCCAAAAGCTCGGTGACGCCGTGCGAATCCAAGGCAAGCACTATGACAAACATGGATATGACAAACGGAATAAGCTCCCACGGACTGCGGCTAAGCGTTTTTGCGACTTCAACGGGCTTCCGCTTTTTGCACAGCGAATAGACGAGCCCAAACACCGATATTGCAAGCGCAAACGCAAGCGAGATATACCACATCTCAAAGCCTACGTATGACGAAATCGCAAGCAGCAGCGTGCAAAGCGTCAAGGCGCAAAGCCCGACTATAAGCATAGGCTTATCATCTATCTTTGCTTCCATAGGCGACGGCTCGATAGGTTGAGCGAGCTTTTTATGAAATATGAGAAAGGTCATTAAAAAGCCCGTCAATCCCGCAAGCAGCGCAGGTATAAACATCACGACAAAATATCTGCCGAAGTCAATGCCATATGAAGTGGCAATATATATGTTTGTAGGGTTGCCTATGATAAGCATAAGGCTGAAGCTGTTTGCCGCAACAAACTCGCCTACGAGATAGGGCACGGGATCCACATTGGCGTTTTTTGCATAATAACATATAAAGGGCGTAAACGTCAGCACAACGATATCGTTTGAGGTGAACACCGTAAGCACCGACACGAGCACGTAAAGCAAAACAAAAAAACTTTTTTGGCTGCCTTTCACCCTGCTTAAGCATTTTATCGCAAGATACTTAAAAAATCCTACCTCGTCGAGAAACACCGAAAGCGCAGTATTGCATATAAACAGCGTCAGAATTTTAAGCGGATTTATAGCTCTGTCGCTCGTGAGCCCCGCCCATACGGACTGTATCGATATCGCACCCACTGCAAGCAAAAGCGCCGCACCGATGAGTGCGACGATCCAATAAAGTCCGACGGTGAAGTGTCTGCCACCGCTTTTATTGCCGAGCGTTACGGTTGGTTTTATCAGAATTGTCAAAAACATGCACACGCAGGTTATGACAGACAGTGCGAGCGTAACTTCCATTTCAGGCGCCTACTTCCTCTACAAGCTTTAGCCACTCCGCCTCGAGCGGCTCCAATAAAATCTGAAGCTCTGCAATTTTGTCTTCCGCTTCTGCGATTTTTTTATAATCCGTATAAATTGCGGCGTTTTCGCTCATCTGACGTTTTATCTCGTCGATTTTGTCGGTTAAAACCCTCATTTTGTTTTCAAGCACACCAATGCGGTGCAGCTTCTTGCTGCGCTCGTTGTTCTCGGATACGGGCTTTCCCTTTTTGCGCACGTCGGGCTTTGCCTCTGTTGTATCGACCTCTTCCACCGCTCTTTGCTGCTCGTATTCGGCATAGGTGCCGTCAAAGATTTTGACATTGCCGCCCTCGAAAACTATCAGCCTGTCGCATATCCTGTTGATAAAATATCTGTCGTGCGACACCGTGAGCACAGTCCCCGTATATTCGCCGAGCATATGCTCGAGCGTTTCCTTGCCTATGATATCCATATGGTTTGTGGGCTCGTCCAAAATCAACACGTTTGGTTTTTTCTTAAATATTTTGCAAAGCGCAAGCCGCACCTTTTCGCCGCCCGACAAGTCGCATATGCGCTTAAATACCTCATCGCCGGAAAACGTAAAAGCGCCGAGCGCACTGCGCACCTCCGTGTCGGAAAGCATGGGAAACTCGTTGTGGAAATCTTCCATTACCGTAAGCTCCGAAAAGCTTTGCGTAAGCGTTTGGTCAAAATATCCTATTTGCGAATGAAGCCCGTATATCACGTGTCCGCCAAGCGACGGAATGAGGTGCATTATGGTTTTTACAAGCGTGGATTTGCCCGTGCCGTTCTGCCCTATTATTCCGACCTTCTGCCCACGCTTGACCGTCATATTTATATGTCCGAGAGGCTGTCCGTATCCGAATGTCAGATCCTCGAGCACAAGCGTTTTTTCTACGGTCGCCTGCACGGGCTGAAAGCTTGCCCTGAAGGTTTCGTTGTCAAAGTGCATAGGGGTGCCCACCTCGCCTATGCGTTGTATCTGCTTAATTTTGGACTGCACCATCGCCGCCTTTGTGGCTTTGTATCTGAACCTTTCCACAAGGGCGTTAAGCCTGTCTATTTCCTTTTTGCGCATCAGCGAGTCCTTTAATGCCTTGTCGTAGTTTTGCTGCTTTTGCGCCATAAACGCCGTATAGTTGCCGCTGTAGCGCACCGCCTCGCCGTACTCAATTTCATACACGACGTTTACGATCTTATCCAAAAACATTCTGTCGTGCGACACGATGACGCACGCATTTTTATATGATATAAGATATTTTTCAAGCCACTCGATAGCCTGCAAATCGAGGTGGTTTGTAGGCTCGTCCAAAAGCAAGATATCGGGCTTTGAAAGCAGCAGCTTCAAGAGCGCTATTTTTGTACGCTGCCCGCCCGAAAACTTGAGAAGCGGTTTATTTAAGTCATCGTTTGTAAAGCCGAATTTTTTTACGGCAGTCATATATTCCTTTTTATAAACATATCCGCCCATACGCTCATACTGCTCGTGCAATGCGGAATATATCCTCGCATTTTGCTCGCTGCCGTCCTGCTCGAGACGGGCAAGCGCCTCGTCCATAGCCTTTTCTGTATTCAGAAGGTCGGCATAAGCGCCCAAAATTTCGTCAATCATAGTTGTCGAAGCAAGGTCGTTTGACGTCTGTCTTAAATATCCTACGGTGGGATCTCCGCTTTTAAAAACTCCGCACGGCTCGTTACCGTCGCCCTTTTCGCACTCGAGACTGCCGTCAAGCACCTTAAGTAGCGTAGTTTTTCCGCAGCCGTTTCGGCCTACAAGCGCTATCTTTTCCTTTTCACGCACGGTGAAATTTACCTGTGTAAGCACAGGTATCCCGTCATATTCAACAGCGCCGTTTACGATAGATATTTGCATCATAGGCTTTACCTTTTCATATGATAGCATCTTTTTTTGCCATTTACAAGCAAACAGACGGCAGGACTTCAAAGAGAAATCCTGCCGTCTGTAAACACTTCATTTAAGGCTATTTTCTTTTCTTTAACTCCTCATCATACAGTCTGTTGTATTCTTTAAATACTGCCTCGATGACTGTATCATCCAATTCGATATCAAACGAATCCTCTCCTTTTTTATCGGTCGTGACCTTGAATACAAGAGCTTCGTCGTCATTCATTCCGTCCAATAAAACCTTTGGCTGAAGAATGGCATAAAAATTGTCTTTATAAACTATTCCGGCTATTTCGACAAAATCTATTTCTTCTCCATTTTCCGATGTTAATGTTACAATATCTTCCTCGTATTGAGGAACATTTAATTTTTTATTAAAACACATAATTCACCTTAAAAAATAGCAACTATTATAAGAAGTACAAACAAACCTATGACTATCGCCAAAGGCAATGCGAGCATTTTTAGTATTCTATTTCTATATTCCTTTCTTGTCGTATCGAAATATTTTTGTTTTGGAATAGAAAACCTGCCATGATCAAATACTTAAGTCGCAAAAACCAACTTGCTTTAAATGTTTTCGAAATATACCTATTGTGCTTTCTTTCACGTATGAGTGCACGCCAATTCCAAACACGCCACTCTCTGTACGTCCCTTGAGCAATCAAATCGGCAAGCTTTTTATCTACTTCCTCTCCTGTTTCTTCTCTGAGTGATTGCAAAATCAAGCATTCTGTCTCTCCGAGCGTACAGCCCAAATCAAAATACTTCCTCGCTTTTTCAATATTTTTCGCTACGTATTCCCCCTCGACATAAAGCTGATACAACTGATAAGACGCATATCCCGACAGGTTTGCGGGATTCGCTTCCTCGGCAGCTACCTCCAAACCGCTTAAATAAATATCTTTACAATTATTCGTTCTGATATTTTTAACGTATGTATCATACTTTTTATCGCAGTCGATCATATTCTTTGTCCATTTAATTTTACTGCTCATTTGTACCTCCTATATGAAACAACTCTTATCACACAGTTATCTTAAATACTCTTTGCGAACTTGCTTTGCCCATTTTTCAGCATAATAATTGTGTTTCATATAATATTTTATATTTTGTTGACACACTTTTATCTGCTTTTTCTGCTCTTTTTCATCTTCTCCGAAGCCGCCGTGCTTGATATATATTATCAATTTGGACATATAAATTTTAATCAGCCCTACCATAAATTCGCCGCTATGCTTACTATCGGGATATTTCATTGCTCTAAAGAAATTATCCAATGTGCGATGCTCCTCGAAGCAAATTGATTTCAATATTTCTTTGGATTTTTCTAAGTCTTGTTTAACAGACAATTCAGGACAGCCTGCCAAATACATAAAAGCAAGCTCGCCTTTACAGGCGCTATCGTTTAATTCCACTCCTTTTAAAAGATATTCCTGCGCTTTTTTAACGTCTTTTACAGCATTGCCATAAAAATACGCACTGAATAATCCATAGTAAACACAATTAAATCCTTCGGTTAACAGTTCTGTATAGTTTTTTAATACTGTATTTAAATATCTGCTTGCATTATTTGCGTCTTTCTCAGTTAAAAGAAAACTAAGAGCCAATCTTGCGTCATTGAATTTGTGAGAAACCGCACGCAATGCTTCATAATTTTCCATAGATGTTTCATAATTCTGTTGTAATTTGTTCATAAATTTATCTCCTATTTAAACTATTTAAAATACATCGGAATTCCGATACCCAAAATAACAGCGTTAAACGCCAACATTATGCCTAAAATAACTCCGGCTCCCCACGGAAAAGCTATCCATGATAAAAAGCACGCCAATGCAACGGAACAAAATACTATCGTACATTTGACGGAAAAAGCGGATTCTTCCACAACCTCATACCAACCGCCCATAAACTCCGTTATAGTGACCTCGCTTTCAGTCCCGTTAAACGTAAATATAGACCAAATAAAAGCAACTATTCCTGCGATTATAATTGTATCTATTTCTCTTCCCTTAGATACCGTATAACACAATATTATGCCAACTATCGCTATAACTGCGCAAATGCTGTGACATATTATGTCGTTGCGGGTTATCAGCTTATATAATAAAAAAATCACCGCCGCTATTACACCGAAAATAATAACACCTATCAACTGCTTATCCTCCGTAAAATATTATTTTACAAATCATTTTATTTGAAAATGTTATTTGATAAATAATATTATCTTATTTGTTACATAATATTATCATATGACAAATAATGTGTCAACTGTAAATTTGAATTAAAATTATAATATAATCCAACCATGAGGGAAAGTATGACCGTTGACCAAATCATAGACAGAATAAGCGTCATTAGACTTCGTGCCGATTTGAGCGCACGCACCTTAAGCTTGATGATAAACAAAAATCCCGCTTATATCACACAATTAGAAAGCAAAAAAGGGTTTGAGCCGAGCTTGAGCGCAATATTAGATATTTGTGAAGTATGTAACGTAAGTCTTGAGGAGTTTTTCTATCACGATTTGGAAGCTTACAAAACCGATAAAAACGTTATAGAATTTTTAAAAACTTTGTCCGACAAACAAAAAAATGCAATTATGAATTTATATAAATGATTTTAATGCTAATTTCAAATAAATAAACCCCATCGTGTGAACGATGGGGTTTATTTATTAAAACTATTATTCTACTGTTTAAGCCAACACTTCAAGATCCTTTATAGTGATCTCGTTGCCTGTGACAAGATAGGTGTTGTTGCTTCCGCAATGCGGACACTGCTTTGCATACTCGGTGGTTTTGTAAGTCTGCTTGCAGTCCTCGCAGTAGGAAATGCCTTCCAAAATGACAAGCTCGAGTTCGCAGTCCTTGAGATATTCCGATTTCTTTTTGGACCACTCGAAGCAGTCGGTAAAGAGGCTCGGCACAACGGACGAAACCTCGCCTACCTCTAAGGTCAGCTTAGTCACCTTTTGCACGTTGTTTTGCTTTGCGACCTGCTCGACCTGCTCTATCACGTGGACTACGATTCCCAACTCATGCATTTTGCGAATTTCCCGTATTCGGATTTGCCTTGCGGAACGCCTTTGTATTTTTCTTATACAGACGGCGCTTCTTGGCAAGCATTCTCGCCTCTTTTGAGCCTAAGTGTCCCAAAATTTTGAAGCTGCGCTTTACGGCATAGCTAAACAGTCCGCCGACCTTCTTTTCTGCAACTCTCATCGTGGAATGCTTCGGATGATCTCTCACAAGGTGGATTGCGTCAAACTGGCACTTTGTGGTGCAAAGTCCGCAGCCTATGCACTTGTTGGGATCGACATACGACGCACCGCAGCCGAGGCAGCGGTTTGTTTCGACCTTGACCTGTTCCTCTGTAAGCGTCTTGTGTGCATCCTTAAAGGAATTTTTAAAGTCGATAGACTCGTCCATACCTGCTTCCTGTCTGCCTGCTTTGTCATAGGACGGATATTTCAAATCGTTTTTGTCAAGAGGCGTATACTGTCTTCTGTCTCTGCCTATCGTCATATGAGCGTTGGGACGGACGTGACGGTGCAGGCTCTCTGCTGCCTCGTGTCCTGCCGCAATAGCGTCTATGACAAATCTCGGACCCGTGAATACGTCGCCGCCAACGAAGATATCGGGATCGGCGGTCTGATACGTAAATTTATCCGCAACGGGATAGTTGCCGTGCCAGAACGTTACCTTTGTGCCCTCAAGCAGCTTGCCCCACTCTATGGACTGACCGATTGCAAACACGATCTTATCCGCACTGACGGTGATAGTCGTTTCCTCATCATAGATAGGATCGAATTTTTCCGTCTTCGGGTCGATGGTGCGGATACACTTTTTAAACACTATGCCCGTAACCTCGCCGTTTTCGTTGACAAGCACTTCCTTGGGACCCCAGTTGTTGTTTACGGTGATATTTTCCTCAATGGCTTCCATCACCTCTTCGTCGTTTGCAGGCATCTCGTCCTTTGCCTCGAGGCAGAACATATTTACAGACTTTGCGCCCAAACGGTGTGCGTTTCTCGCACAGTCGATGGCAACGTTTCCGCCGCCGACCACGACCACGTCGCCCTCGAAGCGCTTGCCTTGATTTTCAAAGGATTCACGCAGATAATTGACTGCGATATCCGTGCCCTTTGCCGTTGCGTTTGCGACATCGGGACGTCTTCCGCCCTGACAGCCTATCGCCACATAGAACGCCTTGAAGCCCTGCGCCTTAAGTTCCTCTATAGTGACGTCCTTGCCTACCTCTACGCCGCACTTGATTTCTGCGCCGAGCTGCTTGATGATTTCGATTTCGGCGTCGATGACATCCTTTTCAAGCTTATAGCTCGGTATTCCGTAGGTGAGCATTCCGCCGGGACGGTCATTCTTTTCAAATACGGTGGGCGCATATCCCATCTGAGCAAGATAGTACGCTGCGCTGAGTCCCGCAGGACCTGCGCCGATGATTGCGATTTTTTCCTTAAACTCGCCGTACACGGACTGCACAAGCTTTTCGGGGATATAACGCTTTTCGGAATTTATCTCAAGATCCGCAACAAACTTCTTTATTGCGTCGATAGACACGGGCTTGTCGATAAGACCTCTCGTACATGCGTCCTCGCAACGCTTGTTGCAAACACGTCCGCAAACTGCGGGGAACGGGTTTTCGGTCTTTATCATTGCAAGAGCTTCCTGATACTTGCCCTGCTTTGCGAGATTGATGTATGCCTGCACAGGCACGTGAGCAGGACACGCCGCCTTACAGGGTGCGCTTCCGCTCTTGTATGTATTTGACATTCTTGCCGTGTCACGGTATGCCTCGTCCCAAGCATATTTGCCCCAAATGTTGTTGTCGGGTAGCGGAGCGTGAGGATACTTGACCTCCGTTCCGTCCTTGTGGCAGAGTTTCTGACCGAGCTTGACAGCGCCTGCGGGACATATTTCAACGCACTTTCCGCAAGCAACGCAGCTCGCCTTGTCCACCTTTGCGGTGTATGCGCTGCGTGAAAGGTTGGGCGTATTGAAAAGCATAGAGGTACGCAAAGCGTTGCAAATTTTGACGTTGCAGTTGCAGATGTCAAAAATCTTTTCAGAGCCGTCGATGTTCGTGATCTGATGCACGTAGCCGTTCTTTTCGGCAAGCTCGAGTATTTCAAGCGCACGCTGTTTGTCTATGTAGTGAGCACGTCCCGTCTCTACTGCGTAGTCCGCCATATCGCCGACCTGAATACACCAATCGTCAACGTCGTCGGTGCAGCCGTCGCCGAGCATAGCACGTGAGGCACGGCAGGAGCAGATACCTGCAGACAGGTGTCCGTCATACTTTTGCAGCCAGTGCGAGATGTGCTCGATATCGAGCGACTTGTTTTCGGTATTGATAGCCTTTTCGACGGGAATGACGTGCATTCCGATGCCGTCGCCTCCGGGGGGAATCATCTGCGTGATACCCGCAAGCGGAATAAACGTCATACGCTCGAAAAAGTTTGCCACCACGGGGTTTTTCTGAATACGCTCAACCGTAGAGTTGAAAAGCTCCGCCGAGCCGGGCACGAAAAACGGAACACGGTATCTCTTTACACGTGGCTTATTCTTGAGCTCGCCGTCGTGACCGTAGTTGTCGCCGTAATCGTATTCGATTATGCCGATGTCGGACATCTGCTCGTAAAGATCTCTCAGCTTTGTAGGCTCATAGCCCTTATGCAGCTTCAAAAGCTCATCCAAAGTGTAGTACTTGCGCAGCTTCATCTTGCTGCACAGGTCGCACATTTCGGGCGTGAGAACCTCTTTGAGTCCCCAGTATTCGGGTGCGTCGGAGCCGAAGCCTGCAATCTTATGCACGACTACGTCCGTGATTTTTTTGCCGAGTTTGACGTAGCACTTGTCTACGTTTTTCTCGCCTTGATACTTGCTTGTGACTTTTTTGTCTTTACACTGCTCAGGCATTGTAAACTTTCCCTCCGTCTGAGATTATTTTTATAAAATAACTGACGACTTCGTCCATATTTTCGCCCGTTTTTGCGGAAATGGGTATGACCGTCGAGCTATCGTTTCTTAGCTTTATGTTTGCAACGCACTTTTCAAGATCGAAGTTGAAATAAGGCATTGCGTCTATCTTATTTATCAGCACAAGACCGCACTTCTGATATATAAGCGGATATTTCAGCGGCTTGTCCTCGCCCTCCGACACAGACAGTATCGTCATATTGAGGTGCGCCCCCGTATCGAACTCCGCAGGACAAACAAGGTTGCCAACGTTTTCCAAAAATACAAGATCGAGGTCGTCTATGCCCAAAGCGTCCAGCCCCTGCCTTGTCATAGCGGCGTCAAGATGACACATTCCGCCCGTGTGAAGCTGTATGGACTTGCACCCTACCTTGTCGGCGATTTTGACAGCGTCCACGTCGCCGTCTATATCCGCTTCCATCACGCCTATGCGGAATTGCTCTTTTAAACGGCTTATCAGCGACACGAGCGTCGTCGTCTTGCCCGCCCCCGGCGAGGACATAATGTTCACCAAAAACACGCCCTTTGCGCCGAGATAGCTGCGAAGCTCGTCCGCCTCTCTGTCCGCATCTTCAAAAATGCTCTTTGACAAATTGATTATTTTGACACTTCCCATAACTAATATTATATATTAAATTTATAAAAAAGAAAGTATAAATTTATTTATTTTTGTAATATTCCAAAAATTTACTCAAATTTCGACGCAAATTAAACCCCGCCGCAATAAAAAGCGTACACTTTTAAAAATTCGTTTAAAAAGTATATTCTAATTGAATAAACAAAACGTATAACTCAGCTTAAAATGCGGCAAACAAATGCAACCCATAAAACTATAAATTCTTCATTGCCTTAATCACAAAATAAATATACGATGACGGCATATCTTCAACAGATTGATTTAAATCAAATTCTTCCATTGATATTAAATTCAACCACTTATCCTCACGCTTGACAGCCGGTATATAACGCTCGTTTATGTACAGCAAATATCTTTTTTCATTTTGAATATTTGCCACTTTATAATAGCTGTCGTGATACTCTATGCGTTCGCCACCATCATCAACCTCATAGTATTCGTTGTCACGATATACATCTTTGCGCCAATGTCCTTCGAGATATTCTTCGCTATAGTCGGTACGAATTCTATATCTATACCATGTGCCAAATGTATGATAGTCATATCTCGGATACATTCCTACTATCCCGAATTGACTCATCAACCACGAGTAACTTTTATTGATTTCTACACAAACAAATCCATATGGCTCAAATTCAACCATAAAAAAGCTAATTTCATCATTTTCGTCATATAAAGGATATATTTCATAAGAGGTAAATTTGGAATCCTCATTTTGCATATATCGTTTTTCAACTCGCTTTGCTACCCTCTCAAAATGTTCTTGCTCGTTATATAATTCCCAATAGCTTATACATCTATTTACGTCAAAAGCAGCAAATATAACAAATGCGACAATCAAAATCACAAATATGATTATGACTATCTTAGCCCATATCGGTAGTTTTTTTGAATTCTTTGCCATAGCTTTCTATTTAACTCTTCTTCCAAACACAGATTTCATTGGTATCTCTATAGTTAAAGGTAATGCCGTCTATCTCTATTGTTGTTACTGTTGGGAAAAAGCCTCTCCAACCTCCCGAAATGTAAACAGCCACATATCCGTTGTATGTGCCCAAATACTTTTCAATGGTCACTTCTTCATCAATTTCTTCTCTTGTTTTTGGCACCTTGTCTACTTCACAATACATCCAACTCTCTTTTATATCCTGCACAGTTTGTTCATCTAAAACTTCGGGCGTTTTTGCCGCAGGTTCAAAATCATCTACCGCTTGTCCGAAATATTGATAGTATATATTAAGTAAATCATTTCTACTTATCAATCCTTGTTCATATGCTTTGCTTAATGTATAAAATTTGCCTTTTTCTTGAGGATAACCATCATCGTTATTATCATCGCAAGCGCACAAAATACCTACGCTCATCACGAGCACGGCTAACACTATAAATACTTTTTTAATAATCTTTGACATAGCGACCTCTATTCACAACAGTATATTTGTTTAAGTCCAATCAATTCTATCATTATTGCGCAAGCTTATATTTTGATAAAGCTCACCGTTAGATGTTCAGATACATAAAACCGCACCTGTCCTATTATCACCAATTCTTCAAAGACCACTGTCGGATAACAATAGTATGGGCTGTCAAACATTACTGCATAGTATCCGTTGAAATTTCCGTAATAATGCTTGATAGTTATATCCTCTGCTTTGACATCTATTCCGACATTATCAGCTTTTGCCTTTTTAAATTCTACTTCTTTCAATTTGGCGGCAACATCTGCAGACAACGTTTCGTCACAATCGGCACCCGCATTGTAACAATTTGCAATGGCTTGCAAATCCTCACGATTCAGGTTTTGATTTTTGTACGCATCCTTTAATGCCTGCACCTTTGCTACAGCATAATCATAAAAGCCGTCTACTGCAACAGGTTCAAAAAATTCGCTCTTTTCTGCAATATCATTTTGCGACGCTTTATCATCGCAAGCACACAAAATTCCTACGCTCATCACGAGCACTGTCAACACTATTAAAACCTTTTTTACCGCTTTAGTCATACACGCCTCCTTACGTCAAATATAAAATGTTTATTATATGCTTTAAAAACTGTAATGCTACCATTTCCATTATATGGCAAAAACTCTTTGCTATCAACTAAAATTTTTTTTATAAAAAACGCCACCGCAGAGGGTGGCGTTTTAAAGCTTTGATTAAAACAGCTTATGCTTTCTTTGATTTGAAGAATCTGTACACAAGGTCACGGCTGTATTCGACTGTTTCTTCCATATCGCCGAATGCCATCACTTCGCCTGCATAGAAGGTGTTATCCTTGCCCTGCATTGCTTCGACCTTATCATACCAACCGTCTGCATAGTCCTTTGAGCCAACGTGCGGGAAGTAGTACCAGTCGTCGATTCTCTCGGTTTTTTCAACAGGTCTGCCGCACTTTGCCATATCTGCAATAGTTGTATCTCTTGCCTCGTCAAACGGGACGTCTTCCATACCCTCGTGGTTGCGCAGAGTAAATGTGACAACGGGTTGGTCAACCACTTCCTCTGCCGGCCAGCGGTGATAGAACACCATCATATGACCTCTTGTCTCGTTTGTCATATTTTCAAAGAAGTAGTAAGAGATTTCGGGGGTGTTGCCCTCTGCCGTTCTTACAGCCATTGTGAAATACTTTTTGTTTTGTATTTTTGAGAACAGCTCTTTTTCTTCCTCTCTCGGATCGCCGTATTCAAGGAACATCTCAAGAGGCGTGCAGATGATGAGCTTGTCAAACTCTTCCTCTTTGCCGTTTACCGTGACATAGACCTTTTCGGGTGTTCTTCTGACGTTTGTGACCTCGGAATTGAGCACTGCGGGGTGCTTGAGGTGGCTGTTGACGCCTTCCCAAATGGACTGCGTGCCGTTTTTCCATGTCCAGAGCTTGCCTGTTCTCAAGAACTGCTTGACTGTGAAAGCGTCAAGATATTTGAGTACGTACGCTGCGGGGATTTCATCAAAATAGCCGTAGCCGAAGGATGTGAAGGGTCCCTTCCAGACAGTCACTGCGTCCTCGCACTTGTTGAGCTTGAGGAACTCGGAGAAAGGCATGCTCAAATCCTTAAGATTTGGGTTTTCGCCCTTGATACGTTTAAGTCTCATCTTGGGTGAGGGGCACATACCCTCATACTTGCCCTGTGCAACGCCACGGTGACCGTTTACGTCATAGCCGAAGTATTTTTTCTCGAGAAGCTTGGAGAGCTTTCTCATCTTCAATATCTTTTTGAGCAAAGCGGTGATAGGCGTGGGTTGGTCGGAGCCGTCAACCAATTTGAATTTACGTCCCATAGGAGGTCCGTCAAGGTGAGTTGTGCCGCCAAACTTCTCGCATTCTGCGACTGCAAAGTATGTATCGCAACCCATAACTGCGCCCATTTCGATAGTACGCATTTCCTTTTTGCCGTCGGCTGTTGTCACTTCCATAAGAGGTGAAAACGCCTTGCCGCCTACACGGTCTGTCTTTTCATAGATGACATAGTTGTTGTAGCCTGCTTTTTCAAGATACATAGCCGCACTTGTTCCCGCAGGACCGCCGCCGATGATACAAATTCTTGCGTCTTTGTCGTTTTTGACGGGTTTGACATCCTCGGTCATTAACTTCTCATTTTCCATAGTTCCCTCTTTCCCTCCTTAAGGAAATTATTATTATAATAATACTTTACAACTTGTTTTAAAAAAAGTAAATAATATATTTAAATTTTGTTTAACAAATTGCCCGTTTTTTATATTTATTCGCTTCAAAATCAAGCTGGAAGCGTTTAAAGCGAACGCCTATCAAGCATAAGCCGCCTCACAAATTGTATGGACTGCGGCAAACTTTTATGCCTTTATAAACGGCAATCCACTCGTGATTGCCGTTATATTTATCCGTTTATAATTTTTGTCCGCTTATATTTTAATTCTTTTTAAACTCCACTCCGTGCTTTAAAAGAATTTCCTCAAGCAGCTGTCCGTTTCGCACCGAATTCAACGTTATGTCCTTAGGGCGTCCGAAAACACCCGCATCCGTTGCTTCTTTAAACTTCATAAAAACGGTCGAAAGTCCGTTTTTATGATTTTTGACGGTAAAGTAAGCAATGTTGGAGTAAGAATTGAAAAATTCGCTTTCGGGATGTCCTTCAATCGTAAAATGCAATCCGTCCACCGTAAGCGAAAAAATGAAAATCGGGCTATACCATTTGAGTTTTCTATAAAATGCAATAAACAGAATCAAATAAACGCAAAATATCGCAATAAACGCTATCGCCAAAGCACCGAATCCGACCGTGAACAAAACAATCAAAAATACGGCAATAATTACTATGGGTATGATAACTACAGCCCAAAACACCCATCGTTTCGCATAACTGCGACTTTCCCAATAATCTCTTTGAGTTTCGCTCATATATTGCCTCCGTATATCCGATTATTAGCCTTATGCTTCCGTTATTTTCATTGCCTTGCTCTTAAGATATTCGGCAAGCTCGTCCACGCCCTCGCCGCTCACTGCGGACACAAAAAATACGGGCGTATTTTTGTTGCGCATATTGATGTTTGTCTCCGCCTTGTCTATTGAAAAATCAAATGCGGGCAAAACGTCCTTTTTTGTGACTGCGACAACGTCTGCCACCTCAAACATAAGCGGATACTTTATGGGCTTGTCGTCCCCCTCGGGCACGGACAGAATGACAAGATTTGCGGAAGCGCCCGTATCGAATTCCGCAGGGCAGACGAGATTGCCTATGTTTTCAAGGATAACAAAGTCAAGCCCGTCTATGCCGAGCGCTTCGAGCGACTCATACGCCATCTGACAGGTGAGATGACAGGCGCCCATCGTGTGGATCTGCACGGTTTTTACGCCCGTGACATCACTTACCGTCTGAGCGTCGACTGCGCTGTCTATATCCGCCTCTATCACACCGATTTTAAAATCCTTTTTCAGTCTGTTTATAAGGCTTACGATAAGCGTAGTCTTTCCGCTGCCCGGCGACGACATTACGTTTAAAAAAAACACTCCTCTGCGCTTGAGCTCGTCCCTTATGGACTGCGCCTGAGCGTTGTTACGGGAGGTTATATCTTCTTTGATCTCAACTACTTTCACTCTTTCCATATCTATATTATAAATATTAAAAAATGCGCCGTCAAGACGCAAGTTTATTTTTTATGTCGCTGCGCTTTTCCAAACTCGGCTCTTTCTTTATCTATCAATTCCTCAGGCACAGGGGTTAGATATCTTTTCTCACCCGTCAATATGACGCCGACGGTCTTAAACAAAATTTCGGCGTCCTTAAAAAACGTGACGTTTTTTGCATACTGCACGTCATAATAGCTGCGCTCTATCCTGCTTAAATAAACGTTGCCCTTTATCTGCGAAAGTCCGCTCATACCCGGCTTGACGTTGAACTTTTGATTTTCCCACGGCTCGTAATTTTGTATATGGACCGCCATAAACGGGCGGGGGCCTATGAGGCTCATATCGCCTTTGAGCACGTTTAAAAGCTGCGGAAATTCGTCTATCTTCAGCTTGCGTATCCATCTGCCGACCTTTGTCAGATTTTCGTTGTCGTCTTTGACAATAGGATTGCTTGCGGGAGAGGCGACGTGCGTGGAATACATCGTCCTGAATTTATAGCACATAAACGGTTTTTTGTCCTTGCCTATGCGTTCCTGACGGAAGAGGGCGCAGCCCTTGCTGTCTATGCGTATTACAAGCGCAACGATCGCAAGCGGCAAAAACAGGACGATAAGCCCCAAAAGCGCTATCAATCTATCCGCAACGGCTTTGAAAAACCTGTACATAAGCTCCCTTTTGCAAAGTTTTGTCTACTGTATTTTGTGCGATAATCGCACATATATCATCAGCGGTATTTTATCACACGCAAATCGCAGTGTAAACCCTCTTTGCGGTTTTTGTATGTCACGCAGGCAATTTTACGCTCTTAAAAATTAAATAAGCTTAAAATATCATAAAAAATATCTTATTTTGCAGTATTTTGTAAAAAGACTGTTGATTTTATATGGCAAATTATGTAAAATCATTTTTATGAAAAAATGCGTCGTCATAACAAATGAGATGTCCGGCAACAGCCAACGGATAGATTTTGACAAGCTCGCCAAGGTGTTTGGCAGAGGCTTTGAGGTCGTCCGTCTGCCTATAGTGGAATCCACCGTGCTGTCCGACTTATCCGCATACGACCGCATAGTGCTTTGCGGCGGCGACGGCACGCTGAACAGCGTCATCAACTGCAAAAAGAATGACGGAGCGGAAATTTTTTACTGTCCCTACGGCACGCTGAACGAGCTTGCCACAGGCAACTCGCACAAGAAAAACTACTTTGTAAACGACGCCGGCAAAGCGGGCGATAAAATTTTCAGCTATGTGTTTGCGTGCGGAATTTTCACGCCTTTGGGATATATAGTAAAAAACAAGCATAAACAGAAATACAAGGTTTTTGCATATCTGACAAAGGTCGTCAGTCAATACAAAATTTGCCGCATAAATGCGACGCTCAATAAGGACGGCATGCGGGACAAGGGCGAATATATACTCATTATGGCGATAGATTCCCCCAAATGCTTCGGCTTTAACTTCAACAAAATGTTTAAGCTTGACGACGGGCTGCTCCACCTGCTTACGATAAAATCGCCAAAGCACAACGGGTTGCTTGGCAAAATAGAGGTTTTCTTCCCGCTTTTCAGAGCGTTCTTTATAGGCTTTAAAAAGCCTTATAAATCCAAAAAGATGACCTTCGGCGAGTTTAAGCATTTGGATATCACGCTTGAAAATAAGACGGACTTCTGCGCCGACGGCGAAAAGGTGGAAATGGGAGGAAGCTTTTCGATAGATCCCATTTTGCTTGACAACCGAATTCACGTCATTGCGCAGAGCGAAGTGGAAAAAATGGCGGATAAAATACAGTAAATTATTTTAAATATTCAATTTGCGGCTTAAAGCTCTTTGCGGCTTTCAAGCCCTTTTTTATTATATTCAGCTTTTGCTTTTTTGCCGTGCTGTCTGAAAGCAGCAGCTTCAGACGGTGATATTGCACCTTTAAAAAATAATATAGCCTGCCCGTAAGCCCGAGCCTGTCAAACAGATATTTTTCGTTGCGATAGGCATAAAAATATCTTCCTATCCTGTCGGAGATGTCCGCCACTATATCGCTGCCTAAGTTGTCAACCGATTTGTGCGTGACCACGCTATCTGGCACGAAATAGTTTTTGAATTTTTTTGATATCCTGCTTGTGTATTCCCAGTCGTCGCCCCAGATAAAAAACTCTTTTATGGGCAAGCCGCAGGCGTACACCGCCGTTACGTTTAAAAAAAGCGAAACAAAGGACGCAAATTTTATGCTCTGCCCTTGCTTTTTGAAATCTTTTATCTCGCAGGCGATGGAGCAGCGCTGTACGTTCATTTTGCAAACGCTGCCGTCTGTCCATTGCGCTGCGCTCGACAAAAAGCCGAAATCGCCGTTTAAGCCTTCTGCGCAGTCAAGCAACCCGTCAAGCGTGCGTTCGCCGACAATACAGTCGTCATCCATAAGCCATATATAGTCGCAGTTTAGCTTCGCCGCCTCTTTTATGCCGAGGTTGAAGCCGCCCGCTCCGCCGATGTTTTCGTCCGTGCTTATATATTTCACCTGCGAGCCGTCCAAAAGGTCGCCGATATATTCATAAGTGCCGTCCGTGCTTGCGTTGTCAACTACGACTATCGCACTCAACCTTTGCTGCCTGAGCAAAGCCTCGAGGCACTCTCTTAGCAGTATCTTTCGCTGATACGTGACAACGACGGCAACAACCCTTGCGCCGTCTTTTGTCTGATTTATGCTTTGCAACCTATCCGCAGTCATCATCTATCTGTTGTCCGAGGCTTCGTACTTTTTATGCCCGAACTTAGCCCTCAAAAACCTTGCGCCCTTTTGCGCCCAATTTACGTGCTCGGTATAGCGCATCTTAACTTCGCAATATTTTATGCGGTTGGTGTTTATCCATACGTCGAGCAAAAGCTCGCTCACTCTGCCGAAAAACCTTGCGTGAAAGTCGTCATATTGCGACACGTCTATCCTATCTTTAAGCTTAAAGAGAATATCGAAAAGCCACGTACAGTATTCGTTGAGCACGCTTTTTTTCATCACGAGCATATTGAACATATGGGCGGAGCGCCTTTTTTTCAGCCGTGCAAATTCCTTTGAATATGCGGGATAAAGCTCGTCTATTATCCTGCCCGCCTCGTCGAGAGGCTCGACGTACATCGTATGAGCATAGTGCGAGTACAGCGTTTCTATATAATAATTGCGTTTTTTTGGCAAAATCACATCCGTCCTTGAAAGCAGTCTGTCCGCTTCCTTTTGAGACAGCACGCTTATGCAGTTGCCGTTTATGCAAAACTTGAGCTTTCCCACAAAATATCTGCGATAGTGCACAAGCCCGATATAGTCGCAATCAAGGTTTTTCCACGCCCAATAGAGTGCGGTCAGCTCGCAAAAATAGGGATTGAGTGCGGATATATTGTCGCCCGAGTCATCTCTTTGCGCTCCGAAATCCTCGCCGACGGCGGCGCCTGCCTGCACGGGCAGATACAGCTCCTGAGGGGGCGTGGGATAACTTTTGTGCAGTGCGACCAAAATTTTCTTTTGCATAATTACCTCTTAAAAAGCATAATCAAAATACAAAATATTGTCAACAAATATGCGGATATTGCAGGTAAAGCTGATATTTTGTCGAAAAAATAAGTCCCGCATAACCGTGCGGGACAGACATATATTCTATCTTTTTCATTATTTGCTTTCATTGCCTTGCTTAGGCGTGATCTGCGCCCGTGCGATAGCGTCGCAGTCCGCATTGTATTTTCTCGTTATCTCAAGCGTAGTACCGCTGTCCACAATGGTGCCGTCCTTTAAATACACCGCTTTTTGGCACAGCTTGTTTATTTGCGCCATACTGTGCGATACGACGATGAACGTAGTGCCTCCCGCACGTAGCTCGTCTATCTTCTGTGCGCACTTTTTTTGGAATATTGCGTCTCCGACGCCGAGTATCTCGTCTATCAGCAGCACGTCGGGGTTTACGTCAACCGCTATGGCAAAGCCGAGCCTTGACAGCATACCCGACGAATAGTTCTTTATAGGCACGTTCATAAAGTCGCCGAGCTCTGCAAATTCCACTATACTGTCGTATTTTTTTTGCATTTCCTTGTGCGAAAAGCCAAGCATAGCGCCATTTAAAAACACGTTTTCCTTGCCTGTCGCATTTATTTCAAAACCTGCACCCAGCTTTAGCAGCGGCACCATATTTCCCCTTGTGCGCACATATCCGTCCGTCGGCTCGATTATGCCTGCAATAATACGCAAAAGCGTGGATTTACCTGCGCCGTTTCTGCCTATGAGCGCAAGGCTTTCACCCCTGCGCACCTGCAAATTAACGTCCTTGAGCGCCTCGAAGGTCTTATATCTGAGCTGCCCTTTGACAAGCTTGATGCAATACTCCTTGAGATTGTCTATCTTCTCTGTGGGCATACGGTATTTCATGCTGACGTTGTGCACGTCGATGAGTATGTCATTATCCCTATCAAAGGCATATTCATCGGGCGGCGCCGTGCTTTGCTGCATTATCTCGGCGGCGTCGATGTCGATTTCTTTCATTCCGGGCGCAAATGCGATGCGCTCGTCTTTTTCCGTCTTATTTCTTTTCATCATATATACAGTATAAATTTCTTTCTTGACAGTCTGAATATCACAAAGCCTACGATAAACACCAAAATGCCCACGCCGTAGCAAATGGCGTGCGTGATAGCGTCGGGCACGACGCCCATAAGCAACTGCCTGACATAGTTGACATAATACAGCATAGGATTTAAATGCATTATCGTATTTATCGTATTGCCCAGCTTTAAGCTTTCAAGCGAGTAAAAAATGGGCGTAACGTACATCCACAATGTAAGAAACACGTCGTAAAGATGTTTTATATCTCTAAATCGCACGTAAATTGAGCAGAGCGCAAAGGAAATCCCCATTGAAAACAGCATTATTGACGGTAACCAAGGGATCAGTATCATAAACATCGTCCAATGAAACTCTACTCCCTGCGGAATACAGCAAAGCATAAGCACCAAAAGTGCTATGAGCGAAAAGCCGAAGTTTACAAGCGCCGACAGATTTTGCGAAATGGGAAAGACCGCATAAGGCACACGTGTCTTTGTAAGCAAGTCGTAGTTTGTCACCATACAGGGTAGCGACGACGTGGTCGCACCTCGCATAAGGTTGAAAACTATCGTGCCCGACAAAATGAAAACGGGATAGAATAATCCGGATGAAGTTCTGCCGAAGATTTTGTCAAACACGAACCACATCACGAGCATATTGAGCAGCGGATTGAGAACAGTCCAGATTATTCCTAAGACAGAACGCCGATACTGATTCTTGATGTTTTTTTTCACCATAGAACCAAGTACCACCATAGATTTTTTCAGTTGAAGCGCATTCGCTTTGAATTTGATCTTTGGTTGACGTTTGTTGCTCATTTCGGTTTGACCGCTTATAAGAATATATTTTCTCAGTTTATTTGTTTGCATACTAATACACTTAGTATAAGTATAATTTTAACATCTATTTATCGCACTGTCAACTTTGATATGCGTAGGACGGCGGTTTCAAACATAAAGATAACTTTATAATCGGCGCATACCGTGCATATTTTTTTGCATAAGCACTTTTTTTATACGAAAAAGCGGACCGCTATTTGCGGTCCGCCGTGTTTGTAGATTTTATCAGTCGGCGTCGAGAGCGTCAAGTCTGATCTGTTTCTTTTCCTCTTTGGTGAGCTTTCTGCCCTTGCCGATGACCATGCTGTCGCCGTGCTTGACAAACACCATAAGCAGTATAGCTATCGCAACGCAAATGGCGCTGTAAAGGAACAAGCCTCTGTTTGAAATGTGGTCCATGATAAGTCCTGCGATAAACGGCGTGATAGCCTGTGCGGACATCGTCGCCATATAATAGTATCCCGTGTACTGTCCCACCGTCTGCGCCGTGCTCAACTCCGTGACCATCGGGAAGGTGTTGACGTTTGCGATGATCAGACCGAAGCCTGCGATGAGATAGAACAGCGCAAACAAAATTGCGGGAATGATAGCGTTGTTGTTGGGACGCACAAAGGCAAATATCAGCACAAACGATACTATTGCAAGCGCAAAGCCGATTATGATGGATTTTCTTCTGCCTATCTTTGCCGCCATATATCCTACGGGGATAAACGCTATAGCGCTTATACCCATGCTGACGCCGGATATGATGGACGCTACGCCTGCCGAAAGGTTGAGTGCCTTTGTCGTGTAAACGGACAGGTTGCTGGATATTGCGTTGTAGCCCATAAACCACATAAAGATAGAGGCAAGAATGAGCCAGAAGGATACAAGCTTTGACCTTTCCTCGCTCGATTTGGCGTTCCACCATTCCTTTAAGGACTTACGGGGTGTTTTAACGTTTTTAGTGACCTCTTTTGCAAATTCCAAGGTTTCGGGCGACATTTCCTCCGCACTGTCGGGAGTTTGTTCCATATCCGCAACGAAGTTGCCGGAGGTGTCGACCATAACTGCGTCGATTTCGGCTTTGTTTTCGTCCTCAACGACGTTTTCGCCCTTTTCGTCATCCGCCTTGCCGTCCTCGTCCTCTTCGGCGTCAATGCCGTATTCCTTGCATATCTGCTCGCACTTTTCAACCATCTTACGCTCTTTGACAAGCGCCAAGAAGCCCGCAAGCAGCAGCAACATTCCCGCCGCCACACAGGAGAATATGATGACATAGTTGTTTATGCTGTTGCCAAACAGCACCACAGTATATATCAAAAACGCTATTGCGCCGCCTATGCCGCCGCAAAGGTTGATGATGGCGTTGCCCTGCGAGCGCAAGGGCTTCGGCGTGACGTCAGGCATAAGCGCAACTGCGGGCGAACGGAACGTAGCCATTGCGATTAGCACAAGCAAAAGTATGACCATATAAACGCCTATGCTTGCGCCGCCCGTCTTTTTGGTGACGTTTTGATATATCTGATCGCTTTCGTAGTTGTTCATTCCGCTTGCAACATACTTGTTGTAATCGGCATTCTTTTGCATTATCTCTTTATATTGCAAACCGTTCGGCGCAAAATCCTCAAGCCCGACTTCCACCTTCTCGCCGTCTATTACATAATAATAGCTCTCGCTGCCTATCATATTGAGCACCGCTTTTTTGGACGAGAAATTGGAATCGTATTTGAGGCTTACAAAATATTCCTTTGAAATGTTGTTCATTTCAAGATAGCTCTTATCGCAATAGTTTTTGTCGCCGCTGTCATACCACTCGGTCAGCAAGGCTTCGAGCTTTGTCACCTCTCTGCCGCCGTCTTCGACATATGCTACGTCCGACAGGCTGCTTTCAAAGCCCTCTACAAACTTGTTTGCGTTTTTCTGCTGATTGAGAGTTGCGACAGGCACAAACACCATCAAAATGACGGACGCAAGCGTGCCTATGACAATAAACGGAGTACGTCTGCCGAATTTTTTTGCGAGCTTGCCGTGCGCATTGTCGCTGAGCTTGCCAAACAGCGGCAGCATAAACAGCGAAAGCAGGTTGTCAAGCCCCATGATAAGACCTCTGAGCGAGTTGGGCAAGCCGTAGGCGTGTTCCAAAAGAAGGGGGACTACAAAGTCATAAGCTGTCCAAAACAGCATAATGATTGCAAATGCAAAACCGACCTTAAACGTCTGCGGATAATCAAGCTTAAGCGGCGGTCTACCCTGCTCGTCAAGCAACGGCGCCGCTTCCTTTGACTTTTTTCTCATAATTTTCTCCTATGTCTCCTTTTCGGAAACCCCATAAGATATATTATACGGGAAAGAACTGCATAAAACAATAGCAAATTTGCAATATTTCAAATAAAATTTATAATTATACGATTTGTATTATATCCGCCCCTGCTTATTGAAAAACCAAAGCAAGAAAAACTTACTGCATTAAAAAGACTACAGCGTTACACCGAAATAGTCGCAAAGCCCATAGCACAGCACGCCGAGTGCGGCGGACAGTATCACAAGCAAAATCGGCTTCATCTTTTTGCCTTTTATCTTTATAAATGATATCGGGAATATAGCCGCAAACAGAATTATGCCTATATAATCTACGCTCACCGTGCCTACGTTTTTGATATCGGTTATGCCAAACAGCATAGTGAGCACAAGCGTGACAAACACCGACAGCAGCAAGCCCGTCACCGTAGAGCGCACGCCCGTAAACACCTCGCCGACAGCCTTTTTCTTCATAAACGAGGACAACAGCTTTGCCACGAGAATGATGATTATGACGGACGGCAGCACTACGCCCAAGGTTGCGCATATCGCCCCGAATATGCCTGCCGTTTCGATACCCGTATAGGTTGCGATATTCACCGCAAAAGGCCCCGGTGTGCTTTCGCTTATCGCTATAAAGTCGATGAGAGCAGTTTGCTCGAGCCAACCCTTTTCCACGACGTTGGTCATTATCATCGGTATCATCGCCTGACCGCCGCCAATGGTAAACAACCCTATCTTAAAAAACGTCCAAAAGAGGTCAAGATATATCATAAATCCTCACCTCCTGCACTGTTATTTTGGCTTATATCCTTGTGCATAAGCTTGACAAGCTTTGTATCCTCGGCTTTTTGCGAGTAATATTCGTCCTTATCGAGCGGCTTTCCTACACGCTCATTGTAATATTCGGGCGTGCCGACAACAAAGTTTCTGCGTGTATTGACGCATGTTCGTACCGCAACCGCAACCGAACAGACCAAAATCGTGCCCAATATCACATAAATAACGTCAACCTTAAAGAAAAACACTATGACAAAGGATATTATCATTATCGCAAACGAAAATACCGTCTTTTTCATATCCTTAAAAAATGAAAACACAGCCTTTGCGATGAGCACGAGCACGCCTACTCTGATGCCCTTAAACAAAAATCCCACCCATTTGTTGTCCTTGACAAGATTTAAAATATAGGACAGCGCAACGATGATGATAAACGACGGCATAACTACGCCGAGCGTCGCAAAAATGCCGCCGAATATGCCAAGTCGCATAGTGCCTATAAACGTAGCGGTGTTGACGGCTATAGGACCGGGGGTGCTTTCGGCTATCGCAAAAATATCGCCAAGCTCGCTTTTTGTTATCCAGTTGTGCTTGTCAACGACCTCCGCCTCTATGAGCGTAAGCATAGCATATCCGCCGCCAAACGAAAACAGCCCTATCTTTAAAAACACCAAAAATAGGGACAGCAACTCTTTTATGACCTGCTTGGCAGGACGCTTTTGCATTTTGTTTTTGCTCATATGCCTTGCAATCGTTTTTGCTATTGTTATTGATATTTGTTGCAAATCTCACCGCTTCACAGTTGAGCTTTGCATTTTTGGAAACATATTATAACATCACAAGGCATAAGTGTAAACTTTTTCAATGCGTATTTTGCAAACGCTTGTGTTTTATATATGGATAGTATATTATATCAATGTTAAAAGAGACAAATGGAATACCTTGCAATTATTGTCATTACATTTATATCGGGCGTCTTAGGCACAGGCTTAGGCGGTTTGGTCGGTGCGCTTTTAAAGCGCAATTCCAACAAAATCGTCAGCTTGCTGCTTTCGTTTGCCGCAGGCATTATGCTCGCCGTCGTATGCTTCGATCTTATGAGCGAGCCCATAGAAATGATGCGCTCGGGCGAAATGCCAAGTTATACGCCGGTCATTGTAGTCGCCGCAGTCATCGTGGGCTATATCGTCGTGTATCTGCTCAACTTTTTCATAGACAAAACCACAAACAAAGAGGTGAAACACATCGACGAGTCGCACCCCGCTACAGCCGACGACCTCGACGAGCTCATACACGCCGACCACTACGAGGTGCACAAAAATCAGCAGGCAGATGAAAACCCAAATCAAAAATCTCACCTCTTTATCGCAGGGCTTGTTATGATGATCGCAATAGCGCTGCACAACCTGCCCGAAGGTATGGTCATAGGCGCCTCTTATGCCGCCACAGAAAACCTCATCTCAAACCTGTTTTCGGGCTCGGGCTTCATTATGGCAATAGTCATAGGGCTGCACAATATCCCCGAAGGTATGGCAGTGTCCGTCCCCCTCATCTCGGGCGGAATGAGCAAGCCGAAAGCCATTTTTCTCACCGCCCTCAGCGGTCTCCCGACCGTATTCGGCGCCCTGCTCGGCTTTGCGCTCGGCGGCATAAATAAAATAATGTTGGTGCTCTCCCTCGGCTTTGCAAGCGGCGCAATGCTCTACGTCGTCTTTGGCGAGCTTCTCCCCGAATCCATCCTTATGTGGAAAAGCAAGCTCCCTACCTTATCCCTCTTCATCGGACTTCTCGTCGGCTTCCTGCTCGTGATGTTTTAAGAGGCTGTATAACAAGCCTAAAAACAGACTGCGTTCATATAATTTTTTGTCCTATATAACCATAGCAAAATATCTATGATCTTTACGGCGATTATTTGCCGAGAATTTAACATCAATTTTGACATCAATTTTTGCAAATTTGATGTCAAATTGGCAAAACAGAACCTTACAGACAAAATAAAAAACCTACTGGTTAGTAGGCTTTTTGGTGGAAACAATAGGACTCGCCTTACAGCGAGCGGTGAGCTTGCTCACATAAGCGAAGCATGCAGTGTGACCACGGGTCACAAGCAGCAACAAAGTTGCTGCAGCATTGCAAGGCAATGCGAAGTTCGAGCCGTGCAGATACAACAGCATAGAAAAAGCACGCATACTGCGTGCTTTACTATGGTGGTGGAAACTACAAGACTCGAACTTGTGACCCCCTGCTTGTAAGGCAGGTGCTCTAACCAACTGAGCTAAGCTTCCGATTGTAGAATAACCGCTGATGCGGTTATTCCTGTGGTGACCCTACCGAGGTTCGAACTCGGGTTACCGCCGTGAAAGGGCGATGTCTTAGACCACTTGACCATAGGGCCGAAACGAATATAGTTTTTGCAAGCCGTAGGCTTATATAAATTGACAATTTGATTTATTGCTTGCAATAACATCATATTGGCATTTTATATAACACGCATAGCGTGCAAAAATTATTGAGTTGACGTCCTACGGTACACAGTACCATAGGGGGGGGGGTGCACTCTTATTGTGCTATTTTGCGCACTCAAAGCGCTTTATCACAACTGCCGAGGCAGATATTTCGTGGTAGCGGCGATCGGATTCGAACCAATGACCTGCCGGGTATGAACCGGCCGCTATAACCAACTAAGCTACGCCGCCATATATTTTTTAATAAAGCTCTGCCCCTCGGCAGAGCTCTATTTGTGGTTGCGGGGGAAGGACTTGAACCAACGACCTCCGGGTTATGAGCCCGACGAGCTACCAACTGCTCTACCCCGCGATATTGAATGCTTGATTATAATATGATATGCAAAAAAAAATGTCAAGCAGATTGAGGCAATATTTGAAATAAGATTATTTTAGTATTGCAAAATATTTGACAATACAACATATTGCGATATTGCGCTAAAACCGTGGATATGGACAACCGCCGAAATATATAAGTGGTTTTATAAACTTGATAAACATATACTTTGATTTCAAGCTTAGTTAATGTCTATATAACATCTATATTTATTACTTATTATACAATATAAGAAATAAGCGCCGACTTATAACAGTGTCGAGCAAGGTATTGTAACATCTTAAATCTATACAGTACATTAACATCAAAATTGAATGAATGATATATTTACAATACAAAAGCACCGACTGTTATCGGTGCTTTATGAGGCTTATTTAAGAGGATATTTTTAAAACACCCAACTCATCAAATCAGCAATATCCATTTCAGATGCGGTGGTGATTGTGTAATAATATGTTAGATTATTAAAATTAAATGTTATATAATGCCTATAAAATGCTTGAGACACATCTAATTCCACATCAAATTTCACCAGTGAATTATTCCAATTATATTCATATTTTAAAGATTTAAATAAGTTTAAAGAGTTTATATTTATATTATCATATAAAATATATACTGTAGCATCATTTACACGTTCGTCAAAAATCATAAAAGAAAAACTAAAACCTAACTGCCTACTATCGGCAGACAATTTCCATGCAGCAGAAAGCCCGTCTTGTTTTTTTGGCAAAATTATTGTATCACCTAAATCGGCTTTTATGATTTCGAGATTATCAACTTCTTCTTGAATTACTGTATCAATTTCAAAATAAAATATCTCCGGTCCCGAAGGAGCTTGCGCCCTGAGCGTCAAAGGCAAGCTTATGGACAGAGTGAGCACAACCATAAACGTCATAGCAATAAGCGCCCAGCCGTACTTGGGCATTCCCTTTTTTTGCGGCGCTGTCTGCTCGTACTTGCTGAAATCAAGCTTTGCGAAATCTTCCTCTACGTCGCCTTTTGTAGAATGTACGTAGTCACGCAACAGTTGATCCAGCTTCTTGTCCTCTTTTTTCATACTTACCTCAATATACTCTCACTGCTTCTGCGTCATTGAGAATCCCGTTGTTATCAACAATATAATAATTACCAACTAATGTTTGTATACCGCTTGCTACTATTAAATATAAATTTGATTTTATCAATACTCCATTAGCATCAAAATAATCTTCCTTTAAATATCCATAAGCAACCATAATATGATTTGTACTAATTAATACTTTATCTAATCTTATTTGTGTATCGCTCATTGATCTTATTGTTGAAACATTAAATCCTTGAGTATACAGCGAAATGGGATTGCCTTGATCAAACTGAGCATTCACTTTGTTTAAATCGAGCTTGCCGTTGGTGATAACGGAATTATAAGATACGCTTTTACCCTTTTCGTTTATGTAAGTCTTTAAGCCTGCTTTGTAGTTTGCCTGACTTGTGCCCGCATTTGGATTGTTGGTGAGCATATTTAAATATAGAGTGTCAATGACAGCCTGTCTTTCTGTCCTATTCATAAGTATGGGATAATAAGTATATACATTGTTCCTCACAATTCCCGGTGTGCAATCAGGGATAAAATCTTCATAAAACCTGTCATAATAGCCCACAATGTTTGCGCCCGCAACGTTTGCGCAACAATTTGTAAGGTTGCTGTTTAGGTTATAATATAAAGGAAATGTTTCATTTATTGATTTATATGTAGACTGCTTTGTTGCATAATATATATCTTCCGTCTCGCTTTGGGTGTTGTCATAGCTATCGGCATATTGCAAATCTTCACCGTAATATATGACATCGTTCTGCACGTCGGTTGCATATGCTACATTGGATGCACTCATGCCAAAAACGGTTGCGAGCACGGCGGCAAGCACCACGATAGCCAAAGCGAATGTAAGCGATTTTTTGAGATAAAGTTTGTTCATAGTTATGTTTGAGTCTCCTTTTGTGCTATACAGTTACAACACAATTAAGGCTATTTTTGTCCGTTGCCCTCTATAAGAGACTTAAGCTCCCGCTTGAGTTTTGCTGTTGCCTGCAGTCTGAGGTCTGCAACGACGGTTTTTGAAATACCCATATCCTCTGCGATTTCCCTTACGGGTTTTTCAAGAAAATAGCTTTCCTTGATGATTTGTTGTTCCCTTTCAGGCAGCTTTGCGATAGCTTTATCGACCATATATTTGGCGTTTGCTTTTTCGGTCATAATTTCTTCGATTTCTTCCTTATCCACTTTGAGCACAACGTCTTCGAGGCTACTGCAGGTTGTATACTTTAGGTTATCTCGGATATAATTGAACGTTCTGTTCTGCATGGTTTTGCATAAATAGCTAAAGGCATTTGTGCCTGACGGATAAACTTTTGCAATTTCAAAAATTCTGCTCCAAAAGATTTGAACCATATCCTCCACATCCTCTTTGTGGCGGAGATACTTTTTTGCAATATACTTAAGCGTGCCACCCATTAAATCGTGCAACTCGTACACTGCCTGATGGTTGTTTTCCTTTTTTATTAGCTCGACACACTTATTGACTTTTGAAATGCGCTCTTTTCTGTCCATATTTATCTTTTGTATAATAAATTAAGTATATCGAACAGATTTTAGCACATAACTTGATTTTGTACAAATGATTGTTGCAACATTTGAAGCGAATTAGCAAAAAAAGCAAAAAACAACGCAGAAAAGCGCAAAAAACAACGCAAAAAACGCCAAAAAAATGCAGAAAATGGTGTGTAGTGATAGGGATTTTATGTTTCTCTTGCTACTTCTTGTTGATCTTTCTGCGTGGGAATTGCTCCCACGCAGTTGTAGATTATCTCTAATGTTTGTCTCCTGTGCCCATCAACTACTTCTGCCTGATGCACCACTATCTTTGAAATAAACTCGTGTAAGATTTCGGGTGTCAGTTCTGTTATCTCGGTGTATTTGCGAATTATTCGCATAAAGTTAAACACATTGGCTGTTTGTTCATTTGCTCTTTGCAATTCTGTTTTTAGCTTGTCTGAACATTCTTTCAAAGCCGTTTGTTCCGCCTCATAGTTCTTGTATAGAGTTGCAAATCGCTCATCCGTTATCATCTCGTTTACCCTGTCATCATACAGTCTTTGAATGGTCTTATCAAGTTGGATTATGCGCTGTTCTGCTTTTTCTAACTCTTGCTTGTACTGTGCCACTCTCTTCTTGTTCTCGATATTTGTGTTACTCGTAATCAAAGACAAAAACTCTTGTTCGTGGTCCTTAGCCATTGAAAACACTCTCTGCAAATCCGCAAGTACTATCTTATCCAACACGTTTTCTTCTATGCTATGCGAAGTACACAAGCCTTTCTTCTTTTTCCGATAAGCAGAACAGTTAAACGCATTTCCTCTTTTTGTATGATCTCGGCGGATAATAAACAATTTTGCTCCGCAATCAGCACAAAATAATAATCCTGCATATTTGTTTACTTCACCAGTTCTCTTTTCTCTTCGCTGTTTCCCTGCTCTAATTCTTTGCACAGTGTCGAAAGTGTCCTTGTCTATAATCGCCTCGTGCGTATTCTCAAACACAACCCATTCTTCCTTTGGATTTCGTACCATTTTCTTCTGCTTATACGATTTACGGCGAGTTTTGAAATTAACTGTATTACCTATGTAGCACTGATTTTCAAGAATCTTAACGACAGTTTGATTATACCATATTTCGGGATACTCAACTTTCTTAGACGTTACAGGCAAACCTTTGCGATGAAAATAAAGATATGGTGTTTCAATTCCTTCCTCCGTTAGAATATTAGCGATTCGCGTTGGCCCGTATCCTTGCATACACAGCCTATAAATCAATCGTACTACCTCTGCCGCTTCGTCATCAACTATCCAATTGTCTTTGTCCAGAGGGTCTTTCCTGTATCCATATGGTGGCTTTGCACTTAACGGCTTCCCTGACATTCCTTTTGCTCTAAACACTGCTCTAATTTTCTTGCTCGTATCTTTTGCATACCATTCGTTGATGATGTTTCGGAAGGGCGTAAAGTCATTGTCTATGTTGCTATCACTGTCTACCCCGTCGTTTATGGCTATGAACCGTACATTCGCCTCGGGAAAGGTTATCTCTGTGTACATTCCTACTTTGAGATAATCTCGTCCAAGTCTTGACATGTCTTTTACAATTATCGTGCTAATTCTTCCGTCTGTTACATCTGCCAACAATCGTTGAAAATCCGGTCTGTTGAAATTCGTGCCGCTATAACCGTCGTCCACGTAGAAAGAAAGATTAGTAAATCCGTGTTCACTCGCATACTTGCTCAATATTGTCTTTTGATTCTTTATACTATTGCTATCTCCTTCGAGTTCATCGTCTCTTGACAAGCGACAGTACAGTGCTGTTATCTTATCACCTCCGTTTTTAACGTACTTATTTCTTTGCTCGTTCAGTTGCTCCATCATATCGCTTCTTCTCCTTTGGAATAACAACCTTCAAGCGAGTCTCTAAGTATCAGCTTCTTCAATTTTTCCAAGACAGTTTTTATCGCTGTCTCTTCTTCTCGGACAAGCACCATATACTCTGTGCCACCCATTGCTGTATTGTATCTAAATTCTCTTTGCTCCTTTTGTTCCCCTTTTATTGTTCCTATTTTGTTGCCTCGTTTGTGAAGGTCGAGGGCCTTCCTGTATTTGTTCCCGACGCCGACTCAATCTAATATTTATTAATTCGGTTTCTGACTAACAGTATGATGAATTTAATTCTTTTTACGGCTCATACTGTTTCTTCAATGCTTCAAAGCCTGCCGTTATTATTGCTACCTTTGTAATTTTATGTCTTGTAAGGAACTCTTCTATTTCATCCGCTAAACTACGGTCTATACTCGTTCCCCATACTTTGCACTTTGCTTTGCGCTCTTCTTTATGGCTTTCTTCGTATCTCCTACGGTTTTCCCTTATAGGTGTACTTTCTTTTCTTTCCATTGTTTAACCTCTTATTCAATACATATTTCGTATTGATACGATAGTATATAATCTGGTCTTTGTCAAGACCTATTTACAAATAATTCTCACCTCCTTATGATGTTCAATTATTTGCGCTGTGGACGAACATCAAAACAGAATTCGGTTTCCGAATTGCTGTATGCGCACAGCACAATCAAAATACCCAAATCTACGATTTTGGGAAATTTCTTTACCTGCTTCAAATTTTGGGAATTTTGTAGCATAATTCTGCCTTAACTTGTCTCAAAATCATTCACAATTAAACATACGCATCACCTCCAAAATATCTCTCTAATTAACCAAGCACACTTATCTCAAAAACGTGACGGTCTATTGAAAAATTTATTATTTTTTTATATCCCTCTATATACCCAAGCACATTTATCTCGAAAAGTTCGGGGTGTAGTACAAAATTTATTGAAAGACTTTTTCCTCACAGAATAACCCCCTCCATATAAAAGGGCAAAAATTGGACAAAATCGTACCCCCTAATTTAAAAAATTTTTTATTCTTTGTTGCGGCATAATTCCCCCTCTATATAAAAGGGCGAAAAACAGGCAAAAGTTGGCCCCCTGATTTGAAAAAATTTCGAACTTTTATTGTGGCAAAATTTTGGGAAAGCACAGATTCCCAAGAGCAGGATAAGAAAATTCCCAAAATCAAAAGATTTTGAGAATTTTGATACTCGGCTTACGCCTCGTGGAAAAAGTGGGAAACCCACTTTTAGTGCAGAGTAATTTGGTTTGATTCTTGTTCAGCTATTGTATTTTCTTTAGACCTTGTTTTATGGCATAAGCAACACATAGCGTCCCTCAAAATTCATCATTAAACCACTTTTCAAGCCCATCATCATCTGGGTTGCTTGAACTGGAGCTGAGTAGCTCAAACAACTTAGCAAAATCAGATGTGTCTTTAATTTGTTTAGGTGTAACTATTGGTGAAAAAAGTTTGAGAATATCCAATCTGAAGTCCGTACCTATTCCTACGGGGAAAATTTTCAACTCTCTTTCTGCTACTTTCTTCGAAAATCGCTCTGCGACAGATTGATACTCATCTGTTGGCACGCCATCTGACATTAAAAGCATAATAGGCTTATAATGTTCTATTCCATTATTTCTATAATAGCTACGCCGTAAATCCAGCAACTCTTGTGCTTTTTCAACTGCGGCACCAAGCGGAGTACATCCCGACGCTGTCAAATCAACAAATTTAATATTGTCAATGCTATCATAGCCACTTGCGACATTAACACCGTCGCCACCAAATGTAATAATGCACAGATCACAAATCCTATGCGCCTTCCCATTTGCCCTCACGTAATCCAAAAACCTATGAATATTAACATTAAGCTCATTTATTTTTTCGCCCTGCATAGAACCACTGCAATCCAAGACAAGACAAATAGGTATCTTTCTTGACACCTTTACATTTGCAAATTCATAGCTTCCAAAATCCAAGCTGTTGAATAAATCCTCACTCATTTTTATGCTCCTTTCTGTTTTTCGTTTATAAATCTGTCAATTTCAATTATCCAATCGCTTATCAACGTGATTTTTCTATCAGTGAAATAGTAATAGAAATAATCTCTCATCCTTTGACTAAGATTATACCACATCAAAAGATGATACGGTAGTCCTTTTTCAAATCCAACCATTGGCCTTAATGCAAAATGAAAATGATTGTTCTTATTCGCATCGATTTCTATATCTCCGTCGCTGTAATATGGGTTTTTATTCATTAAAATCTCAAAAATGATTTTATTGATTGGGAAATACTCATCCTCTACAACTCGAAGATTCTTTTTCAAGTCATCTGCATGATACTCTTTGTCAGAAAATTCACGGTTGTAGACAAGACATGCATAATCCTCAATCTGAAAGCTGCCAGTATCTATAAGATATACTTTTTTATTGTTATCGACAACTATGTTGTCAAATTTCATATCTCCTACAAGTATCTTCTTTTTGTGAAGGTATTCAATTAGCTTCAAAAAATCACGACATAGTTTCAGCTTATCTAATGGACTAAATCCTTTAAAACCATAATCTCTAAGCTCATCAATAGAGACTATACATTTCAATTCATCCATAGCATATCCTACAAAATTACCTTCGTAATAGACAATATCCCTTGGCCAAATAATATAAGGATTGCCTATATCATATTTGAGCATTGTCTGAAGTTTTTTATAATTTGTGTATGTGATATGCTTGGATTTATATATTTTGACAAGCAAACCGTTATATGTGCGATAGCATGTACCTTCACCACCTGCAATCACAAAACTTTTATCAAGTTTAAGATAGCCATACACTGGTGAATAAACATAATCAATATTTATGTTATCTGTATCAACATTATTGATATATTTGTCATTCTCCACGTAAAAAGCTGCCCCGCTCTTTTGTTTTCTCCACTCTTTAAGTCTGCCTCCATCAATGCTACAGATAGATAGTCCCTTTTCGCTTAATTCATTTAATGTCCTAAAAATGGACTCCTTCTCTGTGATTAAAATGAATTTGGACGGTAACTCCAAAATCCCGCTAAAAACATTTAAATTCAAAAAGCTTTCTGCATCAAAATATTTTAATTTATTTTTACCTGCAAGATAAGCTATTATGTTCTGTACTCTTGCTGCCGCCGAGCTCTCACCTATTTCTCTTAAGAACCCAATCTCTTCTTTTATGCAATCTGAGAAATAAAACAAACCTGTATCAGCTTCATTTAAAATTGTCTCAATAAAACCAATACTCTCTTCTTTTTGCAAAGATGATATTTCAAAAATATAGTTTTTCATATCACTTCATGCCTCGCAAATAATTTAGAGCTTCTATAGAGGAATTAAAATCTTTTTCTCCGTATTTATTGTAATCCTCAAGGCTTACAGCAAACTGCGAGCATCTCACAATCTGATTTTTGTTCTCAATATTTTTAAGACAGTCTAACCAATATTCCTCTGAACAGCTATCCAAATCTACAGTTTCAAAATAAAGGATATTTACGCTTAAATCATCATAGCTAAACTGCGCTATATTTGCAGACAAAAACTTTTTTAATATACTCTCATAGTCTTTTGGGGCAATAGCTCTGAAGTTTGTGATTATTTTTGATGTATTGTCTGATAAACCAGTATCTCTTTCATATAGAACTTCTTCCGGTCCATCGGACATAAGTATAACACCTTCAATGCCTTTCATATCCCCCCATTCAATACGGAAATGATCCTTGGCATTTGCGTCAGTAGCAAAGAATGTAATGTTAGGTGCGCCTCCGTTTTCGGGAGCAGAGCGCACGTCCACCCCAGCAAAATGCTCGTTTAAAATTCCTATTACTCCGTCTCCGATATGTCCACATATATACTTATCCTTTCTGCATGCAAAAAACAGTAATGTAGCTGCATAATCATCAATAGACTCGGGAGGCACTACATTACTTGCTATCTGTGCGATAATTATTTTTAACAACTGCTCCTTAAGGTTATCAATATCGGCTTTGTGTTGAGCTTCCGTTTTACCAGTCTTCTCGCACAGTTCATAATAGCAGTTGAAATTATTAGCGATATCCTTACAAATGCATTCTGATATTAGTTCTGCTCCCTCTTTTGAATTTGTTCTAGAGCCTGCTCCATCTGCAAGGGCGATAACATTAACACCACCCGAGCTAATCGATGAAACACAGTCCTGGCACTCGATTTGTCTATTTATATGATCAATTCCCTGCACTGCAACCGCAGCTTGTTTAAGATGTTTGACAATCATTTTGCCCATCCTTTCAAGAGATTTCTGTCAAGCTTAAAGCCTTCGCTTAGAGGAGTTGTTATACGCTTTGCAAGCATTAAATATAGCCAATCAAACATCTCTTTGAATTTATTTTCTATTAAAACTAATGGTCGTTTATTCTTGTATGTAACCATAGCGTTAAGCTCTTTTGAAGATTCCACACCTGACAACATAAATGGGAGATATACGATATTTCCATCATCAAGTTGTCTAATCCTTTCCATTTGTGGCTCGACATTGTCAAAGCTCAAGCCGTCAGAAAGTACAACAATCCAAGGTTTATAATATTGCCGTCCTAAAGCATCAAGTTGCGCCAATCTTCTTTCAAGAGCATTCAAACTATTATCGAGTGATTTTCCCAAAAACGGAATTTGCCCAGAAATGATTGCCGCTCTGTTAAAATTATCCGAAGTGAAATCTTTAATTAATCGAGGCTTAAATCCGTCAAATATGGATATAGAATATTCCACGCATTTATCCATATCGTTGTATTTCAGCCGATCAACAAACTCAAACATTGCTTTTTTAAAACTGTCCAATCTTTCTCCCACCATTGTAGCACTGTTATCCAGCGTAAAAGAAATCGGCATTTTATAGTTTTCATTTTCATTCTTAATTGAATAGTTTTCTATATCCGATAATTCAAGCTCCGCGTCCAACCGGTCTATATCCCAGAAAACCGGCTCTCCTGTGCGAAGCTGTACGGCGGCAAGTTCATATTCGGTCGCTGTCGAATCTATATTTCTTATGTTCAATATAATGTCCTTTGCCAAACGTTTATCTTCAGTTAAAAGACAAATATCATACTTTGTGCGTTCATTTAAAAATACATGTAAAAAAGCCTGATCTGCAATACACTTTTCTTGATAATTCACGTATTCGAGAATTTTGAATTGACGATAATACATCAATGTTGTTAAAGCCTTGTTTGCGGCTACACTTTTCTCTCGATCACGGGCAAGTCCATTAAGTTCACCTTCAACATTCGAAAGAATGCGAAGCTTTTTTTTGTTGCGCTGAAGTGCTGACAACAATTTGATTTCAAAAAAATCGCTTGCCTTTTCACACATAAGCGAACTTGTATCCGCATAAATTACATACTTATTTACAAAATCATCCAAATCAAACATATTTTCTCCTTATAAAGCCATAATCGAATCTATACAGCAACGCTGTTTCTCCACTCTTCCTACCACGCGCAACAAATTTTGCTTTGTCGCTTGTGACATCAACTCTGTCCTTAATTTTTCTTTTGATGCATTCTTATCTATGCAACTTATAAGTTTATAAACTCTATTTTTAATACCTGTATCTTTTTCCACAGATAGAATCAAATATGCCATCAGTTTCGTAAACACCTCAAGTGCTGTCTCATCAAAAGTCGCTTTCAACTCAGTATAATAATCAATCATCGCACTGAATTCTAATAAATTCATTTGTGATACACTACTCCTGCCATATAATAATAGCAGCTGCAGCGATACATTCATTTTTGTTGACAAATCCTTAGCTATTTCCTCATATAGCTGATTTATCTGTGACGCCGTCTTTTCGCTCAAAATTGGGCAATTTATTCTATGAGATTTTGCATAAGTACTTAGTACCACATATTTGTTCTCAGTCGCCGTGGCAATATTATCGAATAATTCTGAACCGTCAAAAAGTCTGCCATACAACTTAGGAGTAATTTCCAACTGTTTGCAAGTTTCCGTACGCATATATTTGCAAAGTTCTTCTTCAATAATCGACATTTCATATTCGATAACTGAAGCGTTTGTGGCTATTGTTCCTGACTCAAAATTAGGTTCTATTTTGTTTTTTATATATTTTTTTAAATTGTTATTAAAATCATTGATGACTCCGTCCTCATAACTTTCAATAGCTTTATAATGATTTTCCACCAAATTTTTAGCATTAGTCAATCTCCCCGCCATATAATCATCATCGAGTTTTACAATTGTGGCAATCTGATCTACTTTACCAGCTATTCTTTCTTTTAACTTGGCAACTTCATCATCCAATTGCTTCAATTCATTCTTATGTATATCCAACAAACTTATTAATTTTATTATTTCATCATGTCGGATATTAAACTTCGATAAATCTCTATCATATTTTTGTCGTGATAGATTGCCCAAAAGTATAAAACTCAAAAGAACAATCATAAACACATAGACAACTAAATTGATTCTTGTTATATTATTCACGGCAGACATACATGCCAATATCAGATTGTATAAAATCAAGCATAATGACACCACTGTAACACCTAAATTTGGTTTAAATGAATAATTAACTTTTAACTCATTGTAATTAGCAAAACAAATGCCACCTCTTTTATAAAGAGGTAACTCAAGCACAAAATATATCAAGCACAAAATGATTGTAGACACCAACGCTGCAATCAAAAATCCTATGGACTGTTCAATGAGTAGGTTCATATTTTCTTCCTCCTCAAGATGAACAACACTATCATACCGACAATCAGCAAACCGACTATAGCTCCAAACCAAGGTACAATTTTATAATATGGATTGTCGTATGTAAACTCATAAACTTCCTCATACCCATTCACACCGATAATGACAAGTCTATGGCTGCCATGAGTATCTACAGCAATATCTTTCGTCACCTCTTTGCCATCCAAAACAATTTTTCCGTTTTCGATATGCTTTATCTGCACTGCTTTGTCATAATGTCCGTTTACAATAGGATAATTCGACTTAATTGTAAAGTTCTTTTTCTCCACATAATCCCCATTACGTATGACAAGCTCGTGATTGCCAATTGTGTTACAATTAAAGTCTTTGATCTTTTTTTCTCCGTCAAACATGATTACTGAATGTTTATTTGCCGCCGTTAAAACAAACTCAATATTGTTATCGTTTTCATTGAATTCGGCATTATAAACAATTGGTATTATTTCAAATTGATAATCTTTTGAATATCCATTTGCACCGTCTACTGTAAGTGTGTACTTTCCTATATTATCAACAACGGTACCGCTCGCAAATGGTTCCCCATTAAGTTTCACGTTACCGCCACTAATTAGTGGCACTATCTCTCGTGTTGTAACTTCATTCGCTGAAAAGCCTTCTACAATCTCTTTAACTGAAAACGCTATTGCAATATAATAATCCTCATTGCCAAAAATTTCTAAACAATGCTTCCCAGGCATAGTAATACAGTCGCTTTCAAACACTATGCCATCCAAAACTATTTTCCCGCCACTAATAGAAAATTCTACTTTGCCCGAATATTCTTCATTGTCGGACAGCCCTGCGATTAGCACATTAATATAAAAGTTAATTGTTTTCACAAATCCGCCACAGCCATAAACCGTTATTATATTTCTTCCCGGTATGGTAATTGGGGAATTCCCATCATATACCGTATTGTTAAGATAAATATTTCCGCCTTTAATTGATGGAGTAATGCTGCCTGAATAATTTTCGTCTTCCATAATGTTCTCAACAATCGGCAATATGGAAAATGTTTGTGTTTGTGTAAAGCCGTTTATCCCTGCAACTGTCAAGGTATAATTTCCAACGGCACTTATTGGCGAGCCTATCAAATATTCTTCGCCATTTAAGGTAACCAAACCACCGCTGATATATGGGATTATTTCAATGCCAAAATTATTTATTGCTGTGATTTCATCCCAAACTAAATTAATGTAAAAATTGATGGGCATGTTAAAATTCCCCTCTCCCGCAATAGTTATCAGGTGATCTCCGGGGGTGGAAATTTCAGATATTCCATCATATCGTTCTCCGTCCAATAAAATATTGCCGCCTACGATAGATGGTATTATTGCTCCTTCATACACCTTATCATTTTCAAGATTTGAGATTATGGGATATATTTGAAAATTACAAATTAGTTCAACTTTTTGAGCGTCTAATATTTTTAAAGTATAGTTCCCAACATTATTTATTATGGTGCCAATAATATACTCTTCTCCATTTAAAAATACAATTCCACCGCTGATATTAGGCTTTAATGCCCCATAGTATATTTTACCATTTTCAATTCCATCAAAAATTAAATTTATGTGGAACTCTATATGACAATTGTAATCTCCTTCACCGATTATATCAATTTGATGATTGCCAGGCATGGTAATCGTTGATATTCCATCATACTGTTTGCCATCAAGAGAAATCGTCCCTCCTAATATTTTCGGGGTCACCTCTCCATCATAATTACCATTGTGTACAATATTTGCAATAACGGGGAGTATCGTAAAGCTGATGATTCTTTTAAATTCATTCACTCCTGAAACAATGAATGTGTAATTGCCCACGTTTTTTATTTCTGCACCACATGAAAAAGGCTCTCCATTCAGAGTAATCTTTCCTCCACTGAAAGTAGGCTTGACAATATCACCATATTCAAATTTCTGTTCATCATTTAATCCATTAACAACTAGCGTAACCGTAAAATTTATCTGTAAGAAATAATCTCCGGTTCCCTTAATTGTTATCTTATGATTTCCAGGCATATTAATTATAGAACTGCCATCGTAAAATGCTCCATCCAAGTCAAGCACTCCGCCTATGATCACAGGAACAACCTTGCCAACATATTCCCCTCCATCTTCAAGCCCTTCAATTTTAGGATTAACCACAAAACGAATTTCTTTTACAAATTCATTAGAACCTAAAATCACAAAAGTATGGTAGCCGACTTCTTCTACTTTTGTATTAGGAGTATAGGAAACGCCATCTAATAAGATAGTTCCGCCGCTAAAATCGGGCGAACAGAACAAAATGTATTCGCCTTCATCTTCAATGCCTGAATAAACAAGTTGTACTTCAAAACTAATACTTATTTTAAATTCGCCTCTGCCTGATATCTCTATAACATGTAAGCCGGGAATTGCAATTTTAGAACACCCATCATAATTTGCTCCATCAAGTTTTATATTTCCGCCTTCAATATGTGGAGCAATATGCCCTTGATATATACCGCCATCTTCAATGTCTTGAATTTTAGGCATAAGAGTAAAATTCAATTCTTTACTATATCCATTTACACCGTGTATAGATATAATATGATTTCCAACTTGCGCTATAGTATCACCGCTATAGAATATTTCATTGTTTAAATATATTGTTCCATCACTAAATTGCGGTGTAATACTTCCAATATATTCGGCTCCATCAGTAATGCTATCAATCTCAGGATGTAAAATAAAATTGATACGTTTACAATAATCATTTAGTCCCACAATCTCTATTGTGTGATTGCCGACCTGAGAAATTATAGTCTCACTTATAAATGAATTTCCGTCTAAAAACACTTCTCCTTTATTTATAATCGGTTGAACACTGCCTGTATACTCACCGTTTTCAGAAAGATTAGAAATTGTAGGAGTCAAAGTAAATTGTATACTTTTTTCATAATCATTTACGCCGCGCACCGTCAACGTATAATAACCAATAGATGTAATCTCTTCTTCATTTTGATAAGGTAAGCCATTGAGAAAGACATCTCCATCGTTAATGCTTATACGAATATCTGAGCTATACTCTCCTCCTTCATCGGCACCTAATATTATAGGATCAATAACAAAATCTATTTGCTGATAATAGCCATTAAAGCAAAGGGTTAATGCATAATTTCCAACTTTAGAAACTTCTTGATTTGTGTAAAAAATCTGCTTGTTCAACCAAGCCATTCCGACGTCAAATATTATAGTTCTGGCAGAAATATAATTAGTATTTTGTACACCGCTTATAGGAATAATTTGCAAAACAGGCACCCCCTGCCCGCTCAAATGATAAAAATCCCAAACCCTTTCATCCCAACTATTTTTCAATATATTCAAAAACTCATCATTTTTAACTTCGATATCGTTAAAAATATAATTTCCATTTTCATCTATGTAAAAACAGTTAGTCACATCTGCATCAGAAAAACCACCAAATTTTATACTTGCTCCGTCTCCGAATGCATTAACAGCACCACTTGAATAGCAACTTACAATCTCACCCGCATTTGATGAAAAACCATAAGCTTGCGCCGCTAACTTAACCCATTGATTTCCGCTTCCAACGCCTATTTCCGTGTCGCCATTTGCAAATGAATTGCAAATAGTCCCAGCATTTATAGCACTAAATCCACCCCCATAAACGGATGTTCCATCTTTACATTTTATTATGCCATTTGCATAGCTTCTATTTATATCAGAAAAATTATAACCGCATAAGCCGCCCAAATATGATTCTACATTATTCTCGATACGATCATCACCAGTCGTATAAACGTTATATTCTGAAATAGAACTTTCAATTGTTCCGTTATTCCGTCCTACAAGTCCTCCTACAATATATTCTTGATTATATCCCTCTCTTTGAATACTAATTGTTCCATTAGCATAGCAATATTTAATACTTCCTTCATTCTCCGAGACCAAGCCTCCTATAATAAGCCTTGGCCCCAGTGTTCCTTTTGTCCGTGCAGTAATCTCATAAATAGACCCACAGTTGAAAAGTTGACCATGATTATAAGCTACAACTCCGGCAATTATTGTGTATGGCACTACATTACTACTACCTTTATATTCTATATTGAGCTCAAAAACTTCTGAAACATTTATATTTTTAATTACACCGGCATTGTATGCAAATAGCCCTATCGCATCTGATGTCGAAATGTTATTTAGATTAGAAATAATATGACCGTTTCCTTCCAACTCGCCTAAAAATGGCCGTTCTTCGGTACCAATAGGAGTCCAACTCACATCTGCAAGATCAATATCATTTGCAAGATAGTATTTCCCAGTTAAATCATTGCGAATATTATTTAAATCCTCCGCATCTAAAATAGGTTCATAGCCATCAAAATCATCGGCAAAAGCAACAAATTTGTCCATTAACGCATAATTATCTTGTACACAAAAAGCAAACATTACTACTGCTATTAAAAACATAGTAACAAATACAATTATCAATTTAATTTTGAAATCCAACTGTTTAATCATATTATAAAATCATATCTTTTCGAATAAACTTATATTTTCTATTCTCTCCCTCTTGAAAATAGATTGATTCAACTGGATATTCTTCTGCTTCGCTTATCAACATCACAACATACTCATTGCCCTCAGTATCTTTAGCAACTCTATCACTATTTTCAAAATTTATAATGGTTATTGTCGTCATATTAAATGCAGAATATGCTTTTATTCTCATGATAAGGCCTCTTTAAGTTTTTTTAATAGCTGCTGCACGTCAAGATTGCTGTCCTCTCGTATGATTTCATCCAGTTTACACTGCACCATCCGCATAACATACTCATCTGGATGGCTTCCTTGATAAGCTCTGTTACAGGCGTCCTTAAAATTCAAATATGATTGCTCGTCATATGTCAAATCGCCACGTATAATATCATCTTCCAGCTTGAATATAGTAGTGAAAAACTTCTTTTCTTCATCATTTAGTCCCTCTACTTTTTTAACACCTGTTTTATACGACATATAATCAGCATAATAGTTATGTTGCGCCTCAATGCGCGCATCTTCCTTAGTATTTGTCGCAAGTCCATCTGTTCCTTCAACAAACGAAATAGATCTTTTAAAAACGCTATGTGTCTTTATATATTCATAGCGTAATACAAATTCTCCATCTATATCAGTTGCCTCGTCAAACAAAAAAGCAAACGTCTCCGCATATAACTCATTAGGAATTGGCTCACCTGCTTCGTAAGATTTGATATAGCTATCCAAAGTTGGACGAGAAACCTTTAAATCACCCGCCAGTTGCGTAAGCGTTATCCCATTATTCTTTAATAATTCTTTTATCATAATCAAATCTTATGACTTTCTTTAATGTTTGTCAATTAATTTTTGTAAAACTATAAAATAATTTTACAAATTTTACAAATTTAATTAGGCAAAAACTGTAATAGTCAGTTAAGTTTTAGTCATCTGTGTTTTAAAGAATTTTCAATTTGGCTTATAGTACTAAAAAAAATACCATGATGCATTCATCACGGTATTTTAGACTCACTTTAAGTTGTTTTGATTTTCCCTATGGCTACTCACCTAATGCGCTGTTTTTAAGCATTATTTTTCACAAGTCAGCGCAGTAAATAACAAATAATGCCGTTTGCAACGCCTATATCTCTGCGCCCAAGCCCTATGCCGCTGGCGAGGATATCGCCGTCGTTCAACCGCTTTTGCATATCCTCCCGTGCAATAAACGACGAGGCGAAATGCTTGGCAAGCGCAACGCCGCTGGGAGTACAAAGCTCGCAAGGCGCAATATCCCCGCTGTAAAAATGAGGGATACCCTCAAGTATGACTGCCGTCGCAGGCGCAGGCACGGGCACCTCGCCGTGGGCGCATTGCACGGTCCCGTATCCCATATTTATATGCGAAAAAACCACCTCGTCTGCGGCAAGCTTTTCAAACAGAGCGCAGGCGCAAACTATGCAAGCGATTGCACGCTTTTGTCCCACCTCGTGGAAGTGCACAGTATCTTTAGTCGCCCCGTGCACTTTGGCCTCCGCCGCTGCGATAACATCGTAGACCGCCTTTGCGCTGTCCTTGACGAAAGCTGAAAACTGCGTGCCGTCTATAAAATTCAGCACGTCCGAAAGGCTGCTGTGGCAATGTCCGATATGCCCATGTCCGCAGATAAAATCATCGCTCATAGCCTTAAATACAAGCCCTTGTCTTTCGTAGCTATTTGCGCAATCGGCATTTAAAGTCATATTATTGCATATTTTAAGCTGTAATTCGTGCAAAATCTCATCTTTTTTGCCTGTAATATCAAGCAATGCGGCGACGAGCATATCCGAGGCTAAGCCCAACGAGCAATCTATAAGCAAGCTTTTTTTCATATGCGCACCTCTATTTGTTTTTGCAGACAGCCTTGTTTATCATAGACGCAAAATATCCTGCGCCGAAGCCGTTGTCTATGTTGACCACCGTCACGCCCGACGCACAGGAATTGAGCATCGCAAGCAGAGCGGAAAGCCCCTCGAAATTTGCGCCGTACCCTACGCTTGTGGGCACGCCTATAACGGGACAGGACACAAGTCCGCCGAGCACGCTTGCAAGTGCGCCTTCCATTCCTGCGACCGCAATGACGACGTTTGCGTCCGTGATTTCGTCAAGATGAGCGAGCAATCTGTGCAGTCCGCTCACGCCGACGTCATAAACTCTCGTCACGGCGTTGCCCAAGGTTTCGAGCGTGACTGCCGCCTCCTCGCAGACAGGCAGGTCGCTCGTGCCGCCGCTGACTATCGCCACCTTGCCGACCTTTTTGGTTTCCTTTGGGTTTGCGACCGCAATCCTTGCGCTTTCATAGTATACGGCGTTTATGCGCCCCGCAATTTCGTCAAACACTTGCTTGCTAAGCCTTGTTATCAGTATATTTTCAAGCCCGTGCGCAGTCATATTGTCTACGATGCCTACAATTTGCTCTGCGGTTTTGCCCTGTCCGTAGATTATTTCATTCTCGCCCTGTCTGAGCTTGCGGTGATAATCGATATTTGCATAGCCGAGATCCTCAAACGGCGCCGCCTTAAGCATATTAAGCAACTGCTCCTCACTGATTTTACCTGCCTTAAAATCTTCAAGTGTTTTTAAGTCTATCATAATTTACCTCGTTATTTCGCTTTTGCTTACGCAGTCAAAATACTGCGCAAGATTTTTGAAAATTTTGTCTTGTTCTGTTTTGAATTTTTCCTCTTGTCTGCCGTCAATTTCTATTTTAGCACTTTGCCCGTCCACACGCACTCTAAAATTTTTGTAGCCCAAATCAAACAGATACGCTTCGGCATTTTCTATCTTTTTAAGCAGCTCGGTGCTTAGCTTAGTTCCCGCCGCCACCCGTGTCGCAAGGCAGGAATAGGACGGCTTGTCAAATGTAAACAGTCCGTATTTTTGCGAAAGCTCTCTTATCATCAGCTTCGTAAAGCCGCAAAGCCTAAGCGGCGATAGCGCTCCCGCTTCCTTGAGCGCCCTTGCGCCCGCTCGCTCGTTTAAATCGTCGTCGGCATTTGTGCCGTCAATTACCGTATCTAAGCCGTCCGACCTTGCGCAGGCTGCGATTTCGTCCAAAATGTTTTTTTTGCAATGATAGCACCTGTCCTTTGCGTTGACCGTAACGCTCGCATTTTTTAAGATGTCAATGTCGATAAGTCTACATTCGCAGCTTATATCGGAAGCAAGCCGAATTGCGTCGTCTGTCTCGAAATACGGCTGAAATTGCGAGCGCACACAATATGCCTTGACCTCTGCGCCGCAGGCTGCCGCCAAATATAAAAGCAACGCCGAGTCCACTCCGCCCGAATACGCCAAAGCGACTTTGCCGTGCATGGCGAAAAATTCTTTTATGCTTGCAAGCGCATTATTGACCGCTCGGCTTTCGCAAAAAGCGCCGAGATACGCAAAGCAGGAAAAATAAGTGTCGAGCGCAAGCGCACTGTCACGCAGCTTTGCCGCTTTTACATAGTTGCCCTTGTTTTGGTAATAAGCGCACTGCCCGTAGCGGAAAATACATTCGTTGAGCTCGTCCGAGCAGGGCGTGATATTGCCATCTTCGCCACTTAAAAACAGCTCGACCGTGCGCATATATCCCACGTGATGACCGCCTTCAAGCCCTTTGAAGCAATGCTCTAAAGCTATTTCCGCCTTGCGTCCCGATTTGACAAGACACTGTATGTGCCAATAGAGCACCGCAACATACATCTCGCCGTTGTCCTTGCAAAGCGCATAGCAGCCCTCAAAAATTTTTATCGCCTCGTAGTAGTCGCCCTTGCAAAACGAGGTTATTGCACGCAGATAATCCACGTCCAGCCTGTCCTGCGTGCGCTGCGCACACCAATCAAATTCTCGCTCGGCACCGTCGAGGTCAAGCACGGACAGATATCTGACGGCGAGCTTTCGGTGCGCAATATAGTCGTCGGGACAAAGCTCGCAAAGCTCTTTGTAGCAAACGATAGCCTCGTTGTATCTCATCTGATGAGCAAGCGCATCGCCGAGCGCAAGCAGAGCCTGACTGTCGCCTGTGCTTTCATATCGTTTGCGGCACTGCGCAGTATCCACGTCGTCGTTTACACTTCCTGCATAAGACTTTTTGCCAAAAGTAAATTCCACACCGCAGTGCGAGTGCAAGTCGCTTATGAGATTTTTGCCGTGATCGTGATTTTTACACATATATCTCTCCTTATTCAAGCACGCTTCTGCCGCCCTTTACAACGCTTAGTCTGCCTTCCGCAAAGCTGCCGATAAAATAAAACGCAAGCTCAAGCAGCGTGATACAAACGCCCGGCGCAAGCAGCCAATTATATGCGCCACGTGCGAGTCCGCCAAATCTGTAGGCATAGTTTATCATCACGCCCCAGCTTAGCTCCACCTTTGAGCCGACGCCCAAAAAGCCGAGCGTAGCTTCCAGAAGAATACAGCTTGCGACTGTGGTGATAAACTTTGCTGCGGCTACGTCCAATACGTTTGGCAGAATGTGACAAAACAAAATGCGTGCCCTCGAATATCCCAAACCTCTCATTATCTTTATAAACGGGGCGCTCTTTAGCTTGATAGTCTTTGCTCGCACGGCACGGGCGGTCGAGCACCACCCGATGAGCGAGATGGTGAGCACTATATCCATAAAGCCGCCGTCGAGATATGCGCCTATCACTATCGCAAGCGGAAGCATGGGTATCAAAAGAAAAAAGTTGATGACGCCGTTCATAGCCTCGCCGACCACGCCCTTTGCATAGCCCGACAAAAGCCCTATGAGCGTGCCCGTCACAAGGGATATCAGCGCCGCAAGCAGACCTGCAAGCAACGTGCTGCGTGTGGCGTATACGAGTTCTGAAAATATATCGTAACCCAAATTGTTTGTGCCGAGGATATGCTCGACCGATATGCCTAAAAACGCCTCGTAGCTATGCTTGGGATCACACGGAGCAAACGCCTTTGGTGCGATGGCAAACAGCAAAAAGATGAGAAGTATCGCAACGCCTATCGAAAGAGACAGTATCTGAAAAGCCTTTTTTGCCGTGCGCTTTTTCATGCTCCCTCCTCAAGCCTCTGCTTTGGATCGAGCAATATGCAGATAGCGTCCGCCGCCAAATTTGAAATTATCACCGCAAAAGCGATGGTCATAAGCGCCGCCTGCAAAACGGGAAAGTCCATATCCGTTATGCCACGGCTGACAAGCATACCCATTCCGTCAATGGAAAATATCATTTCGACTACGATAGAGCCCGACAAAATTTTGCCGAAGCTTGTGCCGAGCATAGATATAAACGGCTGTCCGACGTTTGGGAAGATATGGCGGCAAAGCACGCTCATGTCCGAAAGCCCTCTTGCCTTTGCATAAATTATATACTTTTCACCCACCGCCTTTGCCGTGACGTTGCGCATAAGTATAAACTTTTTAGGCGTGGACGCAATGACAAGCGTGAGCACAGGCAACACAAGATGATAAAGTCTGTCGGCAAACATAGAAGCGCCGTCCAAATCAGCGGCGGAATTGAGTGCGCCAAACGGAAACCAACCGAGCTCGTAAGAAAAGACTATCAGCAAAAGCATAGCCATAAGAAACGTGGGCACCGTATCCGCTGCGACCATTGCGCCGGTGGATATTCTGTCAAACGCTCTGTGCTTTTTATACCCTGCGAGCGTGCCCCAAAAGAATGCGAGCAGCGCACTTATGATCCAAGCGGGCAAAGCGACCTGCAGGGTGCGTGGGAGCTTTTCGCCGATGACATCTGCAACGTCACGCCCGTAGTGTATGGAATAGCCCATTTTGCCGCTGAATATTTCCTTTAAATACTGCGCAAACTGCTCGCCCATAGGCTTGTCGAGATTTAACATTTTGTAGTATTCGTCATACTGCTCCTGACTTATCGCCCCGACGTCGTCTGCGCCGATAAGATGTCCGAGAGGATCCCCCGGCATAAGACGTGGCAAAAAGAAATTTACGGCCAAAACCGCCGCCAATGCAAGGACGGAAAATATAGCCGTTTTAAAAAATCTTTTTACGCTCATCTTTGCCTCTTCACTAAATAAGAAGTTTATATATCGCTTTTGCGCAGTTAAACTGCCTTTTTCATCGTAATAAAGCCTTGCACGTTTAAAATGCCGAACGTTGCGTCTACTCTGTAGCCCTCAAGCTTTTTGCTTAAAGCCTGCACCTTGCTATCATACAAAAGCGCAATACAGGGGGCGTTGTCCACGATGTAATTTTGATATGCTGCCGCAGCTTCGCTTAGCTCGTCGAGGTTTTTTGCGTCGGCAAGCGCCTGTCTTATTATGCCGAATTCCGTAAGGTCGTCGGGCGTGCCTATGTCGATATTTCCGTGACAAACGGGATTGCCTTGAGGGAAGCTGTCCCGCATAACGTAGTTGTCTGCGGCAAGCAGATACCTCGTCGCATAGCCCGCTTCAAAGCCGTAGCCTGCCTCCGTCACACTTGCAAGGCTTGCCATATGGCTGCCCGCCCTGTAGTATGCCTGCCACTGCTGTGCGCCCGCTATGCTCTTGAGCTTTACGCTTATGAGTCCCGTTTCCTCGAGGTCGGTTTTTATAAGATCCGCATACTGCGTATCGTTGTTATCGGCACGCACGAGCAGCTCGAAATCAAACTTATTATCTTCAGAATAGCCCGCCTCTTTTAGCAAAGCTCTTGCCCCCACTAAATCTCTTGTAAGCTGCGCCGTTTGCGTATATCCGAAAATATCGGGCGCAACAAAGCCCTCACGGGGCAGCGACGCACCCTTTGTGCCGAAAATTCTGCCTATCTTTTCATAGTCTATCGCCTTGCGTATCGCACTCTTCACTCTCGTATCGGTGAGCTTCGTATTGTTGAAAAACAGCACCTTTGGCACGGCCTTGACGGTGTACGTCTCAAGCTTGATTCCGTCCGCTTTTTCAAAATCGGACGCACCGTCGGCGTTCAAACCGTAGCCGTAATTCCAGATAATATCTATCTCGCCCGCCTTCAGCGCAAGGCGCATTGTATCCTCAGACCCAAAGCAACGAAACACCACCTTTTTAAACGACACCCTGTCCGCATAGGGATAGCCGTCAAACTTTTCAAACTCAACGGTGCCTGCCGCTATATTTCTCTTTATAAATTTGAAGGGTCCGCAGCCTATGACGGATTTTTCGTCCGTTATCGTGCTTGCTGTCTCGCCCTCAAGCAAATGCTTTGGCATTATCAGCACGCCGAGCAGACTGTCGAGGAACCTCGCCTGCGGCTTTTTGAGCGTAACGACTGCCGCTCCGCTCTGCAGCTCTACAGTCTCGCCGCCTAAGCTGCTTTGCAGGGTGAAAAGCAAATCGTCTGCCGTCACGTCCTTGCCGTCGTGCCACTTAAAGACGTCCTTAAGCGCAAACGTATATTTCAAGCCGTCGTCGCTCACGGATATGTCGCACAAAACGGAGCTTATCCTTCCGCCCTCGCTGTAGATGAGCGGCACTTGAGCGAGCGTGCTTGACAGCATAAGATAGTTGTAGCCGCTGTCGCCGCCCGTGCTTGCAAGGCGGTTTAACGAGTCCACCGTCATAGTTGTGCCGACTGCGAGCGTATCTGCGGCGGTGCCGCTCTTATTGCAGGCGGCAAGTCCCAAAGCGCATACCGTCACGGTAAGCGCAATAAATATCGGAAAAAACACTTTGACTTTAAAATTTTTCATTGCAGTTCCTTTATTTTTGTAAGCTCAAACTGTCCATCGCTGAGGCGATAGCACCTGTCGGCAAAGCCGTTTATAAGCCCAATATCGTGCGAAATCGCTATGACGGATATGCCCCCGTCGGCAAGGCTGCGATATATGTCCAAAACCTGCGCCTGCGACACGGTGTCGAGCATTGCCGTGGATTCGTCTGAAATTATTATCTCGGGCGAGACCGCAAGCGCACGGGCGATAGCCACACGCTGTATCTGTCCGCCGCTGAGCTGAGCAGGCAGTCTGTCAAAAAGAGTCTTTTCAAGCGAAACACGCTCGAACAGCGACTGCGCAAGTATATTTGCCTCACGGCTTCCCTTTGCGTTTTTTGAGGATATCAGCGCCTCGACAACGGCATTCCCAACCTTTTGCATAGGGTCAAAGGAAGAGTAAGGCTGCTGAGGAATAAGCTGTATCTTTTTGCCCAAATTCAAATCATATCCGCCCCTTTTGCCGTAGAGCGGAAATTCGTTTAAATATACGTTGCCGCCGTCGGGCTTCAAAAGCCCGCACACGATATTTGCAAACGTACTTTTGCCCTGTCCGCTTTTGCCGAATATGCCAACCCTTTCGCCGTCGTCGACAAAAAGGCTTGCGCCTGCAAGCGGATAGATAAAGCCCTTTGAGTTTGGACGTTTAAACTTTTTTGTTACGTCGACCGCCTCAAGCATAATCGCCGTCCTTTGGCATAGCCGCTATCAAGCTTTTGGTGTATTCGTTGCTCGGGGCTGACAGCACCTCGCCTGCCGCACCGTATTCCACAATGCGCCCGTCCTTTATCACGGCAACGCTATGGCACTTGGCTGCAAGCCTCACGTCGTGCGTAATTATTATCAGACAACTTTCCTTAAAGGCTGTATCCATACAGCGCTCAAAGCACTGTGCCGTCTCGCTGTCTATGCCCTTTGTAGGCTCGTCGGCAATGATAAGCCTTGCATTTTGACACAGCGACAGCGCAAGCACTGTGCGCTGAGCCTGTCCGCCGCTAAGCTGATGAGGATATTTTGCAAGCACTTCCTCTCCCACGTCGGCAAGCCCTGCCTGCGAAAGCTTTTGCAGGGCTATTTCCCTGCGGCTGCGCCTGTCCTTTATGCCCGATTTTTTTAAGGTTTCATAAAAATGAGAGCTTATTTTAAGCGCAGGATTTAAAAATTCCGCTCCGCTTTGGGGAATGTACGCAAGCTCGCAGCCCCGCATAGCGTTTAAGCGTCTCTCTTTCAAACCTAAAATTTCCTTGCCGTCCAGCTTCACGCTTCCGCTTGCGACGCAGTTTGACGGCAGTAAGCCCAAAAGAGCAAGTGCGCACATCGTCTTTCCGCTTCCGCTTTCGCCTATAATCGCAAGCGGCTGCCCCTGACAAACACAAAAGGATATATCCTGCAATATATCTCCCTCGTATCTATCGAATTCGGCTTTGACGTTTAAATTTTCCACTTGCAGCATAACCGACAAAATAAAGGCTTATCCCAAAACGGGATAAGCCTTCGTGACCTCGCATATGATACCGTCCGCCGCTTTTTTAAACGCCTTCGTGACGTCCGCAGGCGGACTGTAAAAACAATATAATATAAAAGCGTCTTTTAGTCAATGCTTTTATATATAATATAGTAATTATAATATATCTATAAAAAGCAATAGACAGGATAAGCCAAAAAAGCTTTTAAAACGCCTGAAAATTTAGCAAATAAACAAAATTCGACAAATTTAGCCAAATATAGATAAAATCAAACATAATTTTGCATTGCAGACAGGTCGGCGGCATTTTAAACTGTATATATAAAAAATACTAATGCAAGCGCACATGTTGCGCAAAGGAGCACTGAAATGGAAGACCTTTTGGTTACTATTGGCGAACTTATCTCAACAGAAATCGATCAAGTAAAAGATGTAGAATACGTCGACAAAGACATGGGATATATGTTTTACATAAATTTGCAGGACGGGCATAAAATACTTTTATCGCTTATTGACAGCGACCTCAAATAAGTTTTTTATTTCTCTTTTTTGCAAATTTAAAAATCAAGACCTATCCTCGTAGCCTTTGCGGAGCCGTCCAAAATGGACGATATAGAATATCGGGCGGACGCAATTATCACCCTCGTGCCGTTTTTGAGAGGTTCTTTGACATACTCGAGCTTTGCTTTTGCGCCGTGCGCACCCGCACGTGAGGCGCCCTTGCAATGCGATTGCAATTCCTCCACATTTGCGATAAGCTCGTATACGTCCTTTCCGCTCACTCTTTCGACAAGCGAATTTTCGTCTGTCGGATCGGACAAAATGCCATCTGTGGTGGACAGGATAAGCAGCGTCTTGCATTTGAGCAGACAGGCTATCTGACTTGCGGTTTCGTCATTGTCGACGCACTCGATAGCCTTGCCGCCCGTTTGCAGAATTCGGTTTATTTCAAGCTTGCGGTTTTCCTCATAGCTTACTGCATCGTTGTAGTTGATTATGGGGATAGCGTTTTGCTTTGGACAGCGGCGCAGCATATCGCCGAGATGGCGGCGCTTTTCGATGTCGTTAAAATGCTGATGCTCAACTAAAATCTGCCTCACGCTGTATCTGCTGTCTATAAACTGACGGTAGGTTTGCATAAGCACGGACTGTCCCTGTGCGGCGTAGTCCGTCTTATTGTCGTCGTCGCTGCCGCAAAGAGGTGCGCCGTTGCGCTTGATATAATCCAGCTTGCCTATTTCGGTCGCACCCGAGGTGATCCACACGTAGCCCGGCTTAAGCTCACGGGAAATGCGGGCTATGACGTTGTAATTCATATCCCCGTACTCGGTGTCCACCAAAGCCATCGAGCCTACTTTTCCCACTAATTCTATATCAAAATCCGACATACCTTTTAACCTTTTTATTCGTTGTAAACGTCCGCTTTGAAGGTGGGATATTGCTCGTTCACAACTTCCCACGTGGTGCCGCTGAAGCGTATAACGCTGTTTCCGCCGTCCGCACCCGTAACCCACTTTCCGTCACGGAAATTTGCTTCTTCCGTCACAGTGCCCAGATCCTGCGTCTCCGCCTCGCCCGTAACGTTTACATTTGCTTCCTGTATAAAGAAGATATTGCCGTTTGTAGCAACATCGTTCAACATCTTGCCGACGATCCTGCCCACATAGGTCTTTGCACCTGCATTGTTTACGGTTATATTCATCACAGAGAACAGCGAACCAAGCTTTTTGTGCGTATTTCTACCCGCAATGCCGCCTGCATACACCGCTACGTTTTCTACGGTGTCTGCGACCTTCACGCTGACCTCGCCTACAGAATAGCAATAGTTTATTGCGCACACGCCCGATTCCGTTGCGCTGCTCGTATCCTTTTTATCGCTGAAATTGTTGCCGACAAGTCCGCCGACGGTAACTATGCCGCCCGTCTGAGCTGCGCCGACTATTTCAACGTAAAGCTGTGCATTGACGTAGCTGTTGAGGATATATCCCTCGTTTTTGCCTATAAGTCCGCCGACCGCTACAATGTTAGACAGCGAGCCTCTTGCCTTGACGGCATTGCTTGAGCTGCCAAGCTTTACAGTTGCATTGACGACACGCAGGTTACTTGTATTGATACCCGCAACTCCGCCGAAGATAAACTCGCCGAGGCTGACCGCATCGACCACGTTGAAGCTCCTCACCGTTGAAAGCCTTATCTGTCCTGCGTTTATGCCGACTATGCCGCCCATGACCAAGCGTCCGCTTGCCTCTGCGCCGTTTTCCGAGCAAAGCACCGCATTTACTTCAAAGCTGATGACCGTACACTTAGTTATGCTTGCAGCCGCATTGCCCTCGCCTGCGAGCCCGCCGAACACCAACGACTTACACTCCGCTGTAAAGCCGCCGGCAACGTTTACGGTGCACAGTCTTAAAAGCGCATTCGATGACGAAGTTCCGTTATTTCTTGCGGTTATGCCGCCGTACACCACGGCATTGTCATACTCTATTGAAAGCTGCCCCGTATACACTATCGCACAGCCTTCTACAGTGCCGCCGTTCATTGACGTGACGGTGCCTACATAGACCGTATCCGCCTGCATATTTTCAAAATCGAAGCGGACGTCCTCAAACACTATATTTTTGATGACGCCTTCGTTGTAACCGAATACCGAGCCGTCCGTTTGATTTCCGAAATAACCGCCCTTTATCTTAGCCGTGCCGATGACAGAGTTGTTTGAGCCGTATATATTGCCGTCTATAGTGCCCTTAAAGGGGTGCTCGCTGCCAAACAGCGGTTGCAGGGACTGCTCGCCAAAATCAAGCTCGCCGACTATACTGATTTTTGCGGTGTAAATCTGATCTATGCGCTTTTGCTCGTCTTCGGTGGGATCTTCCGTCCTTAGCTCATTGTAAAGAGCCATATAGTCCGCAACGTTTGCAATTTTTATAACACGTGTCCACTTGGCATAAACGGTGAGCTCGACAGGCACAAAGTTGTCCTTTGCCTGAGCTGCGTCCATAGGCGAAGTGGGGTTTTTCTCATCGGCGGTTTCAAAGGTAAACGCTTTGTCTTCCTTTATCTCGTTGCCGTCCTTATCCTTGCTTGTGACGATATAGTACCAATAGTCAAACTCGTAGCCCTCTTTGTCGCTTGCCGTAGCCGTACCCGTTGGGATATTGTCGCCGAATTTATATTGCTTTTCGGTATAGACCGCCCCCGAAAGGCTGTCCGCAAACTTCACCGTGACGGTGGGCAGATTGTCGTAAAACATAGGATAGAGCGTCAAGCCGTTTGTGAAATTGTATGACTCGAGCGGGAATACCGTATTTTCGCTCTCCGCCTTCCACTTTGAAAACTGCACGGGCTTGCCGTCGCCGTTGAGATAATACCAAAAACAAAACTCGCCTGTACTGTCGCTGCCGTTTGGACACGGAAGCTTGTTTTCCGAAGTGCCGAATTTCGATTTTAACGACGTAGTGTCGGGGTTAAGCTCGGCGTCGGACATACCCACATCGTTTTGCTCACGTGTGCGTTCCACCTTAAAGGTGCCGTTTTGTGCGTCATAAACGAGCGTATCGTAAAGCTCGGGAGTATGAACATATTCCACAGGACTGTACTGCGCAGTGAGAGTGAAGTTTTCCGTCACAGGCTGAGTAAAATCGTAAGCGCTGCTTCCGTCCTTTGACCACCACAAAAACCTGTTGCCTCTTTTGACGGGGATAATTCTGTTGCCGTTTGAATCCTTTGGCTCGCTAACCGCCGTACCGTATTCTATGCCGCTTACGACGGAATTTGTCAGCACCATATCGCTGTTGGTCTTAAACGTAACGGTGTAGGTAGGCTTTTCATACTGATTGGTTCCGTTATTGCCGCCTTTATCCGATGGGTTGTGGTCGCAGGCGACAAGAGATACGGCAAGCAATGCCGCAAGACACAGTGCAAGCGCAACGATGACGATTCTGTTTTTCTTTTTCATATTTTCTCCGCAAAGCGCACAGGCGCCTCGGTATGCGCAAAGGCGCATACGACCGTATAATTTAAAATTAGTATGTATAATACTATTTAATTTATTATACATACTTACATCTGCTTTTTCAACTGAAAATTGTCCTAAAAGCCTCTTATTAAATCAATTTAATGTTTATGCAAACAACTCGGTGTAGGTTTTTATCAACTCATCCACGCTCTCGCCGTCCGCCGTGCTGCCGCTGCAGGCTGAGATATAGTCCTTTATATGAGTGCGTATCTGCGACGAATTTGCCGACGTAGACATTTCAAAGACCTTGCCGTTATACAAAATTTCAAGCTCGTTTACGACCGTGCGCACAATGTCGTTTATAGCAAGCGATTTGCCGCATAAAAACTCAACAGACACTTTATCGTTCACTTTTGGGGATATAAAGTCGTCAAACAGCAAACTATGCACCACGAGCGGCGATGTATTAAAGCTGCCGGCCGTCTGCTCGGCGACGGTGACTATCGCCATTTTGCTCTCGTTGAACACAATGCCAACCTTGTCTATGCCGTCTTCGCTTTCCACCGTGACGCAAACGTAGCACTCCGCAACGGCGGCCTCCGTCTTTGGCGTAAGCCACATTGCAGAAAACCCTATCGCCATCACCAAAAAGATGATAAGCACAAAGATGAGCAAATTCATCACCACCTGCTTCTGGAAGGCTCTTGCGGGCGTTTCGCCCGTAAGCAGCTTGTTTAGCGGCGCCTTGCTCGCACGGGCGTAGACGTCGGGAACGGACTTGCAGTCCTGCTCCTTTTTCAAATTTTTTTCGATATCCTTAAGCTTCATCGTAGCCCTCCTTCACAAGCTCCTTTTTCATCTTTGCAAGTGCGTTGTTGTATGTCCACAGCACGGTGCCAAGCGGTTTTTCAAGCAGCTCCGCTATTTCCCTGTGCCTGAAGCCCGATATGACGTGCAGCGTCACTATCTGCCTTTCTGTTTCATTGAGCACTCTGTTCATCACCGCAGTCACGGGCGAGCCGTCGTCATCAAGCGTATAAGTGCCGAATCTTGCGCCGTCCTCGTCGACGTTTAAAGGTGTTTCACGCTTTCTCTTTGATATCTCGTTGAGCGTGGCGTTTTTTGCGATAGTGTACAGCCACGCATATGCGTTGCCCCCGACCTTATAAGACGCAATGGTGGTTCTCAGGCGTATGTATGCAGTCTGCATCATATCCTCCGCCATATAGTAGTCTCTGCAAATAGACAGAATAAAAGCAAACAGCCCACGTTTGGTTTCGTTGTAAATATCCTCAAACGCCTGCTCGTCACCCTGCTGCAGCCGCAGCATCTTTCCGTCAAGTTCCTGTTTGGTCATATAAGTATTTTATCACGGATAAGCCGTTTACACAAGACAAATCTATTGCGCTAAGCGGCTCTGCGATATTAAAAAACGGCAAGCCCGCCGTATATCGGTCGGACTTGCCTAAACAAATCAGATAATTATGCTTTGTATTTTGTTATTTTCAAGCTTCAGGCGATCTCTATTCTTCTGAAAAACAGCACTCTGTCGCCCTCGCTGAGCGGAAATTTGAGATCGGGGTTCTGTGCGAGAATATCCTCGGGCATAGCGGTGAGCGCCTTGCAAAGGTCAAGCAGCTCGTCGCCGCCGTTTGCGATATAAAGCGACATTGCAGACCTGTTTTGAGGCTTTTCCTCGCCGACCTCCACCTCGGATATATATTCCGCAGTAACGTCGGAGTATCCGCACACCTCTATACCAAGGCGCATATCTATATCTATTTCCCTTTCCCTGCGAGGCTTTGCGCTTATGCTTTCCACAGAACAGCATACCCTGACTGTCTTTGAAAACGGCTGCTGACTTGAAATAGACAGCGCAAACGGAATCTCTGTGCGCACCGAGTTGTAGCCGTTTTCATCAGTATACACAACGTCGGTGTTTACTATGCCCTCAACAACAAGCTTTCCGTCCTCGTCCACGTACGCCTTTGACGTATAGCACCTTGCATAAGGCAAAGCGTTGACGTCAAGCACGGGGGCACGGTTGTCGCCGAGCACGGCGGTACCCGTCACGCTTTCGCTGAAGAAGCCGCAGCCGTCAAAGCAGACGTAGTTTTTGCTTTCACGTTTGATTGTGACCTCGTTGGTGAGCGTAAACATATCGTCTATCACGTCTATTTGCGAGCATCTGAACGCCTGTATCTTAAATTGCAGCTCGCCTTCCACCCTTATCACGTTGTCGTCCGTCACGCCCTGCAAAATGATTTTTGACGACTTGACGCAAGCCTGTACGCATATCGAATCTCCTGCCTGCACTCCGTCGAGATTTACTTCTTCCTCGACCGTTATTTTAAAATCTCTTTGCTTTATGGTGTCGCCCTCGACATAGGTGACAACCGCATATATTGCCGCCTCTGCAAGCACGCCGCCGTCTATAGCTTCCGCACGCTTGACCGAGCAATTTACGTTAAGCCCCAAAACCGAGCTTATTTCGCCGCCGACGTCCTGCTCGTCATCAAAGGGAGCGGATGTGGTTTTTGCACCCAGAAATGTAGGCAAATATATCTGTCTTTGCGTCTTGTAGCACTGATCTGCGCTTACGAGCGCCTCTATTTCCTCACGTCTTTGTGCGCACACAGACACCTCGAGCACAGCGGAAAGCACAAGGCTGTCCGTCGCCTGCACGTCGGACTCTACGACCTTTATCACACAGTTTATGCTGTCGTCAGCCATAAACTCGCCGTCTACACGCACCGTGAAATCGGCATTGTAGTCAACGCCCCTCGGCGTTCCCTCTCTGTCAAGATAGCAAAGCCTGAAGTTGGTTCTGCCGCCTATCTGTGCATAGCCGTCGTACACGTCCTGACTGCTGCATTTTGCATCGACTGCAAGAGAAAGCACCTTGGCGATATTTTGCATATCGATGTTTGGAGGAGAAAACTCAACCACTCTCTCCACCGACGGCGCAACGTAAAATTTGCTTACACTCAATTTATCAAAATCAAACATACACTCCTCCATATCGCTTTACTGTATGCTTCCCATCTTTACAATATGCCAAATAAAATGTATTTAATCTCAAACTCACGGCAATAATATGCGTATGAGAGATATCGGACAAAACCTTGACAACGCAAAGGAACAGGTCAAAAGCCTGCTCAATATCCCCGTCATAATCAAGCTTAACAGCGGACGGGGCAAAAGCACTCTGCTAAAGGGCGAGGTGACGGCTATCTTCCCCGCAGTGTTTTCCATACGCCTTGACAGCGGCGAGCTGAGGACGTTTTCATACGCAGACGTGCACACGCACACCGTAGTGCTGAAAATGCTTCCTCAAAAATAGATTTTTTAGATAAAGCGCTCCGTCGGGAGCGCTTATTTAATATTGTCTTAAATTTCTTTATGATTTTATAAAAATTTTCTGAAAGTTATTAACTTATATAATTCGTAATATATGATAAAATGCGCCCCGAAAGCTTGGCAAAGCCCAAGCGAGCACATTTAAATTGACAGCTTAATTATTTTACTGTAGTTATCAGATTTCGCTTCTGATAATAATTCTCACAGACATCGGCTTTATGGTAAGCCTTTTCACCGCTCTGCCAGTAAAGGCGTCCTTGCCGCTACAGCTACGTGTCACGGGACTTGCGCCTGCATTAGCGAAAACGCTGAGTACGCCGAATTTGCTTTTTCTTGAATATATCAAAAGCTCGTCATCGTCCTCGAATACGGTTTCACCCTTTAACAGCTCCGCATATTTTGTGCGCAATCTTCCCAAAGCTCTGTAGTGCTCTACAAGCTCGCTGTCCTCGTGTCCCCACGGATAGGTGCTGCGGTTGAGCGGATCCTCAAAGCCCTGCACTCCCGCTTCGTCGCCGTAGTATACGCAAGGCACTCCCGCCAACGTATATTGCAAGGCGGACGCAAACATAAGTCTGCTTTTTGCGATGGCATAATCGTCTGCGCTTAAGCGGAAATCCGCTCTTTCACGCTTGCTTTCGGGCGGAGTAACGCCGCTTAAATAACTTAGCGCACGCACCGTGTCGTGGCTGTCGATGAGGTTCATCAGCGTGTCGAGGCTCTGCTTTGGATAATGCTCGAGTATCAGCGTGACCGCCTCTCTGAAAGCCTTTATGTCGCCGCTCAACGTATACGCCAAAACGGCTTCCTTAAAGGGATAATTCATCACGGAATCGAGCTGTCCGCCCATAAAATACGGACGCCAACTGTCGTAGGCAATTTTGACCGATGCGTCCTCCCACACCTCGCCGACGATGAGCTTGTCGCTGTCATCACGCTTTATACGCTCGCAAAGCTGAGTAGTAAAGTCAATGGGCAGCTCGTCCACAACGTCCAAACGCCAGCCTGCAATGCCAAAACCGTTCCACTTGTCTATCACTCCGCCATCACCAAACAGAAGCTGCCTGAAGCCCTCGGCGGACTTGTTGACGGTTGGCACCACGGTGCTGCCCCACCAACAGTGATATGACGTTGGAAAATCATAAAAATAATACCAATCATAATAGGGCGACTGCGTGCTTTGATACGCCCCGAGCGATGGATAATTGCCGTCACGGTTAAAGTAAACACTGTCCGAGCCCGTATGATTGAATACGCCGTCCAAAATGACCGCAATACCACGCTGTTTTGCCTCGGCAATGAGCTTAGCAAATTCCTGCTCGTCGCCAAACAGCTCGTCTATCTTCAGATAATCGCCCGTATCGTAGCGGTGATTTGACGACGATTCGAATATAGGCGACAGATAAATACAGCTCACGCCCAGCGATTTGATATAGTCGAGACGGGAAATAATTCCGTTTGCATTGCCGCCGAAAAAGTCGTCCGCTCGGTAGTCCTTAAACGGTTCCTCGATATCGGGGCGATCGTTCCAATAGGTGTGCAAACGCCCTCTCTTATGAAACGGTCTGTCGCCAACCTTGCAAAATCTGTCCGCAAATATCTGATAAATTACGCCCTGTTTTGCCCAATCAGGGGTTTTATAGGCATATTTTGATACCGTCAACTGCCATTCCGGCAACCAATCGCCCCTTGTGGCGATTCCGCACTCGCCTCTTCCGAAAAACGCAAGCGCACCGTCCTCGAAAATACCCTCAAATCTATATTTGTAAATGCCGTAGTCGCTCAGTTTAAACTCGCCTTCAAAAATATCCTCGTCGCCGCTTGTGCCGACAAAGGGCAATTCTATCTTAAAGCTTTCGCCGTCTATCTCGCCGCCCTCACCAAACACCTGACGCAAAACGATAAAAACCCTCTTGATTTCAAGCGAGTGATCGAGAGGGAATTTAACCTTGGTAGCTGCACCTACGTATGTTGCGCCGTAGGGGCGTTTGTCTGTAAGCGGATCGTACATTTACACCTTAAATTTTATTGTTTTTTAGCGTTTGTTCAAGCTTCGCAACTGCTGAATATATATTTTTTCACAAAAGTGGGAATTGACTTCCCGCTTTTGCACCTTATGCGCACGCAGTGCGCTACACCAAACAAAGCATTGTGCGAAACGAAGTAAGTGTTTACAACATCGGCTTGATTGATAGCAAACAAGGCTTTGTGCGGTAGTAGCGAGCAAATCAAGTCAAGGCGAACGATTGCTTGCTAAATTATTTTTACAATCCCCTCAGTCACCTGCGGTGACAGCTCCCCTTACTAAGGGCAGCCTAATAAATTGCAAGCTATCGAAGCCAAACACTCCGATTTGCGAGCGGTCGGCGCAATTACACTATCGGCTTCAGTCCCCAAATGCGCTTTGCATATTCCTCAACTGCACGGTCCGCAGCAAAGAAGCCTGCCTTTGCAATGTTGACAAGCGACATTCTGTTCCATCTTTCCTTGTCGAGATAAGTTGCATTTACCTTGTCCTGAGCGTTTGCGTAGCTGTCGAAGTCGGCAAGCACCATAAAGCCGTCGGGCTGACCGCCTCTGCCTATGATGAGCGAGTCCGCAATTTCGCCGAAGGATATGCCGTTGAGTCCTTGGCGCAGTGCGTCTATGAGGCGCTTTATGCGGGGATTTGTCTGATAGTAATGCGAGGGATTGTAGCCTCTCTTCCACATCTCGGACACTTCGTTTGCAAGCAAGCCGAACAGGAACATATTTTCATCGCCCACTTCCTGATGTATCTCGACGTTTGCGCCGTCAAGCGTGCCTATGGTGAGTGCGCCGTTTATCATAAACTTCATATTGCCTGTGCCGCTTGCCTCCTTGCCTGCGATTGAAATTTGCTCGCTGACCTCTGAAGCCGGCATTATCATCTCTGCAAGCGTGACACGGTAGTTTTCAAGGAATACGACCTTTATCCTGCCTCTTACGTCGGGATCGTTATTTACGACGTCGCCGAGCGTGCAAATAAAGCGGATTATCTGCTTTGCCATATAATATGCGCTTGCCGCCTTTGCGCCAAAGATAAACGTGCGGGGCTGAATGTCAATGTTCGGGTTGTCCTTTATGCGGAAATACAGATCCAAAATATGCAGCGCATTGAGCAACTGACGCTTATACTCGTGCAAGCGTTTCACCTGCACGTCGAATATGCTGTTTGGATCGACCTGCACCTTGTTTTGCTCGAGAATGAATTTGGCAAGGTCCTGCTTGTTTTCAAGCTTTATTTTTGCAAGCTTATCGAGCGTCTGTCTGTCGCCCATAAACTTTTGCAGATCCTGCAGTCTGTCGGCGTCCTTAAGCCACTTGTCACCGATAAGCTCGTTGATAAACTTTGCAAGGCGTGGATTTGCCTGCGCCACCCAACGTCTATGCGTAATGCCGTTTGTGACGTTTGTAAACTTTTCGGGGTGCATATGGTAATAGTCGGCAAACACGTCCTGTTTGAGTATATCGCTATGCAGTGCCGAAACGCCGTTTATCGTATGCGAGGTCGCAAGGCATAGGTTTGCCATTTTCACCTGACCGTTTGAAAGAATTGCGCTGTTTTGCACGACATCCCAGTTGTTGGGATACGCTCTCCACAGCTCGTCGCAGAAGCGCAGGTTGATTTCCTGTACGATTTGGAAAATACGTGGAAGCAGGCTCGAGAAAAGGTCCTGCGGCCATTTTTCAAGTGCTTCAGCCATAACGGTATGGTTGGTGTATGACACGGTGTGAGTAGTGATGTCCCACGCCTTGTCCCAGCCGTAGCCGTATTCGTCAAGAAGCAAGCGCATGAGCTCGGGTATGCAAAGCGTCGGGTGCGTATCGTTTATGTGTATTGCCACGCAGTCCGCAAGATTGTCAAGCGACGGATTGGTTTTGAGATGTCTGTGCAATATGCTCTGCACCGATGCGGACACAAAGAAATATTGCTGTTTAAGCCTAAGAGATTTACCCTCGATGTGGTCGTCGGCGGGATAAAGCACCTTGTTTATTGCCTCTGCGACCGTCTTTGCGCTGCTCGCCTTGATGTATTCGCCTCTGCTGAACATATGGATATCAAAGTCCTGCGGAGCTTCGGAATGCCAAAATCTTATGCGGTTTACAGCCTGTGTGTCATAGCCCGATATGTTCATATCGTAGGGCACTGCGTTTACTACGGTGCAGTCACGGTGATTTATGGTGAGCTTTCCGTCCTCCCACGTTTGGTCGACGTGTCCGCCGAATTTGACCGAATATATTTCCTCTGTACGTGGCGCAAGCCAAACGTCGCCCATTTTGAGCCAGTCGTCGGGCTGCTCCAACTGCCAGCCGTCTACAATTATCTGCTTGAAAAGGCCGTAGTCATACAAAATAGAAAAGCCGCTTGCAGCGTATCCGAGCGATGTCAGAGCGTCCATATAAGCGGCGGCAAGTCTGCCGAGACCGCCGTTGCCGAGACCTGCGTCGGGCTCGTAGGCATAAATCTCGTCCATTTTTACGCCAAGGCTTTCGACCGCTTTTGTCACAGCCTTTTCTATACCCATATTAAACAGGTTGTTGCGCAGCGATCTGCCAAGCAAAAATTCCATTGACATATAGTAGATTTGCTTTGCGTTTTTCTCTCTGACCTGTTTTTTAAAATTGACACGTGTCTGCGTAAGCAAATCTCTCACGCACATACACGTCGCTCTGTAAATCTGAGTTTTGCTTGCGTCCTCGGGCTTGACGCCGAAGTATCTTGCAAGACAAGATGCAAGCTGAGCGCTGAATTCCTGCGAAGTTACGTTAAATTTCATTTTCCTTCCTTCCTTCCGCTTTCCCCCGGACGAAAGACTTGATTATGATATTATGCTGTATCTTATATTATAATATACTATCGTATATTACAATGCAACCGCTTAATATTTTACTTTTTTATACAATATATGTCAACGCTATAAGCGCAGTTTTTGACAAATAAGAGATTTTGAAGCTTGTGTAATAAAAAAACGGCTTCGCATATTTTACGGAGCCGTTTTGAGCCATAATATAAATTTTTTATGCCTGCTGTGGATTTTTAAGCGTATCATACAGGCTTGCATAATAGCTGTACACCTCGCCGAGCTGGCTGTCGATAAGCTGCTTATCAGCCTCTGAAAGTGCGGCATATTTTTCCGCAATGCTTTCCCACTCTGCGATAAACGCTTCATCGGTCAAAGTCGTAGCTTGCGCAATTTCGAGGTCTAATAGGTCATAAGCGATATCTAAAGCGTCGTTTGCGGTGCTGAATGCAGTCCCGAAGAATGTGCGCAGAGCTGCAAAATACGCAAACTCGCCATAGCCGTCCATTGCGACAAACAGATATTTGTCATCGTCGTTAAGCTCCAAAAAGCCTGCCATTGCCGCCTTCACCATATCGAGAGTAAGCTCGCTGCTGTCGACAACCGATGCCGCATAAAACTCGATAAGAGAGCCCACAAAGTCCTTCATTCCGCTGTTTTGATATACGGGCCATGCCACGATCATATTTTCTTCGTCCACCGCATAGGACGCAAGCATATCTCTGTAATATGCCCTATACTGATAGAGCATCGTTTCAAGCGAAGCCTGCATATCGCTGAATAAATCGGAATTTGCGTATATGAGCATATTCCTCACGTCCTCGGGCGCCTCCGCCATAATCGAATTGTAAAGATTATTCATATATTCAAACGCAGATATAGCCATAGGATATTTTGTTATATCGCCGTTTTTCAACGCTACCATTGTCAAGGCGCCAAACAGATTGTACATATTGCCGAGCTCGGTTATTTTGTCCTGCCACTCCTGACTGATATCCTTTGCGATAAACTTGCCGTTGGCGTCGTACAGCTTATAAATATACATATACTTTTCATAGAAAAAGCCGATATGCTCGTCAAACAAGGTCTTGTTTGCATTTGAAAGCTGTGAGTATTGCGTTTCGACCTCGCTCATCGCCTCGAGGAACATATCCATAAACATATCGGGGTCGTCTTCTATCTGCTCGTTGCGATACATATAGTATTGCAAAGCGTCGAACAAGCGCACCACTATGCCGCCGTTTTCGCCTTGCAAAAACAGCTCCTCGGGCAAGGTATCCATATAGTAGGCAAACAGCATACTTGCAAACAAAGGCATACGATCGGTTCCGTCATCGGGGAACAGCTCGGGAATATGGTATGCGTTTACTGACGCCAAAAACTGATACTGCAGCTCAGGCGTAGCGGCGATAAAGCTTGCAAACAGATCCTCTATCAAAGCGCCTGCGCCTTGAGTCTGATTCTGAACCTGCTCCGCATATGCGGCAATGGCGTCGATGTACTTCGTCCAAAGCTCTTCGATCACGGGATTTCCCACCGCTTCGCCGAATATGCCGAACATTCCTAATTGACCGGTTTCTGCCTGATTTATTATATTTTCAAGCGGAAACTCATAGTAAAGAGTTGAAATCATATCGTCGTCCGTCACAAGAACCTGATCTCTTATCTTTACAAGCTCACGGAATGCAACGACAACTGCAAATGTATCCATATTTTGTGCAGGCTCCTGCTGACCGTAAGAGATTTGGATTTCCTGTATCAAAACATTGATATATTGCTGATACATTGTCTCAAGTATGCCGGGCATACAGATATCTATCATATTTTCGATAGCCTCGACGCTCTTAAGCTTAGTTTCCTCATCGCCGTTCACATAATTTGTGTAATAGTAGCGATATAAGATATCAAAATAGTCGTCCTTGTCGCCTGCACGCCAGCTTGACACGGTGTTGTAGATATAACGCTCGAATATAGGCTCGGTAAGTTCGCCAAGCTGCACTGTTAAAGCATGCGCCGCCTCTATCTTCTGTGCGTTTGCGGCAGTCATAAGATCTTCCGTCTGCCAATCGGCGGGGATATCTGCGATAGCCTCGTGCATTTTTAGCATCAGATCCACTTTTTTAACGGCGTCGTCAATTTGAGACGGCTGACATACGCCGTCAAGATACTTTGCAAATGTATCTTCACCCGTCACGACATCATTAGCCATAGTTTCGGCAAACAACAACAGGGCTTCGCCGTACAGATACATTGCGCTTGTCTTTTTATCTAATTCCGATATTGCCGCTAATGCAGTCTTTGCTTTCTCATAGGTCTGACAGTTTATGGAAAGCGTATTTCCGCTCACCGTAAACAGGTCCGCAAACTGTTCGGCTTCCGCAGTCCAAAGTGCGCTTCCGTAATACGTTGCGGGACGGGCAATAGCATAGATTTCCTCAGTGGATATAAACTCAAAATCTTCCTCTTTTAAACTTAAAAAGAGATTTGCCGCATCGAGCGACATTTTGGTTTGCTTTTGTATCTGCTCGGGAGTGTTTGCGCTCTGCCAGTTTGCAAGCGCAGCCGCACTTCTTTTGATACGTGTCACGTCAGACAGCGTTATGCTGACAGTATAAGAGAGGGTTTTGCCCGGATATGCGACGTTTATCGTCTGCGTCACGGTGGGCTTGTCCTCTGTTACGGCCGACGTATCGAAGCCCGACACCATACTTTCCTCAAGCGTAATGACTTTATTTATCGTTCCGCTTGCTGCGTTTGCAGAGAGTATTATGTATCCGCCCGTGATATCAAGCTCCTCATGGCTTTTGTATGTTCTTTTTGTCGGGAAGTTGAGCCTTGCGGTCGCCGCTTCGTAAACGGTGACGTCAAAGCTACCGCTGTACACTATATCGCCGTCTTTATAGGTGACGTTCACAGTCTTTACGCCTGCCGTTGAGGAATTGAAGCCGCTGAAGGTAAGCTTGCTGTTATTTAAAAATAAGTTGAGGTCCTCGCCGTTATCCTGTTTCACAGTCAAACGCCCCGTATTGTCAAACTGCTCGCCCACGATATATTCCGTAACGGTGGGCTGCACGGTCATTCTTTGCACAAGCGTAATCTTAAACGTAGTGCTAACGCCCGAATACGTCAGCGTAAGCGTCTGCTCGCCTGCGGCGTTTTTGTCATATCCGCTTATAGCGACTCCCTCTGCGGTGAGCGAAATATTCTGCTGCTCTTTGCCGTTTGAAAACACAAACGTGCCGCCCGACAGATCGAGCTCGCTGCCCACGATAAACGCTTTATCGGGCACGTTCACAGCGCCGATAGACGGCTTATCCGTTTCCTTATCGCACGCCGTGACGGCAACGATACACAGCACAAGCATAAGCGCTATCAAACCAACTTTAAAAAACTTTTTCATAGTCGCACCTTCTTTTATCATAAAACATCAGTCGTTATCAACTGCCCAAACGGCAAAAACCTTTGTGCCGTTTGCAACCTTATCCAGATTTCCTGCTGAATACTCTATTTCGGTCGCACCCTCCGAGGTCGCCCAGCCTACAAACCTATAGCCCGCACGCTCGGGCGCAGAAAGCGTATTGACGGTGTTGAGATAGCTTATGGTATTTGCACCCATTGTCAGCGCATAGACATAGCCGTCTCTTATCTCGCAGCCCCATACGATAGGACGGTAGCTCGAGTTAAAGCGTTCGTTCCAACCCTCTTTTGCCTGTGCGTCCTGCGCATATATCGTAAGCGAGCTACAACCGTAAAATGCGTGCATATCAATGTCGGTCACATTGCTTGTAAGCACCACGCTCTTTAGCCCCGTACAGGCTCTGAAAGCCTGTCTGCCTATTGACGTTACGCTGCTGGGCACGCTGAAGCTTGTCAGCCCTACGCAGCCGAAGAATGCAAAGTCGCCTATAGTCTGCACATTTGAGCCGAAGTGAATATCCTTTAAGCCCGCACATCTGTAAAAGGCATAATCGTCGATTGCAGTCAGACTGTTTGGCAAAACCACGCTTGTCAGCTTATTGCAGCCGTAAAACGCACGTGCGCCTATCGACTTAAGACCTTCGTTTAAAACGACCTGTGTGATCGCCTCGCACTTGTAAAACGCTTTATCGCCAACAGTCTGCACATTGCTGCCAAACTCCACTCTCTTGAGCGAAGCGACGCCGTTGAAGGCGTTGTTGCCGATATGCTTTACGCCGCTGCCGAAAATCACTGCGTCTATGCCGCACTTTATAACGAGCATATTTTCGAGGTCGTATCTGACGTATCCGCAGCCGAAAAATGCAAAATCACCTATCGTTTCCACACTGTCGGGGATCACGAGAACGTCGTTGTCGGTGTCCTCGCCCGTCGCATTTGCCAGCGCACATTTATAGAAGGCAGAACGTCCTATAGACTTCAGCGTTTGCGGGAGCACGGGCAATGTGAGAACGGTACATTCATAAAAGGTATAATCTGCAATTTCCTTTAGCTGCGACGGCAAGTTGACGTTTCTCAGCTTAGAGCATTGATAGAATGCGGATCTGCCTATCGTCGTCACGCTTTCGGGTATCTGCACTTCGGTTATGTTAGAGCATTTATAAAAAGCATAATTCGCTATGCCTACGGTGCCGTCCTCTATCACGACGGTGCCGTTTGCACGGGTATTGTCGCACCCGACCACCCAGTTGCCTGCATACACTATGCCGTTTGCCGCCTGCTTATACAGTGCGGAATTGTTAAACGCATATGAGCTTATCATCTCGACGGTGTCGGGTATCTCTATGCTTGCAAGCAGCGTGCAATTCATAAAAGCATAGCTGTTTATGACCTTGAGGCTGCTGTTCGTCATTTTGCCCGTATTGAAATCGTAGTCGCCGAGTATTACGGTGGAAAGCGACTCGCACTTGTAAAACGCCTGCGTGCCTATTTCCTCCACTCCGCTGCCTATGACGACGGTTGTGACCTTGCTGGTCGCAAATGCGGTGTCGCCTATTATTTTGACGCTGTTTGGCAGTTGAACGGACGGAAGATTTTCAAAGCCCGACAGTGCGGCGTTTGCAATGCCTATCGTGCCGTCCGCAATCTGAATGTATGAAATGGTTTTGTCCTTGCAGCCCAAAAACCAATTGCAAAGATATACCTCGTTAGAGGCGTTTTCCCAAATCGCAGTATCCAAAAACGCACCCACGGCTATGCGCTTGATACCGCTGCCGAGCGTGACGTTTGCAAGCTTTTCGTCAAGATAAAATGCGCCCTCGCCTACGGTTTCGACCGTGTTTGAAAACACCACCTTTTCAAGACCGTTACACCTTCCAAACGCATAATTGCCTATTGCTTTCAAGCCGTCGTTGAGGCTTATTTGCTTAAGTCCGTCGCAGGACGCAAAGGCATATTCGCCAATGCTCTGCACACCCTTGCCCAAGCTGAGCGTTTTTGCACCCGTGCAGCTAAAAAACGCAGAGTTGCCTATGGACGTCACGCTGTCGGGAATCGTTATACTTTCAAGCGACGAACAATATGCAAAGGCGTTTACACCTATGGTTTCCACATTGCTGCCAAAAGCTATTTCCGTAAGCGAAGTGCAATATGCGAAGGCGTTTTCGCCGATTGCGGTGATGTTTTTTGGAAGCGTCAGCTTCCCTGCAAGCAGTCTGCAGCTCTGAAAAGCTCTGTCACCTATGACTTTAAGACCTTGCGGAAGCGTAATGCTCTCAAGGAAGGTACAGTTGTAAAATGCGTTTGAACCTATTTTTGTGACGTTGTTGCCGATAACGATACCCTTAAGCATGCTTTTGCCTGAAAATGCCCTGTCGCCTATGCTTGTGACGGGAACGCCTCTGAACGTATCGGGCACGACCACGTTGCCGTCCGCACGTCCGAGCCCCGTGACCTCTACCTCGGTATTTCTGTTTGTAAATTTAAATGTAAGTCCGCTGTCCTTATCCTGCGCATATGTCAACACATCTGACCAAGGCGAATCGGTATTCTCCTTGCCGTCGCCGCATGCCTTGACCTTTACGCTGTACTCGCCCTCTTCCAAGCCCGTATTTGCAAGAGAAAGGGACGGTTTTCTTGTGTTTTTGTCAGTGTTTACGCCGTTGCCGCTTATATTGACGACGTAATAGCTTGCGCCCTTGATTTCCTTCCACGTAAGCGTAAGCGTCGGTCCGTCAAGGCTGAGCCCTGTGGGACGGGGAAGCGCATTTTTATTGCAGCCTATAAGCGTAAAAGCAAGTATCACGCATAAGACAACGGATATTAAAATCAAAAAATGAAATTTTTTCATGCTTTCTCCTCAAAACCTGCCTTGCCTCCCGCAGGGGCGACGCATCAGTTTTTGTTTTCCTCCGCCTTCTTTTTCTGTCTGTGTTCCCTGATAAGCTCGTGCGGCCATTTAAACTTGAATTTGCGCACCGCAACGTCAAGCAGGAACAGCACTATAACGGCAATAAGCAAGCCTATCCTCGGATCGACAGTCCTGTGAATGTATTTGTCAAATGCGTCAAAGACGTCTATTGCATATTCTACGACAATGCCACGTCCGTCCGTTGCCAGCGCTTCCATAAATTTTTCGCCAATAAGCTCTCTTGTGGGGAAATAATTGTATTCCTGCGAATAAGAGAACGCATAGTCGAGCTTGAGCGTAGCAAGCACGCCGCCGTTTGCGTCCAATTTGTTTATTGTTATTTCATACAGTCCCGGACAGGTTATCTCGCACGTAAATCTCGAAAGCCCGTCGGATGCCGACACCGCTATGCCGCCGCTGTAAAACTCTATCGCCTCATTGGTGATAGGCGTGACGGTGACCGCTATAGTTTCGCCCTCGCTGCGCACCGATGACACGCTTATCTGCACAGTGTGGTTATCCTGTCTCACAAGTGCGTCTATTTCGTCCGTCTTTATCGCCTGCGCAGGGAAAAGCCCCTTTACTATATTGTAGATGAGCGTTTGTCCCGTGATATCGTCCAAAAATTTCTCCGACCAGATGCCCTCGAGGTCGCACATAAAGCTGCCTACGGAGCCTGCGCCGAACTTCCACTCTGCATATATAGGCACAAACTTGCCCATAAGAGGTACCAACACGTTGCCGTCCTTGACTCTTGTGCCGTAATAGCCGCTGAGAGGAGGTATAGCATTTATATCTACGCCTGCAAAGATAGAGGTATGGTCTCTGACGGTGGGCACAAACTCCTCGCCGTACTTTATACCTGCGACCGCCTCGCCTTCCATATCGTCGTGCATAATGTTGGGCAGATTGTTAAGCTCGCTTGCGGGCACATTATAAAACTTTCCGCCGCCTCTCTCGCAGGTCTTTTCCATATTTTCGACGTTGCTCGGGTCGATCTGAATTCCGACAACGGACATCGTTATGCCGCTCTTCACGTTATTGTCGATAATAGGGCCGTATTCCTCGAGCGTATCCGTCGGGTTGCCGTCCGTCACGATGATGATATGTCTGCGCTCGACGTTGACTGCCGCAAGCGCTCTGCCTGCGTTGTCTATTGCGGTGGAAAACACCGTGCCGCCGCTTCCTGCACCCTCGCCCTTTCCGACTTCGTTGATAGCCTTTATGATTTTATCCTTTTGCGACACAGGCAAAACGCTTATGTCCTCGCTTGAGTCAGTATCAAAGGATACTACTCCGCAGAAGTCTCTCGAGGACAGCGAGTCAAGGCAAGCCTTTGCGCCCGTCTGCGCCTGCTCGAACTTGCCCATGCTCATAGAACCCGAGCAGTCAATGACTATCATAAGCGCAATAGGCGGCGTATAATCGATAGCCTGCACAGGCAACATCTCGGCATAAAGCGTATTTGCAAGGTCGTTGCTGTCATATGCGTGAGGAACGAGCTGTCCGTCCACCTCGTCGTTTTCGCCGCCGACCGTAAACAGACCGCCGCCAAACTGATTGACGTACTTATACAAAATTTCGTCAAATCCGGACGGCATATCGCTGTTTGCAATATTAACAAGTATGACCTGCTCGTATTTGCAGAGTTCTTTCACTGTTTTGGGGATATCCGCAACGTGCTGATCTATTCCGAGTGCGGTCACATTATATCCGTAGGTGTTGGCAAGCAAATCCTGCAAGGGCTGCGATTCGCCGCTTCTGCGCTCTATAAGCAGAATGTTGTTTAAATCCTCAAGCTTTACATAGGTATAATAGCTGTTGTTCTGTGCTAACACGTCCTTGGCATTTCTTATTTCAAATTTAAGCTTGTGTATGCCCGGCACGTCAAATTTGTATGGCAATTCGACCGTCTGCTCGCCCTTTTTCAAAATACAGGGAATGGGCTCGCCTGCAACGTCGTTGTCATAAACGATTATATCCACCATATCTATGCCGCTTTCCTCAAGATCGGGCAAGGATATATCGCCTGAAAGACCGTAGTTGCTGTTTAAGCTTAGCTCTATCTTAAATTCGTTATTTACGGACAGCTTGTATTCAGGCATCTTGACGCCCACAATCTGCACCTCGTCGTGCGATTTATTCGGGAAGTAAGCGGTGTCGACCTTTATTCCCTCTGCCGCAATCTGCTTGATGACGGACATTGCCGCTCCGTCCGTTTCGATACCGTCGCTGATAAGCACTATCTTGCTTGTCTTTGGCGACTTGAACAGTCCGCTTGCATATTGCAAAGCCGCTGCAACGTCGGTTGCGCTTGTGTCGGGATCGGCGGATTGCAGATATTTTTTAAACACCTCGTCCGCATCGTTTGAAAGCTCTGCGGCATATATCTGATCATAGCCGAATTTGACTATACCAATCTTATAGTTATCCTCGCTTATATTGACAACGGACTGAATAAATTCGTCCTTTTCTGCAATGGAGCTTTCACTGCTGTGGGAGCAGTCCACAAGCAAAATGAGCTCGTTTTCCTTGTTGGGGATATAATAGCTGTATGAAGCGCCGCAAAGCAAAATCACCGCAAGCGTAATTGCAACGCAGTGCAGCACGAGCGACGCTATCCTGTTTCTGTTGCGCCTGTACTTCTTTGGAATGAGGAAAAACGGCACCAGTGCGACGCCTATAGCGGGTATAAGCAAAAACAGCAGCCACGGATGTGTAAACGTCAAAACAAAATTTGTCATCTGCCTGCCCTCCTCATCTGAAATACTCTCTCGATTGCAGCAGCCATTCTACAAACAGCAGCGCAACCATTGCTGCGGCAAAATATGTGAGCAGGTCCTTATCCTGATACTCATTTTTATTTGTCACGTTAAGAAGCGGCAAAGCGTCCACTTCCTTTGTTATATTGCTCTCAAAATTCGGCACCTTTACAAAGAATTCCTCAACGATGTAGCTTCCGTCCATTGCGGTCTGCGTCAGAGTGTACGTGCCGGGGCTGTCCACTTTGAGCTCTGCAGGCACCTCGTCAAAATATTTGGACAGCTCGTTGGGGCCGGATATATTGAGGTCCTCGCCTCTTGCGTTGAGGCTGACCGTCTGTCCTATCTCAAACGCATAGTCAGTTATTGTCGCAGGAATGAAATAGTTAAACATATTGTACATCATAAGAGCAAATTCCTTACGCAAGCTGAGATTTGAATAGTTAAGGCTGAAGGTAAACAGCACTATTTTTGAGTGTGCCTCGTTTTTGACCAGCATAACGGGATCGTTTGCATAGTAAAGCAGCTCGTCGTAGCCGTCGTAGGAAATGAGTTTTCTGTAATTTGCTATGGTGATATTGTCGGGGTTTACAAAATTGGTTATACTGTGCTCGTTGCCAAGTCCCAACGTAGAATCGGGGCTGACCGCAACTCTGTCGCCGAGGCGCAGACCGGAATTTATAGGCGCTATATCGGGATTTATCAACAGCACAACTCCGTCGGTAGGCACGTTTTCGGGCATAGTATTTTCAAATATGTAAAGGTCGAAGCCTTCAACTTCAAATTTATCCTCTTTTCTCAAAAGGCTGTATTCGATATTCCACTTATCCTTGAGCTGTCTGCGCCACAGACGGCAGATAGTCCCAAAGAAGTTGTTCGGATCGGAGCTTGCATACTGTATCCTTATTGTCTGCCTCTGTCCGCCGTAATAGAAATACGAATTGTCAAACTCAAATCCGTCGGCGTCCTCGATATATACGTGCAGATATTTAAAAGAATAAATGGGTCCGCCGGAAAAATCGCTTGTCGTAAGCTTTATGGACATTTCGTTTTCTTCTGCGTAAAAAAACAGGGTTTTGCTTATGCGTTCCACATTTTCATCATTGTCGTTGACGCCGAATATGTCGCAATACACCGTGATGTTTGCGTCCCTGCCGTAGCAGCCTGCGTCGATAGTGATGGAATAATAGTTGTCGTCCTCGACGGTCGCCTTACAATTAAGCACAGCGGCGTTCCACTCGTCCTCCTCGGCGACGCTCACAACGTTTATTCCGTTTTTATTGATATAGTTGGTGGCAGTATAAAGATAAACTTCAGCCTTGCTGTTTATTTCGAGCACCTGCTCGGCAAGCTCGACTGCGCCCTCGATATCCGCAGAGCCGTATGTACACTTGCTCGTGCCTGCCGCATACAGTTCCTCAAGGCTGTCCTCTATGAGCTGCGAGTCTGACGAGGACGAGCGCTGAGCCAAAAAGTATGCGTCATAGTCGGCAACGATGACCGACAGTATTCCGTCGCTGTCCATTACGTTGTTTGCAAAGTCTTTGACCTGATCTACGGCACGCTCGAAGCGGGACTCGCCGTTTTCGGACACCATCATGCTTGCCGAAGCGTCGATTATGACCACGCTTTCCGACTTATAGTCTATGCGTTCCTCCAAAATAGCGGGCTTTGCCAACAGCATTGCGCAAAGCGCAAGTATGAGCAGTTGACACAGAAAAATCAAAATTTGACTCAAACGGCTTACGGGAATACGCTTTTTTTTGTATTTGAGACTGAGCTTCCAAACATATGTGCTTGAAATCCTCTTTTGCTGATAATTCGGCTTAATGATATAAATCAATATAAGCGCAATTATGGACAGCAGCCCCAATAAACCTAAGGGTATCAGTAAACTCATGACATTATTCCTTTTTTAAGCAGCTCGCCAAACAGCATCTTTTCTACAGGCTCATCCGTTCGTGCGGTGATGAAGTTTGCCTCTCTCGAAGCGCAAAAAGAGCTAATATCCGCTATCAAATCGTTCAGCGCTTCCGCATAAGCGATCTGCATACTGCGAGTTATCCTCAGTTTCATATTTCTATCGTCCATAGGGTCTGACGACTCTACGTCGACAAGATTAAATCGTCCGCTGTAAACAGGCTCTATCTCATCGGGAGTGAGCACCTGCACAAGCAGTATCTGTCTTTTTTTATAGCAAAGATAGTCAACGGCTTTTTTCCAGTCGTTATCCGTCAAAAAGTCGGATATTATCACCGCAAGCCCGTCGTTAGTGCCGTCGTCAATGCTGTTTGTGATTGCCTGCGATATCTCGGTTTCTCCGTCAAACTCCGTCTTTTCAAGCTGACGTATCGCACGGAAAAACGACTGTTTGCCCACTATGGTGCCAAACGGGTTTTCAATGCTTTTGTCCCTCATCAGATGAAAAGACACCTTGTCCATATTGTGCACGGACAAAAAGCCGAGTGCGGCTGCAACCGCAACCGCATATGCACCCTTGCTTTCGCTGACCTGCCCCATAGATGCGGAGCAGTCCAAAAAAATGCGGGTGTGCATCTGTCTTTCATCGGTGAAAAGCTTGATGAAGAATTTTTCAAAACGGCTGTACAGATTCCAGTCAATGCGTCTGATGTCGTCGCCCAGCATATACTCACGGTAGTCGGCAAATTCCACCGTCTGACCGTGCGTTCTGACAAGGTGTTTTCCTCCGAAAAATCCTGCCAGATCCGCCTTGAGATTGAGAGCGAGCGTTTCAAGCCTGCTGAAAAATGCGTCGTTTATGTAAGAGATCGCCATTATTTTCTCCCAAACAGACCTTTCTTCACCTTTTTGGTTTCCGTCTTGGTTTCTATCTTAGTTTCCGTTTTTATCTCGGTCGTGGTCTCCGTGCTTATCTCGGTGCTTTCGGCGTCGTGCTTATTCTCCTCAGCCTCGGTTTGAACAGCCTTGCCCTTGTTGCCGAGCTCTTTTATTATCATCTTGATGATGGTATCGGGGTCCACTCTTTCTGCAATAGCCTCAAAGTTGAGCTTCATGCGGTGACGGAGCACGGGGTATGCAAGCTCGTTGAGGTCGTTGTAGGATACGTTGAATCTGCCCTGCATGAGCGCACGCACCTTTGCTGCGGAAATGAGCGCCTGACCTGCACGGGGGCTTGCGCCGAGACGTACGTATTTTTTTGCGACTTCCGTTGCGCAGTCGCTGTCGGGGTGAGTTGCGGAGCAAAGCGTCATAGCATAGCGCATAACGTCCTCTGCGACAAGTATCTGATTTGCGGTTTTGCGCATTTCAAGCAGCTCCTCGCCCGTACATGCGGTTTCGGCGACCTCCGCCATAGTCTTTTGCGTCATATTGACGATAGCCATAAGCTCCTCGAGATTGGGGTTTTTGACAACGAGCTTGAACATAAAACGGTCCATCTGCGCCTCGGGCAACGGATATGTGCCGTCCTGCTCGATGGGGTTTTGCGTTGCGAGCACAAAGAAAGGCTCGTTGAGCTTTCTCGACACGCCCATAACGGTGACGGTGTGCTCCTGCATAGCCTCCAGCAAAGCGGACTGCGTTTTTGGCGTAGCACGGTTTATTTCGTCGGCAAGTATGATGTTGCTGAACACAGGTCCCGGCTGAAAGCTGAACTGCGTATTGCCCTGCTCGTCCTTGACGATGATGTTGGTGCCCGTGACGTCGGCAGGCATAAGGTCGGGCGTAAACTGAATTCTTGCAAACGGCAGATTGAAAACTCTGCCCAACGACCTTACAAGTCTTGTCTTTCCGACGCCCGGCACGCCCTCGAGAAGCACGTTGCCGCCTGCGATCATAGCGATGACGGTGCCCTCGACAATTTCCTTTTGTCCGATGACGTCACGCTCGATCTGTTTAAAAATGTTTTCGCATTGCTCGCTGAATTTTTGTATGCTGTTTTCTGTTATCATAAAACCCTCGCCGTGTTTTTTTGTATTTATTAAACGCTTTCAAAGTAAGCTTCGATAAATTCCCTTATTTCGGGAGGCAGGTCCTCCAAAGATGTAATTTCCTGCATTGCCTCGTGCGAATATTGCTCGAGCCAGTCCCTGTAATATGTTTCGCCGTCGATGACCTTGTTGCCTTGGCTCCACTTGCCGCCTGCGCCTTCGCCCTGACCGTCGCCCTTGCCTTCGCCTTCCTCTTGACCGGAGCCCGTGCCCTCGCTGTTTCCGGGCGAGCCCTGACCGTCGCCCTCTTCGCCCTCGGCTCCGTCGCTTTCGCTGCCGTCCATGGGCTGATCCGTCGCACTGTCGCCTTTTTCACCGGGGCCGTCAAAATCTCCTTCCTCGGGATTGTCGCCTTCTTTTAAAGCTTCAAACTGAGCCGTGACCTCGAGGTCTTCCGTTATTTTGAGATCCGTTCTGCCGGGGTTTTTGTTGCCGTCGCTCCAGCCGACAAACGTATATCCGTCCATTGCCACTGCGGTGACGGAGGTTGCGTCCTCGCCTTTTTTCCAAAGCTGATCGGTCTCGCCGTCTATCTCGCCGCCCTCTTCCGCAATGTAAGTCACAGATACGAAGTCTTCCAAAGGATCGCCGTTTTCAGCGGGGCTTTTTACAACTCCGCTTGAATACAGTCCGCACACAAGGCTGAACGTAATAGCGAACACAGCCGCACCCGAAACAAGCCCGCTGAGCCAATTAGGTACGGTTATTTTCAGATTTTGCGGCTTAGCCGTCTCGATATGCTGCACTGCGTCTGTGCGCTGACGTGTCGCCATAAACGACTCGTCGCCCTCAAACTCCAGCATAGTTACGGCACGTTCCTCAAGCCCTAAGCCGTCCACTCTCTGTCCCGTTTGCTTTTGCGTGGGACGGAACTTCACAAAATAAAAGATAAACGAAGCCGCCACCGCAACGCCTGCGCCGACGCCCAAGGCTATCCAGATACCTTGCTTATAGCCGCAAAGCCAACATATCAAGGATATAGCGCCAAGCAACAAAAGCCCTACGCTCAAGCCTGCTAAGGCAGATTTAAGTATGGCTTCAAAGGTCAGTTTTGATTTGAATTTGTCGAAGGAATGATTGTTTTTCATTTTGACCCTTTCCCTTTTTTAAGATATATAGATATAATAGTCTATAATCTAAGATTTTGTAATTATATCACACAAATGTCCACCTGTCATCTAAAAACTATATGGATATTTTTGTTAAAATTATATTCGCCTACAAAACACAACCGTTACCGCCCTTTCAAGCGGTAACGGTATTGCGTTTTTGTGCATTGACGCTAAGCTTACTTAGGTTATCCCTCGGTGTATCCAAACACGACGTTTGCGTCAAGATAACTGAAGTTGATGTCGGAATACTCCGCTTTTGCGTCTTCCTCGGACTGCACGAAGTAAATGGTCTGATCGCTCGTCCAGTTATAGAACACGTTTCCGTTTAATTCGAGGCTACCCGAATCGATCACAATACCCTTGATGGTGGTATTAGTGTAAAGCCAGCTTGCATAATATCTTGCCGCTTCGACAGAATGGTCTATCATATACGGTCTTCTTGTTGCAGGGTCAACGCCTTCTTTAATGCCGTCCCTATACAGGATACCGCCTTCATCATCGGTCGCCTGATACTGTCTGTTGCCCTCGAACTTGAGCAGGTCGAGCTTGGAGTTTTTAAACGCATTGTCCTCGACATTTCTGCCGTACACAAAGTTGGGTATTGTAAACGTACCCGTCCTTCCTGCAGGGAAGCTGTAAAGCGTATATGTGACGTCTGCGGGCAAAGTGTACTCCGTGCCGTCGGCTTTAAACAGTCCGCTGTATTCATAACCTATGCCGATTCTGTACAGCACACCGTCGATAACTCTGAACGAACCTGTGCTTATCTTGGTCTCTGTCGGCTCGCCGCTTTCGGAGGTTATGACCTCAAACAGCTCGTTTGTACCGTTGTTTTTGACGATCTTGTAGGACACATTAAGTCCTGCATAGCCTTCCATCACATAGCCCGTAAGCAGCGTGCTGTCGTTGAGCGTGCAGTTGATACCTGTGATTTCTTTGGGCAGCGTGAGCACTCCGCTCTTTGCGGCAGGCACGCTTTCGAGCACAAGGCTTGTAATCACATCGTTTTCACCCAACGCATAGCTGTAAAGCGCTCCGTTTATGACCTTGTATTTGGAGCCGTCGGCTTCCATAGTGTAGTTTTCTATGCCCGTGCAGTTTTTGAATGCATAGCTGCCTATGCTATACAGGTTGGTGGGCAACGCAAGTGTACCCGTCTTAGCCACAGGCACGCTGACAAGAGCCAGACGCACGTTGCTTTGAGCGTCGGTATCCCAACTGTACAGCACGCCGTCAACGACCTTGTATGTGCCCTTGCCGCCGTCGTCCATTGCGAAGCTTTCAAGCTTTGTGCAACCCGAGAACAGATCGGATGACATAGACTTGAGCGAATTGGGCAGCTTGATAGAAGTCAGTGACGTACATTTGTAGAAGGTGCTGTAGCCTATGTTCTCGACGCCGTTTGGTATCACAACACTCTGTAAATTGGTGCAGTTTGAGAAGAAGCTGCTGCCGATATATGTCAGATTTTGAGGCAGAGCTACGCTTTGAAGCGACGTGCAATAAGCAAAGACGGAGTTGCCCATTTGCGTAACGGTGTCGGGAATGTTGATTCTTTCAAGACTTGTACAGCCAGAGAAAGCATAGCTGTATATTGTGGTCACATCGCCAAGAATCACAACTTCCTCAAGGCTCTCGCAGCCTGCAAGCGCATAATCGCCTATTTCCGTCATAGTTGCGGGAAGGGTGATTTTTGTGAAGCCCGTTCCCTCAAACGCATTAGCCGCTATTTTCGTAATGGTAGAGGGCAATACGAGCTCGCCGCCCTTTGCGGCAGGTATGCTCACAATAGCAGTCTTGCCGCCGTTGTACAAAATTCCACTGTCAACTGCATAGTCCCTGTTGGGAGCGTCCATAGCAAAGCTTTCAAGCGCATAACAGCCGCTGAATGCAGAGGAATCTATGCTTTGGACAGAGCTTGGAAGTTTGATGGTTTTGAGCGATTCGCAATCCTCAAAGGTATAACGTTCGATGACTCTTAACGCATTTGGCAGTACGATGTTCTCAAGCATTATGCAACCGCTGAAGGTTTCTTTGCCCATTGTATCCAATGTTGCGGGCAAGCTCACATTATTGAGGCTTTCACAGCCTGCAAACACGCTGTCGCCCATCGTTGTGACGCCTGCGGGAATGACGATTTTTTCAAGCATTATGCAGCCGTTGAACGCATAGTCGCCCACAGTTTGCAGACCTTGAGGCAGCGTCACGCTGATAAGAGATTCACAACCCGACAGGAAATATCTTGGCAGATTTGTCACTGTCGACGGGACCGTAAAGCTTTCAAGCCCCGTATTTGAGAACAGGCTGTCGCCAAAGGATGTGACACTCTTTGGTATATCGATATTTTTAAGACTCGTGCAACCGCTGAACATTCCCTTTGAAAGCGCAGTAGCTCTGTCATTGAGCACAACTCTGCTCAGCGAAATGCAGCCGTTAAACAAATCTTCGCCGTAAACCGTTGCGGTTGCGGGAATGACTATTTCTTCAATCGCTTCGCAGCCTGCAAATGCGCTTTCGCCCAAAGAAGACACTGCCGACGGTATGCTTATCGCCTCAAGCTGCTTGCAGCCCATAAATGCGCCTGCGCCTATAAGCTTGCATTTGCTGCCTTCCTCAAATACGACCGATTTAAGGCTTGTGCAGCCTTGGAATGCAGCATAATGTTCATGCACCCAGCCGTAATCGTCTACGGGACGTGCCTCAATAGAGGTCACGTTTGCAGGGATAGTAAATCTTTCAAGCGAGCTGCAGCCGTTGAAGGTGCCCTCTCTTATCATCTCGAGCTGCGAGCCTGCCGCAAATGCAACCGACGTAAGCGAAGTGCAGCCGCTGAATGTGTTTAAGCCCATTTTGTTGAGGCTTGCAGGCAATTCCGCCGTTTTGAGAGATGAGCAGGAGGCAAACAGACCGTCGCCTGTCTCTCTCAATCCCTCGCCTATCTTCACGGTTTCAAGCCCTGTGCAGCTTGCAAAGGCATTGCTGCCAATTTGATTCAAACCGGATGGCAGCACTATGTTTTTAAGCGATCTGCAGCCGTAGAATGCGCTTTCACCTATAGAATCCAGCTTGCTGCCTGCCGCAAACGTAACACTTTGCAAAGACAAACAGTTGCTGAATACGGAATTTGCTATTGCCGTAAGACGTGCGGGCAATGCAGCCTTTGTGATGCCGGAGTTTTCAAATGCGCCGTATCCGAGCACAAGGCTTTCGCTTCCGCCGTCCGCAAACTTGACCTCGCCAAGCGACGAGCAGCTTGCAAATGCGTCTTTGCCTATAGACTCAACCGTGTTGGGTATTGTCACATTGCTAAGGCTTGAGCAACCCCAGAATGCGCTATCTCCGATTGTCTTAAGCCCTGCGGGCAGCGTAACAGCCGTAAGATATGTATTAGATTTAAACGCATTTGCCGCTATGGCAGTGACAGTGCTTGGTATTTCATAAGACGTCGCAGTTGCGGTAGAGGGATAAGACACAAGCGTCTTCATATCCTTGCTGAACATTACGCCGTTTATCGACTTGAAGTCGCCGCTGTTGTCAGATACGTTTATCTGTTGAATATTGGTGCCGTTTAGCACGCTAACGTCAAAGTTTTTGAGGTTTGCAGACAGCGTTATGCTTGTAAGCGATTCACAGTATCCAAATGCGCTTTCCTCAATTTCAACAACGTTATCGGGCAGTATGACTGTCTGAATTCCGCTGTTGCGCCAGAACGCACTTGCACCGATGACCATATCTGCCGTGCCGCCGACAAACTCTATTTCGTCTATTTTGGAATAAGCGAAAGCATAATTGTCTATTCTTGCAACGCTTGCGGCAACAGTGATCTTGCCCGTCTTGTTTGCGGGACATACGAGCAACTCGCTCTTATCCTTTGTGTACAGCACGCCGTCAACCGAGCAGAATGCAAGGCAGCCTGCGTCGACGTTTATTGCCGAAAGCACCGTCGTAGACGCCTGACCGCTCAAGCCAAAGGTCTTATAGGATACGCCCAACACTTCCTCACCGTCTGCGTTGAGATAATTTGCCGTTCTTGCAGGCAGATTCACTGTTCCGAGCATAGCGGTTGATACAAACGCTTCGTCGCCGAAGGACAAAGGTTGCGTTCCGCCGTCCTCAAATATGATTTCCGTAAGCTTGCTTGCGCCATAGAATGCTCTTGCGCCGATACCTATGCGGAATTCCTGAGTGCCCTTTTCGTCAACAACGACGTTGCCGTTTGCAACGGATTTCGGGACTGTGATAGTTTGTATTTTTGTGCCTTCAAACACATCGGCACCGATATGCTTAAGCCTGCTGTTCGGTGCAAACGTGACCGACTCAAGAGACGAACAGCTTTCAAATGTGCCTGCTCCGAGGAATGTAAGACGTGCGGGAAGCTCCACAGACGTCAGCTTTGTGGAATAGAATACTCCGTCGCCGTAGCTGCCTTCCTCTCCGGTGACAGTACCCAAAATGAGGTCGTCTGTGCCGTCTGCCTCAAATGTGACAGTTTTAAGCTTGCTGCTTGCAAAAGCCTTTGTAGCTATGGTCTTTACAGTGTTGGGAATAGTTACTTCCGTAAAGCCCGAAGACGCAAACGCCTGATATCCGATGTGCTTTAAGCCCGACGGCAAAGTGATCGCAAGATCGCCATAGCTGTAGCTTGCCACTCTATTGAAAGCATAATCGTCTATCGTCTCGAGCTTAGATTCTGCCGCAAAGGTCACTTCCATTGTGTCGTCTTGATATCCGCAGTTGTAGAAAGCATACTTTCCTATTCTTGTGACGGAGGCAGGAATTGTGATAGCAGATATATACTGTGCATTGTAAAGCATATAGTCGCTTATTTCCTCAAGCCCCTCGTTGAGCGTGATAGAACGCAGATAACTGTTGGAAAATGCGTATTCACCCACCTTGGTCGTCCTTGAAGGCAGCGTAATGGTCATATAACTCCAATTTGAATTGGCAAACGCATATGCGCCTATTTCAAGCGTTGCTGCGCCGTTGTCGCCCTCTGTAAAGATAATTTCTTCAAGCTCCTCTGCGTCTTGGAATGCGCCTACGCCTATATAAGTCACGTTTTTGCCTATCGTTATGGTCTCGAGATTTCTGTTGTCTTTGAATATTCCGTCGGGAATGGTAGTCAAGCTTTCGGGCAGGACGTAGGATGAGCCGCTCTTTCTTGCAGGATAGAACAATATCGTCGTCTTATTCTTGTCAAACAGCACGCCGTCCTCGCTTGTGAAGTAGGGGTTGTCCTCGTCAACGACGACCTGCGTCAAGGACGTACAGCCGCTGAACACGCTCGGCAGTGTTTTGACGGTGCTTGGCAGCGTCAAAGTCGAAAGACTCGAGCAGTTGTAGAATGCGTCTGCGCCAAATGTAAGCTCGCTGACGGTTGAGCTGAATATGATTTCTTCAAGGCTGTCGCAATCTCTGAATGCCTGTGCGCCCAAGCTCTTCAAGCCTGCGGGCAGCTCTATCTTTTTAAAGTTGCTGCTGTCGCAGCCGAAGAATGCGCCCTCGCCGATGTATGCGACACGGTTGCCGGACTCAAACTTCACGCTCTTAAGATAGTCGCAGTCTCTGAAAGCATACTTGCTTATCGTCACCTCGTTGAAGCCGTTGCCTTGGAAGGTGACCTCTTCAACGTCGGTATCGTAAAATGCGCATACGCCGACCGATGTAACGGAGTTGGGGATAGTGACGGATGTGATATTGTCGCAGCCGATAAATGCGCCGTCCGCTATGCGGAGAGTGCCTGCGGGGATCTTCAGCTCGCCTTTGACTGACGGCAAGGCATAATAGAGCGTTGTGCCGTCTGCGCTGTAGATTATTCCGTCAACCGACTTATAAGCCTTGTTGCCGCTTGCAATATAGATATTTGTAAGGTTTTTGCAGCCTGCAAATGCATTTGTCACGCCCGTATCGAGGCTTACTTCCTGCGACGCAGGAGTATCCACTGCGGTGAGCAGCTCAAACTTTTGCAGTCCTATGCTCGAAAGACGTGCGGGCAAGGTGACCGTTTCAAGCGCCTTGCAGTCCTTAAATGCTGCGTCGCCAATGGTCAACGCCTGCGTGGAGCCCGTATCGAACACGATAGTCGTAAGATTTTGGCTGTTTTTAAATGCCTCGGCGCCTATCGCCGTCACGCTTGAGGGAATGACTACTCTCGTGAGTGCGCAATTTTCAAACGCAAGCGACGGAATTTCCACAATGCCCTCGGGGATATGATAGCTGCCCGTCTTTGCAAGAGGCATAAACGAAATATGCGCTCTTATCTGCGACGGATCGGAGGGCTGTTGATCCAGCCTGCCGTTGTCAAACAGCACGCCGTCCTCGGACCAGTAGCGGATAGCGGTGTTGCCCTCAACCTCGTATACGTTGATTGCCTCGAGGCTTGAGCAGCCGGTAAACGGATCCACCGCAGAGATGATTTCAAGTGTATTAGGTATATTTATAGTTGTAAGGTTAGAACAATCCTTAAATGCGTTGCCTGCCAGCATACCGACCTTGACGCCGTTGTACATAGCGGGCACGGTGACTTCGCTCACCTGACTTATTCTGCTGCCCTGCAGGACGGCATATATAGGTCTGCCTGCATTTGTGGTACGGGTGAAGGTAAGCACGTCGTCAAACCAGAACGCATATACGTCCGCATTTTCCGTCCTGTTCCACGGAGCGATGCTGTTGCCCTTGTCGTCGGTGTATCTTACGCCATTGCCGTTGGGTGCGCTGAACCAGCCGCCGAAAGCCGATGTAGCTTTGTTTGCCTGCGGCACTGTCAAATCGAAGTCCTGCTGATAGAAAACTTCCTTTTTCACATCGGCTGCGTTGCCGCCGTCGCCGTAATGATATGTAACCGTATATTTTTTAGGTGTATAGCAAGCATACAGCACAAGGTCGCTTGCCTCGTTAAACACAACGTCCTTATACGCTGCGCCGTTGCTCTGAGGTCCCTTGGGGGTATTGTACCAAGCGAGGAATTTAAAGCCTTCCTTTTCGGGAGACGGCATTGTCATCTTGTCGCCGACCGCCTTAAACTGCTGACTTACACTGCTGCCGCCGTCGCTGACAAACGTCACGCTGTGTGCGAAAACCTGTGTTCTAACCCACTCGAATGCAGAACCTGTTTCACTTACGAACCTCACCTGAACAGTGTTTTCGCCCGCTTTGTCAAAGGTTATATTTGCAAAATTCAAGCCGTCCGTCACGCTGAAGGGCGCACCGTCGTTCACCTGTACGTCGTAGTATGCGGCGCCGATGACGTGCTTCCAAGAAAGCACTCCGTTTTCATATTTGAGCGTATCCGCCATTGCAAGATTGCGTGCGTCCACAGGATCTGTCGCAAGCGAATCCTTGTCGCCCTTTGCAACTACGGTCAGCGTATAATCTGCCTTTTCCGCAAGCGCAACCTTGCCTGCAAGGTCAATGCTGTTTGTGTCTGCCGTAAGCGTAGCGCCCGCTATGCGCACCTCGTATGAGGTCGCACCCGCAACTGCCGTCCAGCTGACGGTCGTGCCGCTTATGCGAATGTCTGACGGAGTGGCAAGGTTTTGCTTGTCAAACGTAAACTTCGCCGCCTTTGGCGATATGTATGAATTCGAGACAGGATAGACCTCAACGACAATTCCGCCCTCGCATTTTGCACATTCCTTAAGGCTTATGGAATTTACTGCGCCGATGTTTACAAACTTTTCGCTGTGCGCATCGTTTCCGCACTTGACGGAAACCATATAGCCCGTTGCGTTTTCGATTTTATTCCAAACAAGCTTTTGGTTTTGCTCGTCAAAGTCAAATTCCGTCACAGCGTCGAGAGTAGGCGCATATACGAATGTGCCCACGGACGAAGCGTAGCCCTCCGCCACTGCGGTGACGCTAAACTTGATGCCGCCGTTTTGCATTGCGCAGTCCGCAAAATTGAAGTGCGTGGACGTGCCGTTGTCAAAATTGACGTGCTTGTGATTTTTGTCGCCGCAATCAACGGTTATCAAATATTTTTCCGCATTGTCAACTGCGTTAAACAGCATCATCGACGGAGCAATGACGCTAAATTTTGAAACCCTTGCAAGCGCCTTGTTTTTGTAAATACGCTCCGTAACGGCGTTGTTTTCCTCGCCCGAGTTTGCAACTGCCGTGACCGTTATCTTATAGTCGCCTGCATCCAACCCGTCAAAGCTGATAGCCTTCACAGTAGTGCCGCCCATAGATTCGTTTATTATGAAATTTCCGTCGGGAGCTTCCACCTTTAACAGATATTCTCTTGCGCCGACCGAATTCCATTTAATGGAGTTTGCGTCCACGTTTACAAGCGGAGCCGCAAGCTTTGTGCCGAGGTCGTTTGCCTGCCATACTGCATGCAAAGTGGTGTCTGCGTCAAGGCTCATACCCTCGGTATACTCATAGGACAGCACGTCGGACAGCACGTCGTCATTGTTCATGCTCACCCACCAGCCCTTAAAGGCATAGCCGCTGCGTTCTACGACGGGCAGATTGAACAGCTTGCCGCCGACGGTATTCTGATCCGCAGGATCTGCACCGCCGTTGTCTGCGTCAAAGGATACTGTAAACTCAGCCTGTCCCACCTGCTTTGCTACCCAACGGGCATAAAGCGTCATATCCGCAGTCACTATCTGCGAGTTGAACGAGAACGGAGTTTTAAACTGCTCGTCCGCATACCAACCTACAAATATGCTGCCGTCCTTTGAGGGGTCCTGCGGCTTTGCAACCTTTTTGCCGTTGACGACGGTTGCGCTGCCGACGCTACTGCCCTCGTTGCTGTCAAACGTGACGGTGTAGTTTATCTTTTTCAAAAACCTGTATTCGGCGTCGTTGAGCGTCAGCGTTATCACGTTGTCGCTGAGTATTGCCGCAATCTGATTTTCGTCCTGATTATCCGACGTCAGCGTAAGCACGTTGTCGGTAAGCGTGTATCCGCCCGCTCTCGTAGTGTTTGAGATAGCAAGCGTAAATCTTCTGCTTTGCCCGAGCACAACCGTATATTCCTCGCTGCCTGCGTCGTAATAATAAACTCCCGCTTCGTCGCCCGACTGAGGCGCAGGCTCGTTCTGTTTTTTATTGCACGCTGCAAGAGCAAAGCTCATAAGCGCCGTTGTCATTATCAACAACGTGATAAGCAAGAAATAGCTAAGTCTCCTCTTTTTCATAAATCTCTCCTTTGAGGAAATCCTCGCACTAAATACATAATGTCTATAATAAATATGGAATTACATATATAGAGTTTTAGATTTTATATATAATCATAATAAAGCACTGTCTTACATTTGTCAAAAACTTTTTATGCAGAAACATTAAATAATTATGAAATTTCAAAATTTTTCCTGCGAATTTACCAAAATTTATGCATAAATGATCTTTAATTATTCATATATATTATATAGCATATACGCTCAGGCTTATCTTTTAACAATTTTAAAGCCGTCGGCAAATCTGCCGACGGCTCGTTCTGTCAAAATCGGGCGTATTTCAGTTGTTTTTAAACTGATATTCGTACAGCGTCTTATAAATTCCGCCGAGACTCATCAGCTCATCGTGAGTGCCCCTCTCTTCCACTCCGTTTTTGGTGACGACGATTATCTCGTCCGCATTTTTCACCGTTGACAGACGATGTGCGACCACAAGCGTCGTCCTGCCGTCGGACAGCTTGTTTAATGCGTCCTGTATGAGCATTTCCGTGGTGTTGTCAAGTGCGGACGTCGCCTCGTCAAGTATGAGTATAGACGGATTTTTTAAAAACGCACGGGCAATAGATACTCTCTGCTTCTGTCCGCCCGACAACTTTACGCCACGCTCGCCGACGTTTGTTTGGTATCCGTCGGGCAGGCTTACGATATAGTCGTGTATGTTTGCTTTTTTAGCCGCCTCGGCAATTTCCTCGTCGGAAGCGTCAAAATTGCCGTATGCGATATTTTCCTTTATGGTACCGTTAAACAGAAATACGTCCTGCTGCACAAGTCCTATGTTGCTGCGCAGAGATTCTCTCTTTATTTGTCTGAGGTCGTAGCCGTCCACGGTGATCCTGCCGCCGTCTATCTCATAAAATCTCGGGATAAGGTGGCAAATGGTGGTCTTTCCACCGCCCGACGGACCTACGAGCGCAACGGTCTTACCTGCGGGTATCGTCATAGAAAAATTGCTGATGACCTTTTTGCCGTCCTCGCTTTCGTAGCCGAAGGTAACGTCGTCAAACACTATCTCGCCCTTGAGCTCGGAAACCTCGATAGCGTCTTCCGCTTCCTTTTCGGGCTCGATATCCATTATCTCGCAAAAGCGCTTGAAGCCCGTTGCGCCGTTTTGTATCTGCTCGTAGATGTTTGCAAGCGTGCGGATAGGTGCGATAAGTGCACTGATATAAAGCACGAATGCGGCAAATTCGCCTGCGTCTATCTTGCCGAAGTAAAAGAAAAGTCCGCCTGCAAGCAGCACGACAAAATACAGCAGATCCAAAAAGAATGTCGCAGACGAAAAGAATTCGCCCATCACCCTGTATTGCTTGCTCTTTGCCCTGACAAACTCTTTGTTGCCGTGCTCGAACTTCTCGCTTTCGTGAGCGGAAGCGTTGTACGCTCTTGAAACTCTCACGCCCGATATAGCGCTTTCGATATCAGCATTTATTTCACCCTGCACGACTCTCATCTCGGCAAAGGCCTTTGACATACGCTTGTGCATAAGCGCAACGTATATGACGATAAACGGGATAAACGCAAACACGATGAGCGCAAGATATACGTTGATAAACGACAGCACTATAAATGCGCCCACTATCGTAACCAATGACAAAAACACATCCTCGGGACCGTGATGCGCAAGCTCGGAAATCTCAAAAAGGTCGTTTGTCATTCTGCTCATGATAACGCCCGTCTTGTTGTCGTCAAAATATTTGAAGGGCAGCTTTTGCAAATGTTTAAAAAGCTCGCTACGCATATCCGCCTGCATACGCACACCCACAAGATGTCCCCAATATTGCAAAACATAGTTTAAAACCGCTTTGATAATGTAAAAGCCCAACAGACAAAACGTGCCGACAAGCAGCATATTCAGCATTTTGTTGGGCACATAGTTGTTTATGATTTCCTTTGTGACATAGGGATAGACCAAATTGAATACGGAAATTATAAACGCACATATCATATCTATGATAAAAAGCTTTTTGTGCGGCTTATAGTATCCGACAAATCTTTTAAATAAACTATTTTTTCGCATAAAACCACTCAACCTTTAATTCGCAGTCAGTATATCAAATATAGCACAAAAAGTAAAACGGTTGCTATGTTATAGACAGACAAAACAAACGATTTCAATAAAAATCGGAAAAACCGATCAAATAATCGACAGATACATCAAAAAATATCGCCATTGCAATCAACATATCGATTGACGGCTCACGTTGCCCCTTTTCGTAACGCAGATATGTTACGCTGTTTAAATTGAGACCGCAAGCAACCTGCTGTTGCGTCAAACCTCTTTCACTTCTCAACAGCTTTAAGCATTCCGGTAATTTATTTTTGCGGCTTACACTTTTCATGTTTGTATTTGACATTATACCAATTCGGTAGTATATTATATGAAAAGCTACCAAAACGGTAGTTTTGCGGAGGCCATAATATGTTAGAAATTCTGCCAAAATGCACATCCTATGACAACGAAGTGAAACAAGCTCGAAAGCTTATCCAATTAAAATACGTTTTTTTGATTTTACCGTCCATTATTATAATTGCACTTGGCGCTGTTTTGGCGTACATCCTGCGTCAGCCCTATCTATTGATTTTGTCCGCAATGGGAATACTATATCTCATTATAATTTCGGCAATAATGACAAAACGCTTCGACCGTCTTACAAAAGAAATTTCAAAAAAGTTTTTAGACTATTATAAACCGAACCAATCGGCGGTTTTAATATCGCTTATGGACGACAATAAAGGCTTTACACCAAAAGTAAGCGCAGGCAATCCTCTGATGTGTTGGATGGAACAGGAACGGCTAAATTTTATTTCATCAAAAATCTGCCTATTGCAAAATCTCAAACTTATGAAATGCTCTGTCGCAGATTTCGATAAGCTCATAAACTCCGACTTCGGAAAATTACAAGTTTCGCTCGGCGATATCGATCATTATAGAGAGGCAACTCTCGTTTGCAAATACGGGTCTGACATATGCCGATTAAAATTTGCAGACGAAAAAGCTTTTGAAAAATTCATTCCTACTAAAGAATATTACTATGCAAGCCACAAAAAAGAGTGGCAATAATAACAAAATTACAAAAGTAAAATGCGCAAAAGGGGGGATAAAAAAGCACGCCGCCCAGACGTGCATTTTTCAATAGGAAATATACTTCCATAAATAAAACAATTTAATGCCTTATCCACAGTTGAGGCTGCTGCTCTTGATCATAGTGCCAATAATCGTCGAATTTGCCCGCTGTCCCGTTTTCATAAGGGTCATCTTCTGAATAAAAGTATTTCGTAATATGCGGCAAAGGATTGTTTACACGCCCAAAGTCAACAGCTTTCCATTGTTGCTCATTGCCTTTGAAATATATACTTTGTAAATTTGAACAGTATTGAAATGCGCCTGTGTTCATACTCACCAAGCTGACAGGCAAAATTATCGAAGTCATATTTTCAAAATTGATAAGCGTGTATCTGTTTATATTCAACGTGCCGTCGGGTATTACGGGCTGATTTGGTAGCAATTCACCGTTTATATACAATGTCTTTGACAGATACATAGGGTTTGACAGATATGAATCAAACTCAAAATTTAACCAATCCTTAAAGTCACCGATATAATTTACATATTGCAATGACTTACAACCTACGAAAGCTGTGGTATAAACATGCAAAATCTTGCTTCTGATAGTCAACGTACTCATTTCAGAATTGCCGCCAAAACCGTCTATTCCTATTCCCGTTACACTTTCAGGTATATCGAGGGCTTTAATATTACTATCATAAAACGCACGGTCGCCTATCAATTCCAAGTTGTTGCCAAGCGTCACTTCGCTTAGATTGTTACACCCTTCAAATGCACGCTTACCAATGAAAGTTACACCTTCACCGATATCTACCTTTTGCAAATAAGAATTGCCCGCAAACGCACACTCTCCTATATTTTTTACACTCTTCGACATCGAAAGAGAGTCAACACGTTCCACGGCGTAAAAAGAATACGGTTTGACCGTCTGCACGCCTTCGGGGATTTGCAATGCTCCCGTCACTTCCTCCCCGTTTATGTATAAATGATGTGCATAACATAACGGATTTGCCATAAATCCTTTGAAAGTAATATTGCACCACTCGCTGAGCGTGCCCTTATAATATACGGTGTCTAATGACTTACATTCATAAAATGCATTGTCTTGAATAAATATTACGCTTGCGGGAATTTCAATGGACGTGATTTTTAGAGCTTTCGACAACATAAATGCCTTTTGACCAATCAAAGTCACGGGTTTGCCATCGTAAGTAGGCGGAATTACAACATTTTCATCTTTCCCCCAATATTGTTTCATACCGTAACCGCCGATGTCCATTTCTACAAACATAAAATCAGACGCATCCGGATCGTCCAACATATCGTCCAACAAATTGCAAGCTGCAAGAGAAACGCCAAGCAGGCAAAATAATAACACGATAAGCAAGATAGGCAATAAATATTTTTTCATATTCGCTCCTTTGGGCATATGCCGCCCTTTTTATATAAAAAAAGTGACAATCTGTCAGACTGCCACATTGCTTTTGTATAACAAGTGCGTTCCGCCAGATTCGCCACAAATCTATAGCACTTTCAAAAAATCAGACTATACGCAGAAAACGCACTTGTTACCGAATGGTAAAAGTCCAATCTTTTGAAAGTATTTAGAATTGTGGCGCTTTGATTGTAGCACGGCAGAATATTTATTGTCAATAAAAGAGCGATCAAGAACATTGCTATATTATCCGCATAAAAGTATATCCCGCCGATTTCGGCGGAATCTTAACTGATTGTAATTGTTTGATTATTATAAATTTGCACTTTAACGTGCGGTTTTAGACAGATAAACACTTGATTTTGCAAAAATATTACAGATTATTGTAGATATCTATATACTTTTGCGCACTCACGTCCCAGCCGAAGTCGGACTTCATCGCATTTTTTACGACCTTTGCCCATTGCGGCTTATCGTGATAACAGGCGTATGCTCTCCACACTGCGTCAAGCATATCATATGCGTTGTAGGTCTTAAACGTAAAGCCCTTGCCCTCGCCCGTCTCGCCGTTGAAAGCGGGCACGGTATCCTTAAGTCCGCCCGTCTCACGCACGATGGGTATGGAGCCGTAGCGCATTGCAATAAGCTGCGACAGTCCGCAGGGCTCAAACTTGCTCGGCATCAGGAACAGGTCGCTTGCGCCGTATAGCTTGCTTGCAAGGTCCTGCGAGAATGCAAGTATGGCTCTGAATTTGTTTGGATATCTGCTCTCGACGGTCTTGATGAGGTTTTCGTATTTCCAATCGCCCGTGCCCAGCACGACCATCTGTATATCCGCTCTCATAATATCGTCGATGACTGCGCCGACAAGATCCATTCCCTTCTGCTCGGTGAGGCGGGTCACCATTGCAACGAGAGGACGGTTTTCGTCATAAGGCAGGTCTATCATCTCGCAAAGCGCCTTTTTATTTTCCGCCTTGCCCTGCACAAAGTCCTTTACGCCGTACTGTGCGAACAGGCGTTTGTCCTTTTTGGGGTCGTATTCCTTTTGGTCTATGCCGTTGACAACGCCGTGCAGCTTAAAGCGTCTTTGCGACAGAATGCCCTCAAGTCCGTATGAATAGAACGGATCCAAAATCTCGCCCGCATACGTTTCGCTGACGGTGGTGACCGCATTTGAAGCTTCGATACCGCCTTTCATGTAGTTGACGCAATCGCCGTTCATCACGATAGAGCGTGCCCAGTCAGGCAAGCCGAGAATGTCGCTTATCAGGCTGTCGCCGTACTTGCCCTGAAACTCGATGTTGTGTATTGTAAACACGGTTTTGATATGCTGATATTCCTCTGAAAAGCGATAGAATACATCGAGGAACACAGGCGTGAGCGCAGTGTGCCAATCGTTTGCGTGCAACACGTCGGGGAAGAAGTCGATAAGCGGCAAGACCTCGAGCACGGCTTTTGAGAAAAAGGCAAATCTTTCGCCGTCGTCAAAGTGTCCGTAAAGTCCCCTGCGCTTAAAGTAATACTCGTTGTCGATGAGATAGTAGGTCACGCCGCCGTAGACCGCCTCAAATACGCCGCAATACTGACGGCGCCAGCTCAAATCGACATAGGTTGAAGCGACATAGCGGAAAGTATTTTGAAAGTCCGCCTTTATTTCGTCCTTATAAAAGGGCATTATCACCCTGCAATCGTGACCGGCTTTGTTAAGTGCCTGCGGAAGTGCGCCGGCAACGTCGCCGAGTCCTCCCGATCTCGCAAAAGGCGCAGCCTCAGACGCTACAAAAAGTATTTTCATAATTCCACCTCTTTAGGTTTATTTTCTGCCAAACGGATCGTCATCGTAGCTCGTATGATATCCGGGATTGTGGTCGGGACGCAAAGCGTTTGGATAGTTTATATCCGTAGTGATATCCAAAACCACCTTTTGCAGCTTTGCCCCCAGCTCGTAAGGATTGTGCAAATCGTACAGCACCGCCGCAGACGACTTTGCATTGATGTAAATGTCGCCCACCTTAAACAGCTTGTCAGTTAAGCCCACCTTTACGTTGACGCTTTCTATCTCGTTGTAGTACAAAAACTTAAAATCTATACCGACCACGCCCGACCTGACGATGACACGCCTGTCGGTAAAAGCGTATTCGAGATTTTTAAGCTCCGCAACCGTCTTTATAAGATTTGCTATCCACATCCATACGGGCGCAAGGTGCAGACAGAAAAACGGAATGATAAAGCCGAGCACCGCAAGCGGAATTGCACCCTTTGCCATTCCGTAGGATATGCCGATGATAAAGCCGAGATCTATTGCCAACCACAATATAGTTATCGGCAACGACTTTACAAGCGCAGCAGCAATGTGCGCCTTTTTGTCGGGCTTATCCCGCCATAACACCGTTTCGTCGCCTGCAAGCACATCGTCTATCTGATTTGCCTGCATCTCGGACGATTGAAAATATTTCTCGTCAATCTTCATAGTTGTTAGTTTTGTTTTGACCGCAATATAATGTTTTCGTCATTTCGGCACTACAAACATCATCGCAAAAGTGGGAATTGACTTCCCGCTTTTGCACCTTATGTCGCATACTGCGACAGACATTTGCGCTTTAAGATAAAATCGGCACTTTTAGCACGACAACGCATATATAAGCATTGTCTTAGCTTAGTTTGATTTTATCTTTTCTACCGCACACGTCATCGTTTGCAATCATATCAATTTGTCGTATTATACAAACAACATTTCGCACGATGTCGTGTTTTGTATTTTTGCGTGCCGAGTGCAACGAGGCGTAACATTCGGCGCAATTATTTTTATCCTCTTGCCCGTAAGGGCTTCACCAAGCAAAGCATTGTGCGAAACGAGGCAAGTGTTTACAACGTCAGTCTGATTTGAGAGCATACAATGCTTTGTGCGGTAGCGCATATAAAATCAAGCTTAGGCGTGGGCAATACTTGCGATTGCAAGTGTTGCCCTGCCAAATGCGCTGATTTTATATGACTTTGCCCTTCACCACCACCATAGGATAGCTCTCATAGCCGCTTAGCGTTCTGCCTGACTGAATGATGACGTCCTTGTCTGTGATGGTATAATCAAGCGAAGCTCCGTCCATTATGATAGAGTCTTCCATTATGATAGAGTTGCGGATAACGGCGCCCTTGCCCACCTTTACGCTACGGAACAGAATGGAATTTTCCACCGTGCCGTCGATGACGCAGCCGTCCGCTATGATGGAATTTTTGACGTTTGCGCCCTCTTTATATTTTGCGGGCACGCTGTCCTTGACCTTTGTAAGTATGGTAGAGTGCTTATAGAACAGTTCCTCTCTTACGGCGGGGTCAAGCAGCTCCATGCTGCGCTTGAAGTATGTCGGGATACGGTCGATGACGGCAACGTAGTCCTTGACCTCATAGTTCATTATATAAAGCTCGTCCAGCTTCTTCTGCAAAATATCCTTTTCAAAATCATAGGCGCCGTGCGCATATGCGTTGTCGACAAGCGAGATGAGCAGGTCTTTCTTTATAAAATAGATGTTGAGGTTGCACCTTTGCTTGCCCGTATCGCTTGCAACGGGATAACGCATATCCGTTATGCGGTTGTTTTTATCCGCCGTAATGATGATTTTGCGGGGATTTGTGTCGTCCGTGTTGTAGGTGAGCATTGTGATATCAGCACCCTTTTCGATGTGGAATTTTTCCACTTCCTCGAAATCGATATTGAATGCGATATTGGTATTGGCGATGACGACGTATTCCTCATTGTTGCTCATCATAAAGCCTCTGAGCGTATACAGCGCCTCTATCTTGCCCTTGTAGACGTCGTGTGCGCTGTTGAATACAAACGGAGGAAACACCGTTATGCCGCTGTTTTTTCTGTTGAGGTCCCAGTCTCTGCCCATACGGATATGGTCCATAAGCGAGTTATAGTTGTTGCGTGTGATGATACCTATAGTCGTGATATTTGCGCTCACAAGGTTTGACAGCGCAAAGTCTATAAGGCGGTATCTTCCGCCAAACGGCAGCGAAGCCGTGGTGCGATGTATGGTCAGATCGTTGAGGTGACTTTCCGCATCGGATGCGAACAATACGCTCATTGTATGGTTTTTCATATTTCCTTCTCCTTATCCCAGCATTTCGTTTGCGCCTACTACTGCGTCGGCAGGCAGCTCGTATTTAGGTCCGATGACGCTTATCTTCCACTCGCCGGGGCGGCACTCGTCAAGCGTTTCGCCCACCATAGCGTTTTTGCCTACTACTGCGTCCCAGCCGATGATAGAATATCTGACGTCTGCGCCGTCCTCGATAACGGCACCCGGCATAATGATAGAAGCCTCTACGTATGCGCCCTCGCCTATAGTGACCGAGTGCGAAATTATGCTATCTTTCACAGTGCCCTTCACGACGGTACCCTCTGAAATGAGGCAATTCGTCACCTTGCCCGTAGGCGTGATAAACTGCGGCGGCTCGGCGTTGTTACGGGCATATATTTTCCACTTGTCGTCGTCGAGATTGAGCTCGCTGCCCTTTAGGATATCCATATTTGCCTCCCACAGCGACGAGATAGTGCCGACGTCCTTCCAATAGCCGTCAAACTGATATGCGAACATACGCTGATTTTCGTTGAGCATTTTTGGAATGATGTTTTTGCCGAAGTCGTTTTCGCTTGTCTTATCCGCCTCGTCGTCGATGAGATATTGACGAAGCTTAGACCACGTAAAGATATAGATACCCATAGAAGCCTTTGTGCTCTTTGGCTGTTTGGGCTTTTCCTCAAATTCCTCTATCTGACGTGAATTCTTTTTGAGGTTTAGTATGCCGAAACGGCTTGCTTCCTCTATGGGCACGTCACGCACGGCTATAGTGCAGTCTGCGTTGTTTTTCTTGTGATCCTTTAGCATATCGTGATAATCCATCTTATAGATGTGGTCGCCGCTCAGTATCACAACGTATTCGGGATCGTAGTTGTCAATAAAATCTATATTTTGGAATATAGCGTTTGCGGTGCCCTTATACCACTCGCCCGACTTTGCGCCCATATACGGCGGCAGAACGTAAATACCTCCGCTCAGTCTGTCCAAGTCCCAAGGCTGTCCGTTGCCAATGTACTGGTGCAGCTCGAACGGACGGTACTGCGTAAGCACGCCTATAGTATCTATCCCGCTGTTTATGCTGTTAGATAGCGGAAAATCTATTATGCGGTATTTTGCGCCAAACGGAACGGCAGGCTTTGCCACGTTTGACGTAAGCACCCCAAGACGAGTGCCCTGACCGCCTGCAAGCAGCATTGCTATACATTCCTTTTTAGAATTTTTGCTCATTATCTATCCTCCTTATCAAAGGTCGTATTTATATCCGTCTTTACGACGGCATTATTTGGTCTCTTTATATTCGGGCTTCAGGAACATCACCGAATTTTTGGGTATATTAACCTTTATGGAATACGGCAAGCCGTGCGACGGCTTTGCGACCGCACGGAAGGACGGACGGCGTTCCTCATCGCCGCCGTACTTTTTGAGCGCCGAGAACAGATCCGCCTTATATGTCACGCCCTCGGGCATGCCCATAACGTATTTAAGCCTTTCCACAGGCGAGAAATTGACCACGCAAATGACGTATTCTCCGTCTGCGGCACGGCGCATAAACGACACGATGTTTTGCGTATTGTCGTCCACGACTATCCATTTGAAGCCGTCATAGCTGCAATCCAACTGCCACAGCGCCTTGTTTTCAAGATAAAACTCGTTGAGGTCCTTTATAAACTTTTGGAAAGACTTATGACGTGGATAGTTCAACAAAAACCAATCCAGCTGCTGTGCGTAATTCCATTCGATAAACTGCGCAAACTCGTTGCCCATAAAGTTGAGCTTCTTGCCGGGGTGCCCTATCATATAACCGTAAAACGCCTTCAGCGATTCAAACTTCTCGTCGTATTCGCCGGGAATTTTGTTTATCATACTGCACTTGCCGTGCACCACCTCGTCGTGAGAAATGGGAAGAATGTAATTTTCGCTATAGGCGTAGGTTATCGCAAATGTCAGATCGTTGTGATTGTCCTTTCTGAAAAAGGGGTCCATAGAGATGTAATGCAAGCTGTCGTTCATCCACCCCATATTCCATTTGAAGTTGAAGCCGAGCCCACCGTCGTATGCGGGCTTTGTTATCATTGGATATGCGGTAGACTCCTCCGCTATCGTCAGCGCCCCGTGATACTTGCTCAGTATCGCAGTGTTCATCTGCCTCAAAAAGTCTCTCGCCTCGAGGTTGTAGTTGCCGCCGAAATTGTTTGGCACCCACTCGCCGTCCTTTCTGCCGTAGTCAAGATAGAGCATGCTTGCAACTGCGTCGCAGCGTATTCCGTCCACGTGATACACGTCAAACCAGAACATTGCCGCCGATATCAAAAACGACTTAACTTCGTTTTTGCCGAAATCGTACACCTTTGTGCCCCATTCCTTGTGCTCGCCCTTGCGTGGGTCTGCATATTCGTAGAGCGCAGTGCCGTCAAAATTGCTCAGACCGTGCTCGTCCCTCGGGAAGTGTGCAAGCACCCAGTCCAAAATGACGCCTATGCCCGCACGGTGGCAGCGGTCGATAAATTCCATAAGGTCCTTAGGCGTACCGTAGCGTGAGGTGGGGGCAAACATTCCCGTCACCTGATAGCCCCAGCTTCCCTCAAAGGGATATTCCGTGAGAGGCATAATTTCGATATGCGTATAGCCCATTTTTTTGACATACGGGATAAGCTCGTCCGCCATTGCGCTGTAGCTTATAAAATTGCCGTCGTCGTATCTGCGCCAACTGCCGAAGTGCAGCTCGTAAATGTTCATAGGGCTGCCGTAGGGATTGTAGTTTTCCCTGTCGGTCATCCACTTTTTGTCCTTCCAACGGTAGCCCGACAGGTCGTAGAGCTTCGACGCATTTGCGGGAGCTGTCTCAAAATGCAGTCCGTACGGATCGCATTTAAACACCGTTTTTCCTTTTTTGTCCTTGACGGCGTATTTGTACGTGTCGTATTGCTTCACGCCCGGCACGAAGGTTGTCCATATGCCGTCCTCGGAAGCCGTCATAGGGGTTTTGCCCGCTTCCCAGTTGTTGAAGTCGCCAACGACGGATACCGCCTGCGCATTTGGCGCCCAGACGGAAAAATACCAGCCGTCCTCACTGTTTTCGACGCCCTTTACAGGTGAAAACATTTTGTACGCCTGATAGTTGGTGCCCTCGTGGAACAAATAACACGCATAGCTGTCCCTGATTCTTTTCATAAGCCTCCGATGCAATACTCTTTAGTAAGTGTTTTCCGCCTACGCCAAAATGTATTGTTTTTATATTACGTTTATACTTTTTATATTGTACCAAATAAAGAGGACAAGCACAATACTAAAATAAATTTTTTACAAAAATAAATAGTTTGCACAAAAATATTTTCAAAAAATGTCAAAAGTTGCATTTTTAATTAAAAATTTTTTGCAAATTTGTAAGTTTTGCAAATTTAATTAAGCAGATGTATGTTATCTCAAAAGCCTATTTTTTCAAATATCCCAAAACTGCGCTTCCGCTGCCGCTCATTGCAACGTATTTGTATTCGGTCGCCATTTCCTCAATGAGGCTGTCAATGTTATTGTTTAAGGTCGTAGCCGCAAGCGTAAGCTCGTTTTTAAACAGCTCTGCGCCGCCGTCTATAATCAGCGGCTCGCACACGTATCCGCCCGAAGCGGCAAAGCAACGCTTGCCCTCGCTAAAAAGTCTGTCGTACAGTGCGTAGCAGGCAGCCGTGTCGCTTCCGCCGCCCGCTATGCGCACGCAAATATCCTCGCAGTTTATAGGGATTTCAACAGGCTCTATGCCCTCGCCGACGCCTGTCATTCTGCACGCCCTGCCATATAGCATACAGGGCACGTCGCTGCCAAGTTTCAGCAAAAATGCGGTATCTAATGCGATAGATTTGCCATTTGCTGCCGCCTGCAGCATTACTTTGAGCGCAGCCACAACGCTTGCGGACGAGCCGCCGAGCCCTGCGCCGAGCGGCACGCCCTTTTGTATTTTAAGCAGACCGCCCACTTCAAACCTTTTGGCGATAGCCTCTGCCTTGGGGCGGAAAAAATTTAAAAATCTCTTTTGGTCAAAATCTGGCAGCGCACTTTCCGTCTCTATACGCAGCCCCACACTTGCGTCTGCAGGGAAAAATTCCGCCATATCTGAATATGCAAAATACGGGCACACTATACTGTCCAAAACGTGCAATCCGTTTGCGCTGCCTTTGATTTTTAGGCTTAGATTGAGCTTTGCATATACGGTCGATTTGAAAGAGACGTTTTCCATAGCTGTATTTTAGCACAAATCAGCTTATAAATACAACAGAAGTTAATAATTGAAATATATTGCGTTTTGTGCTACAATGCTTACAACAAAAGCGAGAGGTCAAAAAAAATGAATATGAACATTCTGCTTGCCGAGGACGACGAGGACATAGTAAAGCTTATAAAGCTGTATCTTGAAAACGAAAGCTACAATATTCTGTGGGCAAAGGACGGACAGGAAGCATATGAGATATTTTTAAACGAAAAGGTCGACCTTGCCCTGCTTGACATAATGATGCCAAAAATGAACGGTTTTGAGCTCACCAAAAATATCCGTGCAAAAAGCAATATTCCCATTGTGATTTTATCAGCCGCCCACCTTGACAGTGACAAAATACTGGGGCTCAATCTCGGTGCGGACGACTATCTTGTAAAGCCCTTTAATCCGCTTGAGCTCGTGGCACGCATAAACGCACAGTTCAGACGTTTTCATCATCTTGGCAACGTCAATTCGGCAAGCGGCGACGACGGCAAAATAACCTTGGGCGACCTTACGCTCGACACTCATCAGCTCACGCTTGAAAAAAACGGCACGCCCATTGCCCTGACCGCAACGGAGTATAAAATACTCGTAATGCTTATGAAATCGCCGGGGCGTGTGTTCACAAAAATGCAGATATATGAGGAAGTCAACGGCGATTACTATGCCAACGACGACAACACCATGATGGTGCATATCTCAAATCTGAGGGATAAAATCGAGGAAGACCCCAAAAACCCTCAGTATATAAAAACCGTCAGAGGCTTAGGCTACAAGATTGAAAGGATTTAAGCGTAAAAACCAAATCGAGGACGCCCCGTCCGACGTCCTTCCTAAAAAGGAACGCAAAAAGAGGAAAGACAAAGGACACGGCAAAACGGTTGCGCAGACGATGACGCCCATCGACAACCGCAGCTTCCTTGCGCTCATCATACGCTCTTTTGTATCCTTTATGGTGATAACCGTACTCGCCGTCGTGATAATTGTTATGCTTGCGATATGGGCGTCAGGCAGAGACGAAATAAATCTGAGCATACGCAACGTAGCCAACTATCAGAATGAGCTTGAAGACGGCAAATTTGAAAACATTCCCATCGAACGCACATTGGGCGACGAGGGTTGGCTGAGCATCGTAAACGACGAGGGCATATGGGTATATTCCTCCGACGATGCGGTGCGCCACTACACTCTGTCGGAGCTTGAGTGCATACAAAGCTACGGGCAGAATATGAATATAACCTTGCACAGCTTTGACCTGCCCGACGGTCAGCAAAACTACTTTTTGTCCGCATTTTTAAACGACGTCGAGTATTATATGCTTCTCGACCAAGCCCTTAACGTCATTTCAAGCAATATGCCCTTTGACAAGGACGCCTTCACGCAAAACGAATTTTATCTGCTCACCTACAACTCGCAAAACGGCGGAAACATCATAGAAAAGCTGCGCTTCACCCACAACGGACAGACGTTTTATGCGGTGTATTTTGACACTAACAACACAAAAGGCGTGACGCCCTATCTGTTTTCGGCAATAGTGGTCATAGGCATCGTTTGCCTTTTGATCGCCGTGCTCGTGCTCTATATCAGATACATAAACAAGCACGTGCAACGCCCTTTGAAGGCTCTCGGCGCAGCAATGGCGGAATTCGCCGAAAACGGACAGCGCAGCAAGCTGAACTATATAGGCTCAAAGGAATTCGAGCAGCTTGTGGACAGCTTCAATCAGATGGTCACGCTGCTGAATGCGTCAGAGGAACAGCGACAGGCGCTCGAGCAGGACAGACAGCGTATGCTTGCAGGTCTTTCGCACGACTTAAAGACGCCTATCACGATAATACAGGGCTTTTCAAAGGCGATAAGAGACGGGCTTGTAAGCGAGGAAGACAAGCAAAAATATCTGAATCTGATCATCACAAAATCGGAAAATATGAGCACACTCATCAACGAGTTTTACGAGTACAGCAAGCTCGACCACCCCGACTTCAAGCTATCTGTCGAAGACGTTGACGTCGCCGAGCTCGTACGCACCTATCTTGCGGGACGTTACGATGAGTTTGAAATAGCGGGCTACACGCTCGACGCTGACATCACTGAGGAACAGCTCATCTGCAAGGCGGATACGCCGCAGCTCAACCGTGTTTTTGAAAACCTCACAAACAACTTTTTCAAATACACGCCCAAAGGCTCTACACTGTATATCCGCCTTAAGCGCAATGAAGATAAAATTTACATTATGCTTGCGGACAACGGCAACGGAATAAATATGTCCGACGACGACATATTTGCGCCCTTCGTCGTGGGCGAGCAGTCACGAAATAAGCAAGGCACGGGCTTAGGGCTTGCGGTCTGCCAAAAGATAATCACCGCACACGGCGGCACGATATCGCTTTCCAAAGCCCCGACAGAGGGCTTCACCACTCAGTTTGACATCTATCTTCCCCTTGCGGACAAATAAAAACAGTCTATTCAGACTGTTTTTATTTGTAAAATTCATCTTAGTAATACTACATATAAAAATTTATTTCAATTCTTTGCGTTAACAGAGTCGGTCGTAAGCTTATGAGTAAGCTGTACAACCAGCTGCTTAGAGTCTTTGTCAAGATTGCGAAAACTCTTTATTAGCTCCTTTTCCTGCTCGGCAAGCTTTCCCGTATAAAAGTTGCTGCCCAATATTTCCTGCCTTTCCGTAAGATAATCTATTGAGCAATTAAAAAAATCCGCTATTTTTATAAGTGCGGTAAAATCAGGCAACCGATTGAGCGTAGTCCAACCTACAACAGTAGTATAAGGAATACCGCTTTTTTCTGAAAACTGCTTTCTGTTAATATCGTTTTCTTCTAATAAATCATTAAATATATCTTTAAACATACTTTCTTTGCCTTATAAGTAAATTATAACACAATTAGGTAGATTAAACATTTGACATACCTCTTTAGATATCTTATAATTAAAATAACCTAAATAGGTATATTGCAAACAAATTATTTCTAAAAGGAGAACCAAATGACAAATATCAACTCGGATTTAGGCAAAATGAAGTGCTTTAAATGCGGAGCAAAAACAGACATTGAAACAACAGATAATAAACCTATTTGTTTACGATGTGTGGAAGAAAATCAGTATGTTATATGTACCGATTTAGGAAAAGTCATAGCAGATAAAAGTTTTTGTTGCGACCATATATGCGATGACTGTGTTTATAAAAAATAATATACTAAGGAGTTTATATTATGAAAAAGAAATTTTTAGTTTTATTGCTTTTATTGACAATCATATGTACGTGTATCTTCACATTTACAGCGTGCGATGATGATAGCGATGCGATCATTCCTACTGAAGATATGATCAAAGAATACTTGGACTTAGACTATGAAAAAGAAGCGGTAGGCTATCATTATTCAGTTAGTGGCACAGTGACAAATTCGGCGAATTCACCTTATACATTTCTTATTCACGTAGAAGCTTATTTGTATGAATTTAAAAATAGTTCATATGAAGAATTGGCGGCCAAAAGGACACCGGGAGCTGTAGAAATAAAACCCGGTCAAACTTGGAGTTGGAGCATTGATTTGGGTTGGCACTATGTTAAAACAGATCCATGGCTCATATGTCTAATTGCCTAAAAAGGCACATTTCAAATAGAGAATGGCTATGAGGACAAATGAAAAAGAGGCGGTTGCCTCTTTTTTATTTACGTTTTATATTTGTTTATTTGTTTAGCGGTCTCATTGTCGGAAACAGCAGCACGTCTCTTATGCTCGGGCTGTTTGTAAGCACCATCACCATTCTGTCAATGCCTATGCCTACGCCGCCTGTGGGGGGCATACCGTATTCGAGCGCAGTGCAGAAATCCTCGTCATATGGCTGAGCTTCCTCATCACCCTTTGCTTTTGCAAGCATCTGTTGCTCGAAGCGTGAACGCTGATCGATAGGATCGTTAAGCTCGCTGAAAGCGTTTCCGCCCTCGCTTGCGCACACAAAAAACTCAAATCTTTCCGTAAGACGGGGGTCGGACGGCTTGCGCTTTGCAAGCGGACTGACCTCAACAGGGTAGTCCATAATGAACACGGGGCCCGTAAGCTTTTCCTCGACAAAGCGGTCAAAAGCCTCGTAAAGCGCTCTGCCCCAAGTGGTATCTGCCGACAGCTCGAGTCCCATTTCGTTTGCCTTTTTGATGAGCTCGTCAAGCGCCTCGTTTTCAAAGTCAAGCCCCGTATACTTTTTGACGGCTTCTATCATCGTCAGCCTTTGCCACGGAGTTTTGAAGCTGAGCGGCTGACCTTGATACTCGATGTCGAGCGTACCGCACGCCTTTAAGCACGCAGTGCTGTAAAGCTCCTCGGTAATGTCCATCATATCCTTGTAGTCGGCATAAGCCTGATACAGCTCTATAGTGGTAAATTCGGGATTGTGCTTTGGATCCATTCCCTCATTGCGGAACTGTCTGCCTATCTCGTAAACCTTGTCAAAGCCGCCGACTATGCAACGCTTGAGGTGAAGCTCGGTCGCAATGCGCAAATACATATCTATGTCGAGCGTATTGTGATGTGTTATGAACGGGCGGGCGTTTGCGCCGCCTGCGAGCGTATTCAAAATGGGCGTTTCCACCTCGATGAAGCCCTTTTTATCGAGCACCTCACGTATTGCGGTGATTATCTTGCTGCGCTTGACAAACACCTCTTTGACCTCAGGATTTGCGATGAGGTCGACGTAGCGCTGACGGTATCTTAGCTCCGTATCTCTCAAGCCGTGAAATTTTTCGGGTAGCGGCAACAGAGATTTGCTAAGCAGCGTAGCCTTTTTGACGTGAACGGAAATTTCGCCCGTTTTGGTCTTGAACACCTCGCCCTCTATGCCGATGATATCGCCGACGTCCCATTTTTTAAACGCCTGATATTCGTCTACGCCCATATCGTCACGGCTGAAGTATCCCTGCATTTTGCCGTCGCAGTCAAGAAGGTGTCCGAAGCTTGCCTTGCCCATGATACGCTTTGATACGAGACGTCCCGCAATGCGCACGTACACGCCCTCGAAACGCTCAAAAGCCGCAAGCACCTCGCCTGCGGTCGCCGTTCTGTCATAGGACGTGATTTCAAACGGATTGCTTCCGTTTGCGCACATATCGTTTAGTTTTTCAATTCTGACCTTACGCACCTCGTTTGCGTCCTGCTCGGGACGCATTTCGGGCGTATTCGTGTTTTTTTGTTCGCTCATAGTTTGCTATATTACTTTATAGAAATTATCTTGTATTCCTCAATGCCGCCGTGGATATTTGCAAATTTGACGGTCTCGCCCGCCTTTTTGCCGATAAGAGCCTTGCCCAAAGGCGACTCGTTGCTTATCTTGCCCTTTGCAAAATCAGCCTCCGTCTCGCCGACGAGCTGCACGGTGAGCACTTTGTCCTCGTCGTCATCGACCTCGCCGAGATATTCCACCTCGACAATGTGTCCGACGGATACTCTGCCCGTTGCGGCTTTTTCGATGATCTTGGCGTTTTTGATACGCTCCTCAAGGTCCTTGATTTCCTGCGCAACTTGGCTTTCTTCCTGCTTGGCTGCGTCGTATTCCGCATTTTCGCTCAAGTCGCCGAGCTCTCTTGCGTGCTGCAGCTTCTTTGCAACGTCATCACGCAGATAAACGATGAGATAGTCAAGACGTTTTTTAAGTTCCTCAAGACCTTCCTGTGTTAAAATTACTTCTTTCATATATACTCCTTACTCAACGCAACCGCCCGTATAGGGCGGTCACTATATCGTTAAACTTATTCCTCTTCAGCGTTTTCCCCGCTTTCTGCAGAAGTTTGTTCTTCTTCCTGCTCGGAAACCGTTTCCTCTGCGTTTGCGCTTTCCGCCCCGTCCGTCTGCTCAGCTACCTCGTTTTCAGCGGCAGCCTCTAAGCTTTCCTCAACTTCTTCGGCATTTTTTGGCTCGCTTTCCTTCACGGGTGCGGCTGCAGCCTGCTCGGCTTTTATCTCTGCCACTCTTTCGGCAACCAACGCCTCTATTGCGGCTTTGTCCGACTTATACTTTGGCGTAAGCGCCATAACTTTTATCTCGATAGATTCAAACTTAAAGCCGAATTCGCCAAAGAACATATCCTCAAGCAATGTGCGCAGATAGGTTTCCGCCTCGATGACGTCCTTATCCGTTATCTTGACGTTGACCTTAAGGCGCACACCGTAGTCGTCCTGCACGAGAATGACCTTTTTGCACTTGACGCCCTCAATCTTAGCGCAAGCCTGCTTGACGTATTTATTGATAACCTTTGACGACACTCTTGCCGAGCCGCCCGTCTCTGTACGGATGACGACCTCTTTGATGACGTCGTTGTTGATAAACATCAAAATGAGTGCAAATACCGCAAGCACAACATACAGTATGGCGAGCGTGATGAGCAAGCCTTGCACGAGCTCGCTTTTAAATTCTTCGGGCTTGATACCGCCAAACGCAGTGACGATAAGCACCATAATGAGGATAACCGCAACGACGATACTTGCGGAAGCAAAGATTTTTTCCAAATTCTTTTTCATATTAACCTCTCTCACCGACGTGCGGTGTTTTATTGATTATATAATATATACTAATTAACTAAATTAGTCAACCCGTAAGACGATTTCGGCTTGCCGTTTATTCCAAAATCGCCTTTATGCGCCTTACGCCTGCCGACGAGCTTTGTTCCTTTACAATCTTAAACTTGCCGAGCTCGCCCGTGCGCTGAGCGTGCGGTCCGCCGCAGATTTCCTTTGAGAAGCCTATCGTATAGACCTTGACGACCTCGCCGTATTTGCTTGAAAACACACCTATTGCGCCCGCCGCCTTAGCCTGTTCCACAGTCATTTCCTCGAGAATGACAGGCTCGTCCTTTGCTATCTGCCCGTTTACGAGTTCCTCTACCTTTGCGATTTCCTCCTGCGTGAGCGGACGTGGGAAGTTAAAGTCAAAGCGCAGTCTTTCGGCAGTGATATTGCTGCCCTTTTGCTGTATTCCGTTGTCGTTAAGCACTATCTTGAGTGCGGCGTTTAGCAAATGCGTTGCGCTGTGCAATCTTGCCGTCTGCACGCCGTTGTCCGCAAGACCGCCCTTAAACTTTTGCTCCGCACCCGCTTTGCTGAGCGCCTGATGGTTTGCAAACGCCTTTTTGTAGCCGTCCATATCCATTTGAAAGCCTTTTTCGTTTGCAAGCTCTTCCGTCATCTCAATGGGGAAGCCAAACGTATCGTAAAGTCTGAAAGCCGTTTTGCCGGGGAAAACGGTCATTCCCTCGGGCAGGTGCGCAAGCACCTTATCAAATTCCTTCAAGCCCTGCTCGATAGTCTTTGCAAACTTATCCTTTTCGGCATTGAGCTCGCTGACTATCTTTTCTTCGTTTTCTTTGACGTAGGGATATGCGTTTTTGTATTTTTCGACATACAGTCTTGCGAGCTGAGCAAGTGCGCCGTCGTCCACGCCGAGCGTGCGGCAGTATCTCATTGCCCTACGGATGAGCCTGCGCAGCACGTAGCCCTGATCCACGTTGGAGGGCGTCACGCCGTTTCTGTCGCCGAGCAGGAAGGTTGCAGTGCGTGTATGGTCGGCGATTATGCGCATTGCTTTTGTATTTGCCTCGTCCTCGCCGTATTTTTTGCCGCTGAGCTCCTCGAGCTTAGCTATAGCAAAGCTGAAAAGGTCTGTTTCGAAAACGGACTTATAGCCGTTTAAAATGCACAACATTCTTTCAAGTCCCATGCCCTGATCGACGTTTTTATTTTTGAGGGGCTCAAACGTGCCGTCCGCATTTTTGAAATATTGCATAAACACGTCGTTGCCTATTTCCATATACTTGCCGCAGTCGCACGAAGGCGAGCACTCGTCGCAGCACTTTGGCTTGCCCGTGTCTATAAACATTTCGGTATCCGGTCCGCAGGGACCTGTCATACCCGCAGGGCCCCACCAGTTATGCTTTTTATCGCAGTAAAAGATTTTGTCCTTGGATATACCAAACTCTTCCCAACGTTTTGCGCTTTCCTCGTCTCTCGGGCAGTTTTCGTCGCCTGCGAAAACGGTGACGGCAAATTTATCCTTGTCAAACTCCAGCTTTTCCAAAAGCAGCTCGTATGACCAAGCGATTGCGTCGTGCTTGAAATAGTCGCCGAGCGACCAGCTTCCCAGCATTTCAAAGAATGTGCAGTGGCTTGCGTCGCCGACGGACTCTATATCGCCCGTCCTCACGCACACCTGCACGTCCGTAAGCCTCTTGCCTGCGGGGTGCTTTTCGCCCAGAAGATAAGGCACGAGCGGGTGCATACCTGCAGTGGTAAACAGCACGGTCGGATCGTTTTCGGGGATGAGCGACGCCGATTCTATAACGGCGTGGTTTTTGGAGTTGTAAAAGTCGAGATACAGTTTTCTCAGTTGCTCGGAGTTGAGTTTTTTCATAATATTTTTCCTCTTGTATATGCTTTTATGCGGTTTATCCTGCTATTTTACACGATAAACTGCGTTTTTGGTTATTTTAACATTATTCTCTTCAAGCGTATCGAACACGGCGGACGGCATATCGAGCTGCTCTATTGCGCTTGTAAAGGTCAGCCGACAGATTCCCTCATAAGACACTATGCCCAAATTCTGCACGTTGTTTTTTGATACGTTAAGGTTCATTGTGATTTGCTCTACGCCCATCTCGTCAGGCAGCTCTACGTTGCCGAGGTTGCTTATGATTATCGTCTGACGTGATTTCAAAAACAGCCTGCCAAGCCTTATGAATATCCACTTTAAGCCGAGAGGTATCATTCTGAAAATTATGTTTTTCTGCGCACGCACGGTGGTGGAAATAAACGCCTGCATCTTGTCCTTGCTCGCCTTTTCGGTGAGCTGCGCAGCGCACAGGCGCACGCAATCGTCAAAGGTTTTGACCTCGCTGCGTTTAACGATGAGCCTTACAAACGTCACAAAGTTGCTCAATGTCTCTGTCGGGAAAAGCTTACGCAGATTGACGGGCACCATTATCACGATAGGTCTTTTGACGTCGCCGCTTTTAAGTATCCCGTACGCCACCGCTCCTGCAATAAGCGCAGTGAGCGACACGCCTCTGCTCTTTGCCTGAGCCATAAGCTCGGCGGTGTCCGCAGTGCCGTACTCCAGCTTGTAGCCGTCCTTGAGAAGCGTTCCGCTTATCCTGTGCGGGTGCTCGCCCGTCATTCCCTTGAGGTTGAGCTGATTGAGCCCTATGCGCTTGTAGTATTTTTTGAAGCCGTCCTCGAGCTCGTGCTCGGGATGGGGAGAGTCGTATGCAAACACGCCGCAGTCGTCTGTAAATTTGACGCCGGTAAGCTCACGGTATCTTCTTATGACTGCGCTCAAAAGCTTTATCGCCCCGTTTGCGTCCGTCAGTGCGTGAAACACCTCGAGCGTGATGCGGCAGCCCTCGTATGCAAGACGAAACTGATAACCGTTCGTCTCTTTCACGTCGATAGGTCTAAGCACCTTGCCGTCGATTTTAAAAACCTTAGCCTCCGCCCTGTTTTCCTGCAAAAGATAGGCGCCGTAGCCTCTTTTGACTCGTGTCTTATAAAGCGGAAATCTGAGCAGTGCGTCGTTTAAAGCGGACTTTAGGATATCCCCGTCAACGGCGTCCTTGAGTATTGCGCCCACGCAGTACATGCTCTGCGTCTTTTTGGTAGTGAAATAAGGATAGAACACCGCCGAGCTGTCAAGCGCATATTTGCGCAAAGTTTTATTTTTGTTATCTGCCATATTTTTACGGGATAAACCCAAGTCCTTATACTGATTTTGTTTTTACATTCATATATTTTATTATCTTTTAATATTATTGTCAATGAAATGCGCCCGTCGCAAAGGAGTAATAGCAATGGATTTTTCCACTTCCAAGCAACCGATAAACAAAAACGGCTCAAATTCGACCAAAACGCAAAACTTATCCGAGAAGCAGCCGTCGGCTACAGCCCCCGCACCGCAAAAGGGACACAAGCTTGAGCTTGACCACGAGCGTGCGATGAGCATGACGGGCGTAAAAGACGTGCCCGTATTCACGGACAAGAACATCACCGTGCGCCTCGAGGGCGAAACGCTGCTCGTGACAGGACAAAATCTTGCGGTAAAGACGCTTGATATCGAAAACGGAAAGCTGCAGGTGACAGGACGTGTATTTTCGCTTAAATACACCGCTCAGTCAACCCCGACGTCCTTTATAAAACGCATATTCAAATGACGCTCGCTGCGCTCACTCTCTATCTCGGCGCAAACGCCAAGGAACAGGCGGTGCGCTTTGCGCTCTGTCTTGCGGTGGGACTTGCCGCAGGTATAATCGCACTTTTATATCTGCGCAAGGCACGGCCGTTCGAGCGTGCCATGACCGATTTTTTCGCCACCGTCTGCATAGGCGCACTCTTTGTCGTATGTCTTGAATTTTTCCTTGACGGAAAGCCGGAGCTTTACGGGATATGCGCCTATGCGATAAGCACGCTGTCGGTGCCGTTTTGCGCAAGAAAGCTGATATCCCTCAAAAAACGCAGGTCAAAGAACAAAAAACAAAAATAGCTGCGGCGTAAAATCACGCTATCAGCCAAGAACGGAATTATCTGAATATACAAATTTGTCTGTTTTTGTCTTTTTTTGCGAATTGTATTCTTTCGCAATACAATTATGTTACTATAGGCAAGGAGGCGAAAATGAGCAACGTAAAACACAAAAAATGCACCATGCGGGATATGGCGCAGGCGGCAAAGGCAAGGCTTATGTTAAACTCATATAAGGATGAGCCTCCCGTTCCCAAAAACGCCACGCCGCAACAGAGAGAAATATACGTGAAGCTTTACGAAAAGCGCATAAGCGGCGAAAGTGCCAACGTGGACAACCCCATAGAGGCGTTTGCGGACAAGAAAAAGCTGCAAACTCTGTCCCACGACGAAAGACAACGCTACATAATGCAGCTTTGCTCGGACTATGTGTCTATGCGCTCCGCCCTCGACGCAACCGTCGTATCGTAAAAACCCTCGCCGTCCTCGGACGGCATTTTGTTTTCTTCCCTGAAATAGAAATCAAGCATAAACGGACGCAGCTTTCTCGGCGCACGTGCACTCGAAGACGCCACGGGCGCAACTCTTTTGAGCACCGCCGTGAGCGGCGCATACAGCAGAGCAAGAATTATCGCATTTGACAGCGTATGCACTACGTCAAAATAAAGCCCTCTGATATAATATGCCGCAAAATAGTCGCCGAGCCTCGAGGGCGCAAGGCTGACCACGCAAAACAGAGTGTCGCAGCACGCCGACAGAACGCCGAACAGTATACTGCCCATTATGCCGATGAGTATTGCAAGCCATGTTCGTTTGCCCTTTAGCAAGGCGCTTGAAACAACCGCAAGCAACGTCCAATACACATAGTAAAGCAGCACCCAACTGCCGACGCCGTACAGCGCAATTTCCACCGTGCAAAACACGAGCACCGCAGGCAAGGCGTATGCAATGCCGAGCGCCGAGGCGTACACCGTTATCAACAGCGTCACCACTTCCACGTTTGGCACAAACGAAAGCGCAAGCTTAAATGCGGTCAGCATAGCCGCCAGAAACGCCAACCGCACTATATAGACAGTAGCCTTATGCGCACTGCCGCTTTTTTTGCTTTTTACCGCAAAACTCATAGTTTAAACATCAAATTTGATATATAAAGTGCATTTTATCGCAATCAATCTACAAGCACGGCGTAAACTGCGCCGTCCACGACAGGCAAAAGCCCCACGCCGACGTTTGAGTAATAAAGCGTATTGCCCTCATACTCGGTCACGACAAACGTGGTCTGATAGGGCTCAGTGCCCTCCACCTTTGTCGTGCCACGTCCGGGCATATATCCCGAATAGACTGCCTTAAGCGAAAACTCGTCGATACTGTGCCAGACAGAATAATATTTGTATTCGGCTGCATTTTGCATAAGGTCGTCTATCTGTGTAATCATAGGGCTGAGGTCTCCGCCGCTGAAATCGTATGCGCTTATCAGCCCCTGTTTTTTCATATCCTTGAGTATATCGTGGAAAAACGCCTTGCGTGTCGTCACCTCAAAATTTTCTTCGCCGATATACACTGTGACGGTCTTTTCCGTGAAATCCGCCTCATAGCCGTTGACCTTGTTTTGCAGGTCTCTGATTTGGCTTTCAAGCGGATCGCACGCCACAAGCGCAACGCCTATGGACAGCACAAGTATCGCAATCAAAGCGATCAAAACAATTCTCTTTTTCATTTGCCACTCCTTAATTTAAAAAATCGGACACGAAAATAGCATACGTGTCCGCACACGCTTAGCTTAACTCGAACTAAACGACCTCAATCTGACAGGCATGGCATTCGGACTTTTTTATCACCGTTGCGGTACAGTTACGGATTTTCACCGTATTCCCCATTTGATGCACATACGATATACGCCGTGCAACCTGTCGCTATTAAATTAAAGGATTTTGCGCAATCTGACGGCAAACTGCGCTCAAGCGTATTATAGCCTAAAAATGATGCCATTTCAAGCGAAATAGCGGCAAATTTAACGCAATTTAACGTCTATAAAACCGCAAAATATCATAAAAATTTGCCTTTAATTTACAATTATTTTTTTGTCGCCGTTGCATTGACTTTATTGCGCTTTAATAATATAATAATGTTTGATTACATTTATTTAAGGAGTAGACCTCAATGTATACGAGATGTCCGGGTTGTCATGCAGAAATAAGCTTTGAGCCGCCTGCAAATAAGGAAGCGCTTGGTGCGGACTACAAACACCGCATCAAATGTCCTGCCTGCGGCGCTACTATCGGCGTAAAAATAAATCAAAAGCCTGTGACCATGCCATCGACGTCTGCTGCGGCAAATACTCCTGTCGCTCAGCCCGTCCCGCAAAAGCAACAGGCTCCTACACAAATCACAAACGTCTATCATCCGCCAATGGCGCAAGTTCAAACCGCAAAGGATAAAAAGGCGGCAAAGCGTGCCGCAAAAAAGAGCGGCGTAGGCAGAAACGTCATGATGATGATTTTCTCGCTTATCTTTGTTGCGCTTTCTGTCGTAGGCTATCTTATCAATAAAGGCGTTATTAAAGACCTGCCCGAAGCCTTTGCTTGGGTGTCTGCTTCCCGACTTTTTGACGGAATAATAGGTTGGGAGCTTCTCATCAAAGATTTCGCCGAATTCAAGCTGATATTCTCTAACAGTATTGCTTACATAGTAGGCTTTTTGGCTCCGATGATTTTGTTTACGCTTTCGGGCATAAACTTTATCGTTGCGTTTATCTCGGCTTGCGGCAAAAAGTACGGCAGAGCTTTCAATTTCATCTTCAGCCTACTCATAGGGGCAGCAGCAGCAACTACATTATTCTCTGCATATTTGTGTCCTGTTTACGCTTTACTTTTAGATTTAAATACGGATACAAATGTAATCGGCTATCTTGTAAACATTGTAGGCGCACAATATTATCTCATATTCGCAGGCGCAGCTTGGGGCGTGTTGCAATTCCTGTTCTCAATATTCTTCCTCAAAAGCCTTAAAAGGAAACCTAAGAAAAATAATAGATAACATCAAAACTATTACAAAGCCGCCCTGCAAAGGGCGGTTTTACTTTGTATTTCTAATATATTATCATAAATATATTATATAGTTTTCATTCCCATAGAATCGTCGTCGATGACGTAGAGTATATTTGCCTCGTCGCCGCTCAATGCGTCGATGTATACAAAATACGTGCCGTTCTGCTCGCACTCAAACTCATAGGTGAGCACCTCTCTCATTCCGCCCATAGGGATGAGCGCAAGTCTGCCCTGCGATATTGCGGGGATCGACAGACTCTTTGCCGCCGCCTCAACGTCTACGATGGGCGCAGGGATCTTTCTCGAGCGGTGATTGAAAGCATAGTGCGTAGCGTCAAGCCCTATGACGTGGCTGTCACGCTCTCTCACCTTCACTTTAACAAGGTCGGGATAAAGTATCACGCCGTTTTCGACTGGCGCAAGGTTGATATAGCACTCGCCGTCCATAGATGAGGACCACACCACCTGCATATTTTCAAAGCCTATTTTGCTTGCAAACGCAAGAGCGTTCTGTTGGCAGGTGGGTCCTGCGTCCTGTCTTACGGTAGGCTGCACGTTATCCTCCGCCGTTGCGAGGTTAAACAGCACAAGCGCTCCGCCCTGCTTGCTTATCTGCGCAAAGCCGTCCATTCCGTCCACGGTGAGCGAGTAGTTGAAAGTGGGGATATCCCCATAGCCCTCGCCCAGAAACTCGATGTTTTTTACGCCTATGCCTCCGAGATAGTCTGCGACGAGCTTAAGCCCCGTCTGCGCATTTATTTCCTCGCCGACTATAGCCGCCTGTCTGTTTTCCAAAGCGTCCGAAAACGGACCGTCGTATATCATTTCGGGATACTCGAAGCTCGGCTCGGCAAACTGCTTGAATGCGTCCGCAAAGCCCTCGAGAGCACCGCCCTCGCCCACAAACATTCTGCCCTCGTCAAGGTCAGACTGCACGTTGCGCAAAGCTTTCATATATACGTCCGCCATATCGCCCATCTTTATAAGCTTTTCACGCTCCTCGGCAGTAAGTCTTTCGCCGTTTGCGACACGCTTTGCAAGCGTGTGCGAATAGTCGCCGAGCTGATTTACAAACTTCTGCGCCTGCAAAAGTCCTTCGTCGTTGCTCTCAAACATAGCGAGCGAGTTTTCGGCAAGATTTGCCGAGCCCCACACCTCGTACAGCAGCGACTGCTGCATATGCGGCGAATTTGATACGCCTATCTTGCGCAGATTTATGCCCATATCGCTTGCGCCGTCAAGCAAGTCATAGTATGCACGTGAATACACAGCGTCCATCTGCCTCTGATAGGACTCGTGCGTTGCAACCGTCTTGTCGGCAAAGTACAGCGCCACCGACAGCCCTACTATCGCACTTGCGCAAAGCCCGAACGCAGTGCCAAGCACAGCGGTTTTGATGACCTTTGGATTGCGGCTTTTTTTGTTTTTTCTTTCCTGACCGTTGTCGTTGGTCATTACGTTTTGATTATTCTTACTCATAATTACCTCTCAAACGCCTTGCCTCAGCAAAAAGCGTGGTTTCCTATATTCAGTTTGATAGTGCGTGACAGCATCCACTTGCTTGTCGCCGTACGGGGATTGTAATAGAACAGACAGCCGTATGACGGATCCCATCCGTTTAGAGCGTCACGTGCGGCATTGTATGCGCTCTGATTTGGCGACAGATTTATCTGACCGTCAGCCACGCAGTCAAATGCACCCGACTGATACACAACGCCTGCTATAGAATTTGGAAATGACGAGCTTTTCACTCTGTTGAGCACAACCGCAGCCACTGCGACCTGTCCCGTATAAGGCTCGCCTCTCGCCTCGCCGTAAACAACTCTCGCAAGCAAATTCAAGTCCGTTGACGACGAGCTTGTGCCGCTGCTGCTTGTTGTTGTAGAACCGGACAGCTTAAGTCCCATAGCCTGCGCCGTCTTAGTGCCCACGATTCCGTCCGCCGTAAGCCCGTTATTCCTCTGAAATTTCACGACCGCCGCTTTGGTCTTTGCGCCGAAAATTCCGTCCGCCTTTCCGCTGAGATAGCCCCAGTTTATCAGTTTTTGTTGCATCGTTTTGACAGTAGCTCCGCTCGAACCCTGCTTGAGCACCGCCGCATCCGCCACTCCTCCGCCGTCGGGCAGGAAATAGCTAAGCAAGCCCGCAAGCATTATCACAGCAAGCAGTACCAGCAAAAGCTTTGTCGCCGTCGATGCGTAATTCTTTTGAAATTGCATAACTCACCTCGTTTTTTCATAGTGTGCTTTTGCATTTGATTTTTATACACGGTGAAAATGCGTTTATCGCAAAGCTTTTTGGGAATAATATGCGTATGAAAAACAAACGCTTTATCATCTTGAGCATATTTGCACTTCTTCTGCTCGCAACGGCGGTGCCCTTCTTCACCGCCTGCACCGCTAAACCCGTAAGCCAGCAAAAGCTTGCCGACAGCTGTATACGCATACATATAAGAGCCAACTCAAATTCGCAGACAGACCAAAACGTAAAGCTTGCCGTAAGGGACAACATCACAGTCTTTTTGCAGGATGCTCTTGCAAACTGCACCACTAAAGCCGATGCGCAAAATATCTTAAAAAAGGAAAGCCCCACCCTCATCAAAATTGCAAACGCCACTCTCAAGGCAAACGGCTTTTTGTACGATACTTCAATAAAAATGGGCAAGGAGTATTTTCCCGACAGAGTTTATGACGGCTACGAATTTCCCGCAGGCAGCTACGACGCCGTAATAATCAACCTCGGCAGCGGCAAGGGCGACAACTGGTGGTGCGTGGCGTTTCCGCCCCTCTGCTTCGTGCCCGATTCAAAACAGGGCGAAAAGGTCGTCTACAAATCGTGGATAAAAGAAATGCTCGATGATATCTTCGGCAAATAAATTATCGGTGTGTTTTAATACAAATATTAACTATATATACTCGCAAATTAAGGACTTTATCTGCAAAATTTATAATGATAAAACGTTTATTCCGTTAAAATCGGCAAATAGTACGTTTGCGTGTTATCAACAAACAGTTCATTTTCAACTCAACAAATTTTTGGTTTCGCTTAGACTGAATTAAGTGCAAGTTTATTCTGCCGTATATTTTTTCTATTTGAACACATTCTATTTGCAGGAGGCAGATAATATGAAAATTTATAGAGAAATCGTGCGCAACACCGCAATGGGAGCGCAATCAATCGACAATATTTTGGGATACATCGAGTGCGAAAAGCTCAAAAATCTCGCCCTTATGCAAAAGGAAGTTATGGAAGACTTTTATCAGAAAGCCAAATCCGAGCTCGGCGAACAGGAGCTTGAGGATGCCCAAACTCATCCCGTGCAGCGTGCAATGCTCAAGGCGGGCGTAAAGATGAACGCAAGCTTTGACAACAGCAACTCGCACCTCGCAAGCATGCTCATCGACGGCTACAATATGGGGCTCACAAGCGTGCAGAAGTGCATCAACACGCTAAACCGTGACGGCGTAGAAGTCCCAACGCTCGCCAACGACCTTATGAAAACCTACGACAAAAACATCAAAGCCCTGCGTGCATATCTTTGATATCAACTAAAACCAATCAAAACCACGCACATTCGTCATTGCGAGGCTATGCCGAAGCAATCCAGAATGTAAACCCATAAATCAACTGAAATGTCTGGATTGCTTCGTCGCTTTGCTCCTCGCAATGACGAACTGCGTAATGCTTAAAGTGACCTTTCCCTTTATATTCTCTTTTACGAGCATATGCAACCACCCTATTATGGCTCCCCTTAATAAGGCACGATGTGTAAAACAAACCGCTATATGGCTCCCCTTAGTAAGGGGAGCTCTGCCGAATTCACATATTATGTGATGAGGCGGTGAGGGGATTGTCATCATTTATTCTTATTTTACAATCCCCTCAGTCTGCTATGCAGACAGCTCCCCTTACTAAAGGGAGCCTTAAGCGAAATAATCATATATGTTACATAGTGACCTTTAAATAAAATTCGTCATTGCGAGGCTATGCCGAAGCAATCCAGACCTTTCAACCATTTATAAGCCATCGTTCTGGATTGCTTCGGCAGTGAATGCCTAGCAATGACGAAAAGCGGCGCATTTTGCGCCGCCTTTCATTTGATATCGCTTTTATATTTTATTATACTATTATTTATATAGTATATTAAACAATCTTAATAGTTGAGTTACACTCTTTGCTTGCAATCAGTATAATTGCTTGTTACAAAAGCAACATTTTTTATATCCGCAATAACTATATAATTTGTTTCGTCATTCAACAACAATACCACATTATCTGTCATAGCACTGTCATTTGCATTTTCGCAATTATCAACATTCTCTGTTGTTACGCTTTCATCAGCATACTCGGAAGTGGCAAATAAACTTTCGTTAAACGAAGCTTCTGAAGATATTTCCACAGACAAAGCTTGCGATGAAATCGCCGAAGTTTGTGCAGATGTTTGTACTGTATCATGCTCAGCAATCATTGTTTCAACAGACGAAGTCTGCGAAGTTTGCGCAGAGGGCTGTGCGGTATCTCGCAATGTGAGGCCTGCATAGATGTCGAGGGTATCTAAGGTGTAGGCGTTGAGGCGGGCTTTGTCTGCGGTGCCCACTTCGCCGTCGCCGTCTATGTCGCAGGCTAAGAGATATGCTCCCGTCAAAGGAAGATTGTCTAAGGTATATGAGTTCAAGCGAGCTTTGTCCGCCGTACCTATGTCGCCGTCTCCGTCTATGTCGCCCATTACTGAAATCGTAAGTTGGTTCAACACTGTTTCGCCGTCCATTATGCGAAGCATCATTCCCGTCGCAAGCATTGTAGTGAGGTCCTCTATGAGGGTATTGTCTGCAGTGTATGCCGTTATGTCCTCGGCATTGGCAAACTGCCTAAGCAAGTCCGCTATAGTATCCGCATATGCAAGATAGGCGATATACACCACGCTTTCCGCATCCTCTGCGCTGTACAAATATTCCTTTATGTCCTGCTCGTACTCGGTGAAGGTCTCGTATACGAATTTATATCCGTGGCTTGCAGCTGCCGCTTCGGTCAATATAAATCTATCCTTATGGGCGATTATGTATTCAAAAACGTTTTCCCCAATTATTATGTGGGTATTGGCTTTCTCGCCCTGCAGGGTTATCGTCACTTTATACTTACCTACCGCAGTCGGAGCAGTGTTTGTAGCCTCGCCCTCGCTTCCGTCTGCGTTGATGAGTACATATTCAATGGCGAAGTCGCCCATGGTTATTCCCTCACCCGTATAATTCAGTTTTACGGCTTGCGGTTGGTTGTTGAAATAGACTTTCGTCTCAATCAGGCTTACCGTTACCGCCTTTTTATTGTCCCCAACGGAAAAACGTTGCGTGACCTCGTCCTTTACCTCGTTTTTGGAATTTAGCAGCATATAGCTGTCTGTTTTGCCGTCTGCGATTTTAACTGTTACGTTGTACACGGAAATTGCGGTTTCGGTATAGCTTGCGAGAATTTCGGCAAGCGTAATTGCTTCGCCGCTCGGATATTTTGTATATGAATATTCCAATATCCCGTCCTCTACCCCGCTGACCTTCGGGATAGTTATTTTCTTTCCGTCCGTCGTTGTATGTTCCGCATTAGTCCAGTTGGCGACGATCTTCTTTTTTGTGATACTCCACTCGTATTTATAATCTGCATAATCTTCGGGCTCAAATGAGGTATAGTTTTTAGACATCTCAACGGAATCCGCATCGTTTTTAACGGTTATGCTCAATATAGTCGTCGTATATGGACCTACACTCAATCCGCTGTTGCCGTGATACACAACCTGCAAAAACGACGGAAGCCCCGATACGATAGTTACGGTCTGCGTGTTGCCCGTATATTCCAACTCGTTGGTTGGCTCCGCACTCCATTTGAAGTCGCTCAGCTTTAATTCGATTTTGTTTATGGTGACCGTCAGACTGAATTCCACTTCGGTTTTGGTTGGATCGGAAAATTCAAAAGATTCGTCATACGGCACAAGCTTGACCTTTACCGTAATTGCTCCGTTAGTCGCATTTGTCTGTACGTTGTTAGTATAGCTGTCTATCTTTACGCCTTTCGCACGCAATTCTTCTGTCGTTTCTTTTACGGTAAATCTGAATTCTTTTCCGTTGTAGGTCAGCGTTACGGAATTCCCGCTGATCTCCGTAGGCTCGCCGTCTTGTACATACTGCCACGTTACGTTTTCTATAGTTATATTTTTGGAGCCTACCGTCACCGTCTGCGGCGTTACGGTAGTGATTTTGTAATTGCTGTTTGCCGTTCCGTCTTTATTTTCCAGTTTCGCACCGAGCGTATATGTCCCCGTCGAAAGCCCCGACGCATTAAGCTCTGCGCCTGTAGCGGAAGTTACGTTTGCGGTGTCGCTGCCCTTATAATAAGTGATAGTCGGAACAACCGTATCGCCTGCGGCAACATCAGCCGCCGAAGGGACAGCAGTAAACGTTACGTTATCCCCGACCGCCATAGTGAATTTGTTGCTGCTGCTTGTAAAGTTTATTATTATTCCCTTTTGCGTAACGGTGATATTCAACGTCTTAGCACTTCTGTCGGGATTTGACACAGTACCCTTCCAACAATAGTTGTTATCCTTTATCGAAATGTTTATCGCATAAGTATTTGCGTTTTTAAAGGATATTTTGCCGTCATTCGACAGCGTATATCCCTCGGGCGGCACAGCAGTCATCTTTGCGCTGTCATAACCGCTTATTGCAAACTCTATATCGCTACCCGTATAAGGTTTGCTCGCTTCCGCAACCGTAGGAATATTTAGTTCTGCGGGGTTTATTGTAAACTTAAACCACCGCTCCGTGTCAGACTCAACGTGTCCTTCTTCCGTGACAGAAGCTCCCTTAAACTTAGGACTTCGGTTCGCCTTAGCCGTGGTAATTTGCGCAGCAGTCCAACCCCATTTTGAACTTTCGGCATCCACTTCCGCATTCACAGCGTCTATCCACGCCTGCGTTATTTCCGCTTTTACCCAATATTCACCTACATTCTTTAATTCTTTTTCTGGCGTAAACGTAACATATTGCTCGGGTGTATGTTCGTAAATATCTTTATCGTACCACGCAACATCTGTAGGTTTAGCATCTACAACGCTTTTTACTGTTTGCGCATTACCGTTATATGTACTACTAATATCTTGGGGATTGTCAATTCCCGTATTCTGAAGCGACGCCTCTGCAGCACTAAGATTTAAGTGTATTGCGGGACGGACTCCGTTAAGACCAGTAACATGGTCACGGTTACATGCGCCCGCAGAGCTCATCATGCACGCACTGCCGCAATAATTATAATTGCCAGAGCGCAACCATGAGTAGCTTGAGGTGTGAGCACGCTGTGCGCTGCTCAGCTTCCAGATGCAGTTGGTTGGGGCTTGATCGCTCGTTCCTGTTTCGGTTATCGACGGAAGCCAGATATAGTCCTCGCCCCATGCGTCATATTTAACCGTCTTGCCGTTTGGATCTGTAAATGTATCGGTGGGCTTATAGTAATTAGAAACTAAATTAGTGTGCCAACCTGTGGTCTGCTCTAAAAGCGCTTCGTTGGGTAAAGTGTAGTTAAAAGTGCTGCCTCGCCCTACCCACGTTTGATTCTGTTGATATTTGATGTATTTCGGTTGAACCAAATATTTACTTGCAAAGCCGTTTTCACCCTTTTGATTGAATAAAGCCCAAGTACTGTTTGTAAGCAAATGATTGCGCACCGTGCTGCTGCTGTACGCATTGTTGCCCTTTGTGCCTTCGGCGCTGACGGCATAATATTCTGAAGAGCCTAAATCATTCGCCAGATATAATGTTGCAACTACATTTTCAGAGCTATCCAGAGTAAGCGAAGCGACCATCCAGTCCTTGCCGTCCAACTTCACCACAAGACCGCTGCTACTGCTCACTTTTGTATTTATTGTTGATGCTGGAATAACATAACTATCGGTTTGAGTATCTTTTATGGTTTTAATATAATCTATTGGATTATCGCTACCGAAAAGTTTATTTGTTAAATCATTAAAAACTGTTTTATTAAAGCTATTGTTGGAACTATCCCAAAGCTCGGCACCACCGCCTGCTTTGACTGCACTCGAAAGACCTGTAGAATTAAGAGCTTCTGCGGAATTATTTAAACGGGAAGCACCCCCCCCCATATAATCATACAGAGTGTAAGAGAAAACACCAATATGAGTATCAAAAACGATACTATATTAGTAGATTTTCTATTTCTGCTGTGTTTATTATTTATCCGCATATCTATTCCTATATTATTCGATTAGCAATACAGTATGCCGCTTGTTGCATTTTGTCGATATTTATACGTATACATTTTAAACACAATGCACACATTTGTCAATCTTATTCTTTATGTCAATTATTTCCTACCGAAAATAGATGGACAATCCCCTCACCTCTCGAAAATCAGCGTCTATGTCACAACAACGCTTGCTTGCAAGCATTGTCTAAGCCCTGACTTGATTTTCTCGCTACTACCGCACAAATCATCGTCTGCTATTGTATCTTTTCTGCCGTTGTGAACTCTTACTTCGTTCCGCACGATGTTTTGTTTGGTGTAGCGCACTATGTGCGCAAAAGTGGATAAATTAAACTTACACTCCCCCTACCCGTCATTGCGAGGGGCAAAGCCCCGAAGCAATCCCCCACCCCATTATGGCTCCCCTTAGTAAGGGGAGCTCCGCATAGTTCACGCCGTGCGTGACGGAGCGGTGAGGGGATTGCCAACATCTATCTATACTTATAAACTATATTTCCCACATTTCGATTTAGATTGTAATTGCCGCCCGTTTGTGATAAAATGGGGTTATGAACGAATATCAGTCTGTATTTCAGCTTGAAAAGCCCATATCCAAACAGGACGCTTTGGCGTTGCATCCGATGTCGTTGGCGTTTATCGGCGACGCCGTGCAGTCACTTTACACACGCACCCGTGTGACGGTGGGCGCTACGCTGAAAAAGACGGGCGCACTGCACCGTGAGGTCACAAAGGTAGTCAAGGCAGTATCTCAAGCGGCAGAGGTGCAAAAGCTGTTGCCTCTGTTTGACGAGGACGAGCAGGACATTTTCCGCAGAGCCCGTAATTGCAAGGTGCAGACGTCTGCAAAGCACGCCGACCCTGCCGAGTATCGCAAGGCAAGCGGCTTCGAGGCGGTCATAGGATATCTGTATCTCACAGGCAATACGCAGCGTTTGTTTGAGTTTTTGTCCGCCGCTTTTGCAGATACACTCAACTCTGACGACAACGGTTAGTATCCGCTTTTGCAGACATACTAAACTCAAACAACAACTGTCAGTATCCGCTTTTGCAGACACACTCAAATCTGAAGATAACAAGTGATGATATTATCTTTCCGTTTATTATAAGCATCATAAAGGAGCAACCGCACAATGTATATATTCGGCAGAAATCCCGTCAAAGAAGCCTATCGGGCAGGCAAAACTATAGACAAGCTTTTTATGCTCAAGGGGGAATTCGACCCCACCCTCAACACCATACGCACGCTTGCAAAGGAAGCCCGCACCGTAATGAGCTATGTGGACCGTGCTATGCTTGACAAGCTGTCAAACGGCGGCAATCATCAGGGCGTTGTAGCGGCAGTGACAGATTTTTCATACTGCGAGGTGCAGGACATAATAAACAGTGCACGAACAAAGGGCGAGCCTCTTTTGATTGTGCTTTTGGACAGCATAACCGACCCGCACAATCTGGGCGCAATCATCCGCAGCGCAGAGTGCTTCGGCGCACACGGGATAGTCATTCCAAAACACCGCAGCGTGAGCGTAAACGACACTGTTGTCAAGGTCGCCTGCGGCGCAACCGAGTATATGCCCATAGCAAAGGTGACCAACATAAACGATGTGATACGAGAGCTTAAAGAGCAAAATATATGGGTTTATGCAACTGATTTTGACGGCAAAGCCCCAAAATCGGTCAATTTAAGCGGCGATATCGCCATTGTCATCGGCAGCGAGGGCGAAGGCATACACCGCCTCACAAAACAACTGTGCGATGATACGCTCACCATTCCGCAGTTCGGACAGGTGAACAGCCTCAATGCTTCGGTAGCGGCAGGCATCGTGCTTTACGAAGTGGTGCGCCAACGCAGATAGTTTAAAAGCGGCTGAAAATTGACTGAAAATCGACTAAAAAACAGCCGAAAAACAACCGAAAAACGGCTAAAAAACAGTAAAAAACGGCTGAAAAACAGCAAAAAACAGCCGAAAATCGACTAAAAAACGGTCATTTTTAAGTAAAAAAATGCAAGACATTTATGACGAAAACAGCATAATAACAAAAGCCCAACACGGCGACAGCGAGGCGGAAAATAAACTCCTCATCGCCTATTCCGCTTTGGTGAAAACCATCGCCCGATCATATTTTGTCATCGGTGTGGACAGCGACGACCTTGTGCAGTCGGGAATGATAGGGCTATTAAACGCCGTGCGCAACTACAACGTGCAGGACGGCGCCGCAAGCTTTAAAACCTACGCCTCGACCTGCATACACAACACTATCAAGACGGCAATAAAAAAACATATGAGCGTTTCAAGCGACGACGCTCCGCTTGCCGAAGCGCTTGATATTGCCGATGAGACCGACCTCGAAAAAGCGTTTTTAGAAGAGGAAGACGGCAGACTTTTGCTTGACGCAATATCATCTGTCCTCAACGAGCGAGAACGCAACGTGCTCAAGCTGTTTTTAAAAGCAATGTCTTATCAGGAAATTTCCGAAAAGCTCGGCATTGAAAAAAAACAGGTAGATAACACCATTTACGCCGTCCGCAAAAAAATCAAAAGAATGCTCGATACAAACAGCGATTGAACATATCGAGATATATAAAAAGCACTCTTAACGACAGTTGTTAAGAGTGCTTTTTTGTTTGATTTTGCTTATTCCCACTCGATAGTCGCAGGCGGTTTGCCTGTGATGTCGTAAACCACTCTGGATACGCCCTGCACCTCGTTGACGATACGTGAGGATACTACGTCCAAAACCTCATACGGGATATGCGCATACTCGCAGGTCATAAAGTCGGAGGTTATGACCGCACGCAGTCCCACAACATAGTTGTAAGTCCTGCCGTCGCCCATTACGCCGACGGTGCGCATATTTGTGAGCACCGCAAAAAACTGACCGTAATTCAGATTTGCTTTTTTGAGCTCCTCACGGAAGATATAGTCCGCATCACGCAAAATATCAAGCTTTTCCTTTGTTATTTCGCCTATGCAGCGCACCGCAAGCCCCGGACCGGGGAAAGGCTGACGGGACACGAGCGTTTCGTCAAGCTGGAGCTTTCTGCCAAGCTCACGCACCTCGTCCTTAAACAGCGAGCGCAGCGGCTCTACAAGCCCTATAAACTTTGTGTCCTTTGGCAGTCCGCCCACGTTGTGGTGCGATTTGATGACTGCGCCCGTTGTAAGCCCGCTTTCCACGACGTCGGGATAGATAGTGCCCTGCGCCAAAAAGCTGCCCGCAAATTTTGAGCTTTCTTCCTCGAAAACACGGACAAATTCCTCGCCGATTATCTTACGCTTGCGCTCGGGATCGGACACGCCGTCAAGCTTAGTCAAAAACCTTTGCTCGGCGTCAACTCGCACAAAGTTTAAATTTTTGTTTGCAAAGACGCTTTCTATCTCGTCGCCCTCGTTTTTTCTCATCATTCCGTGATCCACGAAAATGCAGGTGAGCTGATTTGGAATAGCCTTTTCGAGAATAGCCGCACAGACGGAGCTGTCTACGCCGCCGCTCAAGCCGAGCACGACCTGATGATTGCCTACCTGCTCTCTTATGCGGACGATTTCTCTCTGAATAAAATCGTCGATGCTGTAGTCGCCATTTGCGCCGCATATCTCATACAGGAAATTGTGCAGAAGCTGCGTGCCCTGCGCAGTGCGTTCGACCTCGGGGTGGAATTGCACGGCGTACAGTTTTTTATCCGCATTGTACATTGCCGCAACGGGACAGTCCTGCGTATGGGCTGCGCCCTTGAAGCCGTTTGGCATTTTATCGACAAAATCAGTATGGCTCATAAGCGTGAGCGCACTTGTATTCAAGCCCTTAAACAGTGCGCAAGCCGCATCGTCATAAGTCGTATTTATTGTGCCGTACTCGCTCACCTTGCACGCACTCACTTTGCCACCGAGAGTGTACGCCATAAGCTGCATACCGTAGCAAATGCCCAAAATGGGAATTCCGAGCTCAAACAGCTCCTTGACCGTATGCGGCGAGCTTTCCTCATACACGCTGTGCGGTCCGCCCGTAAGAATAATGCCTATCGGGGCTATATCTTTGAGCTTGTCTATAGGCGTTGCGCCCGACAGTATCTGCGAGTGCACCTTGCACTCTCTGACACGTCTTGCGATAAGCTCCTTATACTGACCGCCGAAGTCCAACACAACAACAGTTTGATTTGCGTTTTTGTCCATATGTCACCTTTATATGTATATTTTGACACTTAAACGTCGTTTTTGGTTATTTTATGATGATAGCTTCTCGCTCTGCGCCGACCGAGATATATTTGATATGGCAATCTACCGCCTTTTCGATATACTCGATATACTTGCGTGCGTTTTCGGGCAGCTCCTCATATTTGCGGCAGCCTGTAGTCGGACAGCACCAGCCGTCCATATACTCGATGACGGGCTTTGCAATGTTGAGCGCCTCTCCGCTTGGGAACTCGTCCACACGCTTGCCGTTTACGTCGTATGCGACGCACACGGGTATCTTTTCTATAGTATCAAGGATATCAAGCTTTGTGAGCGCTATTTCGTCCGTCGCCTGCACCATACAGCCGTAGCGTGACGCAACCACGTCAAAGCCGCCCACTCTGCGGGGACGTCCCGTTGCGGCGCCGTACTCGCCGCCTGCCTTTCTCAGATTTTCCGCTTCCTCGCCGAACATCTCTGCAGTGAAGGGTCCCTCGCCCACGCAGGTGGAATACGCCTTCATAACGCCGATGGAATTTTCCACCTTGCGATTGGGTATGCCTGCGCCGACGGGACCGTATGCCGTGATAGTTGACGAAGACGTCGTAAACGGATAGATACCGAAATCAATGTCTCTGAGTGCGCCGAGCTGCGCCTCGAGCATCACGTTTTTGCCCGCCTTGAGCGCCCCGTTGAGGTAGTAGCCCGTGTCGCAGATATAGTCCTTAAGAGGCGTGCCGTAGGCTTCAAACCATTTGAGCAAGCCCTCGACCGTATATGCCTCGCCGCCGTACATTCCCTCTATAGAAAGGTTTTTCCATTCCACAATAGTCTCCAGCCTTTCCTTGAGATATGAGGGGTGGAGAATGTCGCCCATTCTGATAGCTTTTTTCATATATTTGTCGGCATAGACGGGCGCAATGCCTCTGCGTGTAGAACCGAATTTTTTGTCGCCGAGCCTATCTTCCTCAAGGCAGTCCTGCGCCACGTTGTAGGGACAGCAAACTATCGCCTTGTCGCTGATTTTGAGGTTGTCGGGAGTGATTTTTATGCCGCCCTCTCTCAGCCTTGCGATCTCTTTGCAAAGGTGCTCAATATCAACGACCATTCCGTTGCCCATAACGTTGACGACATTTTCTCTCAAAATGCCCGAGGGCAGCAGATTGAGCACAAATTTGCCCTTGTCGTTGATGACGGTGTGTCCGGCGTTGTTGCCGCCCTGATAACGCACCACTACGTCCTGTGACTCGCTGAGCAGATCGACCATACGTCCCTTGCCCTCGTCACCCCAGTTGATACCGACTATTGATGTAAGCATATATGACCTCTAAAAATTTATTTTTGATGTGTTTTATACATTCACTTCGCCAATTTCACCGATGAAGCTCTTGTTTTTTTCAAGCAGAGGATCAACCGTTGACAGGATATATTCCTCAACCTGCTGCTCCGCCATACCCGAGAAAGCCTTGACATCCAAAAGCGAGTTCAATTCCTGCTCGCTGAGTCCGAATTGCTTGTCGGCAAGTATGCGTGACAACAAATCGTTGTCGCCGCCCTCGAGCTTGACCACCTTTGCCGCCGCCACAGAGTGTTGACGGATAGCCTCATGCAGCACCTGTCTGTCGCCGCCCTTTTCGGCGACGCAGTACATAAGGATATTTTCTGTCGCCATAAACGGAAGCTCCGCCTTGAGGTGGCGCTCGATTATCTTAGGATAGACCGTCAGTCCGCTTATGATGTTGTTGTAAAGCGCAAGTATCGCATCAACTGCCAAAAACGCTTCGGGGATAGCTATGCGGCGATTTGCGCTGTCGTCAAGCGTGCGTTCAAACCACTGCGTCGCCGCCGTGATAGCGGGATTGAGAGTGTCGCACATGACGTATCTTGCAAGCGACGCAATGCGCTCGCTGCGCATAGGATTGCGCTTGTACGCCATAGCCGACGAGCCTATCTGTCCGCTTTCAAAGGGTTCTTCCACTTCCTTAAGGTGCGAAAGCAGCCTTATATCGTTTGAAAACTTTGCCGCACTTTGAGCAATACCGCAAAGCACGCTTATCACATTGAAGTCCGCCTTTCTCGTATACGTCTGTCCGCTGACGGCAATGCTGCTTTCAAAGCCCATCTTTTTTGCAATAGCTACGTCAAGCGCTTTGACCTTATCAAGATCTCCGCCGAAAAGCTCCACAAAGCTTGCCGCCGTGCCCGTGGTGCCCTTGCAGCCGAGCAGCTTGAGGCGGGAAAGCTCAAAATCGAGCGTTTCGAGATCCATAACAAGGTCCTGAAGCCATAGCGTGGCACGCTTGCCTACCGTCGTGGGCTGTGCGGCTTGGAAATGCGTAAAGCCCAAGGTGACGAGCCCCTTGTTTGTATATGCGAAGTCACGCACGTTTTTTATGCAGGTCACAAGCGCTTTGCGTATCTCGAGCAAGCCCTCTTTCATCTGTATGACGTCAGTGTTGTCGCCTACATAGCAGCTTGTTGCGCCAAGGTGTATGATAGGCTTTGCGTCGGGACAGGTCTTGCCGTAGGTGAGCACGTGCGCCATAACGTCGTGACGGACCTCTTTTTCCTTTTGCCTTGCAAAGTCATAGTCGATGTCGGTGATATGCGCCTTCATCTGCTCTATCTGAGCGTCCGTGATAGGGATACCCAGCTCTTTTTCGGCCTCGGCAAGCGCAATCCAAAGTCTGCGCCAAGTGCTAAACTTAAAATCAGGCGAGAAGATAAATTTCATCCTCTTGCCTGCATATCTTTCACAAAGCGGTGACACGTAACTGTCCATTGTACCCTCCGAAAAAAAATGTCCAAATTTTTTCAGCCGCTGCTTAAAAAAAAATTGAACACTTTATTGTAAATATACTATAACATTTATATATTATTTTGTCAAAAGTTATCTGCAACAATATTGCGAGGCTGTGCGCAGCGTATCTTAGCCCAGACGAGCAACGCAATAAGCGTATAACGCCATACATAATACGCTGAGCCCTCACCCGACAAATGATAATATTGAAAATGCGTTAATATTCAGGTTTTGTTGCCGAACCACAGTCCATCAAAAAAATCAAGAAAACTTACTTTGCCGTCGGCGAGATTCTGCACATCCTGCTTGTCAATCTCCGAGCCTATAAAAGCAATAAACTCATCGTCTGCCATATCCTCATTGCGTATTTCAAAATCCGATCTACCATCCAATATGATTTCCCCGCACAAAGAGACGACGGTGTCATCCTTGCCGAATACTAAATTATCCCCCGTAAAAAACTTTTTCTGTGTACTATCGTAATAAACAGGGGACCGCACGGTTTCTACTTCTGTCGTTTTAACAACATAAGTCTCTTTATCAAACGCTTCATAGGGTATTCTTGTCAGCGTGATATCAAAAGCGCTGTCTGCGTACTCACTTGTTTGCACCTCTAAAAAATACAAACTGTCAATATTACTGACACTAAAATCGCTCAAATTAACCCTGAGTTGTCCAAACCCAAAGCATATTTTGCCGACGATATCTTCAAAATTCTTTCTTCGTGAAATCGCCCTGCTTAAACCATAATTATTATCGCTGTAATAAAGCGGCTTGTAGACGGCAAAAACCTCGCCGGGCAGTGTACTGTCGTCATACGCAAACGTAAATGCCTGCTGCCGCCATTCCGATAAAGACAGCTCCGTCCTCTTAAAAACAAATTTGCCCTCGTCGGTCTTATAATCTAAAGTTATATTTCCTTTAGACAATTCTAAACGGACTTGCTTGTCATAAGCGCCTAACAGAACAAAATCACGGAATATCATTCTTTTCAGCTTGCCGTTTCTTGTGACCTCGTCTATATCAGGACAAAAGTATTCCGCTCTGCGCTCGGTGATGGCAACAGAACCGTTATTTCTTGCCGAAAAATAGACCTGCACGTTGCCGTTGCCCTCAAGATAACCTATCCAGTTGCCCGTAACGTTTGCCGTAGGATTGCAAGCTGAAAGCGCAAATGCGCATACTAAAATAAGCAAAGCGGACAGTAAAATAGCTGCAATCGTTTTCTTCATAGCTCTCCTCCTTTCTGCTGTCATTATAAAACGCAAAAACCAAAGCGCAAGCATTCTATACAAATTTTAAGACAACCTTAAGCTTAGCTTAAAAAACAATGCATAAATATTTTGCAAATGCAAAAAATCGTTTTGAATTTTGACGTTTAAGGCATATAATGTGCCTATAAAAAAAGGAGCGTATCTATTATGATAATGTCCGAGCTTTACGGCAGCATGGTGTTTGATGACAGAGTGATGTCAAAACGCCTGCCCGAAGAAACTTACAAGGAATTTAAAAAATGCTGTGCGCTTGATTTGCCTCTTTCGCTTGAGGTGGCAAACGTCATTGCAAACGAGATGAAGGAATGGGCTGTGGAAAAGGGCGTCACGCACTTTACACATTGGTTCCAACCTATGACGGGCATCACGGCGGAAAAGCACGACAGCTTTATATCCCCCACAAAGTCGGGCGACGTCATAATGGAATTGAGCGGAAAAGAGCTGATAAAGGGCGAGCCTGACGCAAGCTCGTTCCCAAGCGGCGGCTTGAGATCCACGTTTGAAGCAAGAGGCTACACTGCGTGGGACCCGACCTCAAACGCATTCATCAAGGACGGCATACTGTGTATCCCGACGGCGTTTTGTTCCTACAACGGCGACGCTCTCGACAAAAAGACGCCTCTGCTACGCTCTATGGAAGCGGTCAACAAGCAGGGTGTGAGGCTGCTGCGCCTGTTCGGGCGCAAGACCGAGCGTTTGAACGTCACCGTAGGCTCCGAGCAGGAATATTTTTTGGTAGACACCGCTACGTTTGAAAAGCGCAAGGATTTGTTTTACACGGGCAGAACGCTTTTCGGCGCACGTCCGCCAAAGGGACAGGAGCTTGACGACCATTATTTCGGCGCAATTAAGCCGAGAGTTGTAAAATATATGAAAGAGCTTGACGAGGAGCTGTGGAAGGTGGGCATTTTGGCAAAGACCAAGCACAACGAGGTTGCGCCAGCACAGCACGAGTTTGCGCCTATATTCACGTCGGTAAACGTCGCTTCCGACCAAAATCAGCTCACTATGGAGCTGATGAAAAAGGTCGCTTCAAAGCACGGAATGACCTGTCTTTTGCACGAAAAGCCGTTTAACGGTGTAAACGGAAGCGGTAAACATAATAATTGGTCGCTTTGCACCAACTTCGGGCACAACCTATTCGATCCGGGCAGCAGCCCCGAGGACAACGCTCAGTTTTTGCTTATCCTCGCAGCAGTTATCGCTGCGGTGGACAAACATCAGGACCTTTTGCGCATATCCGTAGCATCGGCGGGCAACGACCACAGGCTCGGCGCACACGAGGCGCCGCCTGCGATAGTGAGTATGTTTCTCGGCGACGAGCTTACGGGTATAATGCAGGCGATCGCAGACGGACGCAGCTTCTCCCGCAGAGCAAATTGCGAGGTCAAGCTCGGCGTACACGTGCTGCCGCAGTTCGCAATGGACCGCTCCGACCGCAACCGCACGTCGCCGTTTGCGTTTACGGGCAATAAATTCGAGTTCCGTATGCCGGGCTCGGCACAGTCTATCACGGGCGTGAACGTCGTGCTCAATACTATGATAGCCGAGCAGTTTGAGGAATTTGCCGACGAGCTTGAAAAAGCCGACGACCTGCAGGCAGGCATAAGCAAGATAATTAAGCGTGTTATGAACGAGCACGGAAGAATAATCTTCAACGGCAACAACTACTCGGACGAATGGGTAGAGGAAGCCAAAAAGAGAGGGCTGCTCAATTTGAAGTCCACTATGGACGCACTGCCCTATCTCACCTCGCCCAAAAACATAAAGCTGTTTGAAAGCCAACACGTATTCACCGAAAGAGAGCTGCGCTCCCGCCAAGAGGTGTATATGGAAGCGTATTGCAGATTAGTCAACATCGAGGCAATGACAATGCTTGATATGACTACGATGGAAATTTTGCCTTCCGCAATAAAATATAAGGGCGAGCTTGTAAAGACAGCCAAAAATTCCATTAAAGTCGGCGTGGACGCAAAGGCGGAAACAGACGCCGCAAACACCGTCGCAGGGCTAGTAAACGAGGCAAACGTCAAGGTAGCGGCGCTCAAAAAAGCGCTTAACAACGCACACGGCTTCTCCACTACGTTGGAATGTGGAAATTGCTTCCGTGACGAGGTAATTCCCGCAATGGACGACCTGCGCAAAACCTGCGACGAGCTCGAGCTTAACGTGGCAAAGGAAAATTGGCCCTTCCCCAACTACGGCGATCTGTTGTTTTCGGTGCATTGACAAGCAGCCCGATAAGGCATATAATCAAAAAAAAAGGAGACGGCTATGTATTGTAAAAATTGCGGAAACGAAATTCACGACGAAGCGGTTGTCTGTATACACTGCGGTTGCCCCGTAGACGCACAAAATAATCAGTCGAAGCCGACAGTAAAAACAAACGTACTTGCACTTGTCGGTTTTATCCTCTCGTTTTTTGTGCCCATTGCAGGGTTGATATGTTCTATCTTAGGCTATAAGCGTGCGGACAGCGAGTTTGGCGGCAACGGCAAAAGCTTTGCCATTGCAGGCACTGTGATAAGCTCTGTCTATATTGCGGTTTCTGTAATAGCAGTTATAGGCGTTGTCATTACGTGGGCATTTGTATGGTCTATTGCAACACCGCCGGCTTATTGCGTTTTCCCGCTGATTTAAAACACTAAGAGAGCTAATATGTACTGTAAAAATTGCGGAAACCAAATTCACGACGACGCAGTAGTCTGTGTACACTGCGGTTGTCCCGTGCAGCAAAATGCAACAGACAAAGCCTGCGCTAAGCCAAAGTCAAACGCACTTGCCATCATCGGCTTTATTCTCTCGTTTTTGATACCTGTCGCAGGGCTGATTTGTTCCATTTTAGGTGCAAGACAAGCCGATACTGACGGCGGCAAATACAAAGGACTTGCAACCGCAGGCATAGTGATAAGCTCAATTCTGTTGGCTGTGGAAATTGTGCTTATGATAATTGCAGTATTCTATTGGTCAACTGTACTGCTGTTTGTAAGGTGGCTGTTGGAATTATTCGCCTAAAAATATTTTAAAGATAAAAAAATATGCCCTCTCATTGAGAGGGCTTTTTATTTATAATTTTACTTTTTATAATACTTTTGATTACGGTTGTTTGGGTGGGCGGGATCTGTCATTTCTATCAAACCTCTGTCAAGCGCAGGCTTTAAATAACTTTCACGGAAGGTCTGCCTGCGAGTTATGCCCAATCTTTGCATAAGCTCCACTGCGCTTTGAGGCTCATAGTCTATAATGCACATCAGTTGCTCAACCTTTTCAGGCAGCTTTTCTTCTTTTACGTTCATCAAGGTATCCAAGATGACCTGCAACAAAAATTCTACGACGGGGCTTGAATCTGCACTCTCATCGGCTGCGGCAAGGCAATCATAATATTCGCTTTGACGCTCTTTTATCAGAGTTTCTATAGGCAAAAAAACAAACACGGGGTGGTAAGCAGACAATAGTAACGTCTGCCACATACGCCCCATTCTGCCGTTTCCGTCTTGAAAAGGGTGTATAAACTCAAATTCATAATGAAAAATACACGATTTTATCAACATATGCAAATCGCTTTCTTTCACCCAATTCAAAAGATTTTCGATATGACTGCGCACAAAGCGAGCGGGCGGCGCCATATGAATGAGCTGATCTCCCGCAAAAACGCCTACTCCGCCGCTTCGAAATTTACCCGCTTCTGCAACAAGCGAGTTCATCATCAAGCCGTGTGCTTTTAAAAGATCATCGATACTGTACGGATCAAATGAAAGGATATTTTCGTATGCTTCATATGCGTTTTTTACTTCTTGTATTTCGGAAGGCATACCTAAAACACGCTTGCCGTTGACAATAGCAGTGACCTGTTCCACGCTCAGCGTATTGTTTTCTATTGCCAAAGACGAGTGAATCGTGCGTATTCTGTTTTCCTTGCGCAAATGAAAGTTGGGCATAAGCCTCTCGGCAAATTGAAATTTTCCTATTACCTCGCTTATGCTTGCAACCAAATTTAATATGCGTACAGTTATATTAAAAGGCGGTTGATACTGTTCCATAAATCACCTCTTAAATATCATAGCACACAAAAAACAAAATTGCAACTTCTTGAACGGTTCTTGTACACTTACTTGGACGGTTCTTAGACGGTTTCTTGAACGGTCTCTATTTTTGAAAGCCTACACGCCGTAATCTTCATAGTTTTGAAGAATATTAAGAATTTGGTCCAAATTTCTGCGCATAAAAGCGATTTCGTCTTTTATGCTTTCCGCTTTTTCGGCAATTTCGTCCTGTCGCTGTTCCCAATACGGACAGTTTCCCTGCAAACGGTGTTTATCTTTTCTTCTTTGCTGAGCAAGTTCTCTATTGCCGCAATGTCCGTAGCTAAGTGGCATATAGCGATTGAATGTAAGAATGTAGTGCCTGATAAGATGTTTACAATTATCACAATCTTTAATGTATGACATAATTTCACCTCGTTTTTTAGAATTTTATCAAATGTACTTTTAAAAAACTTATAGTGTGACAGAAAATGTCACATAAAAATTTTTAATAAAGCTTATATTTATATCGCAAATTCACAGTTAATGTATAACATAAATCCCCTCGTTTTGAAATTAAATATATCTTAGTTCCGATTTTCGGAATTGTCAACTAAATATTTAAAACATATTATATAATTTAAACTATGAATATGGTTTTTGGAAAAAAATTAAAGGAATTGCGCAACGAACGTTCTTTAACACAAGAACAGCTTGCGCAAATTTTAAATGTAAGCAAAACAACCATATGTCAGTGGGAAACCTTTAAACAAGAGCCAAGTCTTAATACATTGGTTGCTATTGCACACTATTTTGATGTTTCAGTGGACTATCTTTTAATAACTGAAAATTAAATAAATACATTTTAGCTTAGCGCATAATTTTATAAAAAGCTTAAACTTATTACAATCTATAATTGTTGACTGTGCCATATTCTGTTATATTATACTAAGAGGTGAATATGTCTATTAAACAAACATTTGGAAGCAATCTCAGAACATATCGAAAACAAATGAATATCACATTAAATGATATGGCATCAAAAATGAGCGTCACCAAGTCACTTTACTCAAAATATGAGAGAGGAGAAATTGAATTAGATTATGCCAAAATTGTTTCCGTTTGCCAAATTTTGGATATTACGCCCAACGATTTATTTGAGGGTTGCAATAACTGTAATCAATAATATTCTAAGCTTTAAATCACAAAAACCGCACTTGAAGTGCGGTTTTTATATACATAAACATCTTATTTTGTTATTTTTACTTTTTCAATGAGATAGCTTTGAGTGCGCTTGCAACGATATCATTTGTTGTGATGTGGTACACTTCGCTGAGATATGCGTTTTTGCCGACTTGACCGAATTCGTCCTGTATGCCCACCATTTGCATAGGCACGGGGCACTCACGCACGACCACTTCTGACACTGCGCTGCCAAGTCCTCCGTACACGTTGTGATTTTCGCAGGTGACTATTGCGCCTGTCTTTATTGCGCTCTCTTTTATTGCGTCCACGTCGATAGGCTTCCAAGTATGCATATTTACAACTCTTGCGCCCACGCCCTGCTCTGCCAGAATTTGCGCCGCTTCAAGTGCACGTTCCACCATAATGCCGCTTGCAATGAGAGTGACGTCTTTGCCGTCGTCCTTTAAGGTGATGGCTTTGCCAAGCTCGAACTTCAGCGTATCATCATAAATTTTTGCGGCTTTTTTGCGGAACATACGCACATACACTGCGGACGGGTGGTCGATGATAGCGGGCAACGCCTTTTGCATCATCGTTGCGTCTGTAGGTTCAAAGCAAACCATTTGAGGGACAGCACGCATTATAGCCATATCCTCAAAGGGCATATGGGTGCCGCCGTTGACCTCCGCCGCAACGCCCGGCTCGGAGCCGATTATTTTGACGTTGAGCTTTGCATATGCCACAGATATAAATATTTGGTCGTAACATCTGCGTGTCGCAAACGGAGCAAAGCTGTATGCAAACGGAATTTTGCCCATTTCTGCCATGCCTGCCGCAATGCCTATCATATTTTGCTCGGCTATGCCGACATTGAAAAATCTGTTTGGAAAAGCCTCTTTAAAGCACTTTGTTGCGTGGCAGCTCATAAGGTCGGCGTCAAGCACGACTATGCGGCTGTCCTCTTTGGCACGCTCGACCAAAGCCTGTGCAAGAGTTTGTCTGATTTCCTTCTCATCGGTCATCATGCGTCGTACCTCCCCGTTTCCTTTCTCCACATTTCCTCAGTGATAGTCATACTGTGGCAGTTTGCCGCACTTTCCGCAAAGGATGCGCCCTTGCCCTTGACGGTGTTGAGAATTATCATATTTGCCTTGCCCGACGTCTTTGCTCTGTCGATAGCGTCCGATATAGCCTCGATGTCGTGTCCGTCTATGTCCTGCACAAAGAAGCCGAACGCCTGCCATTTGTCCACAACGGGCGCAAGGTCGTTGATGTCGGACACCTTGCCGTCAAGCTGCATTTTGTTGTAATCGAGCATAACGATGAGGTTGTCAAGCTTTTTGGAGCCTGCATACATGCTTGCTTCCCAAATCTGACCTTCCTGCGACTCGCCGTCGCCGATTATGCAATATACCGTTGCGGGATTGCCGTCAAGCTTTGCCGCAAGCGCCATACCTACCGCAACCGACAGTCCCTGCCCAAGCGAGCCCGCCGTCATATCTATGCCGGGGGTTTTGAGCCTGTCGCAGTGCGAGGGAAGGTTCGTACCGTTTTTGTTGAGCGTGCCAAGCCACTCTTTGGGGAAATATCCAAGATCCGCAAGCACGGTGTACATCGCAGGACCTGCATGCCCCTTTGACATTATCACTCTGTCTCTGTCAGGTCTGTGGGGATTTTTCGGATCTAAATTTTTTGCCTTAGAATAATAAATGACCGTTAAAGCGTCTATCACCGACAGCGTGCCGCCTATATGACCTACACCGAATGTGCCAATCGTCTCAATGGCGTCGTCACGCAGTTGCCTTGCTTTAACAGTCAATGCTTGCAACTCAGAAACTTCCATATAACCTCCTGCGATAACAACAGTATAGCATTATAAATGCCATATTTCAAGCGAATACGCAAACCCGTTGCACGAAATTTATTTTTTCGGCAACGGGCTGCAAAATTCAACTTTTTCTTTACGTTAAAACTTTATCGGCATCTTCAAAGTATCTGACAACATCTGCTTCAGCTCCTGCCTGCGCTCCTCCGACAGAGTATCAAGATATGCCTCGCCGTTCTGCTTAAAAAAGCCGAGAAGCTTGATGTCGCTCATTGCGGCAAGCTCGCTAAGGCTTATGTCGTTTGACACCTTTGACGCAAGATCCTGCAAAAGCATTATCGCCTTAAGCTTTTTGACTTCTATGCCAAGCCTGCCCGCCGTGCGCTCAAGCTGCGTCGCCGTCTTGTTGGACACTATCTGCTCGCCTGCGATTTCACGCTCATACATTTCGATAAGCTCGTCGCTGAGCATATCGTATACGCCCGCCTCGCACAAACGCCTCTCGGCATTGTCCAAATCAAAAACCGCAAATGCGCTCATCGTGACAGCCAACACTGCAATAAATATAATTCCAAAAAGTTTGCGTTTCATAGTCACCTCTCGTTATAGCCTGTGACATAGCGACAAAAATATGCAAACTGCACTGTGTTCTCAAAAAACACAAAATAAAAAGACGCTTTTGCGCCTTTAAATATGCAAATTCATTTTAAGCTTTGTTGACTTGCCAGTGCCCTGCTTTATCCGAGCCGATACGCTCGATACTGCCATTCTCTTTGAGAACCTTTAATCGGCGCTTTGCTGTTGAAAGACTTATATTCAGTTTGGTTGCTATTTCTGTCGCCGTAATGTTTGGATTTGCTTTTATCAAGTTTAATACAGTGTCATTTACAGTGTCATTTTGCAATTTTACAGTGTCACTTGCGGTGTCGGATATGATAAGCATATCACGGTTGTGCAGTTGATTATTTTCATCAAGCAACAAATTGCCAAAAAAACGCAGCAAATATTCGTCCGTTGAAAAGATATCCTTATTATAATCGTTGTAGTTTGCTCGCACCAAAGCGTTTCGGAAATACCAAGAATGTTCGGCAAACATATCATTGGTCACGTTAAAGCCAAACGAACGCAAATATTTTATTGTAAACACCGCCGTTGCTCTCGTATTCCCTTCGCCAAACGGATGTATCTGCCAAATGCGGGAAATAAAATCAGCTATATGTTCAACCTTTTGCCGTTTAGTAAGCCCCTTATACGAAAAATCTTTTTCCTGCGCAAAATCGTAATCGAGCGTTGCCTTGATACTGCCTGCGCTCGCATATAAAACCGTAGCGCCGTTTAGCACCCACTCTTCTTTTGAAATGTTGTAATCTCTTATTTTCCCCGCAAACTCGTATATCCCTGCAAACAATCTTTTATGAATAGTGATAAGCTCCGCAGGGCTAAACGTAAAGGTATTTTCGGAAAGTATTTCCGTGATATGCGCCGAAACCTTATCCGCTTCCTCTGTTTTGTCATCAACCGCAGACGGCTTCGCCTGATAATAGCTGTTTAAGCGTGCCTTGACCTCATCGATCGTTATGTGTCCCTCGATATTTTCACGTGCAGTATCTATGAGATATTGCGACGGCACAAGTCCGTCCACTTGTTGCAGACCGATAGCCGTTTGCCATATCTCACTCTTTTGAGCTTTATCGGGCTCACCGAGCACCTTGTATTCATCAAAACTGCGCATATATACTCCAAATCATCATTATAAATACAGTATATAATAATTTTATCACAAAAAAATGAGTGGACCGTCCACTCATTCTTGGTAGGATTGAGTGGACTCGAACCACCGACCCCCACCTTATCAGGGTGGTGCTCTAACCTGCTGAGCTACAATCCTATAGTGTGGTGGAGATGCACGGATTCGTTTAATAGCGAGCTGCAAGTTTACTTGCTTTGCGAAGCGTCAGCGAGGACGTGTCCTCGGTTGCGCTCTGCGCTGCGGTCACCGACCGCTGAATACGTGCATTTCACCTGTGGTGGAGATGCACGGATTCGTTCAATAGCGAGCTGCAAGTTTACTTGCACTGCGAAGCGTCAGCGAGGACTTGTCCTCGGTTGCGCTCTGCGCTGCGGTCATCGACCGCTGAATACGTGCATTTCCCCTGTGGTGGAGATGCACGGATTCGAACCGAGGACCTCCTGAATGCAAATCAGGCGCTCTACCAACTGAGCTACACCCCCACGTGAATGCTTTAAGATAATATCACCCTTGACGGCTTTTGTCAAATGTTTTTGATAATTTTGTTATAGCGGTCAAAATTTATATCTTGCGACATTTGACAGCACTGTTTTGCCGCCTTATAGTTTTGCTATATCGTTGATTATTGCCTGAATATGCGCAAGCTGATCGTCGCTTAAACCCGTTATTTCAAGATACTTCTTTTCATCAATTCCCAAAATATGATCCGTTGACACCTTAAAAAGATTTGCGATTTTTACAAGCATATCGATAGAGGGCATTACGTTGTCGTTTTCCCAATTAGACACACACTGTTTTGTCACTCCCAATTTTTTTGCAAGCTCGACTTGACTTAATCCGTTTGCCATTCGCAATTTCTTTATATTTTCACTTAACATATTACACCTTCAAACAATCATTACAATACTATTGTAAAAAATTTATTGACATTATAAAAATACCAAAGTATACTAATATTTGACTTTTGACAAATGAACACTGTTTTATACGGAGGATAAAATATGCATATTGCTATAGTGATCGACTGTTATTTTGACAGGGGAAACGGAACCTCGGTTTCGGCAAGGAACTGCGTAAGAGAGCTTCTAAAAAGAGATATAAAAGTGACCGTACTGTGCGCCAAAGCCGACAATGCGCAAAAGGTGGGTGATGAAACTATCGTAGAATTTGACGTTTGCAAGATCCCTATTTATCAAAAAACTATCGAGGCGCAGCACGCTCTGCTTGCCGAGCCGTATGACGGGCGCATATGCAGGGCTTTGAAGGGCGTGGACGTGGTGCATATATTTATGCCGTTTTTTCTCGGGACAAGGTGCGCTCATATTGCAAGTGCTATGTCTATACCTGTTTTGGGCTGCTATCATTTGTCCGCACAAAACATAACCTACAATGCTCATCTTAAATTTCTGCCGGGAGCGACCTCTCTTACCTACGACGTTTTAAAACGTGTGCATTACAAGCGCAGCCTGATAAGGGATATCTATTGTCCGTCAAGGATGATTGCACACATACTGCTTATGCACGGCTACAAGCAGAGCCTGCACATAATAAGCAACGGCTACGATCCCGTTTTTAAAAAGACATCGGATATATACGAAAACGATAAAATTATAATAAACTCCGTCGGACGGTTGACAAAAGAAAAACGGCAGGATGTTATCATCAAAGCCATTGCCAAAAGCAAATATAAGGACAGGATAGTTTTATATCTTGCGGGCAAAGGCTCAAAAGAAAACAGCTATATCCGCCTTGCAAAACGGCTTGGCGTAGATATGAATGTCGTATATCTCGACAGATCGGAATTGATAAAACTGCACAACAACAGCTATCTCTACATACAGGCAAGCGACGTGGAAACCGAAGGTATTGCTTGTTTGGAAGCAATGGCATGCGGCGCCGTGCCGATAATAAGCAATGCGCATATGTGTGCTACAAAGCATTTTGCTTTGCATAGCGGCGACCTTTTTAAGCACGGAAACGCAAAAGACCTATCCCGAAAGATAGACTATTGGATAGACCGCAAATGCGAACGCAACAGGCGGACGTACGAGTATGCCGAGCACGCAAAAAAGTATTCGCTTGAAAAACACGTCGAAAGCCTCATAAGCATTTATGAATATATGCTTGCACGCAACGGCGACAACCGTTATCTCGTGCAAGATTACAACGATTATTTAAAGTTTGAATTTGTCTGCAATGACGAAAAGAAAAATTTTATTCCCGACCGTATCACGGTTTGTAAGCTGTCCAAATTGCTGCGCAGATGTTTAAAGTCATAAAAAATCTTTTACGCTGTACAGACCGTCGGGCTGCGTGGCGATAAATCTGATGGCGTGCATTGCGCCTATTGCAAACAGCGCACGACTATGCGCCTCGTGCTTGAACGTGAAGCTTTGAAAGCCCGTATCTATACGCACCTCGTGCGTGCCTATTTCGCCGCCTATACGCACCGAGCTTATGCCTATATCCCCCTTTTGGCGCACGCCGCTGCGACTGTCTGTCACGATACGTCCCTCACGATTTCTTGCCTCGAGCACGGCGGAAGCGAGCATAAGCGCCGTTCCGCTCGGAGCGTCCGCCTTTTTGTTGTGGTGCGTTTCGATTATCTCGACGTCGGCATAAGGGAATATACCTGCGATTTTCGCTACGACCGATATAAACAGCGTGACGCCGAGCGACATATTGCCCGACATAAAAATCGGCAGGCTTTGTGCGGCTTTTTTTATGTATTCAATCTCCTCTTTATTCTGCCCTGTCGTGGCGATGACAAGCGGAATGCGTCTGTTCGTCGCAAAATCTACAAGCTGATATGTGCCGCTATGGTGCGAAAAATCTATTATTACGTCCGCCTGCTCTTTGACATCTGCGATGTTCGCATAATAGGCGCAGTCGAGGCTGTGAGGGGTTTTATCCACGCCTGCAACAAGCTGCATATCCTTGCTGTTTATTATCTCACGGGCGATCTCTCTGCCCATACGTCCGCTTGCGCCGCACAGTATTATTTTCATATTATCCTCACGCCGATGCAATTTATATTGACAAACCGTCAATAATACTAATATTCTAAAAGTATGAAAAAAAGTATTACGGACGCACAACGCAAATATTTTTATTTCAACACACTCAAGGCGCTTGCTTGGGCGGCTATCGTCTGCACTGTGGCGCTTGCGATATTTATTATGGTTGAAAGTTGGCTGCCCGGAGGCGAAAGCAGCAAGCAGTCCGACGCAGTAAGCAACACGCTTTTATCCGTTTCGGGAAAGACTGAAAGCAGCGCCGACTATACGTCTATTCTGTCCGCATTCGGCATAAATACAAGTGCAAAGGCAAGCTACAAGCTGTTTATGCGCAAGCTTGTCGGGCACTATCTTCTGTTTGCCGTTTTGGGCGTAGGCTTGGGCGTATCCTTCTATCTCATCTCGAAGCACCGCTATCTGTTTGGGGTTTATGCGCTTGCCGTCGGAGTTGTGATAGCCGTCATTTCCGAGGTGTTGCAACTGCCCGTCTTTACGACGGGACGTGTGTTCACCCTTGAAGACATCGGCATTGACATTTTAGGCGTGCTCAGCGGGCTTATTTTTGCAGGTGCCTGTATTTTGCTTGTAACAGCAGCTTTAAAGCACGGGAACAAGCGATATTATCCGCTGTATAAACAGGCGCTTGACGGACTTTGCTCTAAAACGCTTGTAAGCCGAGTCGGCAAAGTGACCGCCGCCTACTGCGACGAATACGGCAGATGAACTGCGATTTTCAAAAATAATCAGATTGCTTTTATACTGACGTTTTTATTGCGCCCGTCAAATAATAGTTTATTTCCACTAAATCTATAAAAAAACCGCTATCTCTTTTGAAATAGCGGTTTTGATTGTTTCAATCGACTTTATCAGCCTTTTTCGTGCTCAACGTTGTAGTCCGTATAGTAGTTTTTGGATTCGCAATCGAAGCTGCCGTCCGTCTTGACCTCTATCACAGTGCAGCCACGCTGTGCGTGCTCCTTATAGATACCGGGATATGCAAGATAGTCAACGCTCATTCCGTACGTAAGACGAATGGTCTTGCCGTCCTTCGTGTAGGATATCGAGAAGTTGTTGTAGTGGTCGTGTCCGCAGAAGGTGCCCTGCAAGCCGTTGTCAAAGCCGACCTCAAACAAATCGTCCTCGTGCATTCCGCAAAATACGCCGTATGTTCTCTTGCCGTTCTTTTTGCCGTCGGACTCACCTCTCACACCGTAGTGATATTGCACGTTGGCGGTGGACTGAATGTTGTTGTCCTTTTTGTCGCCGTTTAAATCCATTATCTCTGCCCAAGCCTCACGGTATTCGACAAGCGGAATATGGAAGAATGCAAGGTTTTTGACGGGGGTGTTCTGTCCGCCCTTTGCCACGTTTGCCTCAACGATTTTTTGCATTTCGGCTGCGTACCAATCCACCTGCGCTTTATGGATATTGTCATACTTCCACGCCATTCCGAAATAGTCGCCTTCGATATAGCTGTGGCTGTCAAACGTGACGAGCGCCTGTGTGACGATACCCGCACTGTTTTTCACCTTGATTATGCTGTTGCCGTAGCCGTTGTCATCGCTTGCAAAGCCTCTTTGGAACAGGCAGTATTTAAAGTTGCCGCTGTTGATTTCGCCCTCATAATATTCGCAGATATCCTTGCGGGTGTAGCTGCTGTATGCTTCGGTGTCATGGTTGCCGAATGCAAACGTCCAGTACACGCCGAGGCTTTCCATCATATTTGCAAATATCTTCGTTGCGTTGAGGTTGTTGAACGTACCTGCTTGGAAAGGCACAGGATATGCGATATCGCCCGTGACTATAACAAGGTCGGGTTGCTCGCCCTTTATCATCGTTGCAACGGCGTTCATCGCCCATGCGTCCTTCTGCTGCGAGAATGAGCCGCCGCCTATATGTACGTCAGTAAACTGCAGCACCTTAAAATCGCTGTCTGTGGTAAACGTCCAATATCCGTCCGTATCCTTTACGGGCTCGAGCTGCGTATGCTCGGTATACTCTATCTTAGCAAAGCTTGTCGCACTCTTGATAAGCGCCTTTACACCGACTGCGTTTGCAATCGCCACGCTGCTGAAGAATATGGCAAGCACAAGCACCACTGCGCCCGTGATGATAAGCGCCTTTATCGTGCGTTTTTTCTTTTGCTCGGGCGTGAGAGGCTTTTTGGCTTTCTTCTTTTTCTTGCCCTTTACGGGGATATCGTCCTCATCGTCGTCGAAGTATTCGCCGTCATCGACATACGATTTTTGCATATCCTCCGTCTCTTTGGCTTCTTCAGCCCCGTCCTCGACCTGCAAAGCTATTTCCTCTGCTGCGTCAGTTGTTTCAGTTTGCGCCGTAGTTTCCTCAGTCGTCGGCGTTTCGTCGTTTCCGACGTTTACGTCCTTGATTTCGTCGCTCATAGCGTCCCCCTTTTTTGATTATTGTATATATTATAACTTATATATCAAAAATAGTCACTATATTTTTTGATTTACTTTTCTTGCTCTTTCACAGGCACTATGCTAAGTTCAACGCCGCAGCTTTCTTTCACCTCTTCGGCGATCTTTACCGACGCCTCTATGACTTCATCAAGCGAAACGCCGTCCTTAAACACCGCCTGAGCCGTGCACGCTCTTGCGCCCACGCCATAGTCGTGCATTGTTATCTTCAGCGTGCGTTTTATCCGTCCGTCCTGCTTCAGCGCACTCTTTACAGCCTTGCGCTCGTCCTCGCAGCCGTCGCCCTTGACCACGCTTCTGATATTTTCCACTATCATCTTTATTGCAAACACAAGCACGAGCACGCTGATAACTATGCCGAATATAGCGTCCGCCGCATAATCTATTTGCGAAGAAACGGCAAACGCCACAGTGGACACGCTCGTAATGCCTGCGTCCATAAAGCTGTCGAGAGCGATCGCAGCGATAGCCTTTGACCTAAGCTTTTTGTTGCGCACATAATACACTGTGCCTATGGCAAGCTTAAACGGGACGGCAATACAAATCAGCACGCAGTTTTGCCAGCCGAACCAAACGGGCTCGGGAATAGCCATTCGGTTTATAGACTGCACCAAAAACAGCCCGCCGACCACTGCGGATGCGACTGCCACGACAAAGCCCGCAAGATATTCGCTTCTGCCATAGCCGAACGGAGCACTTTCGCTGCGAGGCGCAAACAGCACGATTATCGCAACGAGAGTGACAATGCTTGTGATGATATCCAAAAAGCTGTTGGTCGCATCGAGCATGATCGTTATGCTGTTTGACGAAAGCCCGACATACATCTTCAGTATGGCAAGCCCCACGTTTACGGCAATGCCGACGGCGACGAGAATTATCATTTCCTTTAAGCGCAGCTTAGCGTCCGTTTTCATCGTCATTTACCTCGCCGTCATTTGCTATATGTGCCTCTATTTGCTCAAAATCGCTGATTAAACTGTCGTTTTCGGCAATATAAACGTCCTTTTGCATCATCTTTTTGTTTTTCAACTTGCTTATTGCCATCATAAGCGAAAGCGCAATTACGCCGACAAGCAGCAATGCGCACAGCACTGCAAGGCAGGGCAATAAAATATTTACGTTTGCCATTGCAAGTATCATACGAAATATCTCCTACGCTTTATATACACTGTCGCAAGCACAACAAGCGCCGCCCCGAATACGCCGCAAAGGCTTGCCAGCACTATACACGCCGTTTCCTTTGCACTGTCGCCCGACGGCGTGACGTTGCTAAAAAACGCTAACGCTATGACATCTTTATCTACGCCTACTCCTGCGTCCCTCAACACGGACGGAGCGCCGACAGAACCGTCTTTATACACAAAAGCGAAGTGGCTTGCTACTATCATATCATCATCCCATTCAACGGCAAAGCCTTCCTCGGGATACACTCGCTGCGAAAACCTTTCAAACACAAATTCATATGCGGCGACAAATTGCAAATTGTCCGCCGATTGCTCTGCATACATATTTACGCTGACGGTGACGTCTCTGAAGCCGTCCGCAAGCAGAACGTAAAATACAGTGCCGTCGGGGGCTGTCACAGTGATTTTTGTCGCATACACCGCATAGCGACCGCCGTTTAAAAACGGATTGCTGTAATTTACGCTTTGCGGCACATAGTCGTTATTCGTGAAGCTTGCGGTTATTATATAGCTGCCTGCCGTCAACTTGTCAAAGCCGTTGCAAGCGATGGATATGCCCAAACCGTCCTCGCTGTCGCCCTGCACAAGCGGCGTTGCTATCTCATAGTGCGCTATATCGACCATATCCTCGCCGACAAGCGAATATGCGTCGGCTATCTTCACCCTGATAGTTTTAGGACAAACCTTTACGTCCACTTCAACGCCCTTCAGCGTCCTATAGTTTGGGTTTGTCGGCGTATAGTCAAACAAAACCGTGTATGCTCTTTCTCTGACGTGCGGACGTACGTCTGCGCCCGTGATAACGTCTTCTGCCTGTCCGTCCGCCAGCGACCATATGCAGCCGTCGCTCGGCAAAGCTAACGCCATATCGCCTGCCGTGGTGCCGTATTCCACCTCTATTTCCTCTATATCGGGAGCTTGCGGCGTTGCCTGCGTGATCTGACAGGCGGTGGAAAAGCTGTATCTCGGCACGCTGTAGTTCACTCTGTCAAAGGTAAAAATCTCATACACTGCAAATCTGACCTGATATTCACCCACGTCTACAAGCTGTCCGAATGCAAGTCCGCCGTCAAGCTGCTCGGCTAAAGTATAGGTGACAAAATCGCCGCCGTCCTTTTTATACTGCAACGCTTCATGTACGCTCGTGCTTATCACGGGAGTATACACACCCTTTAACACAAAGCTGCTTTTGCTGTCGCTATATGAAAAGACCGTACTGCCCTGCGCCGAGTAACCTATGGCAGGCAAATCAAACCGTAAATTGTATCCGTCCGTATCCGCCTCGCCCATAACAGAGTCTATCGCACGCTTAAACACCACGCTTGCGGCGTCCTCTGACGTCGGATCGAAAAAAACGCCCTCGAAACGGCTTATTTCCTCGCTGTCCTTAAGCAGCCGCCAAATGCTGCCGTCCTCTGTAGCTATAGTAAACGAAGGCTTTTGCTGCGCAGCGCAAACGCCGTCCGCTGCGCCGAATTGCGCACAGCAGAACACGGCGACACAAATCGCCGCCGCAAGCATAAGGATAAGTTTAGGTCTGAGCCTTGCTTTTGACATTTTGCCCTCGCAGTATATGTACGGAAAAATTATAACACGCTTGCGGGCATTTTTCAATACCCTGCCACATTTTAAACGCAGCTATCCGTCGCATACAGTGTGTATATTTAATATTGTTTTAATTGTTTAAAAATAGTATAATCTTAAAAGGCAAGGAGGTCACATATGAAAATTTTGCTCGTTGAAGACGAAAAAGAATTAGCAAGAGCGCTTGCAAAAATGCTTACAAAGGACGGCTACGACGTGGACTGCGTCTATGACGGCGCCGACGGACTCAATTTTGCGTCCACAGGAATGTACGACCTCATACTGCTTGACGTGATAATGCCAAAGATGAACGGCTTTGAGGTGCTCGGCGAGCTTCGCCGCAAAAAGCTGGACACCCCCATAATAATGCTGACGGCGCTCGCCGCAGAGGACGACAAGATACTCGGGCTTGACAGAGGCGCAGACGATTATGTATCAAAACCATTTTCATTCCCCGAGCTGTCCGCCCGTATGCGTGCCGTACTGCGCAGGCGTGGCAAGCTTGTAAGCGACAATAAGCTTGAATATGCCGAAGCCTCTCTCGATCTTACGACCTACGTGCTAAGCACGCCGCAGGGCGAAATAGGGCTGACCGCAAAGGAATTCGAGCTTTTGCGATATCTGTTTGAATATCCCAAATTTGTCGCCGCAAAGGAAGATCTTATACTTAAAGCGTGGGGGCTCAACAGCGAGTTCGAGTCCAACAACCTCGAGGTTTATATGTCATTCCTGCGCAAAAAGCTGCAGCATTTAGGCGCTTCGTTCACCATAGAAGCAGTGCGGGGCGTAGGCTATCGCCTTGCACAAAAATAGAAAATGCGCATTTATAATGCCATTTTTGCTACATAAACCCTCGTTTTAGACAATATATGGATCTGATAAAAAGACAACGTCTTAAATTCACCGTGATAACCACCCTGCTTGGCGCTATGCTGCTTTTTGTTATGCTGGGCGTGTTTTTCGGGATGACCTATATATCCAACAACGTCTCTGTGAAAGCCGCTCTGCAAAAGGCGCTTGACAACCCCAAATCCTACAACGACAGCGCATCTCAGGCGTTGCGTTGTTTTTTTGTATATTCTTATGAGGACGGCAACAAAATATCCTGCCCGTCCGACCTGTCTTATTACGGCGACAAGCAGGAGGAAATTGTCAACACCTGCGCCGAGGTGCTTAAGGGCAATTTCAACATCGGCGACCACTATTTTTTGTGCGACAGCAAGCAAATAGACGACCATCTGCTGATAGCTGTCATAGACAGAAGCGAATATCACTCGCTTTTGATAAACACGGCTTTGCAGATATTGCTGCTGTTTTGCCTGTCCGTGGCGTTGATCGCTCTGCTTGCGTTCCTATCCTCCGCAAGGCTACTGCACCCCGTGGCGGAATCCTTCAAGAAACAACGTGATCTAATCGCCAACGCCTCGCACGAGCTTAAAACGCCGCTTACAGTAATCTCAACAAATCTGAGCGTGATAAAGTCCGAGCCTACCACCACCGTCGAGGACAACACAAGGTGGATAGAGTCCATCGACACGCAGATAGAACGCATGCAGGAGCTGATACAAAATATGCTCGAGCTGTCCAAAATGGAGCAGACGGAACTGCCCAAAGAGGAACTTAACTTCAGCCTGCTCACAGAGGGCGCTTGCCTCACGTTTGAGCCTATCTGCTTTGAAAAAAGCGTAAATCTCATAACAACTATTCAGCCCGACGTCAAGGTGTACGGCGAAAAGGGCGCCCTTGACAGACTCATTGTCATTCTGCTTGACAATGCAATAAAATACTGCGATCCCGAGGGCAAGGTCGGCGTAAAGCTGTTTGTCGACCAAAAAAAGGTGCGCCTAAGTGTAATGAACACGGGCGAAGCGATAAGCAAGGAAGAAGCCGCTCACGTTTTTGATAGGTTTTATCGCACGGACGGCGCAAGACAAAACGGCGACAATCACAGCTTCGGGCTCGGCTTGTCCATCGCAGCAGCAACGGCGAAGGCGCACGGCGGCAGCATAACCTGTCACGGTGTAGAGGGCAAAGGCACGGTATTTACGCTTTTCCTGCCTGTTGCAAAAAAGAAAAAAGCGGGAAAGAAATGATTTTAAAACAGCCGCCATTATGAAATGCACCCCAAAAGTCAGACAAAACTTATTGAGGTGCATTTTTATTAGCTTATTATTTTAACTTAAACGTCAAGCTTCATATCCTCGGGCTTTATGAGCTTGTATTTGCGCAGTATCTCGCTCACGCCCAAGCTCACCGCCGCAGGGATAACAAACAAACAAAGTATTACGCCAAGCACTATGCGCCACGTATCCAATCCAACAGCCATCGAAGCGTCAATCGTACCGAATACTCCGACCAAGCCGCTCGTGCCCATTCCTCCGCCGGAGGCGTTACATCTAAGCCCCAAAAGCACCGCTACCAAGCCCGAAACCGCACTTGCAACAACTTCGGGCAGCATTATAAGAGGCTTTTTCATAATGTTGGGAATTTGCAGCATACTTGTGCCTATCCCCTGCGCTATAAGCCCGCTCCAGCGGTTTTCTCTGAAAGTTGCAACTGCAAAGCCTATCATATGCGCAGAGCAGCCTGCGACAGCCGCACCGCCCGCTATGCCGAATGCGTCGGGATTTGCAAGCGCCGTTGCCGACGTCGCTATAGCAACCCATATTGCCGCCGAGGACGTGGGCATCGTAAGTAAAATACCCATGACCACCGCAACAAATATGCCTACGATTATCTTCACGGCAGTGCCCGCCTCTATCGCAAGCACTATGAGCTTTGCAAGCAAATCTATAAGCTTTATAAACGGCCACGCAAGGAATATGCCAAGCAAACATAATATCAACATTCCAAGCGGCACTAATACGATATCAAGCTTTGTTTTTCCTGCATAAAGCCCTGCGATTTCCACTGTGAGCAATGCTACGACGTATGCGCCTATAGGGTTGCCGGGAGCGCCGAATGCAAGCGTGAAGCTTACGCCTTCTGTGAGCGAAGTTACAAGCCCGCCCGCAAATGCGCCTATCAAGCCTGTTACGAGCGCAGTAAAAATAACCAACGGCTTAGCACCGAGCTTGTGCGCTATGCCTACGCCTATACCTGCGCCCATAAGCATTTTTGCAATGCTGCCGATATAGCCGAGCACGTGCGCAAATGAGTTATCGCCGCACCAGCTTGCGATTTGAGCTATAATCGTTCCTGCGATAAGCGTGCAAAAAAGCCCCTGCGCCATTCCCGTAAATGCGTCTATAAAATAACGCTTGCAAAGCTTTTTTACAACGGATAAAGCCTTTTGCCCTTTGGTCTGTTTGCCGACGTTATCAAACAAAATTCCCTTTTGCTGCTGAGCTTCGCCCTCTTCAACACTGTCTACGGCATTATCTGCAGCGCTATCTACGGCTTCGTTGTCGAGCGCAGCGTCTTCAGTCACGGTCGGCTCATCGTTTTGCGATACTGTTTCTGCGTTTTTTAAATTTTCCTTTTCCATATCCATAAACTTTTTTTTCAATACTGCCAAAAAAATGAAAAATGCCACATCCAACTACAACTTTGCGTCGTACATAAGCTTGATGTGACTTATGCTATACTTCAAAACGCATAAAAAGAATAGGTTATTTGCCGCTGACGCTGTGAATTTCCATTTTTTCGGAGGTCACGTTTTGCGCAGGTTGCTCCTTGACCTCCTGCGAGGGTGCAGGAGATTCTTTTATTAGCTTCAACACCGTACCTACGGTGATTGAAAACAGTTTTTCAAGGTCGTTTATGTCAAGCTCTTTGCCGTCCGCATCGGGCTCTGCCGCCAAAAGCGTAGCGGTTTCAAGTCCGTTTTTTGCAAACTCATCCGAAATATACCCGTGTATGGAGCTTAATTTTTGCGGAAGAGTGTCATGCGGCAGCGTCGTTATCTCTATTTTTTGCTCGTGTGCGCCCGACCTTATGACAGACACAAGCGGGATCGAATACTGTATTTTGCGCATTGCGTTCATCTCGGCAATTTTAAAGTTGCCGCTTTCTATATCCTGCAGGCACAGCACCTTAGCGCCCTGAAACTCCGGATGGGCTTTTACAAACGCTTCCGAGCCGCTGTGAGCGGAATTTTCGCCGCCGAGCGAAGCATAAACTATGCGAACGTCGTCGGGCAAAAGCTCGGGCTGCTCCGCAAAATAGGCGTAGGTCGCCATTGCCACCGCAGTTGCAACGCCGTTGTTTTGCTTTGCATTGCGTTCAAACGGGGAAAATCTAAGCACAGTCACCGATATGCCTATCACGCCTATGACGGCAGGAATAACGCTGAATGCGGTTATCTTAGCAGGCGTGTCGGAGCCGATAGCCATTTTGAGTATGCAAAACAGCACAAATACAACCGAGGTGAGCGGCACGAGCACATGCGCAAGCTTGCTCATAAATTTGTAGTCCGTCACAAAGTTGCCAAGCGTTGCGTCGTGATTGTCGGCAATGACGATGATGCGCTCCTTCTTGAGCTTATCTTTATTTTTTGAAAACTCGCTGACGACGTTGTAAGACACCTTTTGCGACAGTATGCCCTTCAGCTTATGCTTGCCAAGATACATTGTGAGCATTGCGCCTACGCCTACCGCATAAACGGCAAGAGCAAGCAGCGCCAACAAAATGCCCGCTATGCGTGGACCTGCAAACGATACGAAATACAGCACGTAGCACAGCAAATACCACAAGCCGAAAAACGGCAGACAGCCCCTGCCAAGCAGAGGATATGCCCTGTACGCCTCCAGCCTTACGGTCGCACCCGTTTCGTCGGCAAGTCTGCTGCGAATGGCACGTGCGCAAGCCGTCTCGCTTTCGCTGCCCGTAATGCGGTTTTTATACTGCTGCAGATCCAAAGAAAACTCGCTGACAAAGTCTATTGCGTCGTGCAAATCCTCTTGAGATACAACACTGTTTTCGGTATCAAAAACATCCATAGCGATATTATACAACACAATTGCGTTTTTTTGCAACAGACTGCGCAAAAATAGTGTAAGCGTCCCGCCAAATCAACGTAAACGACATATCTATATATATTGTAAGTTATATTTTGATTTATCAGATGAAGCGCAACGCCAAATTTAAAAACAGGCTTCCCGCATTTTGCGGAAAGCCTGCCGTGCTACGCATATAGCGTACGGTTTTTATTGTTGATCATTGCCGTCTGTCCAAGTGTAGGTTATCCAAAGGTTGTCACTGCCGTCTTCGACTGCCGCAGCATAAAGCTCTTCGACAGAGTTGTCAAAGGTGTAGTCATCGACAAGCTCAAGGCTCTCTTTGATTTCTACGCTTGCGTCTGCAACTGCAAACTCAACCGACAGATGTGCTCCGTCCGTTACATCGCCCTTGACAACAACATTTGTAGTCTTAAGCAGTGCAATGACGCTTCTTATGAGCTTCTTGTTTTCGTTCCACTTGTTGAGAGTGTTGTCCGAAACAGGAATTACATTTTGCTCTGCATCCTTCTTCTCACCGATAATGCTTGTGATTTCTTCCTTTGTGAAGTCATTATCACAACCTGCTCCCTCAACGGTGAGGTCGCTTGCGATGTTGAAGAGGATTTGCTTTACAGCATTGCCGATCACGTTCCAGTCGACTTTATCCTCATTCTGAGCAGGAGGTGTGACAGGCTGATCGTCCGCAGTCGTTGCGCCGTAGTCGGACAAATCGATGTTGAACTCGCCGAGAATGATGTTGAGGCAATCCTGCAAGCCCTTGCCGGGAAGCGGAGGATAGATGAGGTTGTTTATGGTGTTTTCAATGCAACCCTGTATAGTCCATTTCTCAAAATCTTTATCACTTGAATGTGCATTGTTCACAAATACGGCAATGACTGATATTAGGCTCTTGTCATATCCTTGCCCAAGCAGCTTTCCACCGGGAATCTTTGACAAATCTATTTGCAGTCCGTCGTTGTCCGTGGATATCATCGGAAGCCCAAGCTGGCAATACTTCTTTATCATCTTGAGAACATCATCCAACTTTATTTTGGTATCTGCTGACGTAGTAGCCGATGGCTGAGGCTTGAGGCTTGGCTTGATCTTGTAAACTATTTCTTTAATGCCGGTCGTTATCAAATCGGCGACATTGAATTTTTCGCTTACGTCAACTCTTAAACCTTTATACTGCTTGCCGTTGAAGGTGATAGCGTCGCTCAAAGCGGCTGTAACTATACCCTTTCTGTAGCTTGCCTGCACAATGTGTTTTGTGCCCGTCGTTGAAATTTCGTCAACTGCGAGGTTGATTTCCGTCTTATTATCTGCCGTAGCCAACGTCGTCATATCCACCTTGCCGACCAAGGACAGCTCAAAGGTCTTGCCCGAAAGGTCAACGTTGCGCCACTTTAAGCCGTCAAGCTTTATCGAAAGCTTTTCGTTGAGTGCTATATCGGGGCTGAAATTCCCTTTGCTGATAGCTATGCCGTTATCCTCTGTTGCCTTTTGAACACGCAGCTTGTTGATTTTGAGGGTTATTTCAGGCACAGCGGTCGTTCCGTTGATACCGCAATCGAGACCGCCCAATCTTGCGAGAATGGTGAAATCTTTTATAGCATCATTTTCCTCCGTAAAGCTGAGTGAAAGCTCGTCAGTCGGATATTGGATATAAGTTGTGGGATCAGAAGCATTGCTGCTGAACAACGACGTAATCTTTGCCAATCCTGAAACTGTATGCAAAATTGAGTTTTTGATCCTTGCCTTATGTGTTGTTGCTTCGCCCGTTTCTGTTTTTATGTCAAACAATGTTCCGACAAGGTTGCCCGAAAGAAGCTTCATCAAATCAACGTCGCCATTTGCATCCTTGAGCTCGTCTGCCGAACTTACGCCCAAAAGCTTAAGAAAATCGCTAGGTATCTTGCTGAAAAGCTCGTCAAGCTTGAGATTGAACATTTTCATCACGCCGTTGATGAGAGTATTCAAATTCCACTTTTCCCCAAATTTACCGACAAAGGTGTTGATGATGTCGTTTATGCTTTGCTTTGCGTTTTCCTTGCCGATAAACTTATTTAATAAGCCGTTGGGAATTTCATCGCCGAGATAAGTGCTGTTGCCAAGGACTTCATTCCATACTACTTCTGCAACATTGTTTGGCACCCTTACGCTTTGACCTGCAAAGTCTATATAAAGGTTTTCAAGATCGTCCGCAAACAGATACAGTGCCAAAATTTGATTGTTTGCGCTCGGATCATAAAGGCGAAGCTTGACGGCGGTCTTGTTTTTGCGCTCGTTATCCTGTGCTTCGGCAGAAGCCGTTGCGTCCTGAACGCCGTTCTTTCTGTCAACAACTGCCTGCAGCTCTATACCGAGGTCTATTTGCTGCAACAATCTATAAGGCACTTTAACCTGTCTTGTACCTATGCCAAGCTCCATGCCGAGGTCGAGGGCAATAGTGTCATCAATGCCTATCGTGTCCGAGCCTATTTTTGCCGTCAACTCCCACAGCTTGTTAAAATAATCTGCCGCCTGAGTATCCGTTTGATTATTGTTGTTGTTCTCGCCACCGCCATTAGGGTCGTTATTCTCATCGTTTTTCTTATCGCAAGCGACAAGAGATACGATCATAATCAAAGCCAAAACGACGATCAACAAGGTTTTAATCCATGATTTTGATTTGCTCATTTTTTCCTCCTACGGATTTTCGCAACGTCGCAAAAGCGATATGCGAATCTTTTTGGAATATACTTATTATATATTATCGATTTATCAAAGTCAATAAGCGCCCCTGCATTTGACCTACCTTAATATTTTTTAAGTATGCAATAGTTTGTCAAAAAAACGAGAATTTATGACAGGAGTCCGTCAACGGGCAGCACTGCGCCGCTGATGTATGCGTTTTGAGCGACAAACAGCACCGCTTCGGCAACCTCCTGCGCCGTGCCGAGCCGCCCGAGCGGGATAGAATTTTGGCAAAGCGCAGCGATATCCTCATCGCTGTAGACATGCATCATATCGGTGTCTATCGCACCGGGCGCCACGGCGTTTACACGTACGCCCATAGGTGCGACCTCTTTTGCGAGCGCCTTTGTAAAGCCTATGACTGCGGCCTTGCTTGCCGAATATGCGACCTCACAGCTTGCGCCCGACACCCCCCACACGGAAGATATATTCACTATGCTGCCGCTCATACGTGACAGCATATCGGGCAGGACAGCCTGCGTCATATGAAACACACCGTCCACGTTTGTGGCAAACGTATCCTGCCACGCCTCGTCTGACAAATCTATAAACACACCGTCGCACGCAATACCTGCGTTGTTTACAAGGATATCTATATGCCCAAACCTTGCTTTTACGGTATCTAATGCGTTCAAAACGCTGTTTTTGTCACGCACGTCGCACCGCACCGCAAGCACGCCGAAGTCCTTTAATTCGTCCTGCAGCTTCAGCGCACGCTGTTCGCTCGTAAAATAGGTAAAAGCCACGTTCATCTTGCCCGCCGCAAGCCTTACTATAGCTTCGCCTATGCCTCGGCTGCCGCCTGTTATCAAAATTGTCTTTGTCATATCGCACCCGTATAAAAATATGGGGCGGAATATCCGCCCCACTTTTGACCGTTTAAAACTTATTTATCTTCTTCCTCGTCCTCTTCCTTTTCAAAGCCGACGTATGTGCTTTCCGCCTTGTTGCCTTCCTCGTCCTCGGCTTCCTTATCGAATGTCTTGACATTGATCATATGCATGAGGTTTGAGTCGTTTGTGGCAAAGAAGTAGAAATAAAGCTGATCGCCGTCAACAACAAAGTCGAGTCTGAGCCAATCTACCTTAATTCCCTCTGAAATAATGCTCGTCATATTGCCGGGCGTTTTGTAGGATACTGCGGTGAGCTCGGACGCAGACGATGATTTCGTGATATAAGCAAGCCCAGCCTTTTGATCTACAAACCACACCGTTTGTGATGTGTCCGTGACCTGCACGGGGTTTTGCGCTGTCGCAAGGGTGCCGTCATACAGACAGTACACGCTTGCGCTGTTGTAGGCAAGCGCACCCTCATTATATCCGAGCGCATACAGTGTGGACGAGCCTATGGTGTTGAGCTGTTTGCGTGTGCCCTTGATATCGGACGCTTTAGCCATATAAAGACCTGCCATATTGTCTGTGTCGTTGAGATAGTATGTCGCAGTATAATAGAGCGTTGTGCTGTTGTCCTCTTCGAGATACATATCTCTCAAGGTGTATTTAAATACGTTTTGGGGCTCGTTTTGAGGCTGTCCACCCTCAGATACAAAGGTATTTTCGGTTGCGAGCACCTTTTGGTCGGAGCCGTCCACCTTGACCGAGCAAAGCTCATTGTAGTTTTTATAGCTGTTTTCGCCCGTAACAGTTCTCGTATAATAAATCGTATCGCTGTTCATATTCCACGCAACGGACGACACCTGATCTTCAACGAGTTCACCGTCTTTGGCACCCTTTGCGTTGTCGATATTCTTGTCGGTCTTCATTCCCGAAAAATCAATGTAGTTGATTTTGTTTGACGAATAATACAGCACTCTTGTGGGGGTGAAAAGATATTCCGCATTGCGCACGTTTATCTTGCCGAGTCGCTGCGTGACGGAAGCGTCTATCTTTGTACGCATAAAGTCCGTATCCGTTGTGGAAGCGGTGCCCGTCTTGTCACGGTCGTTGTTGGGAGTTGCATAATATATCCACTCGCCGTAAATGGCAAAGCCGCCCTTTGCCGATGAGTTGTAGATTATCTTTGGCACAACGACCTTAGTGCTTGCGTTGTCTATAGTGCCGTCCTCTCTGATTTCCGAGCGGACGATGCTCTGCTTGACGGGAGTGCCCCATTCGTTGTTTTCGCCGCCGGTGCCTTCATAGCCGTTGATGTAGTAAAGATAGTTGCCCTGCTTGACGACGTATCCGCCGTTTGAAACAACGTCCGCAGAAGCGTCTCCGCCGCCTATTCCGTTCCACTTGTAGGGGTTGCACGCCGCAAGGCAGGTCGCAAGTATCACGACCAGCACGAGAGCAGACACTACACCGATAATTTTCTTTTTCATACGATACCTTCTTTTAGTGATTTTGCATCTATATATAAGGTTAGGCAATTATTATAACCTAAAATACCCGATATATCAAGATAAGACTTAATGTTTTTCGCCGTCTTTTGGCATTTCTATGCGAATATGCACGTCGTCAAGCTGCTTTTGAGTGACGGTTGACGGAGCGCCCATAAGCACGTCTCTTGCATTTCTGTCCATAGGGAAGGTGATGATTTCCCTTATGCTCTGCTCGCCGCAAAGCAGCATAACTATGCGGTCTACGCCGGGCGCTATGCCTGCGTGAGGCGGTGCGCCAAACTTAAACGCATTGTAAAGCGCAGAGAATTTTTCCTCTATCACCTCTTTGCCGTAGCCGACTATCTCAAACGCACGTTCCATTATCGCAGGCTCGTGATTGCGCACTGCGCCGGAGCTTAACTCAACGCCGTTGACTACGCTGTCATACTGATATGCAAGCACGTCAAGCGGATCCTTTGCGTTTAGTGCCTCAAGCCCGCCCTGCGGCATAGAGAAAGGATTGTGGCAAAAGCCCAGATTTCCGTCGTCGTCATATTCGTACATAGGGAAGTCCACTATCCAGCAGAAGCGGAATGCGTTTTTCTCGATGAGGTCAAGCCCTACGCCAAGCTCGGTGCGCACATAGCCCGCCTGCTTTTCTACGCCCTTTTCCTCGGCAAGTATCGCCGCAAAGCCGCCCGCCTCAAGCCCGAGTCTATCGGCAAGAGCGTCCTTGACGTCGACCACGAATTTGGATATTCCGCCCACTGCCTCGCCCTTTTCGTCGAGCTTGAACCAGTACATATTGCTTGCGCCGTTCTGTTTTGCCCTTTCCGCAAGAGCGTCTATCCACTTTCTCGTTTCCTTAAAGTTGTTTACCGCAATAGCCTTTATGGTCTTGCCTTCCTCAAAGAAAGGAGCCTTGCCTGCGAGTATATCCGTCACGTCCTTTACAAGCAGAGGATTGCGCAAATCGGGCTTATCCGTGCCGTAGTCACGCATAGCGTCACGGTAGGCAATGCGGCGGAAAGGACCTTCGTCAACGGTGTAGCCCTTTGGCGCAAACTCTTTAAATACGCCGCTGAGCACCTGTTCCATCACGGCAAAGACGTCCTCCTGCGTTGCAAAGCACATCTCTGTATCCAGCTGATAAAACTCGCCGGGGCTTCTGTCCGCACGTGCGTCCTCGTCACGGAAGCACGGCGCTATCTGAAAATATTTGTCAAAGCCCGACGCCATAAGCAACTGTTTATATTGCTGCGGCGCCTGCGGAAGCGCATAAAAATGTCCCGGATAAAGCCTTGACGGCACTATATAATCTCTTGCGCCCTCGGGCGAGCTCGACGTCAATATGGGCGTGGTTATTTCCAAAAAGCCCAATTCCGTCATCTTGTTGCGCAGCCAGCTGACCACCTTTGAGCGGAATACGATTTTGTCCTTCACCTCGGGATTGCGCAGGTCGAGGAAGCGGTATTTCAGTCTTACGTCCTCACGGGACTGCGTTGACGTTGCAACCTCAAACGGAAGCTGCTCATAGCACTTGCCAAGCACCTCTATACTGTCGGGAGCTATTTCGATAAGCCCCGTAGGCATATCGGGATTGGGTGCGCTGCGCAGCATCACCGTGCCCTCAACGGACACCGTGCTTTCACGTGGAATAGCACGGATCTGTTCCTTTTTATCCTCGTCGCTTACGACCGCCTGCGTATATCCGTAAAAATCTCTGAGCACAAAAAATATCACCGCACCCAAATCTCTGATACTGCTGAGCCAGCCGCAAAGCTTCACTCTTTTGCCAACGTCTCCCTCACGGAGTTCGCCACAGTTGTGAGTTCTCATTTCCATAAAATAGCTTTAGTCCTCTATCTTTAGCTTTATTATTTTTTATTTTCACGCCTACCGCTTCACTTCGGGCGATTTCTATGCTTTACAACGAGTGTTTCGTCATTGCGAGGCATTATTGCCGAAGCAATCCAGCCACCCTATTATGGCGCCCCTTAGTAAGGGGAGCTGTCTGCGTAGCAGACTGAGGGGATTGTTTACCCTAAGCCTCGCAACGAGTGTAAAGCATACACTCTAAATTAGATAGCCCACCCCTTCCCTGCGGGCTTTCCCCTCCCGCAAGAATAGGGATGCGTGCAGTAGCTCGCTCTTTCACTATTTATACTGCCGCCGCTTGTGGGCAGGGGAATTCGGCACTCGTGAACGGTTATCGTCCTCTTATTATGTCACTCGCTCGCAAGCAAATAAACAACACTGCTTGTTCGCTTGTACTTCCCGTCGCACTTCGGCGCTCACTTTAGCGCTCGCCCTGCGAGCGCTTGTTCTAAGCTTCGCAACGGCTTTCTCTATATACTTTTCGCAAAAGTGGGAATTGAATTCCCGCTTTTGCCCCTTATGTCGCATATTGCGACAGACGTTTGCACTTTAAGATAAAATCGGCACTTATAGCACGCCAACGCTTAAATATAAGCATTGGCTTAGCTTAGTTTGATTTTATCTTTAACTACCGCACACGTCATCGTTTGCTATTATATCAATCTGTCGTATTATACATACAGCATTTCGCACGATGTCGTGTTTGGTATTTTGCGTGCCGAGTATAACGAGGCGTAACACTCGGCGCAATTAATTTACAACAAATGCACTTTATGTTTTTCGCACTCGTCCCGCATTTCATCCGGCCACAGGCTGACCTGCACTTCGCCTATATGCGCCTTTTGCAAAAGTAGCATACACAGTCTCGATTGACCTATGCCGCCGCCGATAGTGAGCGGAAGCTCGTCCGCCATCACCTGCTTGTGATATTCGTGCGTGAGCCTGTCCAGCGCATTTGCACATTCGAGCTGACGCTTTAAGCTTTCTGCGTCCACTCTTATGCCCATCGACGATATCTCTATACTGTCGTCAAGCACCTCGTCGTAAAAGATTATATCGCCGTTTAGCGCCCAGTCGTCATAGTCGGGCGCACGTCCGTCGTGAGGCTTGCCGTCTGAAAGCGCACCGCCTATGTTCATCAAAAACAGAGTGCCGTATTCCTTTGCAAGCTCTCTTTCCCTTTGATGAGCCTCAAGCTGCGGATATCTCTTAAGCGCTTCCTCGGCGGTAACAAACGTGACCTCTCTTTTCAGCTTCAAATCTATGGACGGAAACTGTGCCTTTGTCTGCTCGAGCGTATCAACGATAGCGCCCACTATGCGCAACACCGCCATTTTCAGAAAATCTTTATTGCGCTGTTCCCTGCTGATGACCATTTCCCAGTCCCACTGGTCCACGTAGACGCTGTGCTGATTGTCGCACTTATCGTCGCAGCGGATAGCGTTCATATCCGTATAAATGCCCTCGCCGCTGCGAAAGCCGTATCTTTTTAGCGCAATTCTCTTCCACTTGGCAAGCGAGTGTACTATTTCCGCCTTTACGCCGTCCTGTGCGGATATTTCAAACGCAACGGGACGCTCAACGCCGTTGAGATCGTCATTGACGCCCGTGCCGCTCTTTACAAACAGCGGAGCGGACACTCGCTCGAAGCCGAAATTCTTTACGAAATTACGCTGAAAAGCGTCTTTTACAAATTTTATTGCTTTTTCCGTTTCACGAATGCTCATTCTCGGCTTATATCCGTCCGGAATCAACGTGCTGTACATATTGCCTCCTTGAGCAAACGCTCGCTTACATCAAATCGCCGGCAGTGCGTGCAAAGAGTTGGACGTCTCTTATGTTGCTTATTCCCGTCACATACATCATAATGCGCTCGAGCCCCAAGCCGTAACCGCTGTGGGGAACGCTGCCGTATTTGCGCAGGTCGAGATAACCCGTGTAGTCGTCCAAGTTCATTCCACGCTCGACCATAGCGGCCTTAAGCTTATCATAGTCCGCCTCACGCTCGCTGCAGCCTATTATCTCGCCGACGCCCGGCACAAGCAGGTCGGTCGCCGCAACGGTAAGTCCGTCGTCGTTTTGCTTCATATAAAACGATTTGATCTTCTTCGGATAGTTGGTGACAAAAACAGGCTTGTTAAAGACCTTTTCCGTGATATATCTCTCGTGCTCGGATTGCAGATCCAATCCCCATTCCACAGGATACTGAAATTTTTCGCCGCTCTTTTCAAGTATCTTTATCGCCTCGCCGTAATCGAGCACTACAAAATCGCTGTCCACGACGTTTTGAAGCTTTGCCGTGAGTCCCGACTCAAATGCTTTTTCAAAAAACGCAAGCTCCTCGGGGCACTCGTCAAGCACGGCTTTGATGATGTATTTTATCATGCTTTGCGCTATTTCGATGATGTCGGGAAGCTTTGCAAACGCTACCTCGGGCTCGACCTGCCAAAACTCTGCGGCGTGACGTGGCGTATTGCTGTTTTCCGCACGGAAGGTCGGACCGAAGGTGTAAATTTTGCCCATCGCCATTGCTGCGACCTCGCCCTCGAGCTGACCGCTGACAGTAAGTCCCGCCTTGCGCCTGAAGAAATCGTTTGCGATATATTCCGCCTCGTCCTTTGCGGTCTTTGCGTCGGCATATCCGTTTGTGGTTATGCGGAATATCTCGCCCGCACCCTCGCAGTCGCTGCCCGTGATTATGGGCGTATGGATATAGCAAAAGCCGTTTTCCTGAAAGAAACGGTGTATCGCAAAGCTGAGCTTAGAGCGCACTCTGAGCATAGCGTTGAAGGTATTTGTACGCACTCTGAGCTGCGGAATAGTGCGCAGAAATTCCATAGAATGATATTTCTTTTGCAGCGGATAGTCCGCAGGACAGTCGCCGAGCAGCTCTACGCTTTGAGCGTTTATTTCAAACTCGCCCTCCTTCATCGCCTTTACGACCACGCCGTCCACCTGCACGGAAACGCCGTTTTTTGTGACCGACGAAAGATCCACGCCCTCAAACTTCGCCTTGTCTATGACTATCTGCAAATGCTTTAAGGTCGTGCCGTCGTTGATATTTAAAAACGCCATCGTCTTGCTGTCTCTTGCATTGCGAACCCAGCCCGCCACTGTGACAGACTTGCCCTCGAGAGCCTTTCCGTTTGAAAGCACTTCGGAAATATCGATATTTTTCATATTATCCGCTCCATTTGACTATTATGTTTTATAATTATAAATACAAATATATATTTTGTAAAGCAAATATTAGCACGCACGCTTGTTTTTAAGGGGGAATTTGTCTATAATAAGCTTATGGAAAAAATTTACGACGTAGCAATTATAGGCGCAGGACCTGCGGGGCTCACCGCAGCGCTGTACTGCGCAAGAGCAGGGCTCGATTGTGTTATCATTGAAAAATCAGCCGTCGGCGGACTTGCCGTCACCACCTCGGATATCGAAAATTATCCGGGCTTTAAACATATCGACGGCTTTTCGCTGTGCTATCAGATGATGGAGCAATGCCAGAGTCTCAACGTGCCATTTGTATTCGATGAGGCGCTGTCGCTTGAAAATGGCAAAGACGTAAAAACGCTATTGCTGTCACAGGACAAAACGCTGCTTTGCAAAAAAGTCATACTCACCTCGGGAGCAACGCCCCGCAAGCTCGGCGTGGACGGCGAGGGTGAGTTTATAGGCAGAGGCGTATCCTACTGCGCCACCTGCGACGGCAACTTTTTCAAGGGCAAGACCGTTGCGGTGATAGGCGGAGGCAACACCGCCGTCGAGGACGCCTTATATCTTGAAAAGCTTGCCGCAAAGGTGTATCTCGTGCACAGGCGCAACGCCCTGCGTGCGGATAAAATACTTGGCGAAAGGCTTGCAAGCAGCGCCGTTATCCCCATTTGGGATAGCGTTGTCGCAAAGATAAGCGGAAGCGATAAAGTGTCCGAAATGACACTTAAAAATGTCAAAACCGACACTTTAACAGACGTTTCAGTCGACGGCGTATTTGTTGCAATAGGACAATCACCAAATTCGCAGGTATTTGAGGGGCTGAACTGCGACGCTTCGGGCTATGTGCTGACAGACGAGGAAATGCACACAAATATCGACGGCGTTTACTGCGCAGGCGATGTGCGCAGCAAGTCACTACGACAAATAGTCACCGCCTGTGCGGACGGCGCCATTGCGGCTGCCGCAATAGCACGGGAAATACTTTAAAACAAACAGCTTCGCACATTGCGGAGCTTTTTTATTGACCAAACTTTGCAACTTTCGACAAAAACACAAGCGCAACCGCACCGCCTATCACATATAATACTGCGTATGTATTATTTTGGAACGGACGGAATAAGAGACGAGGCAAATCGCCTGCTCGACGGACAGATCCCGTATTTGTTGGGCAGAGCCTTGTCCGAAAAGGGCGGAAAAATCATTGTGGCACGGGACGTGCGCACACATTCCGCCGATATCGAAAAACAGCTTTGCAAGGGCTTGCTGACAGGTCCGTCGCAGATATGGCTGACAGGAGTGCTGCCCACCCCTGCGCTTGCGTACATAGCCGAGCAGGAAAGCGCCGATTATGCGGTTATGATAACCGCATCGCACAATGCGCCCAAATTCAACGGTCTCAAGGTATTCGGAAAAAACGGAAGCAAGCTGCCGCTTGACGACGAAAAAACGCTCGACGCTCGCCTGCACGCTCTGTCGCTTTGCGAGGAAGCGCCCCCTTACGAGGAAATCGCCGCAGACGGTCTGACAGACGACGAGCTAACAAGCGCACTGTCAATTAGGCTTAGCAAGCAAAATCACCGTATCCGCATTGTGGACGGAGCGGCGTTCTTATATCTGAAGCACGTCAAATCTATGTTCCCCCGCTTTGAGGGCTTCAAGGTGCGCCTTGACTGCGCACACGGCTGCTTTGCAGGACTTGCAAAAGGCGTATTTGAGGATTTAGGCGTGCAAGTGGAAGCAATAAACGACGTGCAAAACGGCAACCTCGTAAACGTCGATTGCGGCTCCACGCACATCGCCGAATTTGCCGATAAAGTCGCAGCGGACGAAATAGGCTTCGCCTTCGACGGCGACGGCGACAGAGTGCTCGCCGTGGTCGGCGGACGTCCATATGACGGCGACGCAATATTGCTTGCGCTTAGCACACTGTATCGCATACAGGGCAAGCTGCGCAAAAAGTTTGTCGTCGGCACCACCCTCACAAACTCAAAGCTGCAAAGAGAGCTTGCCTTCCAAAACACCGCACTCGTGCGAGCGGACGTAGGCGATAAATATGTCCTCGATATGCTCCGAGCCTCAAACAGCCTGCTCGGCGGCGAAAAGAGCGGACACGTGCTTATGCTCGACAGAGCGAATACGGGCGACGGACTCATCACCGCACTCACGCTGCTCGAAGTCAAAAAAACCATAGGCAGCCTGCCTAAATTCACACCCTATCCCATGCTCGAATTCAATATACACGCCGACAATCCCGCCGCCTTTGCAAACAGCGAAGCGTTTAAAAACACCGTCCGCCTCGCCGAAAAGGAATTCGGCAAAAAAGGTCGCCTTATCGTGCGCCCCAGCGGCACAGAGCCCTATATCCGCATCGCCTACGAATGTTTTTCAAGCGACTACAACAAAATTTTCGACGGCGTAAAACAGATGTTTTTTAAAGATGATTTATAAATGATAAGGGGGCTTTTGAATATATAAAAGCCCCTTTTATATGTTTTATTGCACTTCATCAAGCTTTTATAGTTATAAACTTTGTCGTCATCTGCCTTACTTTCCTCTATTGTACAAACATTCCGCACAACAAATAGCAATCTTCACTATTCAATTTGCCCTTATCTGTTATACATTCCCACACAAAAGTTACCTTCATTGCCCAATATTCCCCATGTTGTATCATACAAAACTGACATCAGTGTGCCAAACCTCCCCACGCACTTACTTTGACGGACAGACATTCCCGTAATTACTCACCTTTAGCCGCCAAACATTCCCACAAACTCTGCTTATCATTTATATTTAATTCTTATAGACAATATATTTTGTTTACAAAACAACTATTATTAAACACACCGAACTTTGCGTGTTCCTATGCAATCAAGCCGCTTTCAAAACACTGCTTAAGCTTAGTGAAAATAAAATGCGAACGGCATCGGATGATACACCCAACGCCGTTCGCTATAATAAGGGGGAAAATTATGAGCTGTTTATTCAAGGAAGTTGTCCTTGATTACATTCACATAATAACACTACATTATATGCAAGTCAATAGATTTTTGTAAGTTTTTTTGTTTTTTTTCAAAAAAATTCATTTTTCGCTTACAAAAGTATCAATTAAAGTTGCAAATTTTATGCAAATTTGTGATAATTTTACTTGCAAATTTTGATTTTGTGCAAAAAACAGCATTTCTAAATACCGTGTTAAATGCACGGTTTTCACAAAACAGGCAATCTAACACTATCTTTTAAAACCGCCCGTTTAAAACACCTAAAAAACAACAAAAGCACTTTTTGTAAAAAAATTTAATATCAAAAAAGCGAAGCTTGCACTTCGCTTTTATCATTATATCGATATTTCAATGCTTTTAAGCTTCAACAACGTTATCCGAATATTGCAGAATACCTCATATATTTGACGATAAATACAACTGCGATGATAATTGCTACGCAAATTCCCGTAACAATGAGCGATATCGTTCCTATCTTTTGTTTTTTCTTATCCTGCTTTTGTTTGTCGGCTATCCTTGCTTCATCTTTCGCTCTAAATCCGACATCATACTTTTCTATTTTGGAATAGATTTATTGTTTTCTACCCTATCGTTATACCATGTTTTACATCTAAATTACCATTGTTTTCATTCATATGCTTAGTGATAAAATAGCTATAATATTAAATATAGTTAGCAATAATAGAATAACCATTTAAATGAACCGCTGTTACAACTTTTGTCATATCTCTAATGAAATCTTTTAGAGTATACTTTGAACATATAAGATTTATTGCAATGCCCCAATTTATTGAATATTTATAAAAATGGTTTGTTGATCATCTATAGTCCAAACCGCCTCTTTAGGCAGCACCGAGCCATCATCCTGAATGATACCATATTTTAAGAAAAAGCTTTTACTATTTGGCAAATAAAGATATTTTCTTGCAGGTGAATACGTTAACTCATATTTGTCAGAAGAATTAATTATTACCACAAGCTTTTGTTTTAAAGTATTATTATTTATGCTATCAACGATATATCTTGGAACAGAAATTAAACTACAGCGCACATCATTAGCAGTAATGATTTTTGTAACTTCATTCGTTTGCACGTCTGATTCTTTTTTATTGGCTATCGTTTTCGAATTTTGAGAAATTGTTGCCTTATTTGTAAATTCATTTATAGCTTCTCTGCTAAAAACCGGTCGATAAGCAAACCCTATTTGTTTTTCGATACATATTCTAACTAAATCTATACCGTCTATAACAAATACGGGCTTATAAGGATCTTTAATAACAGCCTGTTCTTTCGCCCTTGCAGATACTTTCGCAGTAGTAATAAACAATCCCTTTTCATTAAAACCCAAATTTCCTCGCAAAGCATCAATTTTTTCAGGAGAAATAGAAGAAGCGGGCTTGTTACGTTTAGCTTGTATTCGATATTTTACATTATCAATGTTATTAATCTCAAACAAACCATCTTTAACGGCTATTAAATCTATTCCTCCGTCTCTCGTCTTTTGTGTAACAACAACTTCAGATAAGCCAATAGATTCAAGAAATGGTTTCAAAAACTCTTCGAAATCAAATCCTGTTTCAAAATATTTATAGAATTCATATAACAAATTTTCTAATTCTTTATCAGTAAAATTTTGTATTATTCTCATTAATTAAACCTCTTATGTTTACAATTCTCTTTTACAATGCTTTAATCATAAAGACATAAATATTTATCGGACATCTTTGTATCATTTGAATAACCTATGATAAATTATAATACTATATTTAATAAATGTAAATGATCATTCAATATTTTATAATAAAATTTGATTATCAAATTTTGATTTGGATTTATCAGAAGAATTTTTATCTAATTCATTGAAATGTTCCGCCACAAGCACCTGATTTGAACACAAGCGGTTCTAAGGTGCTTTTTCTTTTCCTTATAAAATTCTTCATATCGTTCAACTCGCTTTTGTCAAGTCTGAACTTGTTCGACATATCGGGCGAGGTGTTGTAAAAGATAAACACGCAGTCGTCAAATAAAACAACCCGATAAATAAACGAGGTGAAAAACTCGCCCATAGCGTCGTCGCTATCATATTTTTTGTTTGCAAAATATTTCAAGAACGCTTTCACGTCTTTCTCGCTTATCGGAGCGATTGACTTTCCCTTTTCCGCCGCTATGCAATTCTCCAACCTTTCGTTTTCCTGTTCGAGTTCAAATAACTTATCTTTTGTGGATTGCGTAACTATGCCTTCCGCTATCGCCGACAAAAATCCGTTTATCGCTCTCTGTACGTCCTTCTGTTGCTTTTGAAGCACCGCAATATCCACAGAATTCTGCAAGCCTGCATTGAATTTCTTCGTCACCTCGACTGCAAGCCTGTTTATTGTCTCGGGAGTCAGCACATACTTCGCCGTAGCGTCAAATACAAGGTCTTCGATTTGCTTTTTCTGCAAATTCCTCTGGTCGCATATTTTCTTTCTCCTGCCTGTGCATTTATAGTAATAGTAAACCCTACCTTCCTTGTTCGTTCCGCTTTCGGACGTGATATTCGAACCGCATTTGCCGCAAAACAACCTTCCACTCAAAAAGTACGGACTGTGACTGTGCAACGTCTTTTGCCTGTGCTGATGCATCGCCACTATTCTCTGGCACTCGTTAAAAGTTTCCTCGTCCACAATCGCAGGCGTTACGTTTGTGTAGATTTCACCGTTGTACTCGATTTTGCCCGTGTACTTTCTGTTATGTAGAATTCTCGTTATCGAGTCAATTCCGAATTCCGTGCCGTTTTTGTTTCGTATTCCTCTTTCATTCAGGCGTGTGGCTATACTGTGCGTTTTTTCGCCGTGCTTATATCTGTCGAATATCTCCTTGACAATAGCCGCTTCGTCGGGATTGAGCACCCAACGCTTGTCCACGACGTCATAGCCGAAAAGATCACGCCCGCCCGTAAAATAACCTTTCGTCAGGCTCTCACGGAATCCGCGCTTGACCTTTTGCGAAAGCTCGGCGGAATAATATTCCGCCATGCTTTCAAGTACGCCCTCAATAAGTATTCCGCTTGCGTCATCGCTTATGTTTTCCCTTGCGGAAAGTACACGCACTCCGTTCTTTTTCAACTTCGCCTTGTAATTCGCACTGTCGTAACGGTTGCGTGCGAACCTGTCCAATTGATAGACCAGCACGTAATCGAACGTCTTTTTCTTGCTGTCATTTATCATTTTGAGGAAACTCGGACGCTTGTCCGTCGTGCCCGTCAAGGCACGGTCTATATATTCCCCCTCTATCGTAAGGTCGTGCCGTCTCGCATACTCGTAACACTCTCTCAACTGCCCCTCTATCGATTGCTCCGTCTGATTGTGCGAACTGAATCTCGCATATATAACCGCTCTTTTATTCATCTTTTTCTCCTCCCTTTTTCAATGGTTTGCCCGACATCAACTCGACAATGCTTCCGCCGTTGTTCACATAATCTAACAGCATATTTGCCAGTATCTTCGCGCTTGTCTCAATTTGTTCCTGTGAAATCTCACACTCTGTTTGCTCCGTCATACCCGTGGTCAAATCCACGTATACAAAATTTTTGTTTGTTATAATTTCTTCCTTCTTGGATTGCGGGTCATCCGTTTATTTTCTCCCGCTTCCATCAAAAGCACATTTCATTCTACTTAGGCTTTTCAAAATAAAAAGAATTCATTATTATTCATCTTCAATACCGAATATATTTTACACGCCCTCGTTTGGCGTGGCGGAATTATAGATGTCCGCACATCTTTAATGCTTCATTAGTTTTTATTAATTTGCTCTTTTAGCGCTTCCCAGCCTGCGTAAATAAGCTGAACTTTGGATATGTGATGTTCTTTAAGAAACTTGTTCAGCTTATTAAAATCTTCACGCTTCATCGAAGTACCCCAAACCGCATGGGCGGCTTTGCGCTCTTGCTTGTGCTTATTCTCATATCTTTTGTCGATTTCCGATTTAGGCGTTTTCATAACACTTCCTCCGTATAAATTAGCTCTTGCAATATTTCTTCATTAATCATTTGTTGCATCGCAGTGAGTCTACGATAATCTTCCATAAACTCTCCCGTGCGCTTATACATTGGATTTTTAGAAAGCTTTTCATAGAGAACGTCATACATTCTCTCCGCTTGCTTATCTACTCCGTGAAGATACGCAGGGAGATTTGCTATTACCCAATCAACTCCCTTGTCTTCAAGATACTTACGCTTAAGCGTCCCATACTTTCCGTAAACATGTTTCTGCGGTTTTACAAATTTCTGATACTGCATAACTTCTTCCGCCGTAAGCCCTTCGCCACGCTCTGCTTTTCTCAAAATTTCTGCGTTATTCATAGCAACCTCCGTGATTTATATCAAATCGTATTGATACGATAGTACATAATCTTAGATTTGTCAAGAGGTTATATCCAAATTCCTTTAATTGGCGGAAGCGTATCATTCATATCTCCCTCAATGCGACAAAACCTTTCCACTTGTTCCGGCACAGTATATTTAAGACGCGAGGTACTTTCCCCGCGTTTAGCTCCATATCGCTTGGATATTTCATTGTAGAAATTCTCTTGCAATGTGGAATATGACATTTCACCGCCACGCTGTTTCCAAAACTCAGAATGACATAGTAACGGTTTGCTTATATCCCTCTGTGCCATGTACATTTGATATCCAAACTCGTCCCGCTGTTGCAATTTATTACCTTTCACACTACGGCTATTGCTCATTACCTTTATTCGCCATTGCTCCGTTATTGGCAAGTAATACACGAACAAATTTCGCCTATTTTGTTCAGTGACGGTTATTGCGCAGATAATATTTTTATCCGTTCCCATAAAGCCAATCTTCTTTACTGCATAATCATAGCAATGAACGAAATAGCTTTCTATTTCTTCCTCGTCTTGGAAATCACTCCAAAACTCTCTGTTTCCACCGAATTGCAAGCACTCCATGATTTTATTTCGTCCACGCGAATGAAACTGTACATTTAACTCTTTTATAATTCGATTTATTTCCGCTTGAAAGTTCAATGTTTTTTCTTTCAGCCACGATACTTTGTATTCCGTATGCACTCGCTCTGTATACTCGTCCTGTGCGGACAAGTCCTGACGTCTGAAAGTCAAGACAGAAATAGTTGCGTGCTTATCTTGTGGATATATTCCGTATTCGTTTTCTTCGTAGTAATACCCTATTGTTTCTCACCTCCTTATTTTTGTATTAATACAAAACGAATCGGCTCTCTGTTCGAAAGCCGACCATTAGCGAATTTGTGCAATTCATTTTTAATTTTGTTTTGAAGCGTGTGCAACTGCACCCTTCTATATATAAGCCACGAGAACGCCCAAAATATTACATCCAATTTAAAATTTTTTGAAAAATTTTTATAGTTGGAGCTTTTTGCCCGTGTAATGCTTATAAAATGCTTTTATCCGTTCATTGCGCCTATGGGCAAAATGCGGATACATACGTTGAGTTATATAGTCCTGAACAGAGCACTTTGCAGGCGTGGCAAGTTTCTCCACTGCAGTATATATACTGCTCAATGCCTTATTTGAATCGTGCAATTTATTTTGCTCTCTTCGTTTTATCTCTCTGCACAGTCTAACGTATACACCTTGCACTATTAAAGGCTTATCCCCATAGCAATTTTCAAAATGTTCTTTCTCTTCCTGCGTGGACGTGGAAAGATATTCTGCGACATCTTTATCTAACTTGTCCTCGTCAAAGAGATAATACTTCATTATGTAACGACACAGTTCACCTACACTATAAAACCAATTCATAAGTGGAATTATATCGCCAAGCATTTGTCGGATTAAAAACTCAATTTCCACGTCAAGGAAGTTTGGTAACTCCGAGTCCCGCATAAACATCTCCCAATACTTCCACACAACTTCCTCTTGAGTTTTTGCGTTGCGGTAGTCATATTCATCCATCTTTCGTCTTGCTCTATTGAAAGTAACGGATACTACGCCTTGCGTTATGCCGAGCATTTCTGCTATCTCCGTCTGCCTAAATTGCTCGTCTATACTTAACCTATATATTTGCCGTTCTTTCTTTGTAAGCGTAGCAAGCGCACGCTTCCTGTCTATTTTTTCTAACGAATGTGTAACAAACGGATCATTCCTATCCGAATAACGCAAACGCTCTGTTTCTGAAAGCAACTCTTCGTCTCTTGGAAATGGCTCGTTGTGTCTATAATATTTGTTCCAGTTGTTATATTCGAATCTGTCCAACTCAAACAAGGCTTCCCACTCTTTCTCTGTTACTTCAATGACACAAAACGGCATTCCATATAAATACGCATTTGCATTATCTTCTATGTCGCAAGGATAATAATACAAAAATTTACCTTTCGATTTAGCTGGAATTTTTTTCTTATTGAAATGATACGCTACTTTATTCATGCAATCATTGTACAAATAACAATGGGACAAATATGGTACATTGGCATAAATCATTGTTAATTAAATTTCACAAAAGGATTACCTAATTATTTTGGGAAAATTGCCACACTATTCGATGCCTAAGCAGGTTAAGAAAATTCCCAAAATCCAAAGATTTTGAGAATTTTGATACTCTGCTCTCGCCTCGTGAAACAAGCGGGAAACCCGCTTTTCTTTTGTGACAAAATATATAATATTACGTCTTAAGCGTTTTCCTTGCGAATTTTGACATTTAATGCTATTATATTTATAAATATACTTATTAAGAAACTAAAACAATGGATCGTATAGAATCTTCACATTATGCGAATATTAGAGAAAACAGCATTCATCGTCTTGATGATTCTCTTTTAGCGATCCTTCTTAAAGATAAAAGTTCTGGCAAAAATTTGATTTGGGCAACCAACACATACGCTTGGCGAGGCATAGGATTTCAAGAGCAAGATTATATAACAATAAATTCTATAACAGGCAAGCGTGGCGGTGTAATTAAACCCCGTATAGAAAAATCTAAAAAAGAGCAACAGCAACGTATTAAGAATAAAGCCGAAGTATTCACACCTTCTTGGGTTTGTAATAAACAAAACAACTTAATAGACACTGCTTGGTTCGGACATGAAAATTCTTTCAATATAGAAACAGATACTGGATGGAAAACTGTTCCCGATAAAGTCACCTTCCCCAATACTAAAGATAAAACTTGGCAAGATTACGTCAAAGCAAATCGGTTGGAAATATCTTGCGGAGAAGCTCCCTATTTGACGAGTAGATATGATGCCGTAAATGGCATGTATATTGAATTTAAAAACAGAATTGGTTTGCTTGATAGAAAACTTCGAGTAATTGGAGAAAATGTATCAGATGAACAGGAATGGTACAACTGGGTGTTGATTGCTTATAAGTCAACATATGGATTTGACTTTCAAGGTGACAATGTGCTTATTGCCAGAGAAAACTTGCTGTTTACTTTTATTGATGCTTATGAACACCAATTTGGAACTACACCTACCAAGTCATATCTAATCGAAATTGCAAAAATTTTAGCGTGGAATATATGGCAAATGGATGGATTAAAATTTGTCATCCCTTATAGTTGTCAACCTCATATGAACATACAAACTTCTATATTTGACAATGAAGTAGTTAACAATGAATGTCCCGGGTGTGCAAAACATGATAATACCAAACACACTGGCATTTATTGTAAAATAATGAATTGGCCTCGACAACATACAGAAACTTTTTTATCACAAGTTAGGAGAAAAAAATAATGACCGAATTTAAGTCAACATTTTCATATAAATTGATTTACATATTCCGTATCAATGACGAAGCGCATAAAGATTTGTTAAAGATAGGTGAAACTTCTCTGTCCTCAAACAAAACTCCCGATGAATTATTACCTAATTGCCGCGAGTTGAATATCGCCGCAAAGAACCGCATCAATCAATATACACAAACGGCAGGCATTGCTTACGATTTACTCCATACCGAACTTGCCGTGCGTGAAGTAGTCAAAAACGGCAAGAAGCAAGTAAAAGCCTTTTCAGACCACGATGTACATAAAGTTTTTGAACGCTCGGGCATTGAACGCCATTACTTTGATAAAAAGAACAAGGCAAACGAATGGTTTAAGGTCGATTTGGAAACTGTAAAACATGCTATACAAGCAGTCAAAGACGGTCGTATTTCTTTGAGTTCAAATGAGATTACCGAAGAATACAGTCCAATTATCTTCCGTCCCGAACAAAAGGCTGCTATAAAGCAAACGATAGCAAAATTCAAGACGGGCGACAGAATGTTGTGGAACGCCAAAATGCGTTTTGGCAAAACTCTTACCGCACTTCAAGTCGCCAAAGAAATGGCTTTTGAAAAGACCATTATTCTCACACACCGCCCCGTAGTCAATCAAGGTTGGTATGACGATTACCAAAAGATATTTTACGATACCGATTACGTTTACGGCTCAAAGACAAACGGCGAACAAATAGAAAACCTTGTTGACAGCGGCAAAAAGTTTGTTTACTTTGCCTCAATGCAGGACTTGCGGGGCTCGCAAGCCGTTGGCGGAAAATTTGATAAAAACGATTATATATTCTTGATTGATTGGGATTTCATCGTAATTGACGAAGCCCACGAAGGTACGCTTACAAAGTTGGGACAAGCCGTAATAGACGAAATTTGCAATCAGACTAAAAAGCCGAAAATATTGCGTTTGTCTGGAACTCCTTTCAACTTGCTCGATCAGTTCAAACAAGACGAAATCTACACTTGGGATTATGTAATGGAGCAACGAGAAAAGACGAATTGGGATTTGTTGCATCCCGGTGACAATAACCCTTATTCTTCGCTCCCTCAAATGCAGATTTATACCTACGACCTTAATAAACTTATTCAAGGATATTTCGACGAAGAAGATAATGCCTTTAACTTCCGTGAGTTTTTCAGAACGTGGACGGGCGTAACCGAAAAAGATTTTAAGCCTATGCCCGACGGCGTAGAGGTTGGAGATTTTGTACATAAGGACGACGTGAATTCGTTCTTGAATTTATTGTGTAAAAAGGACAGCGACAGCAACTACCCTTACTCCACCGACGAATACAGAGATTATTTCCGCCACTCGTTGTGGATGGTGCCGGGCGTCAAAGAGGCACGGGCATTAAGTAAACTGTTGCAAGAACATTCCGTATTCGGTTCGGGCGTTTTTAACATAGTAAATGTTGCAGGCGCAGGCGATGAAGAAGTCGGCTACAAGGACGCATTAGCCGCAGTACAAAATGCTTTTGGCGATAATCCTGCCGAAACATATTCTATTACCATCTCGTGCGGTAGATTAACGACGGGCGTTACCATTCCCGAATGGACGGCTGTATTTATGCTTGCAGGCACGTTTTCTACTTCTGCATCCGCTTATTTGCAAACGATTTTCCGTGTGCAATCACCGGCTAATATAAACGGTAAAATAAAAGACAAATGCTGTGTGTTCGACTTCGCTCCCGACAGAACTTTGAAGATGGTTGCGGAGGCTGGTAAACTATCCGCTCGTGCCGGCGATACAAGTACGGATAGAATTAAGATGGGCGAGTTTTTGAACTTCTGCCCCGTTATAGGCATTGAAGGCTCTAAAATGAAACCCTTTAATGTTGACGGCTTGTTGCAACAATTAAAACGTGCGTACACGGATAGAGTTGTGCGTAACGGTTTTGACGATCCGCATATCTATAACGATAATCTTCTCAAACTTGACGGCATAGAACTTCAAGATTTTGAAGAACTGAAAAAGATAATCGGCGCAAGCAAACAGACGAAGAAACAAGGCGACATAGATATAAACCGTCAAGGGCTTACAAACGAAGAATACGAAGAAATAAATAGAATTGAGCGTAAACCTGCAAGAGAACGTACGCCCGAAGAAATTGCTTTGTTGGAAGAAAAGAAAAAGCAACGTAGTCAAGCCGAAACAGCACGTTCGATTTTGCGCGGCATTTCTATTCGTATTCCGCTTATGGTTTACGGTGCTGATGTTCCGTTTGGCAAGGAAATCACGGTAAATAACTTTACCGATTTGATAGACGATGTATCTTGGGCGGAGTTTATGCCAAAAGGCATAGATAAGCCGACTTTCAAAAAATTTGCAAAATACTACGAGCAAGACGTGTTTATCGCCGCAGGTCAAAATATTCGTCGGCAGGCTTTGGCGGCAGACAGCCTTTCACCTACCGAAAGAGTTAAGCGTATTGCAAGCATATTCAATACTTTCAAGAACCCCGATAAAGAAACCGTACTTACCCCGTGGCGAGTTGTCAATATGCACTTGGGTGATTGTTTGGGCGGTTACGATTTTTATGACGAACAGCATGAGGAACTTTTAGACGAGCCACGTTTCAGAGATAACGGCAAGGTTACTGTGGAAACGGTTGCAAACGTCAAAGCGAAGATTTTGGAAATCAATTCAAAATCGGGATTATATCCCCTTTACGTTACTTACAGCATTTTCAAAAAGCGTTGTGCTTTGGAAAAAGCCGAAAATCTTACACGAGAACGTCAACAAGAACTTTGGCGGCAAACCGTAGAAAAAAACATATTTGTAATTTGCAAAACGCCTATGGCACGGGCAATTACAAAACGCACCTTATTAGGGTATGGTTCGGGTAAAATAAATGCCCACGCCTTTGATGACTTGCTAATGCAGATCAAAGATAAACCCGAACAATTTATAGAAAAAATGAAGCGTGGAAGTTTTTGGAACAAGGAGGCAAGCACAATGGAATTTGACGCAATAGTCGGCAATCCGCCGTATCAGATTATGGATGGAGGCGCACAAGCAAGTTCTACTCCGGTATATAATTTATTTGTGGATATGGCTAAAAAAGTTAAGCCTTGCAATATTTCTATGATTATGCCTTCTCGTTGGATGACGGGCGGTAAAGGTCTTGAAAAATTTAGAAGTGATATGATTAACGACAAGCACTTTGCTACGCTCTATGACTATTTTGATGCGAGTGTGTGCTTTGATAATGTTGATATAAAAGGCGGCGTATGCTACTTCTTATGGAATGCAAAACATAACAGCGAATGTAACATTTATACCGTTATTGATAAAGATATTATTAAATCAAAAAGATTTTTGGTTGATGGTGAAGACGATATTTATATAAGGGATAGTCGTCTAATTTCTATTAAAAATAAAGTCAATGAGCAGTCTAATACTTCTTTTGACACGATTGTTTCTGCAATGAAACCTTATGGCTTACGAGGTGATTTTTTCAAAAATCCTGCAAAATATTCTTTACCGCCAATATTTGATAAGGTTGTTGAAAATGGCTATGTGATAATTGGACTTGATGAAAAACTACATAGAGTTAAAAAATATGTTAGTAGAGATTACCCATTCCCTAAATGTGATTGTTTGGATAGTTATAAAATTTTTATTACAAGAAACTATGGAATTGGAGAACTTGGCGAAATACCATCTACTCCGATTTTAGCCGAACCCAGAATGGCTTGTACTGAAACATTTATACAAATTGGACCATTTGCAAATAGACAACAAATGGGACACTGTTTTAGTTATACGAAAACAAAATTATTCCGTTTATTAGTTGGTATTAGAAAACGGGATCAGGGTGCAGGCAAAAATGTTTACAGTTTAGTTCCTATGCAAGATTTCACTGATAAATCCGATATTGATTGGAGTAAGCCTATTCCCGAAATCGACGCGCAACTGTATAAAAAATATGGCTTATCCAAAGAAGAAATCTCCTTTATCGAAAGTATGATAAAACCTATGGAGTAAAAATATGTCAGAGATAAATAATTTAATTAACCAAGTAAAAAGTTTCTTTTCACTTGACCACGTGTATTTTGATACTCCTGAGTATGTTAAATTTCATGATGAGCTTTTAAATTTTATTTTTAGTAATCATTGTGACCAAACAGAAGAATGGAAAATCATTTCAGAAAATCTTGTTTATAAATCAACACAATTTATGAGCAGACAAGAAGCTAATGTTATACTCGTTGAGTTAAATAAATTGAAGTGTTATGTTCTTTCTCGTGAGAACGATCCATTATTTCGATACTTACATCCGCAAATTGCTCAGGCTACCCAAAAGCTGTATCTTGAAGATAATTTTACTAATGCGAGTGAAAATGCATTCAAGGAAATTGCTTCAAGAGTTAGAAAACTATTTGTTATAATAAAGCCCGATGAGCAACCACCCAACAATGATTATCCATTAATGACCACGGTATTTTCTGACAAAAATCCTATGATTGAATTTTGCGACAGAACGAATGTTTCTGGGAAAAATACTCAGTTAGGCTATATGCTTATGTTGGCTGGTGCAATGTCTGCATTGAGAAATCCTAATGCTCATTCAAATGATAATAAGATTACAAAAGAAGATTGTAATAGACAGCTTATATTTGCAAGCATGTTGATGTACAAGATTGATGAAGCGGTTAAGTATTCTGGAATTTCAGAATAGAGAACTTACAACAAATAATATTTATTAAACTTATGAGTAAACCTATGGAGTTAATATGAGTAATACATCAAGTTTTTTTCAAACAAAAAAAAGATGGTCAATTTACAAAGATAAATTGCTAGAAAATTATTTACCACTATATCTATCAAAAATTCTTGCTACAGGAAAAGACACCTTGTTTATTGACGGATTTGCTGGGAAGGGATGTTTCGACGATGGAACTGTTGGCTCGCCAGTCATAATACGCGATAAAATAGAACACGCCCAAGAAATTTCTAAATTTTCCAGTAAAATCATACCAATTTTTATTGAATACAACAAAAAGTATTCACAGCAATTAAAACAAGTTCTCAATCGTGATTGGTGTTATATTCGTAATGCAGACTATAAAAATGAAGCACTAAGTATAATTTCTAGGAATAGGCATAGAAATATCTTTTTATATGTCGATCCATTCGGAATAAAACACATTCATTATGAAATATTTTCAGAATTAGCATCAAATCCAAACAGTGTGGAACTTCTTCTAAATCTAAACTCTTTTGGCTTTATTAGAGAGGGTTGTCGATTACTTGACGTTGAAATTGATGACGAATTGGATGCATTTGATGATACAGACGACTCTGATATTTTTATCAATGATATTGACAATATGAATAGGATTGCGGGTGGAGATTATTGGCAAGAAATCATTCAACTAAAAAAACTCGGTAGTATCACGACTAAGCAAGCCGAAGAATGGTTTGTTAATAAATATATGGAACGGCTAGGAGAAGATTTCGAATATATATTTCAGTTCGCTATCAAGACTGGGGATAAAAATATTCCAAAGTATAGAATGGTATTTGCCACTAATCATATTCAAGGTGCATTATACATGAGCGAAAATATGATAAAATGTAATAATGAAATGATACTTAACAATAGAGGACAACAAGAATCCCTTTTCGATTACGATTTTGCTCGCTATTCATGTACAGATGATATGTTAGAGGTTCTGAAACAAGCAACCAAATCAGAGAAAATTATTAACTGTAAAGATATTTGCTATTTAATGTATATGATTTGCGGGCCTAAATACTTACATTCTGATGTGAAAAATGCTTTGACTGAACTTGAAAAAAACAGTAAAGTTAAGATAACAAGAGAGAATCCATATACCCCCACTGGTAAATTGTCAAAATCTATGGACTTTTTGAATAAAGAAATATATGTGGAGTTAATATGAAAACTATAGAAAGAAAAAGCTTATTATACAAAACAGGCGTAGAGTACGGAGACTACACTATCAATATCACTGAGGGATGTTCACATGGTTGTAAATATCCTTGCTATGCTATGATGATGGCTAAGCGTTTTGGTAAAGCTAAAACTTACGAAGACTGGTGTGAACCTAAGCTAATTAGTAACGCATTAGAATTGCTTGACAAAGAAATTCCTAAATTAAAAAGTAAAATAAATTCTGTGCAATTGTGTTTTACGACAGATGCATTTATGTACAACTACCCTGAAATTGCGGATTTAAGTTTGAACTGCATCAAAAAATTAAATGCAAATGGTATTAAATGCACTGCTCTTACGAAAGGAATTTTGCCATTCGAATTGAGCGAATTATCAAAAGATAATGAATATGGAATAACGCTCATTTCTTTGGATGAAAATTTTCGCAAAGAAATAGAGCCGGGCGCTGCCACCTATATAGAACGAATAAAAGCATTAAAGAAATTGCATGACGCTGGTTGCAAAACTTGGGTAAGTATAGAACCCTATCCAACCCCAAATATTATTGAGCAAAGTTTAGATGAAATACTTGATGCCATTTCATTTGTAGATAAGATAATATTTGGCAGACTCAATTACAATGCAAAAGTGTCGCAATATAAAGATTACAAGCTTTTCTTTAACGAAATGGCAAATAAAGTAATAAACTTCTGCACAGATAGAAATAAACAGTATCACATAAAAGAAGGTACTATTACAAATATTTAACTAGATACTGAACAGTAAAGTATGCTTTGGCAAAAGATGACTTTATCCAATCACGTCCCTATCTTACAAAATGGATTTCCGGTAATAAGATAGGGATTTCAATTGTTCCATCTTTGCTCTTCCATAACACAATGCATCTGATAAAGGCATTTTGATACTTATACCCTTGCTCTATAACTGGTAATATTTTTTTATTCATACACTCTTTGGATAGTTTTGCTACTTTTATGTTTTTATTATTGGTAAATATCGATAAATATTCATTTTCAATCGTTAGCTTATCTCCACTGCGCAGTGCATATAATAAGTGTGCTTTGTCTTTAAAATAATTTAGCACGACATCTCTATGAGAAAGTTGCATCCCTATTTCCTTAGGCTCAGAATACGTGTTCTTATCTAAAACTCTTTCAACAAAGCTTGGAATTGCAACGCCTCTAAATAGGTCATTAGAATAATGCACGTACAATTCTGATTTTGCCCTTGTCATAGCTACATACAACTTACGCTTATTTTCTTCTGATTGTGTAAACTTATTGTTAATTAAAATATGAACGCAATCAAATTCACGCCCTTTTGATTTATGTATCGTTGAAACAAATACACAATCATCTTCTTCGCCATAAAAATCTTCAAAATTTGATTCGCCTATATATTCCTCCAAATCTGTACGGTATTTAATTTTATTAACCGATTCAAATTCAGCAATTAGTTTAAGACAATTGCTTAGACAGTTGCTATCTTTATACTTTTGTTTTAATTGGGCTATAGCTTTCTCCCATTTGGTGTCCGAAATAACAGGTGATTGAATATCTTTTGTTGCTTCATTAATAAAGTATCTAAGTTCAACCAAATTTCTAAGATTAAACCCATCAACAGACTGTATAAGTTTTGCTCTACAATTATTTTTTGTAAGCAATCCCACAATTCTCAATGCCTCATCATTTGTGCTTGTTAGAACGCATATACTTCCCTTCCCTTTAGAATTTAAAACCTTATTTACAACTGGGACTTCCATGAATTCAGACTTATATTTAATCAGTCCAACTACACCACTGTCATTTTTTGCAGAAACAATTGGACATTCTTTCATCCTCTGATTGATGGTCTTAACATATTCATTTGAAAACTCAACTATGGATTTCGCGCTTCTAAAATTCTGTGATAATTCGTATTTCTGTGCGCCATATTCTGTTATCAACTTGCGTAAGTACTTTGAATCTGACCCCCTAAACTCATATATGTTTTGATCGTCATCTCCAACAGCTATAAGACGCATATCCTCATTACGTAACATTAATGATTTGAGTAATGCGAACTCATTTTCATCCATATCTTGTGCTTCATCGACTACAACAACGGATTTTGTAATTCTACCTAATTCGACCTCTCCGCTTGCAATCATTTCTGCAGCTTCTTTTACAACGTTTTCGGAATCTTTCAGATTGCCTACTTTACCCAACAAATCAAAACAATATGAATGGAACGTTTTTATCTCCACAAAATAGGCGGCATTACCTATCAAATCTATTAGCCTCTTTTTGAATTCAGTTGCGGCAGCTCTTGAGAATGTTAGCATAAGTAATTGTTCATGCTTTACATCTTCCAACATAAGCAATGATGCGAGCTTATGTACAAGAAGTCTAGTCTTTCCACTTCCAGGTCCTGCAGCTACAACAATGTTTTTTGAGACATTATCATCAATTATTTTTCTTTGCATAGCAGATAATGTACCAAACAATTGATGATACTTTTCTGGTGTTATATTCCTTTCAATTTGAGTTGCTCGCTCTCCTTTAAAATATTTAGCAATAAACTTTTTAAAATCCAGTTGGAAATAATCATTTACAAATTGTAGTGCCGCCGCATAATCTTTTACCATTAAATTGGCATATTCTCCGACAATATGTATCTGTTGAATTTTTTGCTTATAAAACTCGCTAAGCATGCGATAGTCTTCATTTTTATATCTGATTTTATTATCTCTAATTAATCGCTTAATCTCCATGCCATTATATGACACCAAAAATCCACCTTGTAAATTAAGTGCGCCTATCTTTGACAAAAACAATAATGCATCTGAGATATCCTGTAATGAGACTGACTCCTCTAATGCACATATATTAGGAGTTGACTTATATGACTCTAGCAAACCAACTAAAGAAAACTCGACCAAAACATCTTCGTCAGTATTTGTTTGATTTTGTGGCACTCTATTATATAATTCTTCAACAATAAATCTACATATTTCAATGCGTTTATTCGCTTTAGATTTAAGTTTATCTACGGATATAGCAGGGATTATATCAGTACGGTTTTGTGAAAAGTATTCCGTTTTCGCTATATCACTTTTAATTGTCCAAAAATATATTAGTGATTTAATGTTTTTGACGCTAGAATGTATCCCACTATTTAATGCTAAATCATTCAGCTCTTTTAGATTATAACTACTCGCTTCCTCAGATAACTGAGATAATATAAACCTTTCTAATTTAGCAAATTTATCTACAATTTGAAGCGATTTATTTTGAGATTCCGCCTTATGAATATATGCAGACATATCCTGCATGTCTGCTAACAGCTTAATCTGTCGCATCATATTAATGCTGTCAATAACTTCCGACTTTTCCAGTCCTAGTCTATCTGCGATATAATCTACTCTTGATTCCGCATCATCATTTTGTGCTTGCGCAATGCTACGGCTAGAAATCAAAAACTTAATTATTCTCTTTGCCGTTAGTTTTTGTTTCTCATCAAACAAATTGGATTTATCTATCACCGATGAAGCTTCTTGCATGTTCTTAACAAGAATACTATTAGCATAAAGCTTTGGCACGTTTCTACCACGTTTAACGTAACCTGCATTTTCTAACGCGGCAATAGCAATCTTGACTCTACTCTCAATTTCAGAGATTGAATCATCCCATCCTGCTTGTCTTGCTATTTCTAATGGCGAACACGTCACTGTTTGATGAGTTTTTGTGAAATCTTTAATTGCTTTCCATACTTGCTGTATTTCACTTATACTTAACTTCGTTTGATTTAATAATACAAAATGCTTATCTAAATCTTTATCATTAAATAATATATAACACTCGCCATCAAGATTTTGATCCCTACCTGCTCTTCCAGCCTCTTGAATATAGTTCTCTAATGAATCGGATATATCATAGTGAACTACCAATCCAACGTCCTTTTTATCTACGCCCATTCCAAAAGCAGAAGTTGCAACAATAATCTGAACTTCATTATTAATAAACGCTTCTTGATTTTCAATCTTTTCCGTTGCCTCCATCTTACTTCCGTTATATGGTCTTGCGGGAAATCCATCGTTAGTTAATCTCTGAGCAAGTTCAAAAGTTCTTTTAGTTCGAGATACGTACACGATTGTCGGACAATTCTTTGCTTCAATTAAACTGCGTAAAGTATTGTATTTTTCTTCTTCCGTCTCCTTATATAAAACGGCGTAATGCAAATTCTCTCTTGTCGCACTAGTCGCATATACATCAAGAGTTAAGTCCAACTTCTTTTTAAAATAATCACAAATATCAGTTATAACTTTTGGCTTAGCGGTCGCCGTAAAACAAGACACAGGTATAGCCGTACTCAGTTTTTTCTTTTTCTGCAACTCGTTTATAAAATCACCTATATACAGGTAGTCTACTCGGAAGTCTTGTCCCCACGCTGAAAAGCAATGTGCCTCGTCAATAACGAATCTTGCAATGTTTCTTGATAACAATAATTTTTCAATCGTTTTTGACCTTAATTGTTCAGGAGAAATATATAGGATAGAAGCTAATCCATTTGCAACTCTATCTATCGCCTCTTTTCTCTCAATTGGGCTTAACAATCCATTGATTGTAACCGCATCTGGTATTCCTCTGTCTTCCAAATTATCAACTTGATCTTTCATAAGAGACTGCAAAGGAGAAATTACTATCGTCAAGCCGTGCATCGTTTCTCCCGCCATAAGAGCTGGAAGTTGAAACGTAATAGATTTACCTCCTCCGGTAGGAAATATGGCAAGTACTGATTGGCCTTCAACGGCGGCGACTACCGCCTTCTCTTGGAGCGGTTCTCCATTATAAATGCGAAAATTATTATATCCAAAAATTCTTTTTAATTGTTTTTTTGCATCAAGTTTAGACGCACAATACTCGCATCCATCTTTACAAGGAACGTTGCACAAAAGCCTTATTACGTTTTCTACATTCGGATAATTAACTAATATCCATGGCGGAGTAATTGAGCTCTTGTCATCACTTGAAATCAATGCCAATGCATAGGCGAGTTCTATTGGATAATTTTTAATAAGAGAATCAATATCCGCATTAACGCATATTTTATTTTTAAATTCTTCTTTAATTGCAAAAGATGTTAATTGATACGGCTTAAATTTAATATATTTGAAGAAACCGTTAAACTCAGGATAATTAAATAATAACGCACAGTAAATCCATTTTTTACGTGAAGAAAGTGCTTGAAAGGCGTTTAACTCATCATAAAACAAATCCCTCGCCTTCTTTGAATCATTTAATGGATTATTTAATTCTTCTGACAGTAAAATATCGTCTTTTAATAATTTATGATAAGGTCTACGTGGGAAGAGCAAAGGGGACAAGTACAGCGTATCAATATATGATACATTCTTTTTAAACGCCTTGCCAATATAAATGAGATCATGATGAATTATATTGTGTCCACAGATAAAATCCGCATCTGCGACAAATTTCTCGAATCCTCTAATGTTTGCTGAATGGAACTCTGTATTGTCATCTTTAACAGCACCAAGATCGCCTATCACTCGCCCGTCATTAGAAATCTCGCTATCAACAAAAATTAAATTAGACATACCATCTCCAAAAATTCTAAAACTATAATTAATTATACATTAATCGAGTCAATTGTTCAATATGAACTGACAAAATTATACGCAAGTTTACATTTTAGCGGCTATTAGTAAGATTGTAAGTAAAAACACTAACTAAATTATAGCTATAGTATTCATATAAATATAAAAATGCTATTCCGATTAATAATTCTAAATTAATGATTTATATGCGTTTTCATACACGCTAGAATTCTTCTCATAATTGCAAATATTATTCCGAGCGAAGAAAAAACTGCAATAAATATATTTATTGCCTTTTCTAATGGGAAAATATTTAAAACCGCTTCAATTTGTGATTTAAACTCCAATAAACTTTTCGTCATTGGAATTCCCAACCCGAATATCGAACTCAATAGTATCTCAATTATTTCTAATATGACATTCACGCGTTTTAACTCCTTTATTGCTAATTAAATAAGAAATATAGTTTAAGAAAATAATTTCAATCGATATGATAGTAATTATTCAAACATTATATATATTTTGCCATTAGCCAAATCGCCAAAGCAACAAGGCCAAACACGATGATTGCAATTAGCGCATGTAAACTCCAATAAATCAAAGTATAAAGCGCACTCCCTTTGTATGGGGAATGCTTTCTCTTATTGTAAAAGTATTTCCCATTAACAAAATACGCAAGTGCGGCAATCGGCTTATGTATAAGTTTATTTAGGACCGATCCTATAATTCTAAATATAAAACCAAATTGCTTCAATGCGACCATTGAGTTAGGACAACCTACTTTTCTAATCTTTCCATTAACTTTGCTGAATGCGTTGTATATTTTAGGATTATAATGTCTACGCATTATTTACCTCCTTCTTTGATAACCTTATTTTAAAATACCACAAATACCATTTGTGTCTCATAATGTAAATTACAATAAGCTTTAACACGATTATAACATCAAACTTAATCAACTTCATACAATCCCATCAAATCAAGTAAAGCCTCATATGCAGACATTCTTTGAGCTTCTTTTTTTGAACTCGCATAATTATAAAATGAACCATCATTCTCTTCAACAAAACATTCACACCGCCACTCAATTTGCCCATATTTATCCTTACCTTCTTTAAATGTGTAGATTGGTTTTGAAATTAAATTCTTTTGATAAAGCTCATTTAATTGTCTTATCGCTTCGACTTCATCAGGCTCGCCAACTGCTTCTGTAATAGGATCAACAATATATCCATTCTCATCTAGCCAATCATAAAACAATTCCGCACATTTTTCACGAGCCTCCGAATTGTTGTCTCCATAGCCATTAAAATATTCTCTATCAAATACTAGCTGACATTTATGTAATCCTTTACCGTTTTCATGCGTGTAATAAGGTTCTCCACCTGTTCTTTCATCTGCATTCAAATATTGATACCGTGGTAACTTCTGCTCATTTTCCTGAAACCATTCTTGCACCAAACCAACATAGTTTTGGCTATTCTCAAAATCATTATTAAAATAAGCATCAAAGTCGATCATATTTTTAACGACCTCGGTTATTTCGTCTATATCCCAATCAGAATCTATGGCAACCGCACCTATAATTGCTTCAAATAAATCCTCTTTAACCGATGTATCATTTTGCCTCTTTTGATTTATATCGCCTTGCCCCATAATCAAATACTGGTTAAAGCCTAACACATCCATTGCTTTTGACAATGCTTGTTTTTTTACCAAATCCTGTTTGATATCTGTAAACTTGCCTTCACCATATTTCGTTTGAAAGTACTTTGGATTACGTAGTTTAAATTCGGCATAGTCCTTGTCCTCTGTAATGACACCAAATCTATCCATCATAATGCGGACAACCGCAATATCCAAAGCTTTGTCGCCGATAAATTCCAAAACTTCGTTGTTCTGCCCACCTCGTTCAGCCGAATATGACTTTCTTACAAATGCTTGCTGTAAAAGATCTGGATTGTCAAATTCATAACCAATCGTTTGTTCAATTTTGCTCAGTTTTCCCATGTTAGAATCCTCCAAAAATATAAAATTTAGAATTTGGAGAATAGAAAAAGACCCAATTAAGTATAAAAATATCCTTAGCTTAGGTCCGATAAATCAAAATTTCAATTATAAACTAACCCGACTTTCTACCAAACTTAAGCCCATCGGCACAAACCCAGTAAGCATAGTAAGTGTTGTTAATTTATATCTGGTATTTCAATCTATTGACCTATTCCCAAATATCTAACATAAGTATACAACAACGCTATAATTTTTGCAAGAACTTATTTCACAATATTAATTTGCAGTTTTAACATGTAGATTTTTCATAAAATATTGACTAAATACTATAATATGTTATACTTACTTTACTAATTCTAAAAGGTTCAAAATTTATGGATATCACACTTGAGACAATAACTGGCATTGGTAATATCATAAGTAAGATACTAAGAAAATATACTAAAGAAAATAACATTTGTTTAGAAATAGAAGATGCCGTAGATAAACTCTTTAATGAACTATACAATAATGGTACATATGTCTATGTTGAAGATATGCGGGAAACAGCATTAGATCAATTTATTGAGTATTCGTTAAAAAGTAGCAACGCAAATATTGAAGAAATTTATAATCAAATTTATCCTAATGGGATTAAAGATCAGAAAAAAGAAGAAGTCATAAAGTCTTTTTTTTCCAGATTAACGAGAATAATCACAGAAATTCAAGCTAATTATGTTAGTGCGGACACTAAAATTGTATGCAAAAAAATAGATCTTGTGGTCAGTAGTGTACAAAAGCGTGAAGATGAGTTGGTAGTTGATAAGATAGATTCCACAAATAATTCTCAATATGAAAGTATTGGACTATTATCTATAATGTGTGCCCCGCCTATTGATAACCGATTTCAAGCGTTGTATGATTTGGAAGGAAATTTGCTAGATTTATCATCATATTTCAATGTATATTATGAAAATCACGATAGTCTAAATTGGAAAGATATCGTCGCCAAAATCAACTGCTTTATTGCGAACAAAATATATAATAATAAAAATTACTTGCTTTCAATTTCTGCATGCTATTCCGCAGCTTATGCATTTGGCAAGTTATTAGGATTAAAAAATGCCAATATAGCACTATTAAATAAATCAGTAATATGGGATTATCAGTATTATAAATCCAATACAACATCATGGCAATTAGATAAAAGTATCGAACCGATTGACCATGATCTAAATGTAATAATAAGTGTAGGAGATATTGATATAAAGGAAGAGGTATTAGAATTAGAATCTCAAGCCGAGAAAAACTATATATCTTTTCATTTTGATGGACACATATCATCAAATAATGATTTTTGGAATCTTGTCAAAGAAGTTAATACCACTGTTTCAAATATTGTAAGAAAAAATAAGATTCAAACAATCAATTTATATTATAAGGGTATGGCAGAATTATTATTTGCACTAGGACAAAGATCAAACAATTGGTGTCAATGTCAAATCAAAGAATACACTTTTAAGAATCCTGTTAATAAAAGATACTATTTTAATGGGGTTCTGATTTAAGGAGGATAAAATGAACTGTAATACTAATTTTAATGATTTCATCTCTAAAATTAATGTGCAACAATCTATTAGAGATGATTTAAAAAAGAGCTATGAAACTCTAGACAAAAGGCTTCATGATCATCCAGTAGGCAAACATGTCATAACCACATTTATGCAAGGAAGTATGGCCCGTAATACTGCCGTTAAAGCCGTTGGCGATGATAAAGCTGATATTGACATTGTTGTGGTTACTGATTTTATTTGGACGGACGATATTAATAATACTGATCCAAACAAAAAAAATCCAGATCAAGCCCTAGATGCATTTAAAGATTTTTTAAATAAATATTATCCCGGGAAATGGCGCAAACAAGGACGGTCATTGGGAATCACAATGAGCGATTATTCTATTGATTTAGTTCCAACTGCCCTGCCATCCAATTCCATGCAGCAATTGTTGACGGAAGCCTTTAGAAAAGATACCGGTTATTTTTCGCATTTTTTAGATGAAGACTATATGGAAAATAATCTAACTCAATTAATACATAAACATAGCAATTGGAGAGATGAATATCTTATGATTCCAGATAGAAAAGCTCATAAGTGGGACCAAACACATCCAATAGCACAAATACAGTGGACAAATGAAAAGCATAAGAATACAAACAAAACATTTAAAAAAGTAGTTCGTGCATTTAAATGGTGGAATAATAATTTCGTCGGATTAGCCACAATTAAAAGCTATCCTCTTGAGCATTTCATAGGAGTTTATGTATTAGATTATAACTATTTGACATTGGAAGAAGCTATTTATGAAGCTTTTAATGCAATATCAAAAGTATCCATTATAAAACCTAAATTACCCGATATTGGCGTTCCCGAACATGATGTTTTTGCTAGAGTAACACAAGAAGATTATGAACAATTTATAACTCAAGTTAGAAATGCGGCAAAGATAGCTTCACAAGCTTATTATGAACAAGACAAAACTGAGAGTTCTAAATTGTGGCAAAAAATTTTTGGAAATGAGTTCCCTGTATATAGAACCCCAACTTCATCTTTTACAGATAGAAAAGGTCCTTCAATAATAAACTCAGAAGGCAGATTTGCATGATAAGCGAACAACAGATTAGAGAGGCAAGAAGCATAATTGATACTTATAATAATGTAGAAATTCTTGAAGATGTATACAAATTTAAGGATGACTATTTGATGAAAATAAGTATTACATTAAACGAATCAAATAATGCTTTTATTCCTTTAGTAACTCATTGGGTGATTATTTTTCATGAAAAGCAGATAGACTTTTATCCCGCAAAAGATGGTGGGATAAAAGTTACTTTTCAACATCAATCTTTAAATCGTGATGATGAACCAGCTGCTCCATATTATCAAGGAAAATTATGCTTAGACCGTACATTACATGTTCTTGACAATCAATCATTTGACTACTTACCAAAAGATTATATAGATATATTCAAATGGTATTTAGATAGAGCTATTGAATGGATAACTAAAGCATCAAAAAATGAATTGGTAAAAAATAATGATCCTTTTGAGATACCTTTGACTGATTATGCTCTATCTGATTTTAAGTGTTTATATAAAGAAAACAGCTTGGATAATTGGGTTGCTTTCCCATACACTTTCGGTTATGCTCAATTAGCTGAAAAAACATTTGGAGAAGCAAACTATCTTGTACTCAAAGAAATATATAATATCGATTATGATGAAAGTAGAGGCCGAGTCTTTTGGGGGAATTATATTGAAAGTGCTAGAATTTTAAGCAAACATTCCGTTTGGATAAAATTAAAAAAACTACCACTGGAATTACCGTGGAGTTTTCCAGTCAAATGGGAATCTTTAATAAAAATTTGTCAAGACCAAGAAATAGACTTATTAGGCACATTAACAAAGCTATTTATCAAAAGCAATATGATTGCAGCGGGCAAGATTTTATGTTTGACTTTCCCTATTCCTGCTAAAATCAACGGCCCGAATCGCACTATGAGCTGGCTGTTTATAGAACTTCCAGCATTTAATTATCCCCAAAACGGTTTTCGAAATTCTACTCACAGCAAATTAAAGTACTATTTAAATCTATTCAAAGGCAAAATTAAATATTGCTTTTCAGAGAATATAGATAATGAATATTTACTTTCAAGAGGGAAAATGGACTCAAGCATTGCTCAAAAAAATATCGCTATAATTGGTCTAGGCGCTATAGGATCTCTTTTGGCAGAGAATCTTTCAAGATTGGGATTTGACGAAATCGCCTTATATGATTCTGATCATTTTACATATTTTAATATAGCTCGCCATATTCTAAACTTAGATGACAATGGGAAATATAAGGTTGTAGCGATAAAAGATAAAATTACGAAGAACAATCCCAATTTAACGGTTTCTTCTAACGGCGACTTACAATCATCCAATATCAGCAAGTTAAAGTCAGCCAACATAATTATAGATTGCTCCGCAAATCCAGAAGTAATCAAACTGCTTAAAACTTATGAATTTAAAGACGATAAATTATTTGTAATAGCCGCTGTCGGATATGGGGCTACAGACTTTATTGTCTATTTTAATAAGGGCAAGCTATTCAACACAGATGAATATCAAAATAGAATTGTGCCTATCTATAAAAAAATTATTGATGACTTAGAATTGACTGAACAAGATTTAGTTATGCAAGGCGTTGGCTGTTATCATCCTGTATTCCCTGCTAGATTTGATGATATCAATATTTGGTCAAGTATTCTAGTAAAGGCAATTGAACAAAAAGAACAAGAAACATTTACAAATTCTTGCATTCACTGGAAATTAAATAAATATAAAATAGAGGTAGTAGATGAGTGGTCAGAATAAGATTTTTAAATATAAAGATTTATGTGTAAAATTTGAGACCGATACTATTATAAAAATACTCAATGACACTCTATCTGTTTCGTCAAATGAAATAGGTGGAATTTTAACCGGCACCTATGAAAATAATAATTCAATAGCAACTATTAAAACTTTTCATCTACCCCCTACCGATTCTATTATAAAAAGATTCTCATTTGTTCGTGGTGTTTCAGGTTTGACGGCCAAATTAAGAGAACTATGGGAAAAAAATGAATATTATTTGGGCGAATGGCACTTGCATCCTTATGCAACTCCCACAGCGAGCTCTACTGATATTAACCAACTGTTATCTATTTCTAAACAAAAAGATTATAAGTGTCCTGAGCCTATTATGATAATCGCTAGTAATGAAAAGAATAATTATAAGTTCAATGTCTATTTGGCGTTAAATAACACTGTAATAAAACTCGAAGAATTAGAATGACAAACTGATATATTTAAAAATTTATTGTGCACATTTTAAGAAACTTTAACCCCTATTATTCTTTTTTAATAATCATATGAAACAAGTAATCGTTAAAATCTTAACGATATCTGGAATACAATAAATCAAGTATTCGAGTTAAATATTCGTGGTAGACTACATTCACAAAAAGAACAGGACACGCAATTAATTATGAGTAAGAATATACGTAAGATAATATGCAAGACATTGACAGCCGCACAATTAAGCGCATAAACAAACTTATGATACCTCCCTATCAATTTTTTATTAAATTTTCATACAAAGTTGATAGTTACATGTTATACTAATGCCCTAAGTAAAATGGTTTGGTGGATATTGATGACAAAAATAAACATAAAACAATTATTTGAATTAAAACAAAACCAAATGCTGGCTAGTTTTGGATTAAACGCTGGATTTGAGCATCCAGTTACAAAAGGAGATGCAACAGAGGAGGAATGGAGAAATTGGTTCAATAATAACTTCCCCAAAAGATATCATGCGGAAAAGGCCTTTGTTATAGATCATTTAGGTAATTGCAGTGAACAAATGGACATAGTTATATATGACACGCATTTTTCTCCAACAATATTTGAGAATAATAGTTCAAAATATATTCCAGCAGAGAGTGTTTACGCTGTTTTTGAAGTAAAACAAGAACTTACAAAAGAACATCTAGTTTATACAAAAAATAAAATAAAAAGCGTTAAATCTCTTATTAGAACTTCTGCGCCTATAAATACAATAAGTGGTTATATAGAAGGAAGAACCGCACCAACAATAGTTGGCGGATTATTAACCTTAAAAAGTTCATGGGTTAATGAAAATATTCAGCAAAATATAATAAATACAATAAATGAAATCACTAAAGAAAATAATGAAGAAATTGATTTTATTTGCTGCCTCTCAATATTTGCTTGTGCTTTAAAACACAGCGCACAAATTTCACAATTTCATGGAGTTAATATATATGTTCCAGATTTCGAAATTGTAACAGACAGTGAAAATAGTCCTTTAATTTTTACATATTTTAAGTTGTTAAGAATGTTGCAGGACTTAGGTAATGTCCCAGCAATAGAATACGATAAATATGGCATAAAAGGTATTGACCCTAAAATACTTTAATTTGAAGATTTTTTTAGTTTTCAGCCATTCCGTAATAATTACATTATGCCGACACTTGAAACTGACTTAATGGGCTTAATAGACCAGACATATCAACAGTAAAAAATTAAAGATACTAGAAATTATGAAAACCAGAAATAAAAATCATTCTACCCATATAAATAATGAAATAATATACGATTATAATGCCATTGACAACATATATAGAATACAAGCAGAAATATATGGCATTCCCTATGATGTCTTTGTATCGGGATATGCCTCATTCTCCAAAGAAACCACCAATAAATATATTTCTGAATTAGAAGCTGGGCAAAAAACCGCATATCATAATATTTTTAAGCTATCAAGTTTAATAGACAGAATAAAACAACTATTAATAAAAGCTCAACAACACAATCTAACAGAAGATGAATTTGCGGAATTAGTAATCAACGGAGTTAAAGACAAAAGAGAATGGAGGACAAAGTCTTATACCGAATTAATCAATACAGCCACGCAAACACTGAATGATCAAATAGAAATTACTAAATTAATAATAGCAAATCTCTTTCATGCTTATAAACTAGCATTAACTCTATTAAATAAAATAACCAATCAAGATAATAGTAAAGAATATAATGAAGTTGAATCTGCATATTTAAGAGCTATTCAAGCACCCCAAATTTATAGATATACACCTTTTGAACAAAAAATCTACGATTTGTGCAAAATGCCAATCAAAGATCTAGCTAATACATATTTAAATGACGTGTCGTTTTCGGAACTTGTTATAATTAAATCCAATTATGACAATGCTGATGTTATACCTATTAACCTTTATAATGTTTTTACTGGAATAAAAGATATTAAAAATGTTTTGCACACTCCTTTTTATAATGATTGCGTTAATTTTATCAATATCGATATTCTAACCAGAAGTAAGAATTTGGTATTGCGCCAACAATCTGTCTCGTTCGATACTAATGTTGCCTCATATATACGCAGTTATTTACAAGGTAATACATCCCATTTACCCACCTCCGTACTACAAACAATTAACGCCTGTCTATCAATCATGAACCATGGGAATATTAGTTTTGATTACCAACCTTATATTTTAGAAAACCTATTGTCCACCTCTCCAAACGAAGCAAAAATTTGTGATACGATTTTTTATATGGAAAAATACTTCTATAGTCGTCAAGGTCTAACAGATAATGAATGCTTTGAAAAAGCCAGAGATTTATATCTCCAATTAAAAGAAAGTGCCCTTATAATTTTTAAAAACATATATGACTCAGTATATCTTAATATTTTGGTAATATGCTATATACATTTAAAGCATTCTAAGAAATCGCTTGAAAGCAAACTTAATTTATTATGCGAAATTTTTGACAATGAAATATGCAATTTTCCAATTGCCGAACTAGAACTAGCCTATGACTTCTACAAGAATCCTAGCGCACTAAAATTCTTCAATGGCATTCAATTCAACACAAAGAATATACTTTCTATTATTAAGAATATGGCATGGGATATATTCCATTTAAAGATGTTGATAATTAACTTTTCATTTAACGATGAAACAAGTGATTTGTTGGTGCCTCTATTCTGTAGCTATGACAATAATCTAATAAAAGAAATCCTACCATATTTCAAATTGGATGCTATTGCAATTTGTAAAAGAACCAAAGAAATTTTTCCTCTCTATCATAAGCACTCGTTGCGTGATAGATTCGAAAAAACATATTTAAGTCTAGAAGCAAAGATTAATAGAAAAACTAAAATTAAAAATATTAATATTTTAAATCTTATAGAACAATTTGAAAATAAAATAATAAATTTGCAAAACAATGTGCCAATATAAAAGAACTACATAGTATTGCAAATTTATCTTACCTCTAAGCCAACATAAATAATGAGAATATACTCACTCTATCGCCACCACTATCCCAAACTTTTTCTTATATGTAAAAAATTCGGAATTTCGCAAATTCTTGCCTTATATAAATTTAATTTGAATTAAGTTTATGTTTGATAAGATTGGGCAAGGATTATTCATGCTCTATCATTTTTCATTTACACTTAATTTTGTTTTTCTGCAGAACAAAATGAGACAGCCCATCACACTTTTAATATCTAAAGATTATGTAACAATTTAAATTTTCATTTTTCTATCAACTCTAATTTTATTAAGCGTGATTTTATTCCGCCTGATTTTCTTTGATGAAGACGGGCAATTTGTTCTATTGTTAACTTTTCATTAACAAACTCACAAATCAGTCTTTGCTGTTCTTCTTCAGTCCATCTTTGCCCGACCATATCTGATGTCGGATATACAATATCATGATTCGGAGCCTTTATATCCTCTGAAAGTCCCATAATACTTTCTAAATTTTCTACAATGAATTCTTGTGCCGTTTTAGTTAAAACGATTGTTTTATCTATTTCTCCTGTTTCTGAATTTGTTTTTTCTTGCTCGATAATTCCAATGTCCGATGAAGTAGAGGTCACGGTATAAACTGTTTGATTTTTCACGACAGTTTTTTTATCCTTATTTAAAAATCCGTTATTTAACAACCACTCTGTAAGCCGTGAAGGCTTGAATGTTTTCATTTTGGTTTTATCCACTTGGCTATTGATACGTCTTACAAATCCGTCTATTTAAATAGGCTGCTCCGAAACGGCAATCATATTTTTATTTATTTTATCTATTGAAAATTCAATAGGAGAGGCAACATTTATAACCTCTCCGTTATTTTTAATAAGTTCATCCAGTAAAGAAGCTATAAATAAAAACATATCTTTGATTTCACATTTTTGCAGCACTGAGTCTTCAACATCTTCCTGAGTGGTCGGATCGATTGAATGAGCCATAAATTCCATATAAGTTTTTGCTTTTAATATCATTTGCACTTTGTTCATGATATACCTCTTATATCAATAATCAATGACAACTCAGTTGCCGTGCTTTTGCATTGCTACTATGAGTACGGCGATGTCTGCGGGGGAAACGCCGGATATGCGGGATGCTTGTCCGAGGTTGAGGGGGCGTATTTCGCTTAGCTTTTGGCGTGCTTCTATGCGCAGGGCTTTTATTTGGTCATAATTGAAATCGGGCGGAATGAGCTTGCCCTCTAAGCGCTTTTGCTCGGCAACGGCGCTTTGCTCTTTTTTGAGATAGCCCTCGTATTTCATTTCGATGACGGCGGCGTTTAGTGCTTCCTTTTCACACTCGAAGCTCAAAAACGGCGAAACATCGTCTACACATACTGCGGGACGTCTGCAAATTTCGCCGAGAGTAGGCGTTTTTTGCGGCATAGGCTCGCCGAGCTTATCAAACAAAGCCGCCGCTTTATCTCTGTCCACTGCTTTGTCCTTTTGTGCGAATATCAATGCCATAATTGCTTTTTTCTGCTGCAACCGTGCAAATCTTGCCTCGCTTGCCAAACCTATTTCGTATCCGAGAGGCGTAAGGCGCATATCGGCATTATCCTGCCTGAGCATTATGCGGTGCTCCGCACGTGCGGTCATCATTCTGTAGGGTTCGTTTGTGCCTTTTGTCACCAAATCGTCAATGAGCACACCTATGTACGCCTCGTCTCTTCCAAGCACCACAGGCGGCTTTTTATCTATTGAGCGCACGGCGTTTATACCTGCGATGAGCCCTTGCGCACCCGCTTCCTCATAGCCACTGCTTCCGTTTATCTGACCTGCCGTAAAAAGTCCCTTAAGCTGTTTACATTCGAGCGACGGATACAGGCACAGCGGATCGAGGCAGTCATACTCTATGGCATAGCCGTATTTTGCAAACTCGCAATGCTCGAGCCCCTCTATAGTGCGATACATTTCCTCCTGCACGTCGGAGGGAAGCGAGGTAGACATACCTTGAATATACATTTCGTCGCTGTCCTGTCCCTCGGGCTCTACAAAAATCTGATGTCTTTCCTTATCCTTAAAGCGAACGACCTTTGTCTCGATAGACGGACAGTAGCGAGGTCCTATGCCCTGTATCGTGCCGTTGTAAAGCGGACTGCGCTCCAAATTTTTAAATATGACCTCGTGCGTGCGTGCGTTGGTATAGGTAAGCCAACACGGCTCTTCCCTATAGGTTGCGTGCGACGACATAAACGAAAACCTGTCGCTGTCGTCGCCGAGCTGTATTTGCATTTTGTCAAAATCTATGCTGCTGCGATAAATTCTCGCAGGCGTACCCGTCTTAAATCTGCGCATAGGTATGCCGAGCTTTAAGAGGCTGTCCGTGAGCTGCCTTGCGCTGTCAAAGCCGCTCGGACCGCTTTCCTTTACGCTTTCGCCCGTGATGATTGTGCTGTTGAGATAAACCCCTGTTGCAAGCACGACGGCTTTTGCTCCGTATTCTACACCGTCTGTCGTACGTACGCCTATAACAGCGCCGTCAGCAGCCAAAATTTCGGCACATTCTTCGGGCAGCACGGTGAGATTGTCCGTATGCAAAACTGTGTCAAGCATAAGCTCATGATATTTAGCCTTGTCCTCCTGCCCTCTAAGCGAAAAAACCGCAGGTCCTTTGGCGGAATTGAGAGTCTTGACTTGTAGCAAAGCCATATCCGCAGTCAGTCCCATCTGTCCGCCGAGTGCGTCGATTTCTCTGACAAGATGTCCCTTTGCGGTTCCGCCGATAGCAGGATTGCAGGGCATATTTGCCACCGTGCCGTAGCTTTGGCAAAGCATAAGCGTATGCTTATTGAGCCTTGCCGCCGCAAGACTTGCTTCAACACCGGCGTGCCCGCCGCCTATGACTATAACATCATAATTTTCCATAGTGTTAGCTTAAATACCATATACAAAATTCCGTTATTTTCCTATACAGAACTTAGAAAATATAGCGTTCACTATATCTTCCGTCGCAGTTTTGCCTGTGATCTGCCCTAAGGCGTCATAAGCTTGACGTAAATCGATAAGGGTGCAATCGACGGTGTAAGCAAGCCCCTGCTTGGCGCTTTCAAGCGCACGCTTTGCGGAAAGAAGTGCAGAAATGTGCCGCTCGTTGGTGATAAGTTCGCCGCCGCCCGAGCGCTCGTTGTAAGTTGAGGCTATCGCACTTATAAGGCTGTCCACGCCCTCGCCTGTTTTTGCACTGACGGCAAACGCATACGCTATGCGGGGTATGGCGAAGCCGCCTATATCGCACTTGTTGAACACCGTAAACACCTTTTTGCCGTAAAAATCAAATCCGTCATCGCAGGGGGCGGTTTTATCTATGACATGCAACACTATATCCGCACCCTCAACGGCACGCTTGGCACGCACGACGCCCTGCGCTTCCACAACGTCGTCACTGTCACGCAGACCTGCCGTATCCACAAGATTGATACGCACGCCGTTATATTCCAAGCTGTCCTCAACGGTGTCACGGGTAGTGCCCGCAACGTCAGCAACGATGGCACGCTCCTTTTTGAGCATAGCGTTCATAAGCGACGATTTGCCTGCGTTTACGCTGCCTGCGAGCACCACGTTTATGCCGTGCTTTGCTATTCTGCCCTGCGCTGCCGTCGCAAGCAAGGCGTCTATTTTGGATATACACTCGTCTATCTCGCCTGCGAGCGGAGGCAACACCTCGTCCTCTGTTTCGTCGGGATAGTCAAGCGTAGCCTCAAGCCCCGCAATGACATCCTCTAGCTGTTTGAAGATGACGTCGACTGCGCCTGCCACCTTGCCGTCCATGAGCCTGTATGCGGCACGCAGGCCCGCAGAGCTGTCTGCGTTTATCATATCTATGACGCCCTCTGCGTCGGCAAGCGACAGCCTGCCGGACATAAACGCACGCTTTGTAAACTCGCCGTGCTCGGCAAGTACGGCGCCTTCCTCAAGCAAGGTATTGAGTGCGCCCTGCATGATGCGCACGCCACCGTGCAGATAAAATTCAACTGTGTCCTCTCCCGTATATGCCTGCGCCGCAGGAAAATACACCGCATAGCCTCTGTCGCAAAAATCCTTTGCAACAAAGGTGCCGAAGTGCATTTTGAGAGGCTCCCACTTTTGCAGCACAGGCTTTCCGCCCATACGCACACGTGAGGTTTGTTTGCCAAAATTGAAAATGGCATCGGCTATGCCAAGCGCATCGTTGCCCGATACACGCACTATGCCGATACCACCCGCACCTATCGGTGTCGAAATTGCCGCTATTGTTTTCATCAAAATCTCTTTTTGCCGCCAAAGCTCTTATACTTTGGGAAGCCTCCCTGCGGAGTCGGCTTTACAAAATCGTCCTGACCTGTGATATATCCGAGATATACGTTGCCGTCCTCGACCTCGGGCTCGTCCTCACGGGGCTTGCGCTCTCTGCCGTTACGGCTGCGCTTATCGCCACGTCCGTGTCTGTCGTCACGCTTGCCGCCTCTGCGATTGCCGTCCTTTCCGCTGCGACTGCTCTCACGCTCGCCGTTTTTCAAAGGACGCTCGTCCTTGAGCTCTACGCCTATCGGAATGATGACGATGTGACGGTTTTGATCCTCGCCCTCGCTTTCCGTCCTTGCGATCTTGCTGTCGGCAAGTGCGCTGTGAATTATGCGGCGCTCAAACGGATTCATAGGCTCAAGCTGTATCTTGCGGCAAAGTCTGACCGATTTTTCGGCAAGTCTCAGCGCAAGCGCTGTGAGGGTTTCTCTGCGCTTATCACGGTAGTTTTCGCAATCTACGACGACCTTTTTGAATTCCGCCTTGTTTTCGTTGAGGAATGTGAGCGCAAGATATTGGAATGCGTCCAGCACCTCGCCTCTGTAGCCTATGACCGTGCCGCTGTCCTCGCCCTCTATCTTTACAAATAAGGTATTGTTTTCGTCGGTGACGGTCGCACGGGATTTAAGCCCCATATGCTCGAGCGTGCCGTTGATAAATTTCGCCATTTTTTCCGAAATGCTTTCCTTTACCGTAACACGCACCTTTGCCTTTGAGAAAAGCCCGCCCTTTGAGAGTATCTCGACGTCGACGTCTTCTCTCGACACATTGAGCTGCTCAAGCGCTTTTTCTACGGCGAGCTCTACGCTGCTCGCTTGCGTTTCTGCAAATTTGTCCATATTTCTCCTATCTCTTTGCAATGTTGGGATTTGGCTTGTCGCCACGAGTACGGTCTACGATATTTCCTATCAGCGTAAACACGAGTTGGAAAAGTATAGCCGTAAGCGAGGACGTAAACATATAAAGCGCAAATGCGCCCGAATACAGCAAGCCGAACACGCCCATCATAATGGGCATCATCCACTGCATCATCTTCATTGACTGCTGATTTGCGCCTGCGGCGTCACCCGATGCGACGGGAGGCTGACCCTGCGCCTTTGACATAAGCTTTTGCGACACGAAGCTTAACACTATTGACAGGACGGGCAGAATGAGCAAGCCGTTCCACTTGCCGTTTTTGCCGTAGCCGCCCGTGCCTATGACCTTGCCCATAACGTCGTTGTACTCGTCTATCGTTATGCCCGCAAGCCTTGAGTTGGCAAAGCCCGACTGCCCCGTGACCGTAGTGAAATCGGGCACTGCGGCGGACCAGTTGTCGCCTACGAAAATATTTTTTATCCAAAGCCAGCTACGCACGTTTTTGTGCTCGTCCGAGTAGTACGCATCATAGACCGCCTGCTGAGCCTTATCCTTTGCGCCCGCATAGAACGCTGCGCCTTCCTCTGTATTCGGCACGTCGTCTCTGTCAAACTTGCCGTCGGCGTTTAAGTCGCCGTAGGCAGCGTCTATCTCGGCACTTATCGCCTGCTGATAGACCTGCTGGCTTGTCTTGTAGTCCTGCGCAAACTGGAAGCCCACCATCTGACGGAAGCCCGCAAACACGACGAAAAACACCACGAATGTGATTATCGTGGGCAGGCACATGCCCATCATGGAATATTTTTCCTTTTTATAAAGGTTTTTCTGCTCCTGCTGAAGACGTACCTTGTCCTCGCCGTATTTTGCCTGCAAAGCCTCAAGCTGAGGCTTCATACGCTCCATCGCCTTTGCATTTTTGCGGGCGATGACCTTTTGCCATATGTCGAGCGGAGAAAGTATCAAACGCAAAACTATCGTAAACACGACCACTGTCCAGCCAAAGCTGACGGTGCCTCCGCCCATACTGTTGTTTATGACAAGCATAAACTTTGCCATAAAGTGAGTGGGCGCCTGCACAACGTCGCCCTCCACACTGTATGAGTTGTCGCTGTTGCACGCAACCAGCATAAGACAGCACAGCAAAATGAGTGCCGTAAGCAGATATATCTGCAGCTTGCGCTTGCGTTCATAGCCTATATAAGCCATTTGATCCTTCCTCGATAATTTTCTTTGACGGGGTTGAAGCCGCCCTTTGAAAACGGCGTGCACCTAAGCAGCCTGCCTGCCGTGAGCGCTATGCCGACGATCGCACCGTATTTTTCGATAGCGTCGTAGGAATACATAGAGCACGTCGGCGTATACGCACAGTGCCTGCCCGTAAGCGGCGAAAGCGTGCGCTTGTACGCAAGCAGCATTGCCTGACAAAGCCGTTTTAACATTTTAGTTTGCCTGCCTTTGAAAATACGGCTGCGACCTCGTCGCAAACCTGCCTGAAGGGCAGCCCCACTATTGACGGATAGGCAACGATAACGTACATACGACCGCTGTCTATGCTGCCCTCGATGAGCTTGACCGCTTCCCTCAGCAGGCGCTTCACCCTGTTGCGGGTGACGGCATTGCCCACCTTTTTGGATACGGAAAGCCCTATCTTCAAGCCCTCTCTCGAGCGTGCGCTAAGCAGTAGCAGGTCCTTTGCGAACGACCTTTCGCCCTTGCGATATACATATGCGAAGGACGCCCGTCTTTTAAGCCGATACTGCCTTTGCATCGCATTATGCGGACAGCTTCTTTCTGCCCCTGTTGCGGCGGCGCTGCAAAACGTTTCTTCCGGACTTGCTGCTCATTCTCTTGCGGAAGCCGTGCACTTTGTTTCTCTGTCTCTTTTTGGGTTGGTAGGTTTGTTTCATATCCTTGTTCCTCCGTAGCTCGGCAATGTGCCGAGTGCTTGTATTTGTTTTAAGCGCAAGTTATTTTGTTTTATATATAAATAAAATGCTTGTCTATTATAATAAACAACCCGCCGCCTTGTCAAGCGATATCGTTCAACCCGAAAACACCTATTTACGCCCGTCAGACGTTGACGGTAACGCCGTAAATATCGGCTTTACCGCCGCCTGAAACCGCAAAAACGAATTTTGATAAAACCTGCCGATTTTTGTAAATTTTTGCATAAATTGCACGAAAATGCACTTTATTGTTTGATTTGAGCTTATAAAATGCCGCTATGGTCAATACTGCCAAATGTGAAAATAGAAGAATTTATACCCTTGATACAGGAAACCTTTTCATACAGCGACGACCTTAAGTGCCGTGAGCTTACCGTTGCAGGCAAAAAATGCGTGTTTTGCTATATCGACGGCGGCTCGGATAAACAGCTTTTTGAGCAGGACATCATTTTGCCGCTGCGCAATCTGACGCAGTTTGAGCCGCCGTATCTCGATACTATCACGCAAACTGTCGTCTACTCTGAAGAGATAACGAGCCTGCCCATTTCAAACAGCGCAGGCGCAGTAGCAGAGGGCGACATCATATTTGTGATAGACGGCGAGGAAAACGCATACGTGTTTTCGCTGCGCAAGCCCGAAAAGCGCTCCGTGACCGAGCCCCCGACCTCAAGCGTGCTAAAAGGTCCGAGAGAGGGTTTTATAGAGGAATTGAAAACAAACCTTTCCGTGATGCGCCGCAGGCTGAAAACGCCCGACTTCACCGTGAAATTTTTTCAGGTGGGACGGTATTCCACAACGACCGTATCCGTGCTGTATGTGAGAGGCATTGCCGATCCGCAGCTGGTTGAAAACATATGCGACAAGATAAGCCGCATAGACATTGACGGCATAATCGACAGCGCATACATCACGTCGTTTATACAGACAAAAAAGAATTCCTTTTTTCTGCAGACGGGCACGACCGAAAAGCCGGACGTCGCCGAAGCAAAGCTGCTCGAGGGGCGCATAGTGATACTTGTGGACGGCTCGCCCATTGCGGTGACTCTGCCCTATCTCGTTTTCGAGGACGTGCAGGACGGCTACGACTACTACTCGGCGGACTGGCGTGCGACGATGATAAGGATTTTCCGCATAATGGGCGCACTTATGACAGTTCTGCTGCCGGGGGCGTACATTGCGCTTCAGACCTATCACTTTCAACTGCTGCCGCTGAAATTTCTGATGACGCTGATGGCGGCGACAACGGGAATCCCCTTCCCGCCTGCGATAGAAATGCTGATAGTGCTCATACTGTTTGAAATTTTAAATCAGGCGTCTCTCAGAATGCCGAGATATCTTGGCATATCGCTGTCGGTCGTGGGCGCAATAGTGCTTGGCGATACGGCGGTGAAATCGGGGCTTATTTCCTCGCCGTCAGTGCTCGTTATAGCGCTGTCGGCAATAGGCATATTCTGCGTGCCCGATCAGGTAGGCACGCTGTCCATACTGCGACTGCTGTTTTTGTGCATAAGCGCAGTGACAGGCTTTGTAGGAATGATCATACTTGCAATCATCATCATCGCATATCTTGCGGGACTTGAAAACTTCGGCGCACCCTATCTTGCGCCCTACGCACCACGTATCAACCCCGATTTGCAGGACGGCGTGATAAAGAGCGGCACCTCGTCCATTGAAAGGCGGCCGTATTCTATCCCCACCGCAAACCGCACCCGTATAAGGAAAAACGCAAAACACTGACCTATGAAACAATTAAGCAGGATACAACACGGCATTTACAAGCATTTGCCAAACGACACCATTTACAACTCGCAGGCGGGCTGCATAGTCCTTGCTCTGGGCACGATATTTAAGCTTTCGTCAGCGCCGGGCGTGATATCCGAGCATTACGGCTCGTCCACGCTGTGGGTATATCTGATACTGACTGCAATAGAGATAATTCTGACAATATTTATCTTTGCCTTTGTGCGCTCGCAAAGCGACCTGCTTTTGCGTGCTACAAACAGCAAAGCGTACAGACTGTGCTGTGCGGCGTGCTCGGTGTGGCTCATATTAAAGGGCGTATTTTATTTTTGCTACAGCGCCGCATATCTTGCGCACGAGCAGTTTGGCGGAGTGGAGCCTGCGCTCTTTTATCTGCTGCTGCTTTCCCCCGCCATATATTTGGGCATAAAGGGCGCACGCTCAATTTCGAGGACGTGCGAAATATTTGTGCCTCTGTTTTTTGTGCTGATAGTTTTAAACCTCGTCTTTTTGGAAACGGAGTTGGATATAGGACGCAATCTGCCCGTATTCGCCGTCAAGCCAAAGGATTTTTTCACGGGACTTCCCCGCTACGGACTGTGGCTTGGCGACGTTATCCCGTTTGCATTTCTGCGCATAAAAAACAAACGTATGCCCTATCTGACGACAGGGCTCGTCCTCAAATTTTCCATAATCAACATTGTGGTCTTTCTCGGCGTGGCGATATACGGCGATGCCTTAAAGACCGTGACGGATCTTCTTATACGCTTGGCGGGCTTCAACCAACTGTCGCTGGATATAGGCAGAATGGAATGGACAAATCTGTTTGCGGTCATCACGCTCTCGATACTTTCGCAATCGTTTATATTTTACGGCTGCACTGCGGCGGCGGAGCGTGCGTTCCGCTTCAGCATGCCCGCAAAGATAATCTTCCCGATAGCGGTCGCCTGCTGCGCTCTGTTTGCAAAATCGACGCAGGCGGTGGCGCAGTTCTCTTTGCAGTGGATGGGCTACGTTCTGAGTGCGCTCGCTGTAGTGCTGCCGCTTATGTTTTTTGCGGTGGGACTGTACGCACGCAAAAAATATGCGGGCGTCTACGGGTGCATAAGCGACGAATACTGTCCGCACCCGCCCGTACGTCCCGACGCACCCGACAGCCTTGCGGATAACGTGCTTGCGGGTATGAAAGAGGAAGCCGAGCAAACGCAGACGGTGCTTCAGAACGGCTCGCTGCAGCCGGACAGTCAGGAGGGCGAATGATGAAAGGCAAAAAAATCAACGTTCCGTCATATCTTATGCGCACAAAGTGGTTTATCATTGCGCTTGCGATACTTGCGCTGATAGTTTTCGGTCGCACCGTACACAGCCCCGAGCTGACAAAGACGGCGATAGTGCTTGGCGCAGGCATAGATTTTTCCGAGCAGGACAGACAGTTTATCGTGACAACTCAATCCGTGCTGATGGCGTCGTCGTCATCGGAGGGCGCAGGCAAAACGTCATATGACACATACAGTGCTACGGGAAATACGATTGCGGAGGCATTGGACGATATTTCACGTAAAATGGGTTTAACAATATCGTTTGCGCACTGTAATGTGCTGTTTGTGTCAAAATCTGTTTTGAAGCTCGATCATATGCAGCTCATTTATCCGCTGACGGGAATGTACTCTCTGCCCGAAAACGCCATCATCGTAACGGGCGAAAAAAGCCCCCGTGAAATGCTTGCGACGCAGATAGGCACCACCGTGAGCGCCCCGTATTTTCTGCAGCTTGCGCTGTCCAACAAGGAAGGCACAAACGGAATGATACGCACAAACGTAAAGGACCTTTTGGTGCGGTCGCTGTCAAGAAGCGAAGCGGTGGCTATCCCTTATATCACCTTGAAAAAGCTTTCCGATCAGCCCATAACGGACGACGGACAGGGCGAGGATTATTATGAATTCGACCTGTCGAGCGTGATGGTGTTCAATCACGACAAGTCGGAAATTCTGACGGACGACCTTGCCGAAACGCTTGCTCTGTATCTGACGGATTCCTCGTTCGGCTCGCTCAACCGCAAATCCGAAAACGGCGAAACCGTAGAATTCCGCCTGCTCAACAAAAACGTGGACACCTCCGCAAAGGGCAGAAATATCACTGCGGAAATAGAGCTCACCGTAGAGCTTTTAGACGTGCAGTTTATCACTACCGACAAGGTGCTTACGGGCGCAGACCCGCAGATACAGAAAGCCGCAAAGGAGCTTGAAAAGGAAATCGAGGACCTGCTCACCGAGCTGTTTGAGCTGTCAAAGCAATATGATATCGACTATCTGGGGCTGCAGGCAAAGGCGTATCAGTCCGTAGGAAGAAAGCTTGAAAAGGACTGCCTCGATACTCTGTCCTTTTCGCCTCAGGTCACTATAAAAGTAAAGGAAACCGCATAGTGCGGCACAACGGTCGGCAAGATTTAATAGAATACTGTGAGGTGTTTTATGGATTATCTTATGCCCGACGACGCTACGATGGAAATAATGCGGCAGGAATTTGACAGGCTCAAAACGTGCGACAGCGCCTGTGCATATGCGCTTTCAGATACACAGCCCTCGCCCTCGGACGGGGGCGGGACGTACATATCTACGGCATTATTATTTCTTTACTTTATAATCAGGTTGAGTTATAATGTGGGATATGGAACTGCAATTTTTAACTCCGACAGAAGTATGGGAAGGCTTCATTCCCTCCCAAATGAATTTAGAAACATCAATAATCTCCGCTGAGGCGGCAAACAATCTCGTGTGCTCCAAGCAGTATTTCACGGCGGACGAAAGCGCTCAGGGGCGCATTCGTGCGTTTATGGAAATCTACTACGACGCACGCTGGTCGGACAAGCGTGCTGCGGTGCTGCTGCTATCCAACTATCACCGCAACGACACGGGCGACATCGTGCGTGAGCTTGTAAACGAGGGCTACGTTGTAGGCGTGCTCGATTATTGCGGCGCAGGCAGCGAGGAAAAAACCACCTTCCCTGCCGACCTGAGCTTTGCGGCATATCCGGACTGCAAAAGCCATCTCGACACAGTAGAGACAAACGCACGCAATACGCCGTGGTTTGTGTGGAGCAAGATCGCCCGCCGTGCCCTCTGCGTTTTGGAACAGCAAAACATCGTCGACGCAACGCATATAGGTGTGATAGGCTTTGGCATAGGCGCAGAGATATCATGGCAGGTCACGGGAATGGACAGCCGTGTAAAGGCGCTTGTAGCTATAGACGGCGGCGGATATCGCTGGGCAAAGGGAAAGGCGAGATTTACAGTCGCAACTGTGCTGAAAACTGATGAGGAAAGAGCGTATTCCACAGGCGTGGGCGCAGAAACCTATGCAAAGTTTGTAAAATGCCCCGTGCTATACATCGCTTCGAGGACGTCGCATATGACGGACATCGACAGAGCGAACGACATTTTGTCGCTTGTACAGTCGGACTGCAAGCAACTGCTTTACACCACGGCAAGCGAAACGCAGCTTACCACCACGGCGGCGGAAACCTTGCTCGGCTGGCTGAGGGCGCATTTTGTGATGAGCGGCAGCGAGACGTTTACTCCCTCCGCAGAGTTTGTAAACGCCGACGGAAAGCTATATCTCAGGATGCACACAGTGCATAAAGCGCAAAAAATAGAGGTGTTTGCCTGCTATGGCGAGGAAACGTCTGCCGCAAGACATTGGACGGAAATTAAAAATCCGCAAAAGGTAGATACGCACGTTTATACGATAAACGTCCCCGTGTTTGACTTAAACGAATATATCATCGCATATGCGACGTTTACATACGAAAACGGCAACGCCATATCTGTGCCGACAATGTGCGTGCTGCCAAAAAAAATAGGCATAACAAGCTTCGATCCCATACGAGAGAGCTATCGCATTATGTATGAAGGGAATATGGGCATAGGCTCATTTGCAAGCCTGACCGACGACGCCATTCTGCCCGACGGCACTGTGCTGCAGGAAGAAGGTCCCTTTGAGATAAAGGGAATCACCGCCACAAAGGGCGGATTGTATTTCTGCCGCAGCGCAGCCGAAATGAAAGCGCTTGACAGAACGATATCGCTGCACTTTGACGTGTATTCTCCCACAAAAAGAGAGCTGTGCATAAATATGTACACCTTCCCCGAAATGAAACGCTTTACGGCATACGCAACGCTTGACGGCGGCGAGTTCTGGCAGAAGCTGCTGCTTCGCAGTGCGGACTTCAAAAGCGACGAAGGAAAAACCCTCGCAAACTTCAACGACACTAAGATACTTGTTATCAATGACGTGGCAGGCATTATTTTAAACAACTTTTTGTGGATTTAGCGAGATAATTACATATACTTGAATATGCAAAACGACTTTGAACCCATAGAGCTTAATAAGCCGTCCGGCAACAACCGCAAACTGATCGTTGCGGTCATAGTCACGCTGTGCGTGATAATTTTGGCTATCGCCTGTGCTCTGCTCGTGCGTTATTTTGTCATAACCACATATATCGTGGACGGTCATTCTATGGATCCGACGCTTGACGGCGGCATAACCGCAACCGCCGACGGCGACCCGACATATCGCACTGACGGCGAAACGCTGATACTCAATAAGCTTGCAACGCCAAAGCGTGGGGATATAATAGTGTTTACGCCACACGACTGGGATATCACGGACTCATTTGGCAACAGATCCACGCTTGTCAAGCGAGTGATAGGCGTTGCGGGCGACCATATTCAGATAATAGGCAACGTCGTATATCTCAACGGCAGTCCGCTTGACGAGCCATACATCGCCGAGCCTATGAATTTCAACTATGACGGACTTGACGTCTACGTGACGGACGGACATCTGTTTTGTATGGGCGACAACCGCAATCACTCGTCCGACAGCCGCACATACGGACTTGTGTCCACCGACGACGTGGTAGGCAAATGCTTTCTGATAAAAGGCACAAACGGCAAGCTGCGCACTGTAAAATAATTTAAAATATATCCTCTCGGTCGAGAGGATTTTTTATTTCAATCTATATAATTTTGAAGAATACTTAACAATTCATCAAGTCTGACCTGCATCAAACTTATTATTTCTTTTATGCTTTTAGCTTCGCTTACGATATCTTTTTGCTTTTCTTCCCAAAAGGAACAGCCCCCTTTCAGACAAAGCCTATGTCTTGTTCGAAAAGGCAAATTGGTATTCAAGCAATGCCCGTCAATAGCTCTATATTGAAAACCCGATAAGATATAATGCGGCATATAATATATGCAGTTTCTACAATCGATGTCATACATCTTTTCACCTCGCTTATGCGTTGTGATATAAGTTTAACATTAACGTGCCAAATCTGCAGTCAGTCATACTATACAACAATAAATAAAAATCGACTTAATGATTAGTTTTACTAATAATGTGGCAAAGCATTTGTAATACGTACACGCATTTTATTGCACGAAGCTTCAAAATATCGCTATTATGGCTCCCCTTAGCAAAGGGAGCTCCGCAAAGCGTAAGCGGAGCGGTGAGGGGATTGTCAACTAATGTACACTCATTGCGAAGCTTAGAACAAGCGCTCGCAACGGCGAGCGCTAAATTGAGCGTCAAGCACGCTCTTAGTACAAGTGAACGGGCAAGTGTTGTTTTTATGCCCGTGAACGAGTGGCATAATAAGGCATCGATATCTGTTTGCGCAGACCGAGTGTCGCCCCCACGAACGACGGAAAACATATGTTGAGAATGAGCGAGCTACCGCACGCATCTAATTTGAGTGGGGGAGAAATTCCGGCGAGACCGGAAAGAGGGGGCTATTTCATTTAAAGTGCACGACGAACACTCGTTACGAAGCTTAGTTAGACAATCCCCTCAGTCTGCTACGCAGACAGCTCCCCTTACTAAAGGGAGCCTTAAGAGGTTGCAAGCTATCGAAGCCTAAGACGCCGATTTTTGAGCTTCGGCTCCTTAAATCTTATCTTGTTTTTGGCTATGAGATAGCTAAGCAATACATAAAGCCCCAACGCCACCAGAATTGTGAGCACTATCACAAGATAGCAAGCCGTTATACTGACCTTGGTGCCGAAAAAATACAGGTTGCAATCCACACTGTCTCTGATTTTGTCGATGACCTCCTGCGGCGCACCTATATTGGCAAGCTCGCCTAATGCGCCGTTTAGCGAGTGATTGCGCACAAGCGACGTGCCGTAGGTGCCCGGCAGCAAGCCCATAAAGCCCTGCATACCCTTGCCCATTGAATCTATGGGCATATACGCACCGCAAAAGAAGCCGTAGCCTGCGCTGACTATCGTGCCTACCGCCGACGCCTGCCCTTGAGTGTTGACAAAGCAGTTTACAAGCGAGGACAGCACTGTGCCGAACAGCGTAAGCAATATGACGTCCAACAGCAGCAAAAATACGTCGCCCGCCGACATATACCAACCCGAAGCCCCTACGTATATCAGGCAAAGCACCATTGCCACAAGCGTGATGAGCATTGTCACCGCAAACGTGGCGACAAAATAGGACACGGCAAGCGTGGATTTGCGCACGGGCGTGATCGAAAAGTCCTTTTGCGCTCCGCTTATCTTGTCCTGCACCATCACGAGGTTGGAGCAAAACGCCACCGTCACGCAAATCACTGCAAGCATTGACGACATCACCTCGCCTGCGACCATTCCGTTTACAAGCTTTTCGGGCAGGCCCTCGGGCATACTGTCTCTATATACGTTTGCCAAAAACGTGACGTAAAGCACAAGCAATATCGCAGGCGTGATGAGAGAGGCAAAAAACATTCCCTTATCCTTCATAAACAGCTTTATATTGCGCCCCGTCATTGTAAAAAAGGTTTTCATATTTTATCCTCCCCGCCCAGCTTCTTGCCCGTGACCGCCAAAAATACGTCGTCCATTTTGCCCTTTATCACCTCATAGTCGCAAAACAGGCTCTTGTTTGACGTGATAAGCTCGGTCGCCTGCGCAGTATCCTTTACGGCAATGCGATAAGCGTCCTTTATCCTTTCATACGGCAGCCCGAGCGCCTGCACCGCCGCCTCGTCCGCATTGTATACCGTGATAAAGTCGCCCGTATATTGGTTTTTAAGCTGCAAAGGCGTGCCCTCGGCAACTATCCTGCCTGCGTCTATTATCACAACATAATCGGCGTCGGCGGACTCTTCCATATAATGCGTAGTCAAAAACACGGTCATTCCCGTCTGCTTGCGCAGCGTATGTATAACGTCCCAAATGTTCTTTCTCGTCTGCGGATCGAGTCCTGTCGTCGGCTCGTCAAGTATCAATATCTTCGGCTGCGCAATCAGCGCACGGGCGATATCTACACGCCTGCACTGTCCGCCCGACAGCTTGTTTACGGGACGTTTTAAAATGTCATTTAAATCGAAAAGCTCGGCAATCTCTTTGAGTCGCTTGTCAAAATCTGCGCCGCAAATGCCGTAGCACGCCGCCCTGCTTTTGAGGTTATCCTTTACGCTTAGCATTTTGTCAAGCACGCTGTTTTGAAACACTACGCCTATCTTGCGCTTGACTGCCTCGCTGTCGTTTGCCACGTCCTCGCCGTCCACCGTCACGCTGCCTGCGTCCTTGCCGAGAGTGCCGCAGATGATAGAAATAGTCGTGCTTTTGCCTGCGCCGTTGACGCCCAAAAAGGCAAACAGCTCGCCCTCTCTTACGCCAAAGGAAATGTCGTCCACAGCCTTGATTTGTCCGAAGCTTTTTGAAAGCCCGCTTATTTGAATGATGTTGTTTTCCATAACTGTTTCTCCATAGATAATATAACACCCTATATGATATTGTGCAACAAATTTGATTTAATTTAGTAAAAAAGCGCACGGCGTGCGCTTTTAAAACATAATTCCCGTCGTTTGTAAAATCAGTACGAAAGTGCCGTTTTCAACACGTTTGCCACTTTATTTGCCATTTCCTGCACATAAAGCGGCGATACTGTCATTAACTGCATAAGAGGATCGTCGGTGCTCTCTGCCACCACGCCCAAAATGCCAACGTCGCCGAATCTCTGCTTTTTGCCCTTTATAGCTGCGGGACAAACACCGTCAGAGCGCAGCACTATCTGCCCGACCTTCTGCTCCGTGCCCAAGCTTGCGTCAACCGCAATGAACACGGCGCCCTCGTGCACCTGTCTGATAAAGTCTATCCATTCGTCCATATTTTTGCCGTTTATCGAGCAATCCTCGGTGCCGTAAACAAATGCGGGGATATCGTATTTTTCACGCAAAATACTGCCCACCATAGGTCCGAGCGAATCGCCTGAAATCGCCGTAGTGCCAAAGCACACGATGACGGTCTGGCGGTCGTCTGCGCCCAAAATCTCACGGAAAAGCGCACCTACAAACGGTGCGAGCGCCTTGTCCTCTGCGTCGGGATTTACAGTCTGCTCTATAAGCTCCGACGGCGTTTGCTTTTTTGTTGCTGTCTTATTTGCTGACGATGTTTTTTTCATTTTTCGATTATTGCCGATATGCGGTTTTTTTAAACCTGCCGCCCTATTTTGCTACGCATAAAAAATGCAGTTGCGTAAAACTTCGATATTGGTTATAATATAATAAACTTGATGTATATTATCTTATCGGTGCACGTGACCGGGGAGAGTGCGGCGACGTGTCCTAAGGGGTCAAACCAAAGGAAGAAGATTTATGATTACAAATTTATTATCGGCAGTACCATATGCGGACATCGTGTTTTTTGTGATACTCGGCTTAGGCTTGCTCGGAGGAATTTTCGGCGGACTTGCAAAAGCGCTCAAGGGCTTTTTTAAGTCTATCGCAATCATACTCGTTTCGCTTTTGCTTGTAGGCGCAACGCTTGCGCCCATCTGCGAGATAGGCGCAGTCAAGGATATGACGGCTTCGTTTTCAAGCAAGGCTGAGGGCTGGGGCGCAGTGTTTTCAGAGCCTATCCATATTGCAGATGACGGCTCGTATTATATCGAGGTAGAATATGACGGCACGATAAACAAGATTCAGCTTCAAAACGCAGGCGACGGATTTGTAGAGCAGAGCAAAGCCAAATTTGCAAACTGGCTTGCGGGAAGATTTATTGAGAAAGACGGACAGACGCTTGCGGACGCTTGCGCAAAAATGCTGACGAGTATTATCGTATCCGTCATCGCATTTATTCTTTATTGCATTGTGCTGGCACTTTTATGCTGGCTTTTGCGCAAGATATTCAAAAATATGCACGACTCCGACAGCGGTGCCGTACGCATAATAGACCGCACGCTCGGCGCAATAGTTGCCACAGGGCTTGCACTGCTGTTTATCCTGCTTGTGCTTGCGATACTGCATGCGCTTGCAAAGACCATTCCGACGGTGCACGAATATTTGTCAAGCTCAAAGGTGTGCGGCTTCTTCTACGAGCACAACCCCATAAGCACCGTATTTCAGAGCATATTCGGATAACACGAAATCGGCAGACCTGTTCTGCCGTTTTACTTTAATAAAAATAAAAATTATGCGGCTCCCATACTAAACGGGAGCTGTCGGAGAATTTATGAAGGTTTTAAAAGGGACGCTAACTTTTGTTTTGGGAATGATAATAGGCATCATTCTCTTTGTAGTTGCAATAGGCGGCACGGTCGCTATACTTGCAACACAGGTCAAGGTGGGCGAATTGCAGCAGTCCGTCACGGGCACAGAAATCGTCGCTCCCGACAGCGAGCTTTACAACAAAACCGTACTCGAGGCAGTAAAGGGCGTGATAGACGACGTGCAAAATTTTGATAAGCTGACTCTTAAAACGCTTTATGAGCACTACGGCATAAAGCTTTTAAACGGAATAAGCGGCATAGATTTTACGACAAAAGATTTTTATACGGTGCCCATCACCGACCTCGTCAACGACCTGTCCATCATCGTAAATTCGTTTACGCTCAACGACGTGAGCAAGATAGCGGGCGTTGATTTTGCGTCATATAACCTGCCCGTTTTGACGGATAACTTAGACAATAATCTGTCAACGGCAATGGACAATATCCTCGGCTCGCTCAACGGCGACCTTTCCATACGTGCCATAAAGGACAGCTTCGGCATAGACCTCGGCGTTGAGGACAATGCGCTGCTCAAGCAGCTGCAGGACGTAGTTTTGTCCGAATTCGGCAACGTTATCAACTTTTTGCGAGTGAACGCCCTGCTCAATGCGGATACGGATATATTTATCCCCACAACTTTTGACCGCTATATAGCGGCGGACAGATACGTACAGTACAGCACGGAGCCTGCGGACGGTCTTTTGTTTGAAACGTCTACAGTGGGCGGCGAGGACAGCGACGGCGACGGCGTTGCGGACTGCCTTAAGGAAATCACCACTCTGTTTGTCAAAAAAACCGTGACAGTGGACGGACAGGAAACGACCAAATACGTCGTGGACAACAAGGCTTTAAGCAAGGAAAACGTCAACAGTGCAGACATCTATATGCACGTTATCTACGAAAAAGTGCCCGCCTCTGCTGCGCCCGATGCACAGCAGTATGCGATAGGCTACGCAAACAGAGTTGGCAAAATAATAAACGGCGGCGCAGGCTATGATTTTACGGCGTTGCAGACGGGCGTATATCCCCTGTCCGATTTTGACAACATAGACGACGACATCTGGTCTGTCACAGACGACGTAATAACCTCCGACAGCGAAATGCAAATCGTGAGCGGTCTGACCGCAAGACACACCTACAAGCGTGTGCATATCGGCACCTCGACCACCCTGCTGCAAACTATCGCACACCTCACGGTGAACGAGCTGCAAAATGCGGACAATCTGCTTGCAAACCTCACAATAAACGACGTCATAGAAATCACGGACGATACGGCAAGGATAATCAAATCGCTTGCGGCACGCAACTGCAAGATACTCGAGCTCGGCACCGTTGCAAACGAGCTTACGCTTGACGAGATGATAGATATTGTAAGGTACTCTTACGAGGAAAGCCCCACAGGTAAATACGTTTATATCTCGGACGGCAACTACTACACGCTGTATAACCCCGCACAGCACGCAGGACAGCAGAGATACGAGCGTTTGCCAGATGACGGCGCCGCCTCGTCCGCACTGCTTCAGCGCTTTGCAGGCGCAACCTTGGGCAGCTTCTCAAGCTCGTTCGATCAGCTTATGCTTGCCGACGTGCTCGAGATAGACGCCGACGTCTATGCAGCCGTTGACATCGACTATATAGACACGCACCCAAGCGAAAGATACTTCTATTATGACGCTACAAACAGCGTTTACCGTGTCGCAGACGCACAGTATATAAGCTCAAATCAAAACGTCACGTTCTATCGCATTGCGCAGTCGGGCGACAGCGCTTCGTTTATGAAAAAGCTCGCCTACGTCAAAATAGACGCAATGTCCGACGCTATGGAAGTGATAATTGACGATATGATGCTGTCTGAATTTATCGAGGTTTACTCGGAATACGCAGTGACGCTCGGCGAGTTTGACAACACCTTTGACGAGAACGGCAGCTATTTTGTGGAATTTGACAAAAATGACAATTACACGGACAACGGCACAAAATACGTCTATGTTTACGACATCTACGGCGAGTATACAAAAGCCAACTTCCGTCCCGTGACGATAGACCAAAACGTCAGCGAAAGCACGATATATTACACCTATAAGCCCTATAGCACGCTCGGCTCCACCCCCAAGGAGGTCATGGAAAACAGCGTAGCCTACACCGCAAAGGGCAACCTGTATTATTTTGACGGCAAAACCAACGAATATACACGCAATATGGTGCTGTGCACATACATGCTCACGCACACTGAGTACACAATGGTCGGCACAACGCCCGTGCCCACACTGAGCGGAAAATATCACAATCAGATTTTCTACAGAGAGGCGGTCAGCGGCAAAACCGACGCCGACGTGGACAACAGGACAGTGTTTAAGGGCACAGTATATTCGTATACGGGCACGGATCCTGCCTACGGCATAGTGATAAGAGACAATTTCAGAGGCTATATACCCCACATCGAAAACGACCCCGCATTTGCGGATAAGCCATTGTATACGTTTGAAAGATCCGCAACGGGCGAGCCCACGTTCATAGTAGACAGAAACGACGTGCAAAAGCTTGCCGACGTACTCAGCGGACATGATTTCAAATCTATGGGCGCCTATACGGAGCCCGATACGGGCGTTACGCACGAGGACGGAATCTATTTTGCACGCAGAGAATGTGAAAATATCTACGTTTTTGCTCAAAACGGCGAGTTTGTGTTTGTGGACGGACAGTATGTGCCCTACGACGCAAATATCCACTCGGACGAGCTGCAACGCTTTGACCGCAAAATAGGTTATATCGCAATGCTCAACGAAGTGTCCTATACCTCGGGCACCACCCGTGTGACGGAGCTCGATATCGCCCCCGTCACCTTTATAAGGGAAAAGAGCTCGCCCGTGCTGCGTATGCTTGCAAGAGGCACTATAGGCGAGATGAGCAACATCATCAACAACGCTACGGTGGGCGACCTCATCGAAGCAGAGCCCGGCAGTCTGTTCGACAACGAGCTGATAAAGCAGGCAAAGCTTTCTGAGCTTGGCAGCGTATTCGGCGACGTGCTCACCGATATGACCATAGGCGACCTCATAATTTGGTCGCACGTGACGGACGTCAACGAATACGTCCGCCTCGCCCTCGAGGACGTGACGCTGCAACGGCTCATCTCGAGTATGGTGCTTGACGAGACCACGCACGAAATAAAGATAGATATGCTCAAGCTATATGGATACAACAAATCAAGCAATGATCAGACAGTATAGAAAAGAGGACGCTAAAGCAGTAAAATCAATCGCATATCACGATGACGAAAGGGGCTCTATGCGTGCAGTGTCCGCAGTCCGCTGCGACTACTACATCGACCACGAGCCTCAGCATTGCTTTGTGATGACGGACGAGTTCGATAAGCCCGCAGGCTACGCCGTATGCAGCGTGGACAGGCAAAGCTTTTCAGACCTATATCCAACATACCTCGCTATCGTAAAAGAGGAGGATAAAAAGCAGTTCCGCAAAGAGCTGCGCCTGCAAAAAAAACTGCTTGCCGTGCCAAAGCAATATTCCGCACACCTGCATATCAGCATACTGCCCTCCTTCAGAGGCAAGGGCGGCGCAAAAGCGCTTGTTGAAACGCTCGTTGCCCACCTCAAGGAAATAAACGTATCGGGCGTATACACCGTTGCGGACACCCCGTCCGCCGTCGCTTTCTGTGAAAGAGTCGGCTTTCAGCGGATATTGCGCATAGACAAAACGCATTATGTATACGGCATAAAAATCGATTGATTTTGCACGTCAAGTCCATAAAAAAACCGCAGTCAGACTGCGGTTTTTGTTTTTTAAAGCGCCTGCTTTATTGTTTATTCGGTTACCACCTGCGGTTGTCCGATAAGCTTGACCGTCGCTTTTGCGACTCCGTCCGTCACTTCAAACGTTGCTCTTACATTTACCGTAAACGTCACGTCGCTGCTTGTCAGAACATAGCTGAATTCACAGGAATTGCCGTTAAGCTCGCCGTCCATTGTCACTATCACCATAGGTTTGCCGTAGGGATATATAAACAGCGTATTTCCCGTCTTGCAGAAGTAAAAGCTTTGGGATGTGCTGATTTGTTTATCACCGCTTGTAAATTCTATAGACATCGAATTGGAACTGAATGTCGGCGTATCGCTGCCCCAAGTCGTTTTATACGAGTCGAAAGGAATTCTGCTTACTGCCGCATAGGTATTGCCGGAGTAATTATAAATGAGCGTTCCGATTCCCTTATTCAAATCCAGTTTGCTCTTTTCGCCGCCGCTTACTGCATTGCCTGCGTATACCAAATTAAGCTCGCCTGTGGTCGTATCGAATTCATACGTTCCAAAGTTATAATCGCCTTTATAATAGATGAAATTGCCTTCTCCGTCAAAATACCATCTGTAATTTGCGCTTGACGATGTATACCAAACGCCCGCCTCGTTTCCGCTTACAAACTCAAACGTATTATTGTTCTTATTCAACTTCATAATCAGTTTTTCGCCGTCAACGGTCACAAGATACGTGTCGGCATTTTGGAAATTGAGATATGTGCCGACCTTTTCCGCCGTTCCGTCATTGATAGTTATTGCATAATAACCGTCAAGCGTAACGCTGTTGCTTCCGTTTGTAAATGTGCCCTTCAAGCCCGTTTCAACGGTTTTAAAGCTGAGCTGCTTGTTGTAATTGTCAGGATCATAATAGAATTGTATTACATAGTCTTTTGAGGTTTTGGAAAAGCTCCATTCTCTCTCTTTGCCCTTGAAGTTATCCACAGTTAATGCCGAGGAGTTTTTAAACGTATAGTTTACTGTTGTCGTCTCGCCTTCAAACTCGATAGTCGCATGTCCACGGCCGTCCATGGTAAGCTTTGCGCCGTTTAATGTGTCATAATATACGCCTGCCGCTGCGTCAAGAGGCAACATATCCTTGTTGTTATAATTGATGATAACTTTATCGTTTCTTTCGCTTATCGTAGCAGTGCCGCTAAGCCCGTCAAAGCTTATCGTGGATCCGCTTACGGTGTAGCTTCCCTCAACCGTATTGCCCGCTTTGCCATAAAATACAAATTTGCCGAAGCCGTCGAGGTCGAGAGTATCCTGTCCGATTTCGCCGAACGTGCCCGCTTCGTTTCCACGTGCAACAAAGCGACCGTCGATCAGGCGTCCGTATATCTTAAAACTATAAAAAGCTGCAGATCTTCTTGTAAATATCTCGATTTCCTTCGGGTCGTTGGCGTCGCTGCTCGAATACCCGGGCAAACCCATGCTCTTATAATAAACATAGCTTATGCCGTCGTAATCGGATTCCTCTGCAAACTCGATAGTTGCGTAACCCGCATTACTAGTGCCCGCCATCGTTATCGTGCCATAAGGGGTTTCATATTGCTTGCCCACGCTGTAAAAATATGACGAATACGACGAATCTGTGGTAATTTGTTTCATATTGCTTGACGTATACGACACATATTCTCCCTCGTCATCTTCATTTTCCTTGAATACAGGAAGCAATCCGTCCTCTTTAAGCTCCTCGAGGCTTGCGTTGAGCGCTTCGACCAAAGCGTCCGCAGGCGCAGTTGGCCATCCATATGTTGCCAAAACCGTATAGACATATAAATCGGTGCTCAACGCCGTTGTCGTGCAAAGAATAGACGGTCCGATTCCCTGCGTTTCAAGCTGTGTGCAGAATGCCGCAGAGCCGATAGTAGGAACAGTTGTTCCCTTAAATATGATTTGCTGCAGATAATTGTGTCCGAAGAATGCATACGGAGCAATGTCCGATACGTTTTCGCCTATTGTAATGCCAAACAGCTGACCCGATGCAAACGCATACGAGCCTATTTCGGTGACGTCGCTGCCCATTTCCACAAAACGCACGTTGGCGTTTGCAAAGCCTGCGCCGCCTGCGATTTTTGTGATACCTGTCGGCACTGCATAAATAATTTCGTTACCTACATAGTCATACAGCACGCCGTCGTGTATTACCTCGCCGTTTGCGTTCTTTTGCAACTTAACGATAGTGTGATTTGTATTGTCAAAGAAATATGTTTCTCTCGTCGCCAGATTTTCTAAATTTACATAGAAATGACTTTCATCATACAAATCCGAGACCGTAGTCATATCGCTGTTTTTAAGATAATCGTATATGACGGCAGTAAGGCTTATGCTGTGATATACTATTTTTGCTTCCGCTTTGTTGCGATAAATGCCTTCCATTGCCAAACCGTCATTCATCTCTTCGTCGGTATAATACACGATATTCGCTTCCGCTAAGCCTGTTTTTTGAGCGATAGCCGCATTGTTTGTGTTATCGTCTTCGCCGATGAGCGTTTCCCATGCCGTCTGCGTTGCGATGACGCTAATCTTGCCGTCGCTGCGCCTTCCGTCGCCGAATACGTTTTGACCAAGTTGAGGTATCGCACCCGCAAAGCCGACTTCCATTATTTCAACGCTGAGAAGCGCTTCATCGCCGATAGCGGTAACTGTCTTTGGAATTGTTATCGCACTTATCGGAGCGTTTTTAAACGCATTTTTTCCTATAGAGGTCGCCTTGCCCAGTTGAACGATTTTGACCTCGCTGTCAGCAAAAGCCTTTTCGCCGATGACACCGCTAAACGCCGACATATCAACTACGCCAACGTATGCGTTGCCTTCAAAAGCACTGCCTTTGATTTCCTTGATTGTCGACGGAATGATGACCTCATAATTTGTCAGATACGTCATAGAGCCGACCGCAGTGACCTCAACATTATTGTAGCTTGAAGGAAGCGTGACCGAATCGCCATATTTTTCGTCGTAATCAAAGCCCTGCTTTGCGCTGACAATATAAGTTTCATCCGCCGCCAGCTCAAAATTAAATCCGCTATCCTCGGTGCCAACGACTTCCCAAACGGCAACAAGCTCTATATTCTTTTTCACAGGAGTGGAAAAATTATATTCCTCACCGTTCAGAGCCCAATATTCAAACCTGTGCCCCGTCCTCGTCGGGTCGGCAGGTTTTTCTACTGTTTTACCTGCCTCCACCTGCTGCGTAAAAGTTTCTATGCCCTCTCCGCTGAACGTGACTTTAAATTTTTTGGTCTTGTCACAGGCGACCAAAGTCAACGTCATTGCAAGAATCAGCACGAGGCATATCAGTACGATTGCATTTCTTCTTTTCATTGATATATCTCCTTTATTCTTTAGTTCGATTTGTTTTTATGTTATTAGCTTATCAAACAATAAGCATATCCGCAATAAAAATTTGCTCTATTTTTTATAATTTAACCTTATATTATGTATTTTTATGCAAATTTTATAATATATACACAATTTTTGTATTATTATATTGCATTTATAAATATTATCTATAACGTTATGTCAAATATTAAGAGAGCTTATATGCAAATTTATAAATCTTTATAAAAGTGAAGTATGCTCATTTTAATATTTGATAAATCAAAAATATAATGCTTATAAAAACGCTTGTATTTTTTTGCCGTATTATTCACGCTGTTTATTATATAAATCATATAATCAATAAAAAATCCTTGACAAAGTAAGTTTAAAATATTATGATAATCAAGCATTGACAATACTTTGCCTGTTTAGCTCAGTCGGTAGAGCGTTCGGCTGTTAACCGAATTGTCGGGGGTTCAAGTCCCTCAACAGGCGCCACTCAAAAATGCGCACCGTTGGTGCGCTTTTTTAATATTATATTTGGGACTTGTACCCCTCAGGGCAATTCTTGCCCTGCAACCTACGGTTGACGACACTTCTTCCGAAGTGGACGCTTCGCCTCTTTTTGCAAGCAAGCTTGCCTTCTTCGCTCTTCACGGGGGTTCTATTTATCAATAATTGACATCAAACACTTATTGTGACGTTTGTAAACTAAACAAAAGATTATGCGAAACGAGGCTTGAGTTTACAACGTCAGATTGAAATTATAGCAAATAATCTTTTGTGCGGTAGCAGCGAGAAAATCAAGCTAAAGCAACAAACCTGTCCGAAATTAGGGCAGGTTTGCGCTAAATACGCCGATTTTCGAGCTGTTTTCCTACATTCGGCAAGGTCGGGTAGTTATCCGCAAAAGAGAAGCCCATAGCTTCGTATTCGGTTTTGTCGAGGGCTGCAAACAATTCCTGCTCTGTTGCGCATAGCGTCGCAACATATTCGTCGTCGTTAAATCCTGCGGCAGTATCCGTTGCATAAACAAAGCTGTTTATCACAGTCCCTTCGGCTTTCCCTTGATAAGATTTAAACATAGTTGAAAGTGAACTAAGGTCAACGTCAAGCACTGCAAAGCAATGTGTCGTAAGACCTGTCGATGAATTATATTTATCATATCCAAACAGGCCGCCAAAACTTTCATTGCCTTGTCGGCGGTTGTTAATACTGGCTTCTACACTTCTTACTATCGCATAGCTATATGCGACTCGAGCCGTATTCAACCCTGCTATTCCGCCAATAAATTTGTCCACAACATAGAGGTTGTTTGTGCTGACGATTTTAAATCTTGCCTCTGAATAGGAAGCCTTGATTATTGCACTATCACCCTCATTATTTCCACATACGCCGCCCATTCTTATTTCTGATGTGCCACTCAGCCTTATGCCGGGTATAAAGCTAATATCCAACAAAGCACTTTCGCTTACACGGCATTTGTTTAATTGCCCGTTATTAAATGCGCAAATGCCACCCAGATCAACAATGCCGAAGAACTTTCTTTTGTCGCTCTCCAGATTTATCCTCACTGTAGCATTGCATAAAGCATCGCTGACTGTGCCTTCCTTCGCATTGTTTCCCACAATTCCGCCTGCTTGGAGCGGGAAGTAATTGTTCCCGGTATAAATCTGTTTATCTATTTCATCCATTTGGGTTGCCGTGCTGTAAAGCGAGCCCAAGGCTGTTACGCTGTTGATCTGCCCTTTATTTGTGCCTACAAGCAGTCCATAATGCCCCCACGTTCTGAATGTATCGATCGAATCATTGCCGATTGAGGAATACATAAAGGTGTTTATTTCCGCCAACACGGTTTCATCAAGCTCAATTTGTGAGATTGTGCCTAAGTTGATAGCAGCAAGCACACCGGAATGTAAATTGACCTCGCTACTGCTTGCAGATAATTCGTCCAACCATTTTGTGGAATGTCTGTTGGTGATATTGACCGTCACATTTGACAGTTGTACGTTTGAAATAGTGCCCTTGTTTATTCCGCACAAAAAGCCTATACCGGTGTCATATGCACCCTCAGGCGATACGACATTATAACTGCCGTTGATATAGTTAATATTGCTTATCGTTCCGTTGTTTTTGCTGAACAACCCATAAATTATATCGCACGAGCTGTTTTGATTGTTAAAATTGCTTACCGTATGCCCTTGCCCGTCAAGCACTCCGTTAAATTCAGCTACGATAGGTATCGCTTCGCCTAAAAAGTTTATATCGTTTTCTATTACAAAATACGCAGAGGGATGAGTAGACAGTAAAACCCAATCGGCAGCGGATGAAATAACGTAGCGGTCGTACCATTTTGCGTATAATGTGCCGCTCTTGTCAATTAAATCGTCCTTGTTGACCTTGTTTAAGCAATCTTCATCGTAGTACAACCCTACAAGCACTTTATTTTCGTATGACAGCTTGTCATAAACGGTTTTATATTTTGTGCCGTATACATAATTTTGTGTTTCTATCGAATAGCCGCTTACGTTGGTGCAAACGGCAACTTCAAACCGTTCCACCTCGTATATCGCAGTGATAATATAATTTTTAAATTCCGTCACTTCTTCCGACCAACGCCCGACATAATGATCTATGGACGGAACGGCGGGATTTTCAAACTCCTGCAACGTAAAGTAATCGAATGTTTTTGTATCGTTCAATTCGCCGCCGACGTAATATTTTACTTCAAACTGTTTAAATTCGATATCGGCGGTCAATGTCAACTGCATTTCCGAGCTGTCGGACGACGTATTCCACAGCTCTACAGGGTCTATTTCCGTAATATAATTTCCGTTTAGCTTCCAACCTTTAAATTCGTATGCGGCGGTGGACTGAACGGGCAGCAAAGTGTATGCGCCGTCCCTTTGATACACAGCTTCTACTTCGTTTGGATTTGCTATCGTGCCGTAAAGTCCTTGATATACAAGATTTATTTTTTTCGGCTCCCACTTTGCGTACAGCGTTATATTGTGCGGCTCGTTTGTAGGAAGGGCATTTACGACATTTTGCGTATCATTCTCACCTATTTCATACCAATATGCAAAGCGATAAAACGGCTTGCTCGGCTTGCTCAGGGCGGAATCGGATTCCACATTATAGGTCGTCGCTCCGTCAAACGTTGCGCCTTCTATATCGAGATATGTGACCGTATAATCGACGGGAACAAGGTTAAGCACAACAGTGTAAGCGGGATAATCTTTTTTTGAAAGCGATACTTTGGCATATACGGTGCAGTCCGCATCGTGAGCGACAAAATATTCGTTGATTTTGTCTTTGTCTACGGAAAATTCCGTCCCGTCAAGGTATTTTGCGCCGTTTTTAGTATAAAACGGAATATTTACTTCATTAAGCTTTTGCTTTAATTTATCGCTTTTATAATACTGATCCAACTGAAAATCGAACACCGTCTGCCCATTTCCGTCAACAAAGTGCAAAAATTTGACGTCGTATCCTATCTCTCTGTCATTACAGCCTGCAAGCAGACATAAAAGCGCAAGCATCAACAATATCAATAACAATGCTAATTTTTTGTTTTTTTGCATTTTTCCTCCCACAAACGGCATTGAACTCCAACATCGCAATCAAAAGTTTTAAATCGCACAATGTCCTCAACCCGCAAATGATAAAAAACTATATTATAAATATATCACACGCTATACGGCTTATCAAGTAAAACGTCAATATTATCGTAAGTAATAATACAAAATGTAAGATATTTTATAAACATTTACAAAGCATTTTTCAATAACTTTATGTTTTTCATTTGACTTGCACACCAAATGGCAATATTTATCTTACTTTATAAGTCTTTATTTTTTTCGTATTTGTTTTTTACAGTTTTTAACGATTTCTTTTTGTACTGTTTTTAGAAATCTAAGCTGTTGTTTTGTGAAAAGTTTTTTGTCAAAAACTGTATTTTTCACAACTTCGATTTCAAACTGAGAAAGTTCCCAGCCACGTGTAGATAAAAACGAATGCAATAAACAAAGGTCTAAAGAGCGGAATGCTTGTGCCTGTAATTCATTCTTTTTTAATCTATTGATTCTTACTGTGCGGCATTTTGTCCAATCACATTTTCCGTCGTCAAGATATAAATAAGCATCTTTTTCCTGTATATCACCAAAGAAAACAAGCGTCCAAGAACGGTTGATTACTGCTTCATCGCAATCATAATAAATTTTTTGAGCAAAATCAAAAGGAACCTGAATTTCCGATAGAGCCGCAAGCCCATATGCAATGGACTGTCTTTGCCAAATATTAGATTCGCTGTAATAATAACTTTTTAATTTACTTATACTGTTTTCATCGTGTTCACACAAGCGTGTAATATAATAAATTATCTGCCCTTTTACCGCATATTCTTTACGTCCGCTTAAATTCGGATCAAGCAAAGCTAAATTATATGCCTCATTTAGGTTTTTCATCACTGTCTTCTTTTGTTCATCTGTAAGTTGATTAAACAAAATCTTTACATATTTATTTATTTCGGAATAATGCAGTTGTGTAAGTATATTTATACAATCCTCTTTACTGCACAAAAATGCAGATATCATATCTTTTGCAGATTTTACAAGATTTGATTTATTATAAGTTTTTTCTTCTTCTATTTTTGAAAAAACAGGATATTTAAGCGGTAATCCGCTGGGTATTTCCCCATTATAAACTCGTTGTATATCACAAACTATACGTTCAAATTTTTCACTGTAAATATCGGTTTCCTTTAATAGCGGAGAAAGCTGTGTTGTAGAAAGTAAAAACTTAAATTCATCATTCAGTTCAAACTCCTCTATTTTTATGCCAAAAACGTTCTTTCCATAATTTATTGCTCTTTCTATTTCTTTATTTATCCACATAGAAGTGCAGATATATCTGCTCATTATAAGCAATAAAACTGTGCAATTTTGAATAGCCTTTTCTATTACGTTTGCATAACGCTGTCCTATCGGAATATCGTTTGGTGCCAGCCAGATATCAAAACCTCTCTTTTCCAGAATGTTCTTTATTTTAAATGCTGTTTCCGTATTTTTTGTACTGTAGCTTATAAAAATGTATTTTTGCATATGTGTTTCCTTTTTTTGCTTATACTATAACGGATATATTTTAAATACCATCTCTAAAATATAAACAAATTATATAACAGTCTTATTATATAATCAATAATCGCATACATAATTTTTTTATAACGCTTGCTTTTGAAAGATAAAGTATATAAAATAATTTAGGATAATTTATGGCGGAAGTTTTACTGGATTCATTTATAGACAGTCTTAAAATACTTGCAGTTGTGGCTGCATTTACTTTTATTATTGCCTTTTTGGAGCCGTTTTTTGAAAATAAAGTGAAGCTGAAGGGCAAGCTTGCGCCGCTTATTGGCGTAAGCGTTTCGCTTTTGCCGCAGTGCGGTTTTTCCGTCGTAGCGGCGGATCTTTATCAAAAAAGGCATATTACTGTTGGCACGTTGATAGGTGTTTTTATTGCCACGTCTGATGAAGCTTTGCCCGTATTTTTAAGCTATCCCGACAAAGCCCTGCACGTGCTTCCTTTGCTTGGGTTTAAGTTTGTATTAGGTCTGTTTTTCGGATATCTTATAGATTTTATCTTTGTAAAAAGCCGCAAGGCGGTGTCGCACCACGTCGAGCACTGCAACGAGCAGTATCAGATAAAGCTTATGCACTGCGAGGGCGCCGAGCGTATAGAAAGTACGTCTGAAAAATGCGACTGCAGTTGTGAGGAATGTGCGCAATCCGAGTGTGCTCATCTTCATCATATACACCACAGCGAAATAAACGGTAATAATCAAAAAACAGGCATTCTAAACGAATATAAATCTCGTTTTGACTCTTCAAAAAAGAAAGCTGAAAAAATAAAACGCTATCTTTGGGCGCCGCTTTCACACTCGCTTGAAATATTTATTTACGTGTTTGTTATAAACATAATCTTCGGCACTATCATTTATTATGTAGGACAGGATAAGATAATCGACTTTCTTTTGCAAAACAAATACATTGCGCCTCTCGTATCCGTTGTTATCGGGGCTATCCCAAACTGCGCTTCCTCTATTATTTTGAGCGAGCTATATATCATGGGCGGTCTCGGCTTCGGTGCCGCACTCGGCGGACTTTGTATGAATGCAGGCATTGCTTTTATGGTTTTGTTTAAGGATATAAAGCATATAAAACGCAATATACTCGTGTTTTTGTCTATGCTTGCGATAAGCCTGTTTATAGGTTATATTTTTTCGCTTGCGTTCTCTTTTGACACGCTTTCCTTCTGAAAAAGCAAGGCTTTTTATGAGGTGTGTTTATAACTCACGTTTTGTGTTTAACAAATGTTGACAAACAGGACAGAGTTGTCTACAACAAAAAAATGCTAAAATCCGATATATAGTTGTTTCTAAAAAAAACCTTATACAAGTTGTAGTTGACGATTTAAGTTTTCCACTTGTCAACAGCGCTTATTTATGTTATCATTATTAAAAATAAAAGATAATAAATAACTATGCGCAAAGGCGGATAGTTTTGGGTAGATGTATGAAAGTTTTATGTCAAGGAAAGGAGCTTAGCGACGCTCTTGCAAAAGTTGTAAAGGCATTGCCTGTAAAGAGAAACAATCTTATACTCGAAGGCATTAAACTCACCGCTATGGGCGACACGCTCACTATGTTTGCGACAGATCTGGAGCTTGCTATTGAAAAAAAGATAAACGCACAGGTGCTCATCGAAGGCGAAATCGTTGTCCCCGGCAGACTGTTTGCGGACTATGCAAAAAAGATAGAGGAAGAACAGGTCGAGCTTGACGGCACGACAACGACTAAGCTTGTGCTGAGATATCTTGACAGCGAGCTGCAAATAAAGTGCCTAAGCGCAGAAGAGTATCCTATGTTCAGAAGCGTGGACACACAAAACTCGTTTGTTATACTCAAGCGTGAATTTAAGGATATCATCGGCAGAGTTCTGTTTTCGGTTGCTTCCGACGACGGGCGTCCGTCGCTCAGAGGCGTTTGCTTAAACGTAAAAGAGGACGAGATAGACGCAGTTGCGACAGACGGCTTCCGCCTTGCAATGGCAAAGGCTATCATCAAAAACAACGGCATAATAGACAAGCTCGTAGTGCCGACAAAGAGCATATCCGAGCTTAGCAAGCTTATAGACGACGGCGACGACACCGTGACGGTTTATGTTGAAAACAATTATATGATGGTGGATCTGTTCCACACAAAGATAGTTACACGCCTTATTAGCGAGGAATTTATCAACTACGAAAAGATAATTCCCGTCACCTTCAGCACAGTGACGACAGTCGATAAAAAGCTGTTTGAAACCGCCGTTGACAGAGTGTCTCTCATCAACCGTCTTGACAAAAAGGCGTTTGTAAAGATAGAGATAAAAGAGGATGTAATTTTGCTCAACGCTCACAGCGACGACGGCGAGATAAACGAAAAGATAACGACAAAGCTTCACGGCAAAGATCTTACGATAGGCTTCAATGCAAAATATCTCATAGACTGTCTGCACGTCATAGACGAGCCCGTTATCACACTCAACTTCAATGCTTCGGGCTCGCCCGGTGTAATAAAGAGCGATAGCGAAAAGTGGCTTTACTTCATCCTGCCTCTCAGAGTAGTAGGATAAATTTACAAAAGAGAAATACATAAAAAAGCAAAGCTTTGCGCTTTGCTTTTTTATTATTGTTATAAAACGAGTTTATCTGTTTAACAGCATATTTTTTATATCCGCAACTGTGATTCGCACTCGGGGATTTGTCTTTATTTCGTCGGTTATCTTATCCCTTGCGTGTATGACGGTCGTGTGATCTCTTCCGCCGAAAATTTCACCTATCTGCACAAGCGGCATAGGAAGAAGGTCGGTTATGAGATATATTGCAATCATGCGTGGCTCAACAAGGTTTTTGGTTTTCTTTTTGGAAAAAATCTCGTCGGTGGTTATTTTATAGTATTTGCACACTGCCCCGACGATATCGCTTGCGTCCACCGTATCCTTTTTTTCCTCTATAAAATCGCTAAGCGCTTCGGCTGCAAGCTCTCTTGTGTTGATGACGTTGTTTGTAAGCGAGCTGAAAAATACAATCTTGTTTAAAAGCCCTTCCATTTCACGAATGTTTGTGGTGGCGTTTTCAGCAATAAACTCGGCAACGTCGTCGGATAGGTCAAACTTCATCTGCGCAGATTTGTTTTTGAGGATAGCCACTCTTGTTTCCATATCGGGCACCTGAATGTCTACGGTAAGCCCCCAACTGAAGCGTGAGCTTATCCTGTCTGTGAGCATTGTGAGGTCGCTCGGAGCACGGTCGGACGTGATGATAATTTGTTTGCTTGCGTTGTAAAGGTCGTTGAAAATGTGGAAAAATGCTTCCTGCGTAGCGTCCTTGCCTATCAAAAACTGAATGTCGTCTATCATCAGTATGTCGCAGGAGCGGTATTTTTCTCTAAACTTGTTGTTTTCCTCATTAGACTTGTTGCGAATGACGGAAATAAGCTCGTTCACAAGCGTTTCAGCGCTGACGTAAAGCACGTTGCTTTGCGGTGATTTTTTGCAGATATAATTGCCTATTGCGTGCAAAAGGTGGGTTTTGCCCAAGCCTACGCCCGAGTAGATAAACAACGGATTGAATTTGTGACCGGGATCCTCCGCAACAGTCTTGCAGGCGGCAAGCGCAAACGAGTTGGATTTTCCCTCTACAAATGTCTCAAAGGTGTATTTTTCAAGGAAAGGACACTTCTTTTTGTTTTTTTGCGCAGGCGGCTCGGACGTGACAAAGCCCTCATTGTCGATAAATACAGACTGACGGTTTAAATATTCCTCACGCTGAGACGGCAAAATGATAATTACATTTGTGATGGACGGATTGAGACTGTTTACGACTTCTTTTATCGTATCACGGTATTTGTTGTCTATGGTGCGCTTTGCGTTTGCGGAAATAGTTTCCAAAACAATGGAATTTTCCGTAAAACAAACGGGCTTTAAGGTGTCGATCCACACCTCAAAGCTTATTGCCTGAATTGATATTGATAAACCGTCTTTGGCGTCTTCCCAAAATTCTTCTATATTTATCATAATAATTGAATTATAACAAATAGAGCGAATATTTCAAGCAAAAAACAAAAAATAAAAAAGAAACACAAGATGTTGAAAAAAAATAAGCCGTAATGTATAATTGACACAATGAAAATCCTTTCTCTTGAGCTTTCAAATTTCAGAAACTACAAGCACGCCGCCGTAGATTTTGCGGACGGGCTGAATGTTTTATGCGGAAAAAACGCAAGCGGAAAGACAAATATGCTTGAAAGCATATATCTTTGCTCGATATTTAAAAGCCCACGCACGGCAGCCGATAAGGAAATGGTGCTGCTCGGCGAAAAGTGTGCAAACATAAGGCTTGTTTTACAAAAGCAATTCAGAAAGCACATCATAAATTTGCAGATAGACGAAAAAGGCAAGAAAAAGGTTTTTGTTGACAATATCCCCCTTAACAGAGCGGGCGAGCTTTTCGGAGTTTTGGGCGTAGTGTTCTTTTCACCCGACGAAATGAAGCTTGTAAAAGAAGCGCCTCAGGAAAGGCGCAGATTTATGGACGTAGGTTTAAGTCAGCAGCAAAGAGGATATTTTTACTCGCTGCAAAGATACAATAAAACACTAAAGCAAAAAAACAATCTGCTTAAAGAGTGGCGAGGCAATAAGAATATAGACGATATGCTTGACGTTTGGGACGCAGGACTTGCAAAGGAAGGTGCTGTTATAATAAAAAAAAGGCTTGAGTACGTTGTCACCCTCAACGACAGCGCAAAAAAATTTCATACTGCAATAAGCAGTGAAAAGGAAGATTTGTGTCTTTCATACGAAAGCGCATTTGATTTTTCTGCGGATATGAATTTAGAGGATATAGAAGCCCGACTTTTTGAAAAAATTACAAAATCAAGAGAAAAGGACAAAGAGCTTGGATATAGCACTGTAGGTCCGCACAGAGACGATTTAAAGATTGAGATAAACGGAAAGGACAGCCGAAAATTTGCCTCGCAAGGACAGCAACGCACAGTTGCGCTTGCGCTTAAGCTCGGCGAGGTTTTGATATACAAAAACGAAATAGGCGAGCCGCCCGTGCTTTTGCTTGACGACGTACTGAGCGAGCTTGACATCACAAGACAAAATCTGTTGTTAAAAATGACGGACGGTTTTCAAACTATACTCACCTGCACCGAATTTTTATTGGACGGTGCAAAAAACAAAATAACAATAAATGAAGGACAGATAATAAAATTTTGATTGCGCCGAATGTTACACCTCACTTTGTTCGGTACGCAAAATCGCATAAATGCGAGTTTTACTGTAAGCGCAAACGCCTGTCGCTGTATGCGACATAAGGTGCAAAAGCGGGAAGTCAATTCCCACTTTTGCAAAATGTATAGAGTGAGCTTCGCAATGAGTGTACACTATAATACTAAATATAAATTAGAATTTATTATTATTTCTTCCAACTAACGTATCAAGAGAAATTTGAAAATAATCAGCCAAAGCAACGCAAAAAGAAATGCTTGGTTCTGCAACATTATTTTCCCATCTACTTATACTTTGTTGAGAGGTATCTATCAACTTTGCTAAATCATCTTGACTTAACTGTGCTTCTTCTCTAAGTGTTTTTATTGTTTCGCCTATGTTTATCATAATAGTTCCTTATAAAAATTTAACACAAATATGTGTTAAATAATTGATTTACTCACATTTGTGTGGTATTTTTAATATATACTCATATGTGAGTAATTGAGGTTGCTATGGAAGATAGAATATTATCAAAAAACAAATGCTGTACGTGTGCACATTTCAATGTGTATTACACAAGAGGTGATAGAAATTTTATAGAAACTCAATTTGGATATTGTTTAAGAAAACACTGTCAATGCACTGCCGACGAAAGCTGTGGCAATTATATATTAAAGCAATATCCTCGCATAAACGGATTGCCTGTGGAATATTGGGTAAACGAGGTTTTAAAGGAAATTTGTACTATAAGGCAGATATTGGAATATGAGAACGATCAAAATAAAAAAGTGTAAAAACTGTCAGTATTGCGAGCGACTTTATAGGCAGATTATTAAATTTTGGAAAATGCAAAGGTTTGTTTGCGTAAAGTGCAACAAGCTTATAAAGCTTAACGACAGTTGCGAGCAGTGGCAGAGAAAAGTTATAGAATATGATTTTTCACCCGAACGCTTTGATTACGTTGAGAAATGTTTGCGAGATATTGTAGATATATATAAGAAAGATGTTAAATAATAAAATAAGAGGTTTATTATTCAATTTTGTATAGATAAAGTATTATATTGGATTAAATTTTAAAAATTCATTTGCAAAATTATCCGTGTATTTCAGCATTGTTGTATTTTGAAATATGGGAAATTTTGTCATCAATTCCTCATCATTAAATGATAAATCAATCAGTACAGGTAAAATGATGCAGTTATTTTTTACAGCAAGGTCATATTCATATTTAACAAAATTGTTTGATAAAGATTTTTTTGATAGTAAAATAATAAAATATCCATTGTTTTTTGCGATATTTTGTATTGTGTTGTTAATATGTAAACCAAAATCGTTTTCAATATCATAATTATGACAGGCAATACAATAAGTATTACATCCAATATTTGTAAGGTCATTATAAATTTGGTTTGCATATTGAATATCAGTTTGGTTATATGAGATAAAAGCAAAACGTTTTTTAAGTTGCCGCAATGTAAATTTTTTAATTTCATCGGGTTTATCCAAAGAAAATTTATCTAAATCTATAGTAACTATATTTTTGTTTATCCCCTTATCTATTAAACTTTGTACATATTTACGCTCTTCTTGTACGTATTTTGAGGCGTCTGCGTTTTTACTGTTACAATAAATAAACCATCGGCGAGCGTCTATTTCTCGTTTTAAAAGCGAAGTAATCTCATTGTCATCTTCAAGGCATTTCAAAAAGAAAAGTATTGGTTCATTATAAAAACTTTCTTCTATTGTGTTGCGTACTATCCTTACCTTTTCTATATCTTTGTGCGAGTGTGATATAAAAAAGTATTCTTTTTTATAAGATTTGTGGCACTTATTACAAATAAAAATATCGTTTTGATTGTCACTTTCAATATTTTGAGAACCACAATATACGCACTGCATTTAAATATCCTTCCTTATAAAAAGCCCCTTTTCAGGGGCTGTATTGTTTAGTTTGGTTTATTGTTGTTTTGATTGTTGTAGATTTGAAGCAGCTGCATTATTGCGTGGATACGCTCAAGGTCGTCGTCACTGAAGTAATCTATCGTTATGCGGCCTCTCGAGCCGTTGCGCACAAGCTTTACTTTGGTTGCAAAGAGGCGTTTCATATCGCTGACAAACGCTTTGAGCTCGATAGGTAGCGGCTCTTTTGCTTTGCGCTTGGTTTGCTTTTCCTGTTGCGAGCTGTCCGCAAAGTAGTTTTGCACGATGCGCTCCAAATCACGCACGGAAATATCCTCGTCGCAGGCGAGCTTTGCAAATTCGATGAGCTTTTCCTTGTTGTCGACGGTGAGAATTGTGCGGGCATGTCCGGGTGAAAGCTTGCCCTCTTTGACCATTTCCATAACTTCGTCGGGCAGTTGGAGCAGGCGCAGCGTATTTGTGACGTACGGGCGGGATTTGCCTATGCGCACGGCGACCTCTTCCTGCGTGAGCCCGTGATTTTCCATAAGCTCTTTTATGCCCTCGGCGGCTTCGATAGCGTTGAGGTTTTCACGGTGCAGGTTTTCTATAAGCGAGATTTCCTGTATTTCCTGCGGTGAAAGCTCTTTTATTATTGCAGGGATAGTTTTGAGCCCTGCGAGCAGGCTTGCTCTGAAACGGCGTTCGCCTGCGATGATAAGGTATCTGCCGCCCTCGCTTTTTACGAGCAGTATGGGCTGCAGCACGCCGTACATCGAAATGGAAGCCGCCATTGATTTAAGCGCTTCTTCGTCAAACGATTTACGTGGCTGCGAGGGGTTGCGGTCGATAAGATGTATGTCGATCTCCTGCGTGGTCAGTCCGCCGTCAATTTCCACCCTCACGTTTTGGGTGTTGTCTCTGAAAAGAGCGCTCATACCCTTTCCGCCTAATCCGCCTTTGCTGCTTGCCATAATTCACCTCAATTTATTTTTGCCGAAAATTCGTCCGCAAGGGCTTCGTAAGCGAGTGCGCCCGTGCATTTTTTGTCGTATAACATAACGGGTTTGCCATAGCTTGGCGCCTCGGCAAGCCTGATATTGCGGGGTATTTTTGTATCGAATACTTTATCGCCGAATACCTTTGATATTTCTTCGAGTACGCCCCGTGAAAGCTTTGAGCGGCTGTCAAACATAGTGAGCAGCACGCCGTCCACCTCTAAGTCCTTGTTTAAAAACTTTTTGACGAGCTTAATGGTGTTCATCATCTGGCTTAAGCCCTCGAGCGCATAATACTCGCTCTGTATGGGGATAAGCACGCCGTTTGACGCAGTGAGCGCATTGACCGTGAGCAGCCCGAGCGACGGCGGACAGTCGATAAAGATAAAATCGTAGCCGTCCTCTATCTCGGAAAGCTTTTCCTGCAAAACCCGTTCTCTGCCGATGACTATTTGCGAAAGCTCGAGCTCCGCTCCTGCGAGATCGCAGGACGACGGAATGAAAGCAAGATTTTCTATTTCCGATTTGCGCACTGCCTCGCTTGCGGGCAGGTCGCTGCATATAACGTCGTATACGGATTTTTGCGGCTGCTTGTCAAACTCGCCCAGAGCGCTTGACGCATTGCACTGTGCGTCAAAATCGACAATAAGCACACGCTTGCCTCTCATAGCAAGGCAGGTAGCTAAGTTTACGCAGGACGTGGTTTTGCCCACTCCGCCCTTTTGATTTGAAAAGGATATTATTCGAGCCATAAAAAGATAGTAACACAACCGAAAAAATTTTTCAAGACAAAACGGATATTTGCACCAACTTTATATGCGCAATTTATTTGTCGGCAAAATCGCCTGAGTAGCAAGCTTTGGGTGCGCTATGTAAGATATATCGGATAAATACTGTAAAATATATGCGTCAACCGAGCGTTGACGGCGTAAAATGCGTTTTGTCATTGAAAAACACGGGTAAAATCTATATAATGTATCGAGAGAGGAAAAGATGAAAGATTTTAAAACAATTCTCATTGAAAAACGCAAGGAAAAAGGTTTGTCGCAGGCGCAGCTTGCAAAGCAGCTTCACGTGACAAAGCAGACAGTATCCAAATGGGAAACGGGCAAAGGTATGCCCGACGTTTCCATTTTATCCGCACTCGCCGAGATAATCGACGTGACCGTAGACGAGCTGCTTACGGGCAGAGAACCCGAGCCACGTGTGGAAATAGTGGAAAGAGAGGTCGTGAAAAAGCCGTCCGTGCGCACGCTGATAGCGATAATTGCGCCTGTTGTGATAGTTTTGATAGTTGCGGTCACTCTGATGAGCGTGTATATACCAAAGGCGATAAACAAAACGCCCGCCCCCGCTCCGCAGCAGCCCGAGCCTGTTTATCAGGAAATGGATTTTGTAGGCAACAGCGCCGGCTTTGACGGAAGCCTTGGCAGCGATATTTACTGCCCCATATTTGACGAAAGAGGAGTAAATGCATACTACAAATTTACGGCGGAATTTAACAGCATATATTATTTTGATATACGAATGCTTGAAGCGTCAAAACTGTATATCAATGATTCGGAATACACATATCCGCCCATTAAAGAGGATGACAACGGCAACAGATGGCGAGAGTTAAATTTAAAGAAATGGTTAAACGTCGGCGACGAGGTGAGAATAAAAATTTATGGCGCAGACAGTTTTCAACGGGTAAGCGTAAAAATGCAGGATAACTTTAATGAAATATCCATTGCACCGCATTCCGAATTTGCAATAGCGCTCAACGCCACTGAGATGACGCCCGTAAGATACATTATGAATCCCGACAATTCAAAGAGGTCTGCCGAAGCTTTGGAATTTGACAGACTTGTAAAGCTGAAGTATATAGACAGAACGGGCAAGCGTGAGTACGAAACAATCTGGCGTGCGGACGACAAGGAAAGTACGGGCTCGAGAAAGGTGTTTGAAGCCGTGCTTCAGCCCTGTGAATATCACATATACGAAGGCTTTGCCAACATACTTATTATCAGAAATCCGAGCGATGAAAGTATTTCTATTGAGGACTGGGGAGTACCGGGTTCAACTCACCGCATAGCCATACAGGATGAAATTGAGGAAATAGAGCTTGACAAAGTGTATGAATTCGGCTTTGACGACGATACGAGGTTTAAATATTACAAGCTAAACGTAACGCATCAGCAGTATAAAAGATTTGATATCTGCTATGACAGATTTTCATACGGCGTAATATATGAGTATTGGAATTTTGAGCCCATCATAAGATCTGATTGGGGCAACCCGCAGGACAGGCAGGTGACAAAGGACGGAATACTGTTTTTTGCCCAGCCGTTTAAGCTGATGGGCGCAGATTATACCGCAGGACCTCATACCTACTATATAAAAGTGGAAAAGCTGAGCGGTGCGGAAAAGGGACGATTTTATATCACCGCTTCAGATTTTTAGAATGACCATAACGACTTAAACAAATCAAACAAAAAGCCTCTTTAGAGAGGCTTTTTCTTTATCGTGCCGTATTGACGGGGATATTGCGGCGGCGTAGGCGCAAGCTTTTTGAAGGTGAGTATCGCCCTTTTGTCGCCGTTTGGCAGGGCTGTAAGCTTTGTGCCGATATGTTCTGCCTTTAGCGTTTTGAGAGCGTTTGAAACGCCTGCAAGCTCGCTTTCGTCGGTTTTGTAAAATACTGCAAGACCGCCTACCTTAAGCAGCGGCATGGCGAGCTCAAGCAATATGGGCAGCGATGAGACCGCACGGGCGGTAACCACGTCAAAGCTGCAAAACAGTTTTTTTTGATCCTCCGCCCTGCCTGCGACCGTCTTTATGTTTTTTATGCCGAGAGAACGTGCGCTTTCCGCCACAAAGGTCATCTTTTTGGCGGTGGAATCGAGTGCGGTGACGGTTATATCATCTCGTGCGATAGCCAAAGGCATTGCGGGAAAGCCTGCTCCCGAGCCTATGTCGCAAACCAATGCGTTTTGCGGAATTTCGCTTGCGCCCAAAAGCGAATCCGTGACGTGCTTTATCAAAAAATCGGTATAGTCGGTGATAGCGGTGAGGTTGAAGCTTTTGTTGGCTTCGAGCACCCTGTCGCAGAAGCTTAAAAGACAGGCGATCTTTTCGTCTGCTAGCTCGCACCCTATTTGGGACAGATAGTTTTTTAAAGCTTCCGTATTTTGCATATTTTGATTTTATCAGTTATTGAGAGATATTGCAAGCATATTGAAATCTCAAAACTGCGGTGCTATAATATCCCTGTAAAAAACTGTAAGGAGCGCTTTTTATGAGAATAGGGATCATAACCGCTATGGCGGAAGAAATGCTGCCCATATATCAAAAGCTGGGCAATGTGACTGCACAGAGCAAAATACACGGCGCACTTGTGCGCAAGATAGAGCTTGCAGACGATACGCTGTATCTTGCGACCTGCGGCGTCGGCGAGATAAACGCCGCAACGACGGCGCAGTTGTTGGTGGATCTGTTTGACATCGAGGTGCTGTTAAATTTCGGCTTTGTCGGCACGCTTAAGGCAAATATAGCCGTAGGCGAGCTTGTCATTGCAGACAGAGTTTGTCACTATCAGTTTGATACGTCGCTTCTGGACGGCACGAGAGTGGGACAGTATATCGACAGCGACGATATCTATTTTTATTTGGACGGCTCGCTGATAGACCGTGTGCTTTCGGCGATAGGCAAGGATATGAAAAGAGTTGCCGTTGCAAGCGGCGACGTGTTTGTGGCAAGCTCGGCGCAGAAGAAGAGGCTTGCCGAAGAATTTGGCTGCGATATATGCGAAATGGAGCTTGCTGGACTTGCCATTGCGTGTATGCGTAACTCTATCCCGCTGCTTTCAATAAAGGTCGTTTCCGACAGGGCTGACGACGGCGCCCCCGTCAGCTTTGAAGAGGTGGTGCGCAAGGGGCTTAGCAAATATGAAAAAATACTGCCCGCCGTGCTTGCGGGCGTCACAGGGAAAACCGCCCCGTTGCCGCCGATAAAGAAATAAACGAAACGGTAAAACAGATATTTTATATATCAATATTACGCATATAAACGTCTGTTTTTGTTATTATAATAAGCAATACAAATGAAAACAGCGCACCGATTTCGGTGCGCTGTAAGTTTAATTTTTTTAGCTTTAAGCTTATTCTTCAGACGTCTCGGTCGTCTCGCCGACGGCTTCTGTTTCGACGTTTTCGCCGCCCTCTGCTAAAGCTTGCTCGCCCTCTTCAACTTCCTCATCCTCGTGAGGCGTGAGCGCTATCGCCATTACGTTGATGTTGCTGTCCTTAAGCTTCATAATGCGCACGCCCTGCGTATTTCTGCTTATCTTGCTTATCTCGTCGGCTTGTACTCTTATGATGACGCCCGTGTCGGTTATCATCATCACGTCCGTGTCTGCGGGAATGACCTTGAGGCATACAAGCGAGCCTGTGCGGTCGTTGAATACACCTGCACGCACGCCCTTGCCTGCTCTGCCCTGCAACGGATACTCGGACACGTCGCTGCGTTTCCCGTAGCCGTTTGAGGTGACCGTCAAAATCTCGTCGCCGTCGTTGACCGCCGTGAATGTCACGAGGCTTGCGCCCTCGGGTATGTTCATTGCCTTGACGCCCATTGCCGTCCTGCCCATAGCACGCACGACCTTCTCGTGGAAGTGAATGCTCATGCCCGTGCTGGAGGCAACGATAAGCTCGCAGTTGCCGTCGGTTATCACGGCGTCGATGAGCTCGTCGTCATCGTTGAACTTGATGGCTATCTTGCCGTTGCGCTTGATAGAATCAAATTCCTCAAGCGGAGTTTTTTTGATAAGCCCCTGCTTTGTAGCAAGCATAAGGAACTTGTTTTCTCTGTCCTCGGGCACCTTCAGGAATGCCTGTATCTTTTCGCCCTGCTCTAATTGCAGCAGATTGACCGCCGCCCTGCCTCTTGCGTTGCGGCTTGCCTCGGGGATCTCGTACGCCTTGAGCGTAAACACCTTGCCCTTGTTTGTAAAGAACATTATCAGCTCGTGCGTGTTGGACGTGAATATCTTTTCAACAAAGTCCTCGTCCTTTGCCTTATGCGCCGTGACGCCCATGCCGCCCCTGTGCTGAGCCTTATACTCGGACACGGGGATACGCTTGATATAGCCGCCGTGCGTCATAGAGATGACGACGTCCTCTTTTTCGATAAGATCTTCGATGTCGATGTCGCCGTAGTCGTACGTAAGCTGTGAAAGCCTTGGAGTGTTATACTGCGACTTGATGTCGGAAAGCTCTTTGATGACTATAGCCGTGACTTCCTCGTCGTGCGAGAGAATGAAGTTGAAATATTCTATCTGCTTTCCGAGGTCCTCGAGCTCGCTGTTTATCTTTTCCACTTCGAGTCCTGTGAGGCGCTGCAAACGCATGTCGAGTATTGCGACCGCCTGTCTTTCGGACAGCGCATAGTTTTCGGTGAGTTTAACGATGGCGTCTTGACGGTCTCTCGATTTTTTGAGAAGTTCTACTATAGCGTCGATGTTTTCAAGCGCAATGTGAAGACCTTGCAGGATATGCTGACGCTCCATCGCCTTTTCAAGGTCGAAGCGTGTACGGCGGACGATGACGTCCTTTTGGTGCGCAACGTAGCAGCTTAGGATTTCCTTGAGGTTGAGTATGCGAGGCACGCCGTCCACAAGCGCAAGCATAATCATACTGAAGTTTGTCTGCATTGCAGTCTGCTTATAAAGCTGATTGAGCAGCACCTGTGCGTTGACGTCCTTTTTGAGCTCTATGACGATGCGCATGCCGTGACGGTCGGTCTCTTCTCTAAGATCCGCAATGCCCTCAAGGCGCTTGTCCTTGACCTGATCGGCGATGTTTTCAATGAGCTGAGCTTTGTTGACCTGATAAGGTATCTCGGTGACGACAATGCGGCTCTTGCCGTTTGCCATTTCCTCTATCTCAGCCTTTGCACGGAGTATCGCCATGCCTCTGCCCGTGCGGTATGCCTGCTTTATGGTGTTTCTGCCGAGTATGAGCGCACCTGTGGGGAAATCGGGCGCAGGCATAAATTCCATAAGCTCGTCCACCGTAGCGTCGGGGTTTTTGAGCAGAGCCACCGTTGCGTCTATGACCTCGCCAAGATTGTGAGGCGGAATGGAAGTTGCCATGCCGACCGCAATACCGTCCGAACCGTTTACAAGCAAATTTGGGAAACGAGAGGGCAATACAACGGGCTGCTCCCTCGTGTCGTCGAAGTTGGGATAGAAGTCGACGGTCTTTTTGTCGATGTCACGTATCATCTCGAGCGCTATTTTGCTGAGACGTGCTTCCGTGTACCTGTATGCGGCGGCGGGGTCGCCGTCGACCGAGCCGAAGTTGCCGTGTCCGTCGATAAGCGGACAGCGTATGGAAAAGTCCTGCGCAAGACGTACCAATGCGTCGTAGACGGAGCTGTCGCCGTGCGGGTGATATTTACCCAAAACTTCACCGACGACCATTGCGCACTTGCGGTAAGGCTTGTCGGGCGTAAGACCGAGCTCGCTCATAGCGTAAAGGATACGCCTGTGCACGGGCTTTAAGCCGTCACGTACGTCGGGAATTGCACGTGACACGTTCACTGCCATTGCGTATGAGATAAATGATTTTTTAAGCTCGCCGTTTATCTCGATGTCTTTGACGGTGGAGTTGGCTATATGTTGTATATATTCGTTGTTTTTATCATCTCTTATGTTTGCCATAGATCCTCCTCTTACACGTCAAGGTCGGTGACCAGCGTAGCGTTTTGCTCTATAAACTCACGGCGCAGCTCGGGCTGCTCGCCCATGAGGATTGAAAACAGTCTGTCCGCTTCGATAGCGTCGTCCATAGTGACACGAAGCAGCGTGCGGTTTTGCGGATCCATAGTCGTTTCCCAAAGCTGCTCGGGGTTCATCTCACCAAGACCTTTGTAACGCTGCAGATCGCCGCTCTTTCTGCCGTTTTCCTCATAATACTTGTTGAGGCTGTCGTCGTCGTAAAAATAGAATTCCTGCTTGCCCTTTGCTATCTTGTAAAGCGGAGGCAGAGCGATGAATACGTGTCCGTTTTCGATGAGCGGACGCATAAAGCGGAAGAAGAACGTGAGCATAAGTATGCGGATATGGCTGCCGTCCACATCGGCATCGGTCATGCAGATGATGCGGTTGTAGCGCAGCTTGCTTTCGTCATACTCTGCGTTTATGCCGCAGCCGAAGGCGGTTATCATCGCCTTTATCTCTTTGTTTTCGAGCACACGGTGCAGCGTAGCCTTTTCTACGTTGAGTATCTTGCCTCTGAGCGGCAGGATAGCCTGAAAACGTCTGTCTCTGCCCTGCTTTGCGCTGCCGCCTGCCGAGTCGCCCTCGACGATGTATATCTCGCAGTTTTTGGGATCCTTATCCGTGCAGTCCGCAAGCTTGCCGGGGAGCGTAGTGCTTTCAAGCGCACTCTTACGCCTTGCGCTTTCTCTCGCCATACGTGCGGCCTCTCTCGCTCTCTGTGCCGTGATGGTCTTCAGCACAAGCTCTTTGGCTTCCCTCGGATGTTCCTCAAGATAAGTGCCGAAGCCCTCCGTAACGCCCTTAGCCACCGCCGAGCGCATTGTGCTGTTGCCAAGCTTCGTCTTTGTCTGCCCCTCGAACTGAGGCTCCGCAAGCTTGACGGATATGACCGCTACGAGTCCCTCTCGCACGTCCTCGCCGCTCAGCTTTTCACTGCCCTTGAGTATGCCCGCTTTTGTGCCGTAATCGTTGATTATCTTTGTTAGGGACGCCTTGAAGCCGTCAAGGTGCGTGCCGCCCTCTTCTGTATTGATGTTGTTTGCAAAAGCAAGTATGGTGTCTGAATAGCTGTCGTTATATTGCATTGCGACCTCTATCTCGCTGTCCACATACTTTTCGTCAAAGTAGATGACCTCGGGGAAGATGGTTTCCTTAGTCTTGTTCATTTCTTCGACAAAGGACACTATGCCGCCCTCGTAGCAGAACACCTCTCTGCGCTCGGGCTCTATGCGCTGATCCGCAATTTCTATGACGAGCCCCTTGTTGAGGTATGCAAGCTCTCTTAAGCGTGACTTCATTGTGTCGTAGTTGAAATCGAGCGTTTCAAATATCTCGCCGTCGGGATAGAACGTGATAGTAGTGCCCGTGTCCTGTGCCTCGCCGACGACAGCCAAAGGACGCTCCGCAATGCCTCTGTTGAAGCGGATGCGGTACAGCTTGCCGTTTTGGCGCACCTCTGCGACCATCCACTCGGAAAGCGCATTGACGCAGCTTACGCCCACGCCGTGCAAGCCGCCCGATATCTTATAGCCGCCGCTGCCAAACTTTCCGCCTGCGTGTAGCTTTGTCAAAACCACCTCTACGGCGGACTTGCCTTCCTTTTCGATTATACCCGTAGGAATGCCTCTGCCGTTGTCTGTGACACGAATGGCGCCTTCCTTGAGTATTTCTACAGTGATATGTGTGCAGTAGCCTGCCAACGCCTCGTCTATGGAGTTGTCAACAACTTCGGTCACAAGGTGATGTAAGCCTCGCACGTCGGTTGAGCCGATGTACATACCGGGGCGCTTTCTGACAGGATCAAGACCTTCGAGAACCTGAATGTCGCCGGCATCGTAACTGTGTTTAACTTCTTCAGCCATTTTTCCTCCTAAAATATATATAATTACTTTATATATTTATATACAATATAATAAGTAAATAGATTATATCAGTAATATATAGAAAAATCAACCTCATTTTGTAAATTATTTAAGGTTGTAAAGCAATATAAAAGCACAAAGCACAAAAATTGAAAGGTTTTTGCACAGCTTATCACGAAAACAGATGACCGTTTTCACTGTGCGGCAGATAAATATATGTAAGTAATTGCACATACGGATACGAGATATCGCACAAAAAACATAAGTATTTTGCACAAAAATACAAGTAAAATCATAAAAAAATATAAGAAATCGAGCAGAAATTATTAGAATAAATGATTTACAAGTAAACTAAATATATAAACCATAATAATTAACGAATATAAATAATTCGAAATTTAAAAATTAACATATATCAAAATTACGATTTGCAAATATCAAAATTCAACAATAATAAAAATTGCAGATACAAACGCAGAAATGATTTACTTTGCCAATAAAATATGTAAAATGAAAGTTTGGCATAAATCGGCTGTCGATCGCATTTGGAAGAGTTTTAAATTGATAAGCATATCAATTACAATGTTTAAATTTAGAGTTGATAATGATTGCATTACAAATAATATAATACGGTTCAGGTTTGATATAATTTTAAAGCGATTATAGGATGTAGCACATTTTAACTATATTGATAATCGCATTTATTTTTATAATGCAACATATCTATAATACTAATTTTGATCATATGCGCCGCACTGAATTTATTGCAGCTAATATCAAATATCAATCAAATATAGCGTAGTTAAAATCAAGCATCAATCAAATATAAAGCCTAAATTGCTTAAATATAGCGTAAAACAGGGACTATTTCGCTTGTATTTATGAAATATCCGTAAATACAAAATATTTATCCGTTATGCAAATATTAAATACAGCCAACATAAAGCTTTGACATTGAATCAATCGTTTATTTGACGTTATGAATTGATTTAATGCTGGCGATTTACTACATTGATTATCATTGCTGCAAATGCAAATATTTACAACCTGAGTTTAAAAGGTTGACAGTCTGATAAGCGCTGGATATAATATTGTCATAATCTATTCTGTTGACCATAGCGCAAACATTTGCGTGACGCCGGTCAAGCAGCATTGTTTCTTGTCACTATGGCCCGGTCTATGCTGAATAAGTACATCGGGTGTCTGAATAGATTATAATTCAAATATAAGCCGTCACTTAGGTGGCGGTTTTTATATGTTTAATCGTGGTTAGCCGAGTGCAAATTGGCAATATTTGCTTAAATTTAGCAAAATGTTTCACGTGTAACATTTTTAAATAATGTGCTTTAATATCTGTGTGATGTGGCGGCATTATCATAAACATAGCGCCATAGCTGTCTGTGGTTCTGTGTACTTCTAATGCAGTCGGATATATCAAGTAGCTGATAACCACCAAAGCAACGGTGTATAAATTTTATTAGTTGTAAATTGTGGTCGGCAGCGGTTTGCGACAATCGTCATTTGGGCTATAGGCTTTTCAGATTTAATAATACGGCAAACTATATTTACTTTTATCTGACAGTGCAATTTGAGATGCTGTCAAATCGTAGTTCTATGATGGCTTAAAACAGGGTTGTCCAAGATGTTTCACGTGTAACATTCAAATGGGCGGCATGGCGATGTTCCACGTGAAACATTTTGGGTGGCAATTCGTTTCACGTGGAACTGATAACTGCCAAAAACCTACTAAACAGTGGGGCTTTTGCGGCTGTTTAGTGGCTTTTGAAAAACTTTTCTTTTTTGTCCGTGTTGAGTTTTAAGCAAATTTTAGCTAATTTTGCGTTCTTTCACCCAAATTTTTTGAGGGTGAAAGTTTCTCAAATTTTTGCTTATTTTTTGATGATAGTTTCACAATTTAATCGTATTTAAAAATGCACTTTTTGATGTGTTTTTGGCGGTATGGGCGCATTGTTGCGTTTTAAGTGATATATATGTGTGGTTAATAGATTTCGCTGCTTAAATTCTTTTCGATTATGCATTTTTTTGCTTATTTTTAGGCAAATTTTCTATATTTAGTGGTTTTTAATAAACAAGTAAACCAATTATTGTACAATTTGACATTTTGTACAAATTTAGTCTTGAAATTGCCGTGTAATACTGTTAAAATTATTGTATATATGATATGTCAAATGCTACGTGCGTTTGGCAGGAGGGGATATGGAAGAGAGAAAATGGTTTAAAGAAATGACGATGTACCAGATTTGGCCCCGTTCGTTTTGTGACGGGAACGATGACGGTATAGGCGATTTAAAGGGCGTACTGAGCAAGCTCGATTATATCAAGAGCTTGGGCGTAGACGCCATATGGTTTTCACCGCTGTACGTTTCGCCGCAGGCGGACTATGGCTATGATATAGCGGACTATTGCAATATAAATCCCGAATACGGCACCCTCGACGATTTTAAAGAGGTGCTTGACAAGGCTCATTCTATGGGAATTAAGATAGTTATGGACCTTGTTATCAACCATACGTCAAATCAGCACGAGTGGTTTAAAAAGAGCGTAAAGCGAGAGGAACCATACACCGATTTTTACATCTGGCGCAAGGGCAAGGGCAAAAACGGCAAAAGACCGCCGAACAACTGGATGTCCACGTTCCCCGGCTCCGCTTGGGAATACTGCGAGGAAAGAGGCGAGTTTTATCTGCACCTTTATGCAAAGGAACAGCCCGACCTCAACCACGACAATCCCAAGGTGCGTGAAGCGATAAAGGGCGTTATGCGCTTTTGGCTCGATATGGGCGTAGACGGCTTCAGAGAGGACGTCATCACGCAGATAAGCAAGGCGGAGGGGCTTCCAAACGGCAGTCCGTTTATGCCTGCCTCAAGAGGTCTGTCGCACTACGATTGCGGTCCTCATATACACGAGTTTTTGTCCGAGTACCGTGAGGTATTAAAGGGTTACGACGCATTTCAGGTCGGCGAGGCGCCGTTTATGACGCCTAAAAAGGCGCTCACATTTGTCAACGAGGACAAAAAAGAGCTGGATATGATGATATCTTTTCAGCATATGGAAGCAGACTGTATTATGATCGAATGGGTGCATTTGCCCTTTAATCTCGTCAAGCTCAAAAAGATTTACGAAAAATGGCAGACAACGCTGTTTGGCAGGGCGTGGAACGTCAACTATCTTGAAAACCACGACCATGCAAGGATAATCACCCGCTACGGCAGCGAGAAGTACCGTGTGGAAAGCGGCAAGTGCCTTGCGATGATGTACACGTTTTTGAGCGGTACGCAGTTTGTATACCAAGGGCAGGAGATAGGCATGACCTCGCTGCACTACGACAAATATCCAAAAGGCAGCGATCCGTGGACGCAGTTTAAGGACGTATCGACATTCTGCGTGAGAGACCTTATGAAAAAGTTTGGCTTCAGCGACAAGCATATCCTCAAGGTAGCGCCGCACGCCGCACGTGACAACGCACGCACTCCTGTGCAGTGGACCGCAGAGAAAAACGCAGGCTTCTGTACGACGGAGCCGTGGTTTACGGTCAACCCCAACTACAAGGAAGTAAACGTGGAAGCCGCCGAGAAGGATCCCAACTCGCTGTTGCATTTCTATCGCAAGCTTATCGCTTTGCGTAAGGAATATAAGGAAGCGGCAATATATGGCAAATTTCAAATGCACCTCAAGCACGATAAACACCTGTTTGTCTACGATAAGATAGCCGAGGACGGCTCTAAGCTGACGGTCATACTAAACGTCAGCGACAAGGGCGTGCCGTGCAAGCGTGTAAAGAAATTCATTCCAAAGGGCGCAAAGGAAATTTTATCCGTTTATAACGGAAGCTTTGCGGAAATCATGAGACCTTATGCGGGCAAGGTGTTTTACACTCCTGCCGCTAAATAATAAAAGGAGAACAGAATATGGCAAAATACGTATGTGAAGCGTGCGGTTGGACGTACGATGAGGAACTTGGCGACGAAAGCTTGGGCATTGCGCCCGGCACAAAATTTGAGGATCTTCCCGATGATTTTGAATGTCCGTTATGCTCTGTAGGCAAAGATATGTTTGTTGAGGAATAACGAAAACGGTGCGGTCCGCAAAATGCGGGCCGCATTTTTTTGTATTTTTACAAATCGTTTATTCCGCAAATGACAAAACGGCAGGTTTATTTGTCAAAAAACGACAGATAAAGCTGCGATAATGCCAAATAAGTGATATTTGTATTAAAACTGGAAACACGGCTTTCTTAATAATATTTAAGCTTATTTGTCCGCTATATTATTGCGGCGACTTAATATTTGCGTTATAATAAACACATTATGAAAAATGAAATGTTTGACAGAGAATGGTTTAAGCTTGACAATGCGGCAAAGATATATCCTGCCGCAAAGAGCTCACGTTGGAACGCCGTCTTCCGTATGGCGGTGGTTTTAAAGGACGAGGTCAAGCCCGATTTGCTTCAGCAGGCGTTAGAAGACGTTATCGACAGATTTCCGTCCTTTAAGGTCACGCTCAGACGGGGCTTCTTTTGGTACTATTTTCAGTATCTGACAACGCCGCCAAAGGTCGCAGAGGAAACGGATTATCCCTGTGCAATGATGCCGCTCACAGGCGAGGACTATTTGTTCAGAGTGCTGTATCATTCGCACCGCATATCGGTTGAGGTGTTTCACTCCATCACGGACGGCACGGGCTGTATCACGTTTTTGAAGACGTTGACTTTAAGATATCTCGAGCTTTGCGGCGTAACGGTGCAAAACGTGGGCGACGTGCTGCACTATGACGACAACCCCGTGCCCGAGGAAGTTGAGGACTCCTTTTCACGCTGCATAGACAAGAGCAAGGGCACCCTTCCTCGCACAGAGCCTAAGGCGTATCAGATAAAAGGTCAAAAGGAAAAGCAGGGCGTTTTAAACGTGACGCACGGCAGCATGCCGTTCTCGCAGCTACACGCCGCCGCAAAGCGGTATGGCTGCACCGTCAACACCTATCTTGTAGCAGTGCTAAGCTATGCGTTGCTAAGACGTCAGAAATACGAGAAAAAGTCAAAGCCGTTGCCGATTCGAGTGCAGGTGCCTATAAATCTTAGGAAGATGATGGGCTCGACAACGCTTAGAAACTTTGCGGGATACTACAATACCACGCTTGCGTTTGCCGATTGGACGTTTGAGGATATCGTAAAAGAGCTTGATTCTCAGCTAAAGGAAAAGATAACGCCCGATTACTGCCAAAAATTTATCAATTCCAACGTATCGCTGGAAAAAAATCCCATTATCCGTGTGGCGCCCCGCTTTTTAAAGACGATATTTATGGATATGTCATTTTTCCTTATGGGCGAAAGCGTTATGTCCTGCGCATTCAGCAATATAGGCAACGTCACCGCTCCCGCAGAGTGGAACGACTATGTGGATAGATTCGAATTTGTGCTTGGTGCGCAAAAATATATGAGCAACGCAATGACCTGCGCTTCCTTTAACGGCACGACAGTGATAACATTTTCACGCTCGACAAAGGATCCTATTTTGGAAAGAGAGGTCTTTGGAATTCTCACCGAGCACGGCATAGACGTGACCGTGTCGTGCAACAGGAGCTGATTATGGATAATTCAGAAAAGAAAAATTGCCGCAGATGCGGCGTAGAAGTGGATACTTCGCTTATAAACTGTCCGCTTTGCGGTGCACACGTAAATGACGAAACTGCGCCGTCAGACTGCGCATATCCTCAAATACAGGATAAAAGTAAAAAGGAAAGCTTCTGGAAGTGGAGCGTGTTTATCTCACTGCTTGCAATGGGCATTTGCATTGTCGTGGACCTTGCAGTAAACAAAACGCTGTCTTGGGCTATACACGTGATGTTTGGCATTGCGCTGCCGTGGCTGTGCGTCGCCCGTCCTCTTCTTTTAAAGCATAATGTGCGCAAAATTCTGTCTTGGGTTTTCTTTGGAATAATAGCACTGCTGTTTTATTTAAACGGCTGGATAAACGTGTTTAAAGAGCCGTGGGCATTTTGGCTTGGCGCACCCGTCACAGTGCTCGTGTGGCAAACCGTGCTTGAGATACTTTGCCTTGCGCACAAAAAGTGCAGAGCGGATTATGAAATGTCGCTGACAAAGCTTGCGGTGCTTTCACTCATCTGCATAGGCATATCCTTTGCGTGGCTGAAAACCTGCACATGGGGTTGGTATGTCTGCGCAGGCAGAGGCGTGATAGACGTTGTTGCACTTGCAGTGTTTGCAAACAAATCCTACCTCGGCGAGCTGAAACGCCGCTTGCACGTGTGATATAATATCGGCAAAAATTCACTAAAACAAAGTTTAAACACCTAAAAGCCGCAGATAAACTGCGGCTTTTGCAATAATACGCATTTGCTTTAACTGCGCTTCAGAGATTTAAAAAGCTAACAAAAGTTTGTTTTTTCAAATGATTGTAAATATTACATTACACTAAATGCGCTTATGCGGTTGAAAACGTAAATTTTGTGTGATATACTTTGTGCGAAAAAAATTTGGAGGCATACATTATGAATATCACTGGCGATATAAAATATGTCGGCGTAAACGATCACGATATCGATTTGTTTGAAGGTCAGTACGTTGTTGAAAACGGAATGGCATACAATTCCTATGTGATTTTGGACGATAAAATTGCGGTCTTTGACACCGTAGACGCTCGCTTTGGCGAGCAGTGGTTGCAAAATATTGCGGCTGTTTTAGGCGGCAAAAAGCCTGCCTACCTCATCGTGCAGCATATGGAGCCAGACCACTCGGCAAACATCGTGAAGTTTATGAACACATATCCTGCCGCAACAGTCGTGTCCTCGCAAAAGGCGTTTAAGATGATGGAGCAGTTTTTCGGCACGGATTTTGCAGGTCGCAATCTTGTCGTAGGCGAGGGGGATACGCTGTCGCTGGGCAAGCATGAGCTTACGTTTGTCGCTGCGCCTATGGTGCATTGGCCCGAGGTCATCGTGACATACGATTCTACAGACAAGGTGCTTTTCTCGGCGGACGGCTTTGGCAAATTCGGCGCACTCGACGTCGATGAGGAATGGGCTTGCGAGGCACGCCGCTATTATATCGGCATAGTTGGCAAGTACGGTGCGCAGGTGCAGGCGCTGTTGAAGAAGGCGGCGGGACTGGATATCAAAATAATCTGCCCTCTGCACGGACCTGTGCTTACCGAAAATTTGGGATATTATATCAATCTGTACAACATCTGGTCGTCCTATCAGGCGGAGAAGGACGGCATTGTCATCGCATATACTTCCGTTTACGGGCACACCAAAGAGGCGGTCGAGCTGCTTGCCAAAAAGCTTGAGGAAAAGGGCTGTGAAAAACTGTCCGTCTGCGACCTCGCAAGATGCGATATGGCGGAAGCCGTTGAGGACGCATTCAAATACAGCAAGATAGTGCTTGCCACAACGACATACAATGCAGACGTCTTCCCGTTTATGAAAGAGTTTATACATCACCTCACCGAGCGCAACTTCCAAAACAGAACGGTCGCTTTCATTGAAAACGGCAGTTGGGCGCCTATGGCAACACGTGTGATGAAGAGTATGCTCGAGGGCAGCAAAAACCTCACATATGCGGAAAACACCGTGCGCATAATGTCTGCGCTCAACGAGGAATCGGTTGCGCAGATAGAGGCTTTGGCGACCGAGCTTTGCAGAGATTATGTGGCTCGCTCCGAGGCGGCGGATAAAAACGACCTTACGGCGTTATTTAAGATAGGATACGGGCTTTACGTCGTCACGTCAAGGGACGGCGACAAGGACAACGGACTTATCGTCAATACCGTAACTCAGCTTACAAACTCGCCAAACCGCATAGGCGTTGCCGTAAACAAGGCAAACTATTCGCACGAAATCATCAAAAAGACCGGCGTTTTAAACGTAAATTGCCTATCTACGGACGCTCCGTTTGCTGTGTTTGAGCAGTTTGGCTTCCACAGCGGCAGAGATACTGACAAATTTGCGGGTAGCGAGCAGCTTCTGCGCTCGGACAACGGCGTGGTGTTTTTGCCGAGATATATCAACTCGTTTATGTCCCTCAAGGTGGAAAGATATATCGACCTCGACACGCACGGAATGTTTGTCTGCACCGTCACCGAGTCTCGTGTGATAGAGCCCACCGAAACGATGACATACAACTACTATCAGCAACACGTCAAGCCCCGTCCTCAAACCGAGGGCAAAAAGGGCTGGGTGTGCAAGGTGTGCGGATACGTCTATGAGGGCGAAGAGCTGCCCGAGGACTTCGTTTGCCCCCTCTGCAAGCACGGCGTTGCGGATTTCGAGCCTATCAAATAAGAAAAATCAAAGTATAACATAAAAGAGGACAGGCGTTTTGCCTGTCCTTTTAAATTTCAAAGCGTACCTTCGGGAAATTCGTCCACATATTGCAGGATATCTTCAACCCTGCAATCTAAAATTCGGCAGAGGTCGTTTATCTTCATCGTGCTGATCCCTTGATTTTTGCGCAATCGGTCTATTGTTGCGCTGCTGATGTTGTATTTGGAAATAAGGGCATATGTGGATATGCCTCTCTCTTTGATTGTGTTCCAAAACGGTTGATAGCTTATCATACCCAACATTATAAATTATAAATATAGGGTTGACAGTGGTTATAATTGTGACTATAATGTCATAAAACCATTATTTTTGTTTTTTCGAGGATAAAATAAGATCAAAACAAAGCAATTAAAGAGAGATTTGTTTCTCTTTTTTTGCTTATTAAAGGAATTTTGCGGGAATGTCTGTCCGCTGGGGGTAAGTGAGTGGGGAGGTTTGGCGCAATTAGGTCGGTTTTGGTGAAATATGCTGTGGGGAATATTGGGCAATCAATGTCAGTTTTGCGTGGGAATGACTGTCCGCTGGGGGGTAAGTGAGTGGGGAGGTTTGGCACGCTGAGGTCGGTTTTGGTGAAATATGCTGTGGGGAATATTGGGCAATCAATTTCGTTTTGCGTGGGAATGACTGTCCGTCAAGGGTAAGTATAACGATAATCTAACAAAAAATTATATACTTGTGCGTCCAAACAGATAGTCCAAAGATACGTCAAAATAATCTGCTATAATTATCAAAGTTTCATAATCGGGATTGGAAGCACCCGTTTCATAGCGGGTGTAATTGACTCTCGAAATACCCAAATCATCTGCAATCTGTTGTTGCGTTTTTCCGTTTGCTTTGCGTAGCTCTTTTAAAGTTTTACCTAAACATATCTTCATACTTGACATTGTGCAGAATATGTACTATTATGATGTAAAATGTACAAAATATGTACAATTAGGAGGATTATTTAATGAAAACAGCAGCAAAGGTTTTTATCATTTTAGGTATGGTAGTACAGTGTATTTTGATTTATCCCATAATAGTTGGCGTGTTAGCTCTTAAAAAACTGAAAACTGCAACTACAGTGGATGAACTTAAAACAATGTCTATCCTTACTCTGCTTTTTGTCAATACAATAGCAGGTATACTCATGCTCTGTATGAAAGACGGTGATTTGCAGAATACGAAGCAAACCGAAATCGAATCGGGAACCGTGTTGGACAAGAATAAATACAGTGAATAAAGAGTATAAAGGACGAGTAAAATATTCGTCCTTTTTTATACCGTTTTTATAAGTGAGCGCAACCTGACGGATTATAAATTTAGGAATGTCTGTCCGTCAAGGGTAAGTGAGCGGGGAGGTTTGGCACGCTGAGGTCGGTTTTGGTGAAATATGCCGTGGGGAATATTGGGCAATCAATGTCGGTTTTTGCTTACAAAATTCCCCAAATGGGCAGCAGAGATACGATAAGTCCCAACAGGGCGGTGTAAATGGCAAAGCCTGTCATACCGTGATTTTTTATCAGTTTCATAAAGAAATTTATGGATATAAGTCCCGATAAAAATGCCGATATTGCGCCGACGGCAAGGGCGACGGGGGACACGGAAAGGGTAAATGAGCCGCTTGCAAGCTCTATGATTTCAAGTATGGCGGAGCCTATGATTATGGGGATAGACAGCAAAAACGAGAAGTTTGCCGCTTCTGATTTTTCCACGCCCTGCAGGGTGAGTGCGGATATTGTGGCACCGCTGCGTGATACGCCCGGTAAAACCGCTATACCTTGCAAAACGCCGGTTAAAATACTCTTTTTGGTATTGAGAAGTGTCGTTTCTGTCGGTTTAAAGTTTTGAGAGAGGGTGAGTAGAAATGCGGTCAGCACAAATCCGAAGCCTAAAAATCTGCCTGCGAGCAGCGACGGCGCAAGATATTTGAATATCACCGCAAGTATCACCGTTGGCACGCAAGCCGCAATGATATAGCCCGTGGTCTTTTGTATGGGGTGGCGTAAAAGCGGCGCCCAGCTTTTCCGCATAGCTATGAGCACTGCAAACAGCGTGCCCACGTGCACGATAATGTTAAAAAACAAGTCCTCTTGTCCTACGCCGAGCTTTTCAAGCAAAAGCAGATGTCCCGACGACGATATCGGTAAAAACTCGCTTGCGCCTTGCACAAGCCCCAAAATCAAAGCCTGCCACCATGTCATAATACTGTCCCTCATACGGTGCGGCGCACAAGCGGCGCACATTTTGTTTGCTTCCGCAAAGCAAAATCAAAATGTTTTTGCTTTACTATTGCAGCCCGATTGTTTATAATATTAATACTTATGTATGACTATCTGCTTTTAGAATAAGCATCTTGAAAGCAGGCGGAGGCTATATGAAATTAGGCGTAGTAGGTTTGCCAAACGTCGGCAAAAGTACGTTGTTTAATGCGATAACAAAGGCGGGGGCGCAGGCGGCAAATTATCCGTTTTGCACCATAGAGCCAAACGTAGGCGTAGTGGCTGTGCCTGACGAGAGGCTTGAGAAGCTCGCCGCACTTTACAACAGCAAAAAGATCACCCCGACCTCGCTTGAATTTGTGGATATCGCAGGGCTTGTCAAGGGTGCAAGCAAGGGCGAGGGCTTGGGCAACAAGTTTTTGTCGCATATCAGAGAGGTGGATGCGATTGTGCACGTCGTGCGCTGCTTCGACGACGCAAACATCACGCACGTGGACGGTAGCGTAAATCCGCTGCGAGATATAGAAACAATCAATTTCGAGCTTATTTTTGCCGACCTCGAGACTCTCGAGCGCCGTATGACAAAGGCATTGTCAATGGTCAAGGCGGATAAAAAATATCAGGAAGACGTTGACAGAATCACTGTTATGCAAAAGTGGCTGACCGACGGCAAGCCGCTGCGAAACCTCGACGTTGACGAGGAATTCAAGCAGTTTATAGCGGAGCAATTTTTGCTGACTTCAAAGCCCGTGATATACGTTGCCAACACCGACGAGAGCAATATAGGCGGCAATGCATATTCCGCCGAAGTGGAACGTATCGCAAAGCAAGAGGGCAGCGAGGCTATAGTGCTTTGCGCAAAGCTCGAAGAAGATTTTTCGGAGCTGAGCGACGATGACAGAGAGATGTTTATGGCGGAATACGGCTTGACGGAAAGCGGACTTGATAGACTTGTCAAGGCGTCGTATAAGCTACTTGGTCTGATAAGCTACCTCACGGCAGGCGAAAAGGAAACCCGTGCTTGGACTATCGTCAAAGGCACAAAGGCTCCGCAGGCGGCGGGAAAGATACACAGCGATTTTGAAAGAGGCTTTATCCGTGCAGAGGTGGTGGACTATGCTACGCTGCTCGAGTGCGGCTCGTTTAACGTCGCAAAGGAACGTGGCAAGGTCCGCAGCGAGGGCAAGGACTACGTAATGCAGGATAACGACGTCGTTTTATTTAGAATAAACGTCTAATAAAAAATAAAGGAAAAGGTATGTACGAACTTCAATTATCAAAAGCGCTTGCGGTTGAGGGCTTGAGCGAAAACGATATATTTGATGCCCTCGAAAAGCCGAAAGAATCCAAAATGGGCGATATCTGTTTGCCGTGCTTTAAATTTGCACGCACGATGAGGATAGCTCCGCCTATGATCGCAAACAAGCTGCAGCCATACGTTGCGGGGCTTGATTTTGTGGAAAGGGCAGAGGTCGCAGGCGGATATTTAAACATATTTTTCGACCGCAATTTTATGGCGAAAAACCTTGAAGCTTCGCTTGCGCTCGGCGAAAACGTAGGCAAAAGCGACGAGGGTGCAGGTAAGACGATATGTATTGACTATTCATCCGTAAACATCGCAAAGCCCTTTCATATCGGTCATCTCAGCACGACAGTCATAGGCGGCGCCCTTTATAGGATATTCGAGCATCTCGGCTACAGAGTTGTGGGCATAAATCATCTCGGCGATTGGGGAACGCAGTTTGGCAAGCTCATCGTTGCCACCTGCAAGTGGTCGTCGCTTGAGGAAGTGGCAAGCAAGGACGAATATTTTTTGAATTCGCTTTACGTGCGCTATCACAGGGAAGTTGAGGAGCATCCCGAGATGGACGACGAGGCGAGGGCGTGGTTTAAGCGCATAGAGGACGGCGACAGCGAGGCTACCGCATATTTCAATGTGTTTAAGGACGTAACGATGAGGGCGGTCGGCAAGGTTTATGACAGGCTCAGGATAAAGTTTGACAGCTATGCGGGCGAGAGCTTTTACAATGACAAAATGGACGCCTGCCTTGACATTTTAAAAGCTAAAAATCTGCTTGTCGAAAGTGAGGGCGCACAGGTCGTCAAGCTTGACGATTACAATATGCCGCCCTGTCTTTTGGTGAAGGCGGACGGCGCAACGCTTTATGCGACAAGAGATATCGCCGCAGTGTACTATCGTAAGCAGACATATGACTTTGACAAATGCCTCTATGTGGTGGCTTATCAGCAGAATCTGCACTTTAAACAGCTATTTCAGGTGCTTAAACTTATGGATTTTGCGGGTGCGGACGATATGGAGCATATCGCTTTCGGCATGGTTTCTATGGAAGACGGCGCAATGTCCACCCGCAGCGGACGTGTAATTTGGCTGCAGGACGTGTTGGATAAGGCGGTGGAAAAGGCGCTTAAGATAATTGAGGAAAAGAACCCCGACAGCAAGGATAAGCTTGCCATAGCGGAGAGCGTGGGCGTGGGCGCAGTGGTGTTTTCGGCGCTTTGGAACAACCGCATAAAGGATATAGTTTTTTCCTTTGACAAGGTGCTCAATTTTGACGGCGAAACCGCACCCTACGTGCAGTATACCTATGCAAGGTGCGCAAGTGCGTTACGCAAGGGCGGCGAGCCCGACCTTTGCAATATGGATCTTGCCGCTATCACCGACGACGAGGGTTATGAGGTCATCAAAAGTGTGCTTTCGTTTTGCGACAGCGTGCGGCAGGCGGGCAAGCTCAGAGAGCCCTGCTACGTCACCCGTCATGTGGTGGATCTCGCCGAAAAATTCAACCGATTTTATATCGGACACCGCATTGTCGTAGAGGACGCCGCCGTGCGCAATGCAAGGCTACTTTTGACAAAGAGCGTGGCAAACGTCATAAAAACGGGGTTAAGTTTATTGGGTATTTCTGCCCCTGAAGAAATGTAATATAAAAGCGCAATAATTGACACAGTATCACGTCAATTATTGCAGTTTTATAAATTTCATTTTTTTTGCTATTGAGTAAATAAGAGCATAAAAAACGCACCGTCTCGAGACAGTGCGTTTTTTGTTTATCCTTATCAGCTATCAATAAATGCCTTGAGCTATCATTGCGTCCGCAACCTTTTTGAAGCCTGCAAGGTTTGCGCCCTGAATGAGGTTGTAGGGCAGGTGATACGTGTCGAGCGTATGCACGATGTTTTCGTGTATGCTTGTCATTATGTTTTTGAGCATATCGTCCACCTGCTGTGCGGACCAACTGAGGCGTTCGCTGTTCTGCGACATTTCAAGACCGCTCACCGCAACGCCGCCTGCGTTTGCCGCCTTTGACGGGGCGACGACAACTCCGTGTTGCGTGAAGAAGTCAAGCGCTTCGTTTGAGGTTGGCATATTTGAAACCTCGCAAAGATATTTTACGCCTATTTCCACCGATTTTTTTGCGTCGTCGAGGTCTATTTCGTTTTGAGTGGCGCAGGGCATATAGACGTCCGCTTTGACCTTGCCCCACGGCTTTTCGCCCTTGTGGAATTCGCCGCCGAATTTATCGACATATGCCTTGAGGGCGCTCTTGCCCTGTGCACGGAGCGTGAGCATATATTCCATAAAGTCCACCTTTTCGCCGCTTATACCGTCCTTATCGTAGATATATCCCTCGCTGCTGGATATGGTTATGACCTTGCCGCCGAGCTCGTTCAGCTTTTTGGCTGCGCCCCACGCCACGTTGCCATAGCCCGAAAGGCAGAATGTTTTGCCCTTTATCGTATCCTTTTGGTGCTTTAATATCTCGTTTAAGAAATACACTGCGCCGTAGCCCGTCGCTTCGGGACGGATCTTGCTGCCGCCATAGGACAATCCTTTGCCTGTCAGCACGCCGTTTTCAAAGCCGTTGCGGATCTTTTTATACTGTCCGAAAAGATAGCCTATCTCTCTGCCGCCTACGCCCATATCGCCTGCGGGCACGTCGAGGCTTGAACCTATATGGCGATAAAGCTCGTTCATAAATGATTGGCAGAAGCGCATAATTTCGTCGTCGCTCTTGCCTCTCGGGTCAAAGTCGCTGCCGCCCTTGCCGCCGCCCATAGGAAGCGTGGTGAGCGAGTTTTTGAAGGTCTGCTCGAAGGCGAGGAACTTCATTATGGAAAGGTTTACGTTGGGCTGAAAGCGCAGCCCGCCCTTGTAGGGACCTATTGCGCCGTTAAACTGTATACGGTAGCCTCTGTTTACGTGATAAACGCCCTTGTCATCCATCCACGGCACACGGAAGATGATCTGCCTGTCGGGCTCCACCATTCTTTCCAAAATGCAATATTTGCGATAAAACGCTTCGTTTTCCTCGATAGCTGGTGCGAGGGAGCCGAGTACTTCCTTTACCGTCTGCAAAAATTCTTTTTGGTCCGGATTTTTTTGTTCGGTTTGCTCAATGACTTCGCTGATGTATGACATAGCAGCCTCCTAAAATTTTTTTCTCCCTCTTAATTATAGTAAAACTATACACCCGACCGCCCAAACAGGCAATTATTTTTTTGTCGCAGATAAAATTTATTTTTCGGGCGCTTCATACAGTATTTTACGGCAATTTTGCATAAACTGTGAGCAATGAAAAAAAATATAAATATCATATTGAAATACAAATAGATATATGATATACTAATACTACTTATAGGGAATGGGCTTTTGCGCCCTGCGCAAGGCTCATAAGGAGAAAATTATGACTCAACAAGACCGACAAATCAAAAAGGTCAAGCTTTTCAGAACATTGAAAGTTGTTTTCTATTGTTTGGGATTGCCCTTGTTTGTGCTGGCTGTGTTCATGTCGTCCGTCAGATTTATCGGACACGATCCGTTTACGGGCAACACGCAGTTTGCGCAGCAGTTAGGCTTTTTCAAGGATATCAACATTCTGTTTACGTCGCCTGCGCTCTACGGCATATGGATTGCTTTCGGCATTTGGGCGATCATTGCCATAGTGCATATCATTCTGGCAAAAACCGTCAAGAGCCGCAAGGTGAGGACATTGGCGGTGACCGCCTTTACCCTTGTAATAATGATGGGCGGAATGTTTGTTATGGATGCGGTCTTAAGCGCAAAAATAGACGATATTTCAAAGGCTTCTCCCTCGACCGTTACCGTTGCCGATTACAAAACGCAGCTGTCATATTATCGCACCGTGTCCTCAAACAGGCATGCTAAGAATATGACGGAAAATCTTATCAAGCAAGTCGATCTGCTCAAAAATGTTTATCATGTCGAAATGGAAGGCGTTGACAAAACGGGCGTGTCCGGCTCGATAGGCAACAAGCCCGTAACCTATTACAACGTCATATCCGACGACGGTGTGTCGGGCGTGGATATCGGCTTCACTACGGGTGAAAACGGCATAGCGAAGCTTGACGTCAGCGGCGCAGACAACAATATTTCCGGCGGAGACGGCAATATTACAAAGGACGTCGAGGGCAAGCAGTTGATAAGGCTTGCGCCTAATTCAAACGGTGCGCTCGTCATCAACGGAAAGGTGTACAGCCATTACTTTGCGCAGGAGCGTGTCAGCGTAGGCGGACAGAAGCTTTATACTTGGTACACAAAGGATATGATGTCCACTGCGTGGGTTGAGGGCGACAAAAATTCTCAAATCAAAAATTTGGGCGGCGGACATTACGGCAAAGCACTCTACAGCCAGAACGGCTTGCTGTCCGACGGCTGGATATTCAGCTTGGATAACGTCCTTGAAATTCTCGAAGACTACTACGAGGCAAAGGAAGCTATCGAAAACGGCGACGAGCAATTCTATGCAAACGCTTATTCCGAGATGTATGCCGACGCAGTCCAAAGACGTTACAACTACTATATGGGCTTGGAGCCCGATATCAATGGCAAGATGTGCGATCCTTGGACTATGGCACTCTTCCAGCAGGAAGCCGACATTATGATCGGAAGATTTTCGCTTACGAGAGGCGAGCTTGACGAGCTGCTTGCAAAGGTGGGCGCACTGCTCGGCAGAAACTCGCTGTTCAACTATATTTTAAATCCCGATGCGGACGAGCTGCTCGGAGATTTGGACGGCATTGTCAACGGCTTTATTCCCAGCCTCATTGGCGGCTCGCTCAAAGGCTTATTCGACAAGCTCAGCAAAGGAATGTCCTTAACCACGCTGCTCGAGGCGTTTAAGGCGGACACGGGCTTGATCAGTACAATCGGCGACGTTTTGAAGCTGCTCGTAGGAAAGGACAAGGACGCAACATATTTTATTGATGATATTTACATCGTGCTTTCGTATATAGGACAGACTGACTGCTTTGATGTCAAGCACGACAATCTCTATCTTGCTCTTGTCAGAGGCGTTGCCTCTTGGCAGTATGCGGACGGCACGGCGGTGCCCGTCACAAGAAAGGCTGACGGAAAGTGGTACTATTCGGACGGTACGGAATTTACAACTACGGCAAACGGCAACACGACCGTCGATAAGGACGGCAAAGAGGTCAAAAAGGTCGTTGCTGCAGGCACGGATCTCCAAAAGGATATCCTGCTTGACATCGACTTTGACGACAGAATAATCGGCGAGGAAGAAATCGTCGATCCTGCGACGGGTCAGACGACCTATAAGTATGCGTTTGACTTCGATACTCTCAGCGCATTCCTCAACACCGCTCTCAACAATGCTATAGAAAAATATGTCGGCGGTCTTGACAACGGCATTGTCGGTACTATAGTCGACCTTGTAAGCAAATTGAATCTTTTAAAATCTATGACCTTCAACGGCGATAACTATATCGGGCTTGAAATCAGCGGAATTCAGATCCCCATTATTAAGGTCATTGCCAATGACGATGAGACTACGACAAAGGTTGTCGACATCGATATCGTCGGAATACTCACAAACGTAGTGAGCACGCTTTATTCATATCAATCTTCAGTCATAAAACCCGTTTGGGAATTTTATGAGGATCCCGAATATGTCAACAACGGCTATGGAAACGATCCTGCGGTCATCGCCCAGCGCAACTATGCAAAATACGAGCGTGCGCTTTACACCGCAACGGTACACGGCAAGATGATCGGCTCGCTCTTGATTGGCGACAATCTCGGTACAGGCGCATATCCGTCCTCATTGGGGCTTGCAGACCTTGCGAGCGTACAGCAGCTCAAGACGGATCTGTCCTATCAGACGGAATTCTTCCCGCTGTTTGCCTTAAGAGATATGCTTGCTGTCTTCGCAGGTTTGGTCATACTGTTCTACTTTATCAGCTTTGTAGCGGCGCAGAGAGAGGAAGATTATGCTTCCGGCAAGCTGACGGTCAGCTCTAAAAAGAAAGAAAAGAAGCACGAGGCGGAGGTCATAGCGGAGTTTGACGCACTTGACGTCGACAATGCGACCGAGGACGATGCGGATATTTCCGATGACAGTCTTGACGACGCAACTATGCCGCTCGACGGGACCGACGAAGCTTTGCCTGCGGAAGAAAAACCGAAAAAACGCTTCGGCAAGAAGAATAAACCCGTCGAGGATGACGAGCTGTCGTTTGCCGACGACGATTTGCTTGCCGCAGACGATACCGTCGAGGAAGAAAAACCCAAGAAAAAGCTTTTTGGCAAGAAAAATAAACCTGTCGAAGAGACTTCGGACGGTGCAGGACTTTCCGACGAAGATTTTGCCTCGTTCGATGACGAGCCTGAAGAAAAGCCCAAGAAAAAGCGTTTCGGCAAAAAGGAAAAGCCCGCTGAAGAAGAAATCGACGACGCAGAGCTTGCCGGTTTTGACGACATCGATTTTGAAGAGAGCGAAGCTCCAAAAAAGAAAGGTCTTTTCGGAAAGAAAAAGAATAAAGGCGGGGAGAATCCCGACTTGCCTGTTGATGAAAATTCTGACGGGGAGGTGCTGTGATTATGAGAAGAAATGAAAACTTAGACGTAGTCAACTACGACGATCAAGGAAACGTGATCGATACGGCATTCCCCGTAAGCGATCGCACAAGGCGCAATCAAAGCAAAACCTCTGTAGGATATACGCTTATAGCCGTGCTGCTGCATATTCTGGCATTTGTGCCCATCATTGCGGTGTCAATCGTGCTTGCGGTAAAATGCTACAATCTTGTGCCATACTACAGCTTCTGGCCGTTTGTCGGCGTGATAGTGGTGGGCTTGTTCGGACTGATTTTCTTAGTGGTGTCGCTGTGCGTCACACGCAAGAAGTCAAAGAGCAATATTGCAATGCAAACTACTAAAATCGCTATCACATTCACCTGTCTTACGACTGTGTTTGCGCTTTTGCTCACATATATCGTGCCCGACGTCATTTCTATGGCAACGCAAAGCACGCTGTTTGTCGAGGATCTGTATTACAACGGCGACGCACAGGCGGAGGTAAACGCAAAGCTTGACAGAGATTTTATAATGTACAATCTGCTAAACGGCAACCTCAACGACCACAAAGCGGAGGACGGCAAGGGCGATTATTCCTATAAGACGTTGGCGAAGATGGAAAAAGTCGATGAAGTGCATTATCTCAACGACGACATCGAAAACGGCTATAACAAATATATGGCATATTCGACTTCGGATGCGAATGATATAAAAGCACTGGATGGCGTCTTAAGTAGCATGCAACAGAATCAACCCAGAAAATACGAACTGTATCAATTCGTATATAAAACATATGTTTTAAACGACTACGACTATGCGTTTGTAAATACGCTCGACCGCCGTGCGTTTGCGCTTTCGGTCGTGGACTATGTATATGCAAATGCAAATTATGAGTCGCTGCTCAAGCAGGGCTTCAGCAACAAAAAGATAAAGCAACTGTTTGACGACAACTTTGACAACTTCAATCACGACGGATATCAGACATTTGACGACGCTATGCTGTTATATGCTCAGATGGAAGGGCGTATGACTATTCCTGTTGTGTTGCGCCTAATACTAAATGAGGGTTGGTCTTATTCGCAGGGGGCCACCGATTCGCAAGGTAATCTGCAATATAGCGATGACGGCAATTTCTTATATGAGATGTACGATCCGGAGGCAAAGGCAAAATTCGACGCCCAAAACGGCGAATACAGCTTTATGGGCAAGCTGCTCGGCAGCGACGGCGTAGAGTATGAGGCAAACTACGGCTTCAACAGCGACGGATGGATGATTTTTGAAAACGGTATCGTAAAACGTCCTATAAATTGGCTCGTGTTGGATATGCTTGGCGATCCTATGGATTTGACTACGCTCAACATTAACTCGCTTCTCGGCGGAGTGCTCGGCGGGATTATGGGCGGAGCGGTTCCCGAGGATATGGTCGGCAGCGTGCTTGCAAACCTGCTCAAATCATTAAGCGGAGTAGTCAACTCCATTGGCGGACTTGTTCAGGACGATCTTGCAGAGGTCATCAAGTATGCAACAGGCGGCGCCAACCTCAACATCAATCTTTGCATTGACGACAGCGGCGCACTTGCGATAAGCATTTCGCCTATGAACGCACAGTACGGCATGCTCGGCTATATGCAGGCAAGCTGGGTACAATCCAACAACCTGCTTATGGCAGTTATCAACGTGATAGGCTTGCGCAACTGGCTGTGCATATTCGGTGCAGTAGGCGTAGTGCTTGTAATAGCAGCAGGCATAGTCAGAGAGTGTGGCAAGCGCACACGAATGAGAACGGCAGTCGCACGTGACAGAATAATCAGAGCGCAAACTGCAGACCGTATCGCAAGCGGCGAGGAAACGCCCGAAGCCTTTGACGAACACGGCGAACTTGCGGCAGGACTGTCCGCCTATGATGTAGCCGAAATCGAAAGAGCGCAGCAGAGAAAACCGAAGCGCAACGCCGACGATCTCGATGACCTCGACGATATCGATATCGACAATATGGAGCTCACCGAGGAAGAGCTTGCATTGCTCGCCGAGGACGAGGAAGAACGTAAGCCCAAGAAAAAGCGTTTCGGCAAAAAGGAAAAGCCTGTTGAGGACGATTTAGATAATATCGAGCTTACCGACGAAGACCTTGCTTTGCTTGATGAAGAGCCCGAAGAAAAGCCTAAGAAGAAGCGCTTTGGCAAGAAAGAGAAGCCCGTTGAAGAGAACTTAGACGACGTACAACTTACCGACGAGGACCTCGCTTTGCTCGATGAAGAGCCCGAGGAAAAGCC
>CAJTYG010000001.1:0-19922 GCA_910584155.1 uncultured Christensenella sp. | reverse complement strand
CAACTTACCGACGAGGACCTCGCTTTGCTCGATGAAGAGCCCGAGGAAAAGCCTAAAAAGAAACGCTTCGGGAAAAAGAAACAGTCCGACGACTTCGATTTTGATAGCGAGGACGCAGAGTAAACAAAAAACCCACCGCATTGCGGTGGGTTTGTTTATGCAAAAGTTATAATTAAAACCGCCGAGAGAGTTTTCGGCGGTTTTAATTATAAGAAATTATTTGTTTTCTATGACAAGTAAATCGCCGACCGTCAGTTGAAAAGGACAGAAAAACGAATATATATGCTGCACAAGCTTTGCGTCATCAGTGACAGCGCCGTCCTCACAGTGCGTTATTTCGCCCATTGTAAAGCTTTTGCCGTTTGTGTCCGACGGGGAAAGAATAATAATATTGTCCCCCGTCTTAAATCTGTTGCGCATTTCCACCGTAACGTTGCTGCCTGCAGCGGTTGTCAGCACCTTTAGCACGGTTGCGATATAGCGGGATTTTTCTTCCAAGCACTCTTTTTCAAGAGAGACGGTGTGTGTATTTTCGCCGTCCAAATATGCCTCTGTGTACGCACGGTGCGAGATGTTTTCAAGTATGGCGTTGTATTTGTCGGCATTTTCTATGTTGCCTGTTTTGATGTATTCGTCAAGCGCACGGCGATAAGCCGTAGCTACTGTCGCCACATAAAACTCGCTTTTCATACGACCTTCGACCTTAAACGAGCATATGCCCGCCTCCGCAAGCTCGGGCAGACGGGATAACAGGCGCAGGTCGCAGCTATTCATAAAATACGTGCCTCTTTCGTCCTGCTCGACGTCGACGGATATATCACGGCGCATTTCGGTGAGGCGATATTCCCAACGGCAGGGCTGCACGCATTCGCCCCTGTTTGAGCTGCGTTCCGAAAAGTACGACGACAGCAGGCAACGTCCGCTATAGCTTACGCACATAGCGCCATGGACAAACGCTTCAAGCTCCATATCGGGCACGGCGTCGTGTATGGTGCGTATCTCGTCTAAGCTCAGCTCTCTTGCAAGCACGACACGCTTTACGCCCAAGCTCTGCCAAAATTTCACAGCCATAAGGTTGGTGGTGTTCGCCTGTGTGGACAGGTGTATCGTAAGCTCTGGGGCGACCTGCTTGCATAGGGCAAGCAAGCCTGCGTCGGATATCAGCACTGCGTCTGCGCCGATATTCTGCAAATATGCAAAGTAGTCCGCCGCACCGTCAAGATCGCTGTTTTTGGCAAAGATATTTGCCGTGACGTATACTTTTTTACCTAAGCTGTGCGCATACTCTATGCCCTCTTTAAGCTCGTCTCTTTTGAAATTGTCCGCAAAGGCTCTAAGCGAAAAGTCCTTTCCGCCCACATATACGGCGTCCGCCCCGAAATACAGGGCGGTGCGCAGTTTTTTAAGATTGCCCGCAGGCAGTAACAGCTCCGTCATATATCAGTCCTTGACGATGGGAATGGACGCAAGATAAATGATGTCCTTGCGGTCTTTGGCTGCGCCCTCTGCGAGCACAAAAGCCTTTTGTGATACTGTGCCGCCTGCAAGGCGCACTATTTCCTCAATGCCCTTAAGGCTGCCGCCCGTAGACACGACGTCGTCCACTATAGCGACTCTTTTGCCTGCAAGCAGGTCGGCGTCATGCTTACTCAGATAAAGCGTTTGCACCTCGCCTGTAGTGATGGATTGCACACTTGTCTGCAGACCGTCTTGCATATACAGCTTTTTGGATTTGCGGCACACGGCGTAAAAATCGTGTCCAAGCTCTCTTGCCACAACGTGCGCAAGCTGCAAGCCCTTGGATTCCGCAGTTATGATAACGTCGCAGTCGTTGAGGCGCTTTGCTATCTCTTTGCCGCAGTGCTCCGTCAGCGACTGATTGCCATGCAGATTGAAAAAGCATATGCCTATGCCCGACGGCAGTTTAAGTATGGGCAGGTCCTCGTTGCGACCGCTTATGTTTACAGTATAAAATTTATCCATATCGTACTCCCTTTTATAGCAAGGATATTATAAGCCAAACGGGGCGCATTTTCAACCCATATAAAATAAAAAGTCCGCTCGTTTGAGGGACTTTTTATCGCATAAACAAAAGCCCCTTTTGCGTTTTGCAACAGGGACTTTGTTTTTTACTTACTCGCCTTTGGCGCAATCGCAAGCCTTGCTCGATTTGCTTGACTTGGACTTTGCATTTTTGCTTTCATTGCAGTGACAGTCAGTCACAGGCTTTTTTGATTGCTTGCTCGTAGTAGTTGCTTTTGCCATTTTCATACTCCTTTTTAAGGCGGTTGCCTTTGATATTAGTATGGTTCACAACCCGTATTTATATACAGCTTCCCGCAAACTTTTTTGTGGCGTTTAAAAATTATAAAATTACAGAGCATTTATCATAAATGGCTAACGGACTTGAAAATATATATCTTATTATGTTATAATAATTAAACGATAATATATACGTGTGCGTGCGCACGCACACGTGCGAGAGTATATGGTAAACATAGGAAACAGTTGGGACAGTTTATTAAAAGAAGATTTTGAGGCGGAAAGCTATCAAAATCTGCGCCGCTTTTTGGTGCAGGAATATCGCCGTTACAGGATATATCCGGATATGCACGACATATTCAATGCGCTGAAATATACCGCATATGAGGACGTAAGAGTTGTCATTCTTGGGCAGGATCCTTATCACGGCGCAGGGCAGGCGCACGGAATGTGCTTTTCCGTCAAGCCCGACGTGCCCGCTCCGCCGTCGCTTGTAAACATCTTTAAGGAAATCGAGGACGAGCTTCAAATACACAACACCTCGCCGTATCTTGTAAATTGGGCTAAGCAAGGCGTGCTGCTATTAAACACCGTGCTCACCGTGCGTGAGGGACAGCCAAACTCGCACAAGGGCAAGGGCTGGGAGGAGCTGACGGACAGCATAATAAGAAAGCTGAACGACAGAAGCGAGCCTATTGTGTTTATGCTGTGGGGCGGCAACGCACGCTCTAAAAAAGCGCTCATAACAGGCAGACAGCACTTGATACTCGAGTGTCCTCACCCCTCGCCGCTTAGCGCATATGCAGGCTTTTTTGGCTGCGGACATTTTGCAAAATGCAATGCATTTTTACAGAAACAGGGTTTTAAACCCATAAATTGGCAAACTTAAACGGCGTTTATGTTAAAATTCAAGTTATATTAAATTTAGGTGACATATGGTTGATTTACAAAGAATAAACTTTCTTGCAAGAAAAGCAAGATATGAGGGCTTGACCGAAGAGGAAAAGCAGGAGCAGGCAAAGCTTCGCAGAGAGTATGTGGACAGCGTAGTCGGTAATCTGCGCAGTCAGCTTGACAGCACTTACGTCGTTGATGAAAACGGCAACAAGGTCAAGCTGTCAAAGGACGGCAAAAAATAAGTTTTACAAAATAAAAGCAGGAACAAGTCCTGCGTTTTATTTTACAGATCGTCTGCGTCCTGCACGGGCATTTCGCCGCCCGGCTCTTTGGGATAGCCGCTTTTAGTTTCGGGAGTACCCGTCCAGCTTCCGTTGGGATCAAACAGCGAGCGCATGTTTTCGTGATCCGTCAGGTTGCTGTGTGAAAGAGGGACGTTGTGCTTTCTTCTTTTTTTCGATTTCATTTTTCACCTCGTACGCCACGGCAATTTGCGCCTGACAAAACTTTTTTTGCGCCGATACAGCGCAGTGCGCAATGCCGTGGCAATATAAGTATGTGCGATATAAAGGCTTTCTTTATGAAATAAAGAAAAATTTAGAAAAATATTGTGGCAAATCATACGCCTGTATGTTAAAATGACATCAGACAAATATAAAAATTTAAAATGAGGTATTATGGCAATACAAACATCGGATAAATCGACGGACAAACGTGTAGTCCGTACAAAGCAAGCCATACGCAAGGCTTTTAACGAATTGGTTTCTGAAAAGGAAATGTCTGAGATTTCCGTAAGCGAGCTTACGGAGCGTGCAGGCATTACCCGCAGCACCTTTTATATGTATTATGATTCCGTCGAGGCGGTGAGAGACCAAATAGAAAACGAAATCTTTGCATACATAGATCAGGTCATGAGCGAGCAGGATTGGGTGCAGTGTATGGTCAATCCCTATCCGCTGCTTAGCACTATAGGCAGAGAAATCACAAAATACGACGAATATAACAGATATATACTTTGCTCGCACAATTCCGGCAGCCTGCTTGACAAGGTAAACGGACGTGTCGTTGTTGCGTTTATGGAATATACAAAGCGGCTCAACTTAAACATTGACGCAGCAAGGGCAAAATACGTGGCGGCATTTATTGCGGCAGGCATTGCGGAGTGCTTCAGAATATGGTACAACCATAAAAGCTCGCTTACGCTTGAAGAGCTTTGCCGCCGCATTTCCGAAATAGTGACAAAGGGATTAAATATTATCAAGGACATAAAATTTGATAGCTGACGCACTGTGCTTCGTGCGTAAACGGGCAAAAGGCAGGTGATAGTATGCTGAAACTTTGTGATATAGTCAAAAATTATCCGTCCGCAACGACGACGGTGCACGCTTTGAGGGGCGTGTCGCTTACCTTTAGAGAAAACGAATTTGTTGCGATATTAGGTCCGAGCGGCTGCGGAAAAACCACTATGCTGAACATCATAGGCGGTCTTGACAGATACACGAGCGGCGACCTTATCATCGGCGGCGTTTCAACGGCGTCATTTGACGATCTGCATTGGGACGCATACAGAAACGCAACCATAGGCTTTGTTTTTCAAAGCTACAACCTTATCCCTCATCTCACCGTGCTTGAAAACGTCGAGATGGCTCTAAACCTTGTCGGCGAAAAAAAGAAGGTGCGCCGTGCAAAGGCGATCGAGGCTCTGCGCAAGGTGGGTATCGACGGCGAAATAAATAAGCGTCCAAATCAGCTATCCGGCGGACAGATGCAGCGTGTGGCTATCGCCCGTGCTATCGTAAACGATCCTAAAATTATCCTTGCAGACGAGCCGACGGGTGCGCTTGACAGCGAGCTCAGCGTGCAGGTTATGGAAATTTTGCGTGAGATTTCCGAAACACGCCTTGTTATAATGGTCACTCACAATGCGGAGCTTGCACAGCAATACGCTACACGTATTTGCAGGTTTAAGGACGGTCAGCTCATAGAGGATACAAATCCGTATGAGACGGAAAATGCTGCGGACGGCATCGTGCAGCAGGATATTTTTACGGTGGAGGCGGCGGAGAATGACGCCGCAAAGGAGCTGCCTACAGCGGATACGCTCACTTTAAATGAGGAAGTACACGCCGTTGCCGACGCAGAGGACGTCAATTATGACGAGCTTACGCTATCTGACGAGGGACATAAGCAGCGCAAGGTGTCCAACCACAGGCGCAAAAAGCAGATGAAAAATATGCGTGCGGATTCCCGTGCCGTATTTGAAAGGCTGGGCTTAAACAGCCTTAGCAGGCAGCGCAAAAAGATAGCGAAGCGTGAAAATACCTTCAAGCCGACTTCTATGAGCTTGGGCATGGCGTTTGGTCTGAGTCTTCGCAACCTCATATCAAAAAAACGCCGCACGTTCCTTACGGCGTTTGCAGGCAGCATAGGCATCATAGGCTTGGGGCTTGTGTTGTCCATTTCAAACGGCTTCAACGTCTTTGTCGAGAAAATGCAGACGGATATGCTTGCGGGAGTGCCCGTGGGAATATACGAATATAACGTCGAACCGTCCGCAGTTATGGACGTTATGTCCTCGCTTGCTACCTCGAAACCGAGCGATGACGCTTTCCCCGATACGGACAAGATAACGATAAATCAGGGCAGCAGCTCCGGCGGAGATTCGACGTTTACGGACATACTGAGTGCGTTTTTCAAATCTGTGTCCAAAAATGAAATCAGCGAAGAGTTTTTGGATTATATGAAAAAAATGCCTTCCGAGTATTATTCGGCAAGAAGCATTTATTATGGCGTACAGTATAATCTTATGGCAAAAACAGTTGATGAGGACGGATATACCACATACGTCGACGTATCTCAAAAACCCGAGGTATCTACTGTGATGACTATAGCGACAAGCATACTCGGCGAGAGCGGAATGCAGCCGCAATACTGGCAGGTGCTTGTGGGCAACGAGCAAACTATGCTCGACGCCTATACGGTCATCGGCGGTCGTTATCCGCAGAATAAAAACGAGCTCTTGCTGTGCATAAGCGACAACAACACGATAGATCAAAAGCTGCTCGATACGTTTGGCATTTCGCTTGACGGCATTGCCGCAGAGGATATAAACGCAGATACGTTTATCGGAAGAACGTTTAAGCTGATAGACAACAACGATTATTATGAGGAAAGCGACGGCTTTTTCGATAAAAAGAGAGATGATGATAACGTCTATGAGCAGATGTATGAAAACGCTGCGGACGAACTGAAAATAGTGGGCGTGATACGTCCCAAAAAAGGTGCGTCGGTCAGCTATGTTTCAAATGCGATATGCTATACGCCCGAGCTTGCCGAATATGTTGTGGACAAGGCGTACAACAGCGATATCGCAAAGGCGCAGCGTGAGCTTATGGCAAATCCGCAGGATAATTATACCACCGTCACGGGCGAGTATATAGAGGACGATAATTTGGCTTCAGGCTCGTCAATACTCGGTGTGCTCGGAAAATCGCTGTCATATACGGCGTTTATAAAATCGATAGGCGCAACAAAGGCGCCCACCTATATCAATATATATCCCGTCACCTACGAGCAAAAGCTCAAATCCGGCGAGTATATTCAGCAGTGGAATACGCTTAACAATGCGGAGGGCGACGCACAGCTCATAGGCTATTTCGATGTGTCCGAGATGTTTATTTACAACCTCAACCTCATCATAGACCTTGTGTCGAGCATGCTCATTGCGGTCGCATCCATTTCGCTTGTGGTGTCAACGGTGATGATAGGCGTCATCACGTCCAACTCCGTCATAGAGCGCACGAGAGAGATTGGCATACTGCGTGCACTCGGCGCACGCAAGCGTGATATCCGCCGTGTGTTTATTGCCGAAACCTCGCTCATAGGTCTTGCGGGCGGCTTGATAGGCATTGTTATAACGTATATTTTATGTCCTATAATAAGCTTGATAATAGGCGCCGCCACAGGCGTGGCAAGCCTGCTGCATTTCCATCCGTTACACGCCCTGCTGCTTGTGGTACTCAGCTTTGTGCTCACGGTGATATCGGGTATCCTGCCTGCTATCGGTGCGTCGAGAAAGAACGTCGTGGACGCCTTGAGAGTAGATTAAAAAACCGTGCCGCAGCACGGATAAAATCGTCAAAAGCCTTAGCAACTGTCTAAGGCTTTTTATTTTATTGCATTCATAACGACCTGCCATTCCTCTATCAGCTTATCCAAAGAAAACGCTGCGTTTGCGGGGCTCGTAGAGGGCAGCTTTGTCGTTATGCTTTCAAGCTCGGGGTGATACTTTATGAGATTGCCATACGATGCGGCGCCGTTGCAAAATATGTGAGTTATCTGTGATTTTGCTATGAGTGCAGGTATATCTGCAGGCACTACGTTTGTTATCTTGCTGTCCGAGCTTCCCAAAATATCACATTCCTCAACGCTGTCGTAAAGTGCGATATGGCGCTTTGTCATTATGTTTATGCGTGTAGGGATATCTGCGCTATACAGGTCGGCGCCGAGCAGGGCGGACATTACTTTCCAAAATCTGTTTTTGGGGTGCATATAGTAAAAATTGCCCTCAACAGACTTTACGGAAGGCACGCTGCCGAGTATCAAGACCTTGCAGTTTTCATCAATAACAGCACCAAACGGATGTTTAACGTGTCGTATTTGCATAATAAACCCCTTGTTGTCGGTAGTTAATGCTTGAATGAGATTTATCGGGGCCCCCGTCAAACGTCCCTGTTTGATGGGGTTATGATAAATACTTTGCTCTGATGTTTTTCAAGCTTGACTGTCATTTTGCCGTTTGTTTTCAAGCTCTCGTTGCTCCATTGCTCGGTTGCGGTATATGAGGCTTGTTTTTTCATTGATACGTATTTGTCGTCGCAAAGCTTATTTATATTGTAGGTCGCTTTTGCCGAGTGGCAGGATTTGTTGAAGAAGCATATCGCCGTGCTGCCGTCCGCAAGAGGCTTAGCGAGCACGTCAACGGTGCCACACTTCACTCGCTTCGCCTGCTTGCAAAGTGCGTCCTGATTTATGGCTATCATATTTTTGTTTGTGATTATCGCCTTTACGCTGTCGCTCATTTTGCGCAAATCGTTGCCGAGTATCAGCGGCGAGTTCATCATACACCACAGCGAAAAGTGGGAAACGTTTTGATTGTAGCTCAGCTTGCCGTTGCCGACCTCGAGCATATCGGGGTCGTTAAAGTGCCCTGCGCTCGAGTATTCGTGAAGCTTGACCGTGTGATTGTAAATCATCTTTATCCAAAACCACCACGGACGGATATCGGGGGTAGTGCGCCATAGGTTGCCTGCCTTTGCGCCCCAATTATACGGTTTGCCCCAACCCCATTCGCAAATGGAAAACGTTATGGGCTTTTCGGGCGTTCCGTTCTGTGCGGCAACCTTTGCCGTCGCCTCTTTGAGCGCCAAGCCCATTCTGCGATACTGATACATTTCGCTGTCCGCCTTGCAGGTTACAGGGTTGAAAAGTTTAATCTTGTTTTTGCCCGCCTTAAGCGCAACAACGGTTTGGAATCGGGCAGTATTGTTGAATTTCTTTTGCGAGGGGAATTCTATCTCATATTCCTTACCGTCATTGACTTTTGCAATGAGATATTTTTCATATTGACCGTATTTTTTGATGTTTACCGTCAGCACATAGTCGCCGTCCTCGTCGACGGTGATATTGCCGTAGGTGATGTCGCCGTAGTTTCTGTCAAGTCCGGACACATATCCGCCCGTCGGCAGCTTTTTGTCCGTCATAAAGCGGGCAAGTCCGCCGAGCACTGCGTTGTGTACGGAATATTCTGTAGCCTCGCCGTCAAACTTGGATATGCTTATGCTGTATACGAGCGGCGCATATTGCGATATCTGAGAGTTATGGCAAAAGTCGTATTTAAAATATTCCACGCCCCACTTCGCAAGCGTATATGCGTCCGCCTTTTCTCTGCCGAGGCTCGCAGGCAGATCCTCGCAGGTGAGCGTTCCGTTGGACGTATATGCGCCAAGCTTCAAGCCCTTTGCGTTCAGCTTCTGCGCAAGCCACGGTATCCCGTGAGGAAAGGTTTCAAGGTCGCCCTGCAAATCGCCGTTTTCGTCACGCATAGACGACTGCCAGTTGTCGTCCAAATTGAGATGAACGTAGCCTGCTTCTATCAAGCCGCTGTCCCGCATTGCGTCAGCCATCTCGAGTATCATCTTTTCGTTTATACGGTTGCGGAAGGTGTTCCAAGTAGACCAGCCCATCGGCGGCGTCTTAGGCGCTGAATTTTCATAATCGGGCAGTGCAGGGCGCACGCTCGTGGGCGGATTGCTCTTAAACAGTCTGCGAAGCATACAAAGCGGACAGGTTTTGTTGCGTTTCATAAATTTTCCTCACTTTTGAGCCATATCAAAACGGCAATATGTTAAAGTCTGTGCCATATCGGCACACGTTCCTGTTTATTATATCACAAATAGCCTTGCCGTCAAGGTGCGTTTAAATTGATTGTATATGCCTAATGGTCAACAAATGCGCTGTTTCCAAAATTATACGGTGCAATTTTTCTTGATTTTTGGATATAATGTGGTATAATCGTTTAACACAACTGCGTTTTTGTGTCAGCGTGGGGATGTACTGGATTCGACATTCATCCTTAAGCGGTATAAGCACGTCGTAGGCTCGGCTACGTTAAAACGGAACGTTAAAATTAAACGCAAATAAAACTCAAAAGAGCGCCGGTAATATGGCACTCGCTTTCGCTGCTTAATTAGCAGTGCGTCGCCCTGAGGTTTTCCGTTCCCTCAGCAAGCGGCGTCAGAAAAACGGACAACGCAATCTGATCGCCCGATAGGATTGCTGTCATCTCGGGCTCATCAATCAAAGGTTTGCCGATGGACCGATGTGCGAAAAATCCAACCATCTGCTAAACGTGTAGAAAGTGCCGAAGACGGGCGTTTGGACCGGGGTTCAACTCCCCGCATCTCCACCATAGGGGGCCCAGTTGAACCCCGTAGGGTTCAGCTGGAAACCTACTACTTAGTAGTATTTTTATAATTTTGCTATTATGTTTTTAGTGATTAGCTCTATATAAACAGTATCACTTGAAAATTATAACTAATTATCCTATCCTCGAAATTGCTATTTAAGGGATGCTGATTCATATTAAATTGAGTTTTATAATTTGTTTCATAAAAAGAAAAGACCTGATGTTCATCATCAGGTCCTTTGTTATCGGTATAGTTGTAATAAATTTCAATTTTGTCGTCGTACACAATCACTTTATTTATTAACTGCCGTATCATTTGCGTAGCACTCTGTCGAATAGCTACTTTGATATATTTAATTATATCTTTACTTGTTAATAAGACTTTTTCTTGTGACTTTTCTATTGCTATTTTATTTTTTACAGATAGGAGATTCGTTTCTAATTCCTCTAATCTTTGTTTTGTTGTCATCGTTGTAATACCGTTTTCGATAGCCTTGATTATATTGTTTATGGACCGCTGTAGTGAGGCTTGTTCTTTTTCAAGAATATTAAGAATTGATGTGTCATGATTGCGTTTATTATTTGCTTCGAGAATTTGCATTGCTAAATCTGAAAGATTTTCTTCATCGCAAAATACTTGTGTGGAAACATCAATCACTAATTGCTCTATTATGTCTTTACGAATAATACTTTTAGAACAGGTATGTGATTTTTTGCGTCCTAAACACTTATAGTATCTTTTAACTTCACCATTGCGTGCAGTGCCCGCATCGGATGTCATAGGTTGATTACAATATCCACAAAATATCTTATTTTTCAATAAGTATTGTGTAGTATCTATATGTTTGCCAGTGCTATTTTCGGCTATTTTGCTTTGTACTATATTGAATATTGACTCCGGAACAATGCGAGGATAAATATTGGTATAAACCTCATTGTTTATAGTATAAATACCTGCGTATTTCTTGTTTTTAAGAATTTTGTAAACCGTGTTTTCGGGAAATGGTCTGCCATTGCTCAATATGTTTTGTTGTGTAAGTCGCTCAATTATATCCTTTACGAATACGCCGTTTGCATATTGTTCGTAAATAAATCTTACGACACTTGCTTTATCCTCGTCTATTTCTATCTTTTTGTTGTTTAGCTTATATCCATAAGACAAGACACCGCCTGTAAATTGACCTTTCTTTCTACTTTCGTTCATTCCTCGTTTGATTTTTTGTGAAAGTTCTGCCGAATAGTATTCCGCCATACCTTCAAGCAATGATTCGAGAATGATGCCTTCCGGAGTGTCTGGGATATTTTCAGTTGCGGATTTAAGGCGAATCCCGTTATCTCTTAAGTGTTTTTTGTGAATAGCCATTTCATATTTATTTCTTGAGAATCTATCCAACTTATAAACAAGAACGTAATCCCAAGCTTGTTTGTCACTGTCTTTCAACATTCTCTGAAATGCTGCACGGTTATCATTTTTGCCTGTCATTGCACGGTCTATATAAGAGTCAACAATTATTATATCATTTTGTTCTGCGAATTGTGTACATATGTGAATTTGTCCTTCAATGGACTGCTCCGTTTGACGTTCACTACTGTATCTTGCATATATTACCGCTGTTTTCATTTTTTTACCTCCAAGTTTATTGATTTAATGTTATCTTTCTGATGTAGAGATTTGAACTTATGTGGATTACCGCTTTTTGTTATAGGTTTACCCATTTTTGCAACCGCTTTAACTTCAGCCTTATTTTGTTTACCTTCATTTGCTATTTCTCCTTTGAGTTTATATTTCTTTCGGACACCGAAAGAGCCGTAGGAAAAGGGAGCACAGTCAAGGAGCGAGGAAAAAATATGCTTAAATTTTGCTATTAAAAATACTGTTAATATTTGAGACGAGCCCTTTACGGGGATACCTTTTTCTGCTAAAATTCACACACAAAAACCGAAAGAAATATACTTTCCAACTGCAAATATCCAAAACAGGTAAGACGAGTGCAAAAATGGGTAAACTGCATAAGTTCAAATTGCAAATTAGTTGTAGTAAGGTATAACCAGAAGGAGGTGATAGTATGGAAAAGTTGGTTATAAAAAACGAGTTAGAATTGGAAGTGTATTATAATGGCGTTCCCAAAGTAGCAAATATGCCGCAAGAGTTTTTAGATATGTTTGCCGGTTGTTTGGAAGAACGAATTTACGTGTATTTTCAAAAAAAGCAAAAAAAACAAAATAAGATGCACCAATAACGGTACACGGATATAGTTATAATGAATTTATAAATTATAACTGTTCAATTACCGAAAGGAGAATAGAGAAAATGTCGGACTCTACACCTGTCCAACTTTATTGTCCTAACTGCGGACATAAGGTTATAGGGTATAAGGGTGAAGACGGTGTGTTGCGTATAGTTTGTCCATTGTGCAAAGTTTACATAGTAAGCAAACGGCGCACAAAAAGAAAAATATGTATGGAACTCACCGCTCCGCCTAATGTTGAAAATTAAATATCGTTTGCAATTCAAACGGAGGTCGGGATGAAACAGTGCCCGAGTAAATCCCACGTCAATGTGTTGCAAATAAGTGTTCGTGAAACACCGCCGGTGTCAGAGCAAGGATATATACGCCTTGGCGAACAGAAATCTCATTTTTATAATGGATTGCTGTTAGTCAAGGTTTTTTATATAGCAATCCTACAAAGACAAGGAGGATCTATGAACACAATGGAAATTAGAGAAGATTTGAAGCAAATCAAGTTTTATTATTCACGCAAAGAGCTGTTTGCCGAAAGCACCGCCAAAATAGGACAGCTCGGCATACAGTCTAAACTGGATAAATACAACAGCGCAATTTGTATGGCGACTCCGCAGATGTATGAGTTATATTATGAAATTTATGTGAACAGTAAAACTCACGAGGAATATGCGGACGAGTATGGATATTCCGTCAATTATGTTTATAAGTTAAACCATAAATTGATACAATATCTAAAAGAAAAGTTAAGTGCATAGTATTCACTTTAAACACGAGCGTAAGCGAAATGCCTACGCTCTTTTTATGGTTTACTGATGAAATAATAGTAAAAAGTAAACTATGTATAGGTGGGGGTAAACGCTGTATAAAAAGAGGTAAAAGCAAGTCCAAAACGAGTAAAACGCATAAGTGGTATGCGTTTTTTTCTTGCCCTATACTGCCATTGTAATCTCAAGCGAGCCGTGAGAATATCGGCAATAATTGCGGACTGAATTCAGTATGGTGGCCACCTTCCGTAACAGTAGCAAGAAACGGGATGTTTCATTTATCGGCAGTTAGAGATTGCAAAAGTACAACTTAATAAAAAAACTCAAACGCTTAGCTAACGGCAGGACGGGCAACCACAAATCTATACGCTGTGCTATCGGTAACACGGGCAAAGGAATTAAAAATTTATGGCAAAAGAAGCAAAAAAGGAAACGCTTGGCGAGAGAATCCGTAAATGGTTTTCTCCGAGAAAGCGAGCTGCAAGCTATGCGGCAGAACGCAAGAATTCTGTGCATATGGGCGGTCCTAAAGTAGGACAGGAACTCACGGAATATGAAAAAGGACTCCGCTCCGGTTATCTGCTCTGTCAGTCGGACCATGCAGGACAGTATAAGTACCAAAAAGCAAGAGGAGAAGGCAAATCCAAAGAGGAAGCCGCAAAGATTTCCCGCACTATCGGGAAGAAAAATTAAGGAGGAAGGAGTATGGAGAAGTTGTTTGTAGAGCGTGAACTCGTAACAAAAAAGGAGAAGTCTTTTTACTCGTATTTCGTAAAAGGCACGTTGCGTGGACGTGAAGTAAAGGTTGCAATTTCCGTACCGGACTTCGGTGGCTACACAGTCTTGGACATAGTGTTCGGGGACGAAATGCAGGCGGAACTTGTCGTAACTCCCTTCGAGATGAAGGACGAGAAAACGGGCAAGATAACGTATTCCGGCAATCGCTACGGCGTGCGCAGTACGGACGAGGATGGCAAGGTATATGAATGCCAGATAAAGCCGTTCAGACAGTCTGATAAAGCGCTACTCGATATGTTGCTTGGATAACTCAATCAACAGATAAAGTGCGGTTTTAGATTAAATAAAGCCGCACTTTAATGAAAAATACAATTATAGGAGAATTAAAACTATGGAACAAAATTTACATAATCATATCAAAAAAGACACGGCAAAATGGATAGTTGTTTTCATTGCAATTATACTCATTCTTGCCACGTCAACCGCATCACTCGTGATGTGTATCGGTCAAAGAAATGCCGCAAAACCAGACAGTAAAAACGTCCAACCAACTGAACCTGTACTCGGTATGGAAACGGTCGAGGAGAACGGTATTATGCTCACAATGGGTGAAGCGATAGCCGTCGCTGCTGCGGATAATACGCCATACGTTTCTCAACACATAGTGGCAACCATACTTCCCGAAAGCGTTGCGGACAAATATGTTACTTGGACTCTTAAATGGGTGGACAACGCAACTCTTAAAGCGAAGAGTATTTCAGACTATTTGTGCATAGACGAGAGTACGCAAGGCGCATTAACGGTAAAGATAAACTGTTATAAATCGTTCAGAGGTAGCAATGCAATTTTGGAATGTACAACCCGTCAAGGCAATAAAAAGGCAACGTGCACTATTACCTATGATGGCAAGCCCTCCTCAATGACGATAGCCAGTCCGAGCGGAGTAACCAAATACAATCTTGGTAAAGACAGCGTGGATAATCTATACACAGGACAGTCTTATACTTGTAAGCTCAATTTGGACAATATTTTCCATGACGTCGGGACTTCGTTTAATGATTTTACAGTCACGGTGCAAGGTATAGGAAATATCACCACGGGAACATTTGTACGCTCAGAAAGAGGACAGGGGTGGAACAATCACGACACTACCGTATCTTTGGATAGCATAAAAGCTAAGCTGATAACCGCAACGTGTACGAATGGAAATCTTGTCGTTACCGCAAAGGCATCATATATGTCCTACTTTGAGTCCAGTGAAGTATCTCGTCCGGAGGGACTGGGAGAAACCACAACTTGGAAGAACAAGTATTATGAGTCGCAAGTGGATAGCGCAGGAAATAAACCTTATTTTCTTATAACGCTATCTCATAGAACGCTCGGCTTTTCGGCGCAATATAAGTGTTTCATTGCGGAGAACGTAAGCTCTGTTTCTTTAACCCAAACGACCATCACTTTTTGACGAGGTGTTTGCTATGAGCAAGGTTAAACAAAGTAACGGAGTGATAAAAGTCATAGTAGGCATAGTGCTGCTTATGGGCATTGTCGCTGCCATAGGCTGTATAGCGTTTTTTACCAATAACTTTACGGAAGATTTTAGCACTTTCTACGTTGAAGTGAACGGCGAGAAGGTTGCTTCCTCTGCAGGCGGATATATCGTAGGCTGCGAAGAAAATATCGTTATCAACGTAAAGGACGCTAACCCTAACAAGCAGGATAAGGGATATATCGTTTCCGTCATACCAAAGGCAGGTATAGACTTTGAATTTACCGTAGACGACGAAACAAAATCGTTTGCGGATGAAAAGGATTTTACCAACGCTTTTGAAATAACCAAAGACGGAAATGCCGTAACGCTGAATGCCAAAGGCAATCTGGAATACATACTCAAAGCGCAGTATCCGGATAAAACTATCCGCTATGACTTGGGCGCAATAGACAGCGAGGAAGATATGTTCTCGCTCGTTATCAAAAACTACGACGAAGCCACCGTCACTATTAACTTCCGTGTTCCGAATACGGTGTACAAAGTAACGCTCGATCCGGAGGAGATAGTATTTTGAACACTTTGGCAACTTCGTTGCTTAAAAAGAAGCTCCTTCGAATGATATTCGCTCTGTTCCTCGCACTCTGCACATTCATTATGAGTGTGCAGAGTGTTGCAAATGTGGCTTTTGCAGCGAGCGGAGCAGAATATTCGGACGTTCTTGCAGACCTCAAAAAAGACAGCATGTTTGATGTCAAAAACTATCCCGTAGTCGCAACAGATTATTCGCTTAAAATCATACAGCTTGCAGAGAGTTCGGATAAGGAATTGTTTGTTTACGTGTATCAGCCGTGTGGAAAGAAAGACATGCGGGCAAGTTCTATAAACACCTCAACAACTTCGTATGCGGATATAACGCCCAGCAACTACAAATTGAAGTACATAAATTCAAGCGGAGTTTTCTTTAAGTACATCGTCGAGGGAATAATGGTATCTGATGCAGAGGCGAGATATTACGGTGTTACGTCGATTTACAGACCGTTCAACAAAGCATACGGGGATAAAGAGCCAAGCGGAAATACCGTATCCGAAGTGCCTTTCAATGTAAGCAAAGAGTATCGTTTTTCAACTATCAACGGCAACCCCGTTACGGCAACTGTGGATATTGAAACTATCGAAATAACAGATAAGTTCGTAGGTTTTGTGCGTTATGATGACGGCTACATTTTCCACCAGTCAGCCTGCGATTCCCATTTTGTTGCATTCGATACGGATAAGCCTATAGACCGTCTTGTAGAGGCGGACGTTGCGTGGGTGCAAAGAGAACAAAGACATCAGACGGACGGAGACTATTTCAAACCATATTGGGGCGATATAGAAAACAAACAGCGCACTTTGTCCGAAGATGACGATACCGTTCACTACAAAGGCGGAGGAATTTTTGCGGCGAATTATGAGTGGGACAGAATTCAAACTATAACGGATTTTATAGCCAGCGTGGACTTAAACAAGAACGTGTATCACGGTGCAATATTGGATGTAAACGTTGTAAGCAAGATTACAGAAGAAGGAAAACAAGCGCTTAAAAATAAGAAGTGGGTTTTACGTTTTGTGGACACAGAATATGACGTTCAATTACGAGAGGCTATGGTTGGCTACGGCAATGTTTATCGAGGATACGTTGAGAGTTCTACATTAGTGAGCGAGGTCACGATACTACGTCTTAAATTCATTACAGACGGAGTAACGTACAATCTCGGAGTCATAGACAACAAGCAAACCGGGAGCAACAAACCTATAAACGATACGGAAACAAACGTCGAGCTGAACGACAGAGGCAAAGGGCTTTTAATAGCGTTAGCCGTGATACTGCTCATCGTTTTACTGTGCGTGCTTTCACCGCTTTTATCAACGATATTACAGTTTGTTGGAACGGTCATTTCTATGCCGTTTAAGGCCGTAGAAAAAGGCATTAAAAGAGCGAGAAATAGGAAACGTAAAAAGGAGGAAAATGACTATGAAGGTACTTCGTACCATTGTTATTAGTGTGGTTGTTATCCTTGTTGTAGCGTTGATTTCCTACGTGATTTACACTGCACAAATGTTGGAGGCGGCGCTATGACGAGGAAGAAAAAATTATTGTTTTTATTACTCGGAATAGCGATAACGACGGGCTTTATTTTGCTTGGCGTGTTCTGCTTCCGAAACTCATATCTGCGCATATACGAGAGTTTAACTGATTGTTTCAACTCAATAAAATATTATTTCTGCAAACTGTTCAATATCTCGGCGGACTTAAATGCAAGTGTTATAAACAGGTCTTCCATATATGATCCCGACGTAGGTTCTTTACCTACGCCGGGAGAAATAGGCACGAACGTAGTGTTGTTTTGGTCGCTGTTCTTTAGTATGGATAACTTCCTAAATTGGTGCAGATATACGGCGTTAAGTTTGGAAAAAATCTGCAAGCTACTGATACTCATTCTGCCATTCATTTTGTGCACCGTTATCGTCATAAAACGCATGTATATGAGCAGTAACAAAAGGCACAATAAGGACACGATTCCGCTACTGGTTTTCAAGGGAATAAGCAAGTGGACGTATCAGCCTACAAAGCGTTTTATACGGGACTTTGCGGCGTTTCTCAAAGACAATAAATGGCTCATAATTCTGTGGCTGTTTATCTGGCTTATGAGCTTTAATCTCTTCACGGTACTTATAGAGTTTATAGCGTACTACCTGTATTTCGCCGTGTCATATGACTTTGCCAATGTCCCTACGCAGATCGTGAAGCTGTGGTTAGATATTAAAGGATTTCTCAAAACGATGTGGTGGACGGTGTTCCCTGTTCTTTTCATTGCTTGGGACAGGTGGAGAAAACGAGTTGGCAAAGACAGACTTGAACATATGGAGCGTATGAACTGCGGTTTTATAAACGAGTTGCCAATAGTTTCAATGTGTTGCGGAAGTATGGGCAAGAAAAAGACTACGGCAATCACGGATATGGCATTATCTCAAGAGGTTATGTTCCGCCGTGAAGCGTATGAAAGACTATACAAGCAGGACCTTAAATTCCCGCACTTTTCGTGGATAGCGTTCGAGATGGAAATGCGCAAGTGTATGGAGCACGGAGTTGTGTACAATCTTGCAAGCACAAAGAAATGGGTGCGCAAGAAACGAGCGAGGTTCGAGAAAACGCACAATCCAAAACAACTCTACGGCTATGACTATACTCGTTATGGATATACGTATGCAGACAAGCTAAAGGTTGAGAACATCTGGGACGTTATGGAAACGTATGCCCAACTGTATTTCATCTACGTTATTGAAAGCAGTCTTATAGTGAGCAATTACGCTATTCGTGTAGACAACGAACTGATGGACAAAGGCAACTTCCCGCTGTGGTATGCAGATTTCTTCGGTGACGACATTCCGGCACTAAGCAGGCATTCCCATGTTTTGGACTTTGACGTATTAAGACTGGGCAGGAAACTTATCGAGAACAATAAGAACAGCGGTTCGTTTGAGTTCGGCGTTGTAGTCATTACAGAAGTGGGTAAAGAGCGTGGCAATAACCTTGAGCTTAAAGAAGTAAAGAAGAGCAAAGATGAGACCAACCAAAAGAACGATTTATTCAACTCGTGGCTCAAGATGTGCAGGCATAGTGCAACAGTGGATAACTTTCCGTTTATTAAAGTGTTCACGGACGAGCAAAGACCGGAGAGTTGGGGAGCGGATGCGAGAGACCTTGCGGATATTCTTACGATAGTATCAAGCAGTGAAATTAAACTTGCATTGCCATGCTATAAGCTGGAAAACAAAATCTGCGAGTGGGCGTTTAGCAAGTTCAGAGGAATGTACTACGATATGCGGTTCAGACGTGGAGATAATACGTTGCTTGTACATATTCTCAAAACCATAGTGGCGAAACTCTTTGCGTACAACATGCGAATATACAACCAATACGGGTATAGCGAGCTGGGGATAGAGAAAGAGCGTGGCACAATGGACGGTAAAGCGGATCTGAAAGTGTACTACCTTATGAGCGGAAAGATATATCGTTCCCGTTTCTCTACGGACTGTTTCTCGGACTACTTCAATGAGATGGCGTTAAGGACAGACGTGGGGCTGAACGATTACCGAGAGTATGCTACGGAGCGTGCAACCATTGAAGAATTGAAGCTTCAAAACAGTTATTTCATAAACGCTCTATATGAGCAGAGGGAGGCGGTGAGCTGATGTATCCGAATGCCAAAATTTATTATGACGGTTCTCACTATATAGCAATACCGCATACTGAAAGACCGAGCAGGAAAAGGCATAAGGAAAAGGACGAGGAGTTTGTAGTTTTAAACCCCACAAACAGGGACGTTTCTTATCCCATAAAACAGGGGCGTTTTATGGGAACCCTATGCGGGGACTCCAAAGAAACTGCGGACTCCGTATCCGTGCGTTCTATAAAAGAGAGCGTAGACGGAATGATACCTGTGCCGCAACCGGAGGTTATGCCGTTTGAAGTTGAAGATAGTGAGCCGCCCAAAACCGTAACACGCAAGTCCGAG